>CAMXPV010000093.1 GCA_947245585.1 uncultured Lachnospiraceae bacterium | reverse complement strand
ACAGCTCTGCATCCGCTATGATATCCAGCTCGGAATGATCGTGCTGCCGAAAACGGCCAACCCGGAACACATGAAAACCAACGCCGAAGTGGATTTCGTGATCTCCGAGGAAGATATGGATATCCTCAAAAATGTGGAAAAAATCAAGGACTATGGGGAACACGGCTTTTTCCCTGTCTTCGGCGGCAAAATGTAGTACGGGAAAAAAACGAACGGCACAGCTGCCTGATCCCCCCGGTTATATCAACAAAAAATGGGGCTGTCTCGATAAAAGCCCCAAAAAAATAAAGAGCCAGCCTTGGAAAAGGCTGGCCTTTGTTGTATAATTGAAGTATGAATAAACAACAATTAATACAAAAAGATTATAGCATACTGAACACAGGAAATCAACTGGTATTGCCGATGGACACAGAAATACTAATACCGTCGGACGAACCGGTGAGACTGCTCAACGCTGTTATGGAGGAGATGGATTACACAAAATTAATGGCAGCGTACTCCGAACTTGGGAGAATCGGGTATCCACCGCGAATCCTGTTCAAAGTGATCGTATACGCCAACATGCGGAAGATCCGCAGTACAAGAAAAATAGAGCAGGCCTGCCGGGAAAATATAAATTTCATGTATTTATTGGAAGGGGAAAGGGCGCCGGACCACAATACGATATCGAGATTTCGGCGGCACTATTTACCGAATGCGATCGAAGACCTGATGCAGCAGTTGGTGAAGGGACTCATGGAAATCGGAGAGATTTCATTGGCGGATGGCGCGGTGTTTATAGACGGCACAAAAATAGAAGCCAACGCCAATCGATATACCTTTGTATGGAAGAAAGCAACGGAAAAAAATCGGGAAAAACTGCATGAAAAGATGCAAAAAGAACTCCCCGGACTGCTGGAGAAGCTTGGGATAAAATGTCATATTCCGTCGGAAATAAAAGCGCATTGGCTCAAGAAATTGAGAAAGCGGCTTTGCCGGATGAAATTACAGCGGGAAGAGAAATTTGTCTGTGGGAAGGGACATCGCAAACCGGCGCTGCAAAAAGCCCTGGAAGCTGTAGAGAAATGGCTGGAGAAAGAGAAGGAGTACAATCAAAAAATCCATATTTGCGGAGACAGGAACAGTTATAGCAAGACCGACCATGACGCTACTTTTATGCGCATGAAAGAAGACCACATGCGAAACGGACAGTTAAAACCGGGATATAATGTGAATGCAGCAGCGACAAGCGGTTATATTCTGGACTGCTATGTTTCGCAGGATCGGAATGATGCTCAGACATTCATTCCTTTTCTGGACAAGTTGCAGAGCCGCTATGATATCCAGCGAGTTGTGGTAGATTCCGGCTACGAAAGTGAAGAAAACTATAAATACTGTGAGTCCCACGAACAGCTGTCCCTGTTCGTAAAGCCTTCCAATCACGAGCAGCGAAAAACCAGGAAATATAAAACCGATATCGGCCGCCGGGAAAATATGGCTTATGACGAACAGTCGGATACGTATACCTGTGCGCAGGGCCGCAAGCTTTGCGTGGCAGAAGTGAAGCAGCGGAAATCCAGCAGCGGCTTTCCGATCGAAAAAACGGTTTACCAATGTGAAAATTGCGCGGATTGCCCGTGCAAAGATAAGTGCATTCGTCAAAACAAGCGCTGCAAAACACCGTTGGAAGATCGTACCAAACGTTTGGAGGTTTCTAAGTATTTTGCAGCCCAGCGGGATCAGATGGAGGAAAAGATATCCACAGAGGAAGGCATCCTCCTGCGCGTGAACCGCTCCATTCAAGCAGAGGGCGTATTTGCATACACCAAGGAAGACCTGGATTTTCGCAGGTTCCTGCTCCGCGGGATTGAGGTGGTATCCACAGAATGGTACATTCTGGCAATGGCGTATAATATTTTGAAGCTGCATCATAAAATCCAAACGGATCGGTTGGGAAGCCATTTAATTGTTCCGTCAGCGGTTTAGCCCAAAAACAAATTTTATACACACCAAATTTTGGAAGAGCATGGCTCCTCCTGCTTTGCTATACTTTTTTATAAGTTCAAAAAAACAATAATATTATATATCGAGCCAATTCTGTAAAAAACAGGGACCGTCTCCTGCAATGATTTGAAAAATCATTTTGAGACAGCCTCTTCTCTTTTCATTCAAAACCTGATCGCTCCGTATTCAAAAAATTAACCCTTAACAATATTGACGGAATTTTCTTTGATCCGCGCTGCGCGATCCATAACATTACGTGCAAATGCTCCAATCGCACACATGTCTTTACCACCGCCAAAACAGGTGTGTCCAAACGGCACAACAATATGCCCTTCTGCACGCTCCATAAACGCTTTAATTTCGGGCGTTTGAATATTTGCATTATTCCCCCAGAATATAACGTCCGCATATAACGCCTGTGCGCATGGTTTACCTTTATAGATACATTCTCCGGGATTTAACGCAGCATACATAGATTCCGCTAAGCGGCGTGTGTTATCATTCAATGTCGTATATACGATTGCACATTTCAGCATCTAATCTCCCCCTTATCACATTCGGTTCCTGCTCCGAAGCGGCATAACCTCATCCGGTGATATAAATAAATGAACGATTTTTCTGTCTTTGATGGTTTCCAAAGCATCCTTTTCTACTTTCCAACACAGCC
>CAMXPV010000092.1 GCA_947245585.1 uncultured Lachnospiraceae bacterium | reverse complement strand
ACTGGCCTATTCTGATGAAAATCACGGACCGTATTCTGAAAGAAGTGAAGAATGTGAACCGCGTATGTTATGACATGTCGCCCAAACCCAATGCCACTATCGAGTGGGAATAAGAAATTTGTTTCAAATCATGCAATCCCGAGGCCTTGGTCTCGGGATATTTTTTTGGACAAAACAGGAGCAGTGATCAAAATTAATTACATAGAAAAACAAGACTAATCCTCTTTCCAAAATGTTAACAATTTAACAAATTAAGAAGAGGATTAGTCTTATTACGTTTTAATATATAAATATTATTTACTATACTTTTCTTTCGAAACATCAAAACAGGGACACTGTTTCACCCATTCCTCAGGCTCTATCTCGCCATTTCCGTTTAAATCCGGACTTAAATCCCGATGACCGCAAACCTTGCAACCGGGATAATCCACCAGCAACGTCCTGACCAGTACACGCAACGAATGTTTCTGCCACACCGTCCGCGTATCCGCCGGCCTGCCTCGCTCGCTGATTCCCCCCTCATAGCATATCCCGATACTATGTGCATTATACCCACGCGCATGCGCCCCGATTTTCTCTATGGGGCGGGTCGTTTTTATATCCCCGTTCTTACGGATATAAAAATGATATCCGGGCCCGTTCATTCCACGCCTGCGGTGACACACCTCCAAATCCTGTTCGGTAAAGTCCCTGTCCGCCCTTGTGGCGGAACAGTGGACCACAATCAGATTAATCACCCTCATCCCCCTATGCACGAGCTGACTCCTACTACACCCGCAATAGCCGTAGCTACTGCAATCACCACTTTCAAAATAGTGTTCCAAAAAGATTTACCTTTCATACTACAGTTTTTTTTTAAAATTAAACATTTGTCCGACCTCTACTTAAGCAGGCTTTTGCTCCTCCTTCGTTTTCACCGGCAATTTATCCACTTTCGTATATTTCAGTGCTGCCAGAATACCGCTTAGCGCAATACTCGGACGGAAATTGATACGTGCTTTTCTAATCATCGACACATCATACGCATCCGCCGTTTCCGCACCTTTTCCACTCAAACCTATCTGGAAAGTGCCCAGATCGGCAAGCCTTACAATCTCGCCCCCTTCCAGAGCCTCCATAATCACATCCTCCAAAGCAACAAGCACCGCCATTACATCCGCACGCGTCACCGTACAGGTCTTCTGAATACGATCCGCCATTTCGCGAATCTCCACATGGCCATTGGCCTGAGCTTGCGCATAAAACTTAGGCGCCGCATCCTGGTCAAGCGGATTATTACGCTTCACCACCGAATAAGAAACTGTTCTTCCCATACTTTCAAAATTAAAAATTAAGACTTTTAGTTCAAGAAACACACTGACAATCAACCGTCAATCGCTAAGCCGGCTATGATTGACTTTTGATTACACCACAAAGATACGATGAAGCGTAAACCCCGTGTAGACATTTGTAGAGAAGCGTAGGAGATTGTCGGGAAATGTCGAGAATAACTTACAGGCAGAGTAGGAAAACAAGAACATTTTGTGTATCTTTACTCTATAATCAAAACAATAAAAGAACATGAACCAAGAAGAAAAAACATTCATCATCAAAGCGTATGACAAAGCGGAACTGGCGGAACTATATAGTCCCGGGCGAACCGCTGCGGCAGCCTTGCAAACCCTATATCGCTGGATGCGGAGAAACATGCCGCTACAGGAAGAATTAAACGAAGCAGGCTACAACAAATTCCGCCACAGCTTTCTGAAGCATGAAGTGGCAATCATCGTGAAGCATCTGGGAGAGCCTTAGGGCATACGCTTCCAAAAGAACCTATCGTTTACTTCGAAAGACCTTGTTCTTTTTTTAAAACGCCCTGTTGTTTTACCGGAAAGTTCCTGTTGTTTTTTGAAAACAACAGGAACTTTTTCAGCTGTATTCAAGGCTCACAAGGCCCAAGGCTCACTTAGGCGGCAATTTAGGCCAAGACTTACCGGTCTTTCTATATTTACCATCCTCTTTCTCAACTATTTGATAATACACCAAACGCAACAAATAGCGTTTCACGGATGCTGTAGGCAACCCGGCTTCATTGGCAGCCGCCATCAGTTCCGAATAGGTAAATTCACGCGGCATTTTCTTCAAGACAGGACGCAATTTGAAAAAAGACTTTACCGGCCTGATTCTTCCGGCAGTATCATCCATGGAAGTGGAAAGCAGCAAACTGTGTTCCAGCAACACATCCACTATCTGCATGGCCGTATGGAAATCCTCATCCGAACACTCCCACTCCGATGTATTCCATTGCGGCTCGCACTTGCGCAATGCAGTCAGCACCATGGCAATACGAGACATCATCAGTCCGTGGCGCAGCACAATGGCACCCGGAGAATCATCATCTTCCGCCACTACCTCACGCAGATGCGTCCTGAAACGCTCCGTATGCTCTTTCCATTGTTCCTCGGTGAAGACCACCTCGGTAGGCGATCCGGAGAGAAAGATGAACATACGCAGCAGCTCCTCGCTCATCCCTTTAAAATAAGCGCGCATATCCAGCCGGTCCTTGCCGGGATTGGCAGACTTATATTCCCAAGGGGCCTGCCCCACATAGAAAGCCACACGGCTGTACATTCCATTCTCCAGCGAAGAAATAAATTTATGCAACTGGGCGGGAGTACCCGAAGCGCATAATGCCAGAT
>CAMXPV010000091.1 GCA_947245585.1 uncultured Lachnospiraceae bacterium | reverse complement strand
TACGGCAATGACAACCCTGGCGCGAATGCTCATGTACGGTAAAGAAGCAAGCAACTGAAAACAACAGATAGACCGCCAGCAGCCCACTATTCCGTATTTTTTCTTAAATCTTCTTAAAAGCACTTGCTTGTGACGCAACGTAATGAGATATACTATTCGAGGAGGTGTGACATGGATAAACATAAAGCGATACCACAAGGTTATATGACCGTTGGTGAAATTGCAAGAAAAATGGACGTTACTGTACGGGCATTACAACATTACGACAGAGAGGGCTTGCTTTCCCCCTCTGCCATGAGTGAAGGGGGGCGTAGGTTATATACAGATAAAGACATAGTAAAACTTCATCAGATTTTATCGCTCAAACATTTGGGATTTTCTTTGGACGACATAAAAAATCGACTGATTCTGCTTGATACACCAGATGAAATTGCTGATGTTCTAATGGAGCAGGCAGTCACTGTCAAACGGAAAATAGAAAGTCTGTCTGAATCGTTGAGAGAATTGGAGGTGCTGCGGGAAGAAGTCCTTCAAATGCAATCAGTTGATTTCAAAAAATATGCGGATATTATTGTTAATCTGCAAATGAAAAACGATTTCTATTGGCTGATTAAACATTTTGACGACCAAACGCTTGACCATATCCGCAACCATTTTGACAAAGATAGCGGAACGGCATTTGTGAACACTTTCATGCAGCTTCAAAACGAAGCAATAAGACTTCAAAATGCGAATATTCCTGCGGATAGTGATGAGACACAGAATTTTGCAAAAGCCTATTGGGATATGATTATGGATTTCACTGGCGGAGATATGAGTATGCTTCCCAGACTGATTGAATTAGGGCAGTTTCAGAATGCAGACCATAAATGGAAAGTAGCCCAGGATATTGCGAACGGATATGTTGAACAAGCATTAGGTGTTTATTTTTCCCGTTTAGGCATTGACCCATTTAAGGAGGAAACAGAATGAATGAAGCTATAAAAATCAGCAATTTATCAAAGAGTTATGGAACTCACATTGTGCTGAAAGGTTTAGATTTTAATATACAACAAGGAGAAATTTTTGCTCTGCTCGGCGTGAATGGAGCTGGAAAAACCACGTCGCTTGAATGTATCGAGGGTTTAAGAAAATATGACAGCGGAAACATTACTATAAATGGAATCATGGGCATTCAATTACAATCGGCTTCTTTGCCGAAATACATTAAAGCACTGGAAGCTGTAAAGCTGTTTGCTAAATGGAATAAGACCTCTCTTGACAGAGCAACGCTTGACGCTCTTGGTATTTATGAACTTTCAAAAAAGCCTTATTATCAATTATCAACCGGGCAAAAGCGGCGGCTCCATCTGGCGCTTGCATTAACACGAAATCCCGACATTTTGTTTCTTGATGAACCAACAGCAGGACTTGACGTTGAGGGGCAAATATCTTTACATGAACAAATCCGTCAGTTAAAAGCAATCGGAAAGACAATCATATTAGCAAGCCATGATATGGCAGAAGTTGAGAATTTGTGTGACCGGATTGCTATTCTTTCCGGCGGCAAAATTGCCTTTATCGGGACTGTCGGGCAACTGGGCGATACAATCGGGAAGCATTATAATATCACAATCCAAACGGAAAACAGGACTGAAAACTATGAATCGGAAAATATCGGAAATTCCCTACTTTCGCTGCTCATGCAGTACAAGGAAAAAGGAGAAACTATCACAGATATTAAGATAGACCGTGGTTCACTGGAACAGCACTTTATAAAAATTGCAAAGGGGGAGTAACAATGGGAGCTTTTTTATACGGAGTTTCTTTACAATGGAAGTTAGACATAAGGAGTAAGACATTACTTATAACCTGCTATATCGTACCTCTTTTGTTCTTTGTAATTATGGGCGGTATATTTACATCAGTCATGCCGGAAGCGAGATATACGCTTATTCAGTCCATGACTGTATTTGGTGTGACAATGGGGGCGTTGATTGGTCTGCCGCCCTCTCTTGTTGAAATTTACAGCAGTGATATTAAAAAAGTCTATAAAGCAAATGGTGTTCCGTTAATATTAGGTCTTGCTTTAACAAACATTTCAGCGTATATTCATTTGTTCCTCATGAGCATTATTTTATATATTGCTGCGCCACTGGCTTTTAACGCTGAAATACCAAAAAATCCGGGTATGTACTTCATCAGCCTCGCTGTTTTTATTGCAGTATCATTAAGTATTGCCAGCATAATTGGTTTGGCAGTAAAAGACCAGGCAAAAACTTCTATGTTTTCTATTATTGTTTTTTTGCCGTCAACCATGCTTTCTGGAATTATGTTTCCTATTGAACTACTTCCAAAAACGTTTGAAACAATAGGAAAACTATTTCCGGCTACATGGGGATATAAACTACTGGCGGAAAATGCTTTTAAATTTGAAAGCCTTTTGCCACTGCTCTTGATTTTTATTTTAGCTACTGTTATGTGTAGTATTCTGTTACGAAAAATTGATAAATAGCAAAGACAGACGAGCCAGTCAACGGTCAAGATGAACGGGCTTCGCCCGCCGTTGACAGCCCCGTCTGTCTTTGCTGCTGGGTAGTCAAGGAGCGACAGCAAAAAATGCTGCCGCCCCTTACTATCATTAAAATCTTAACTGCCACTTAGTAGGAAAGGGGGAATTACCATGCCTTGTACAGAAGCATACAAGGAGCATATCGAATACACATTTAACGCCTTTTGCAGAGTTG
>CAMXPV010000090.1 GCA_947245585.1 uncultured Lachnospiraceae bacterium | reverse complement strand
GTATGCGGCAGAAAGAGTGTCGCATACCGCAGCAAGCAGGGAAACTGTATTGACAGTTTCCGCCCCAACCGGCTTTATGAGCCGATTGCCCTTTGGGGAATACCCCAATCCCCTCAAAAATCCAAGAAAGGACTGATGTTATGAACGAAGCCAAGAACAAAAATTTATTTATCCGTGTGAGCGAAAAAGAGAAAAACATCATTGAGCAGAACGCCAAAAAGTGCGGGCTTTCCGTGTCAGAGTATCTCCGCCAGCGTGCTTTGGGGTATATGCCAAGAGCCGCCCTGCCCGAAGCATTTTTCTCTTTTAATGATAAGCTGGACGAACTCTGTATCGCTGTCGAAGGCAAAATTACAGCGGATACGGAAGAAAAAATTATTAGACTCATTGACAGTATTACCGAAGAACTGATACTGCCAAAACGTGAAAGGCTGGTGGTGTAAATGGCTACCACCGGCTTCTGGCCTGTCAAAGACAGGCTGAAGGAAGTGATTGATTATGCGGAAAATCCCGATAAAACCATAGACAAAAAGTATGTGGACAGCGATTTGTACACCGCTTTACAGTATGTATCCAACGATAAAAAGACCGATGAGCGTATGTATGTCAGCGGCATCAACTGCAATGCAAAGCGGGCGTATGAGCGTATGACGGCAACGAAAAAACGCTTCGGGAAAACAGGCGGCAATGTGGCGTACCACGGGTACCAGAGCTTCCAGACCGGCGAAGCCACGCCCGAAGAAGCGCACAAAATCGGCATGGAAACCGCAAAGCGGATGTGGGGAAACGAGTATGAAATTGTTGTTACCACACACCTTAATACAGACAATGTCCATAATCATTTTGTTGTAAATTCCGTATCCTTTAAGACGGGCAGGAAATTTGAAAACCATATCTCCGACCACCATAAACTCCGTGAAATCTCCGACTCTGTATGTTTGGAACATGGGAAAAGCATCTTGAAAGACGCAGAGTTTTACGGCAGAAGCAAAAAAGAATACTGGCGGAAACAAAACGGCGGGCTGTCACATCGGGAGATTTTAAAAGCGGATATTGACGCCGCCCTTGCCCAGTCCGCCAACTTCAAGGCATTTGAAATCCGTTTAAAGGATATGGACTATGAAATCTGCCGTGATGAGAACTTCGCCCATTATTCCGTAAAAGGGACAGGCTGGCAGAGGGCAGTCCGCTTAGACCGGCTTGGAAAAGAATACACGCCCGAAGCAATCAGGGCAAAACTGCTTGACAACCAGCGGCATGTCGGCTATGTCCCATTCCACAAGCCGAAATATACGCCGCTCCTTACGCTTGAAATCGAGTACCGTAAAATACAGCGCATGGACGGCATACAGATACTTTTTTCCCTTGTGATTGAACTTTGCAGGCTGGTTACGGGAAACAACATTGCCCCCGAAACTCCCCGCCCACTCTCCCCCACCATGCGGCAGGAAATCGTAAAATTAGATAAAACGCTGAAAGAATACAAGTTCCTATGTAAAAACAACATTGATTCCCCGCAGGAGCTTGTTTCTTTTATCGGAGAAAAACGGGAGCAAATCGGCGCATTGGAAAAAGAACGGCAGTCAATTTACAACCGAAACCGCCACAAAAAAGATGATGGATTGAACAAAGCGGCAAGAGAAATCTCCGCCAAGATAAAACCTCTGCGGGCGGAATTGTCCCTTGCAAAAGCAGTCCTTGAAAAAATACCGAAGCTGAAAGAGGTAATTGAAGCCGAACGGCAGGCGGAAACCGCTGTTATAACCAAAAATAAGGAAAGAAGGTATGCACGATGACAAATAGCAAAATTAAAACCAATACCCCGCCGAAGAAAAAGGCGGCGAATATCCAAGTAGATAAACTCCGTACTTTTGAGGGACATCCCTTTAAGGTACTGGATAATGAAGATATGGGCAATCTTATCGTAAGCATCAGACAGCAAGGCATTATCTCCCCACTGATTGTAAGAGCAATTGAAAGCACAGATGAATATGAAGTGATAAGCGGACACAGGCGTTTACATGCCGCCGTCAAAGCAGGGCTTTCCGAAGTTCCAGCCTTAATTTATCCCCTTGACCGCAGCGAAGCGATGATTGCGGTTGTAGACAGCAACCTGCACCGTGAAAGGCTGCTCCCAAGCGAAAAAGCCTTTGCCTACAAAATGAAAATGGATGCAATGAAAGCACAGGGCAGGAGAACGGATTTAACTTTGTCGCAAGCTGCGACAAAGTCAGATACCGCCGCCGAAATAGGAAAATCACAGAATGAGAGCCGTGACCAAGTGTTCCGCTATATCCGTCTGACTTACCTTATCCCCGAACTGCTTGACAAAGTTGATGAAGGCATTATCGCACTCAGCCCCGCCGTGGAACTGTCCTACCTCTCCAAAGAACAGCAGAAAATACTGCTTGACGCAATGAGCCTGAACGACTGCACACCATCCCACGCACAGAGTATCCACATGAAGAAACAGGCTCAGCAGAATACTCTTTCCTCGGACGGTATTTATGAAATCATGTCGGAGGAAAAAGCCAACCAGACCGAGCGAATCAGCTTTAAAGTACAGGATTTAAAGGGATTTTTCCCGAAAAACTTTACGCAAAAACAGATGACGGACACGATTCTGAAGCTGCTTTATGAATACAACAGAAAACTGGAACGCAGACGAAACAGCCGTGATGAAAGGTAAGGTGGAAGTATGAAAAAATTAGAAACTTTTACAGTCAATCCAAATGCAGTCTATATGCTGCCGCATGAGCCGATAGATGAAAATGAGAAAATCAATTTATCGCA
>CAMXPV010000089.1 GCA_947245585.1 uncultured Lachnospiraceae bacterium | reverse complement strand
CTGATTTTATTATATCAAAAAAAGCCAGCTTTTGCTGACCTTTTTTGACAGTCTGCAGGAGCGGTTTTGCCGCTCCTTATTGTTGTCATTTTTCCCGTATTTCTAGAAGGTCTGAAATCTCACAATCTAGATATTCACATAATCGCACGATCAAATTTGCATCAATGCGTTGGAAATTATCCTTGCAATAGCGGTTAAAATTTCCTCTTTGCAAATCCAGATCTTTACAAATTCTGTTTTTACTGATTTTCTTTTCTTCCAGTAATTCCATGATACGCAGGTGTATATACTTCATATTTGTAACTCTCCTATATAGGAATATTATATACAGAGATTTTGCAGTTAAATACTTTAAATATAGACAATTAGTATATATATACTTCATAATTATATACTGTACAAATAGATAGGTGGAAGGAGAAGGAAATGGCAGAAATATGGGAGAGATACGGTATGGTTTTGTGGATCGCGTTCCATGTGATTGTTATGATTGGAAGTTGGATTCATCTGTGGCTCTATTTAAAATGTCTGGGGATAATCGTGTGTTACGACAAAAAATGTAAATACAGAAAGTTTTGCGGCCGCTGCCGGGAAGGAATTACAGAGGAAGAGGCGAAAGAACTGTTGGAATATTTGGATCAGCTGATGTCTTCGTGAGCAGCAAGGGATTGTGCATGGTGCACAATTTCTAAAGCCAAATATATATTTTTTACATAAATTTTACAATTTTTCTATAAAAATCTTCTTATTTGTAATATAATTTTAATATCAAGAAAAATAGGAGGAATCGTATTATGGCAAAAGAAATGATTGCGATGCTTCTTGCCGGCGGACAGGGCTCCCGCCTCTACGCGCTGACAGATAAGCTTGCAAAACCGGCAGTTCCTTTTGGCGGTAAATATCGAATCATTGATTTCCCGCTTTCCAACTGCGTCAATTCCGGCATAGATACGGTGGGCATTCTGACCCAGTATCAGCCGCTGGAGCTAAATGAATATGTGGGCAACGGCCAGCCATGGGATCTGGATCGTCTCTATGGCGGGGTGCACGTACTGCCGCCTTATCAGAAGGCACACGGGTCAGACTGGTATAAGGGCACGGCGAATGCGATTTATCAGAATATTTCATTTATTGAGCGCTATGACCCGAAATACGTTATCATTCTTTCGGGCGATCAGATTTGCAAGCAGGACTATAGCGATTTCCTTGAATTCCACAAGGAGAAGAACGCGGAATTCAGCGTTGCCGTTATGGAAGTGCCGTGGGATGAGGCATCCCGCTTCGGCCTGATGGTAGCGGACGAGAATGACAAGATCACGGAATTTCAGGAGAAACCGAAAAATCCGAAGTCCAATCTGGCTTCTATGGGTATCTATATCTTTAACTGGGATATCCTGAAAAAGTATCTGGAGGAGGACGAGGCGGACCCGGATTCGGAGAATGATTTTGGCAATAACATTATTCCGAATCTGCTTCGCGATAACCGTCAGATGTACGCGTATCACTTCAGCGGATATTGGAAGGATGTGGGAACCATTTCTTCCCTCTGGGAGGCAAATATGGAGGTTCTCGATCCGGAACACAGCGGTATTAACCTCTTTGACGAGGGGTGGAAAATTTACAGCCGCAACACCGGTATGACGGGGCATAAGATCAATGCGGGCGCGGTTGTGGAAAATGCCATGATCACCGACGGCTGTCGGATCAAAGGCACGGTTAAGCACTCCATCCTTTTTGGCGGCGTGAAGGTGGAAGCCGGCGCGGTTGTGGAGGATGCGGTCGTTATGGGCGGCACGACGATCAAGTCGGGCGCGGTTGTGAGACACTGCATTGTGGCGGAAAACGTGACGGTCGGTGAGAATGCCGTGGTAGGTTCCATGCCTACCGATGACGAGAAGGGCGTAGCGACTGTCGGGTCGGATGTGATCATAGGAGAGAATGCAGTGATCGGTCCCAACGCTATGGTCAGAAATAATGTGGAAGGTGGTGAAACGGTATGTTAAAATCAAGCACAGATGTAATCGGTATTATTTTTCCTAACAGTTACGATCCTTTGATTCCGGAACTGGTCAGCGTGCGTCTGATGGCTTCGATCCCTTTTGCCAGCCGTTACCGTATCATAGACTTTATTTTGTCCAGTATGACCCATTCCGGCATAGACAATATTTCCGTTGTGGTAAACAAGAATTACCATTCCCTGATGGACCACCTGGGGTCCGGACGTGAGTGGGATCTGGTGCGCAAAAACGGCGGCCTGCATATCTTCCCGCCTTTTGCCGAGAAGCAGGTGGGCGGCCCCTATGTGGGACGTGCCGGCGCTCTGGCCAATCTCCTGGGATTTTTAAAGTCTCAGAAAGAGAAATATGTGATTATGGCGGATACCAATGTGGTGGTCAACTTTGATTTCAATGCGATGATTCGGGCGCATGAGGAAAGCGATGCGGATATCACCATTGCTTACAACGAGCAGGAACTGCCAAAGGAGCTTTTGGATTATCCGACAAACGACCAGATTTTCTATTATACCTTTGACATCGAGCAGGGACGCATCCGTAAAGTTTGCATCAATCCTAAGACGGAGGGCGTACAGAACACTTCCATGAATATATTCGTCATTGGGCGGGAATTGCTGATCGATCTTGTCAGCAACGCATACATGCAGGGACGTTCCTTCTTTATGCGCGATGTCATCATGCCCCAGCTTGGCAAGCTGAACGTGCAGGCTTACAAGTATACCGGTTATGTGGCGCGTATCTGTGGCATGAAGAGTTATTTTGAAGAGAATATGAGACTTTTGGACGACTATAATCTGGAGGCTCTGTTCTCGGCCGCGCCTATTTACACGAAGATCCGGGGCGATAACCCGACCCATTACAAGGATGGCGCAAAGGTGCAGAGCGTG
>CAMXPV010000088.1 GCA_947245585.1 uncultured Lachnospiraceae bacterium | reverse complement strand
TGTTGGGATGCCCATTGCTAAAAGTGCTTTTGGTATGGATGTGCTGCCGAGCAGCTCCATCTTTTTGCTTTGACTGTTCATTTTGAACTCCTTTCTCTTGACAAATAGTGTTATTTATACTACTATAAAATATAGTATTTGCGTTGCAGGGATTATAATACTATAATTTATAGTAGTTGTCAATAGAAAAAGGAGGGATTTTAAATGGCGACCATTGACTTGATTGTATTGGGAATGTTGAAACGGGAATCCTTGAGTGCATACGATATTCAGAAACTGGTGGAATACCGCAACATTTCAAAATGGGTAAAAATCAGCACACCATCCATCTATAAAAAGGTTATTCAGTTGGAAGAAAAGGGGCTTATCACAAGCCGCACGGAGAAAGAGGGAAAAATGCCCGAAAAGGCGGTATATTCCTTGACGGATGCAGGAAATGAGGAATTTGAGAAACTGATGCTTGAAATATCCTGCAAGCCGATTCACATATTCTTGGATTTTAATGCGGTTATCGTTAATTTAGAAAGCATGGAAAAGGAACAGCAGAGGGAATGTCTGGATAACATTGAGAGCAATATCAATGTGCTGAAATCCTATCTTGAGGAGAACGTAGATTTAAAAGAAAACGCCCCCGATATTCCTGCCACGGGCATGGCGGTTCTGCATCAGCAATTTCGATTAGTGCAGGCAATCGAAGAATGGATAAGGGCATTGAAAGAAGAACTGCTGTAAATGTGGATGATTTAAAACATAGCAAGAATGATGAAAAGATAGAAAACTCCTTGTGCTACAATATCTCATTGAACCCCTGCTTTGACATTTCGTAATGTTAAAAAAATGCGGGTGAAAACGAGGAAACACCACAAGGGTGTACCTCTATGCCCATAAAGCATGGGCAAAAATGAAGAAAGGAGGTCGCAAAATGCAAGGTCAGACAGTACGCATTGTTTCACAGGCTATCCGCTATATCGAAGAACATCTGCATGAAAAGATGGATTTAGATATGGTGGCATCGGCACTGCACTATTCCAAATACCATCTGCATCGGATTTTTACAAAGACCGTCGGCTTGACTATCCACGACTACGCAAAACGGCGGCAGCTTACAGAAGCGGCAAAACTTCTGGTGTTTTCTGCAAAACCGATTATTGAGATTGCCCTTATGAGCGGGTATGAAAGCCAGCAGGCATTTACGGATATTTTTAAGGCGATGTATAAGACTTCCCCTGCGGAATTTCGGGAAACGGAAAACTTCTACCCGTTACAGCTTGAAATTTATCTGAAGGAGGAGCTTGTAAAAATGGATTTGACAAAAGACAATATAACATTTGCCACGCCCGAAGATGTGGATGACTGGATGGAACTGGTAAGCCTCACGATTGACGGCTATCCATGTCTGGATAAGGGAGATTACACCGCAAACCTGCATCGGTATATTGCGGACAAAAAGGCTCTGATATTGCGGGATGACGATATGGCTATTGGCGTGATGGGATTTTCGCAAGGCACAGGCAGCATAGACTTTCTGGCTGTCCATCCGCAGTATCGGCATCTCGGCATTACAAAGCTGTTCCTTGATAAGCTGGCAGACGAGTTGCTTTATGGGAAAGAGATTACGTTGACGACATACCGTGCAGGCGATAAGGCAGATACGGGCTGGCGGGAAGAATACCGCCGTCTTGGATTTGCAGAACGGGAACTGCTTGTGGAATATGGCTACCCGACGCAGCGTTTCGTGCTTCCACCGAAAAACAAGGAGGAAATACCGCAAGGGTATACCTCTATGCCCGAAAACACGGGCAGGAAAGGGGAAACAAGGAATGACCGAAACACAGAAAAACCCGTTAGCAGAGAGCTTTAACGCCCTATCCCTTATCAGATTTGCTTTCCCAAGCATGGTGATGATGCTGTTTATGGGATTATACACCATTGTGGACACGATTTTCGTCGCACGGTTTGTAGACACGAACGCTTTGTCGTCCATCAATATCGTCTGCCCCGTCATCAATCTGATTGTCGGTCTGGGGACGATGCTTGCGACAGGAGGAAGTGCGGTTGTTGCAAAGAAAATGGGGAATGGAAACACAGGGGAAGCCAGAAGCAATTTCACATTGATTGTCGTGGCAGGGGCGGTTATCGGTCTGCTGATTACAGCGGCAGGGCTTCTCTTTTTGGATGAAATCATCTGGGGATTGGGTGCAAGTGAAATATTGTTCCCATATTGCAGGGATTATCTGACGATACAGCTCATTTTCGCTGCTTTTAACATGATGCAGGTGCTATATCAGAATCTGTTTGTGACGGCGGGGAAACCGACATTAGGCTTAGTGCTTGCTGTTCTGGCGGGGATTGCCAATATTGTTTTTGATTATGTCTTTATCGTTTTACTGCAAATGGGAATCAAGGGAGCAGCTATTGGGACAGGCATCGGATATATGATACCGTCAATTATCGGTACAATATTTTTTCTGATGAAAAGAAGTGAATTGCACTTTTGCAAGCCTAACATGGACGCATCTGTTTTGCTGAAAAGCTGTTCCAATGGTGTGTCGGAAATGGTAAGCCAGTGTTCGACTGCCGTAACGACATTTCTGTTTAATATAACGATGATGAAGCTGTTAGGCGAGGACGGCGTGGCGGCGATTACGGTACTCATCTATTCGCAGTTCCTCTTAACAACGCTTTATATTGGCTTTTCTATGGGAACAGCCCCCGTCGTAAGCTATAACTATGGGAGTGGGAATGTAAAACAGCTAAAAAAGACCGTCCGTATTTGTTTCAGCTTTATAGCGGGGATTTCCATATTTGTATTTTTATTTTCCCTGCTTGGTGGAGAAAGCATTGCAAAGGTATTTGCGGAGAACAACAGGAATGTTTTTGAGATTACAAAGAATGGATTTAGCATTTTTTCATTCAGCTTTCTGTTCTCTGGATGCAATATTTTTTCATC
>CAMXPV010000087.1 GCA_947245585.1 uncultured Lachnospiraceae bacterium | reverse complement strand
CAAAGCCAAAGGTTGTTATCAAGGTGCTTACCTCGTCAATACCCCGTCCAAGCACAACGATACAGGTGCCGGATTCATCCAAAATCAAAATCTGTGGAACACGCAGGAAATAGGTACTGTTGCTGTCCTGAACGGTTTCCGTATGGATACTTTTTCCCGATGCCGTATCATAAATGTTGATTGTAACACTGCTTTCCTCCAAAATAGCAGTAGCCACATATTTTCCCTGCCCGGAGCAGTAAACACCGTCTTTTCCCTCACTGCGGCTTGAGAACGACATCGTATTTTCTGTATTGGATATGGTATCAAGCATCAGCAGGGTTCCGTTATTTTTGTCAAAGCTCTGGGGCATAATAAGCAGGTTTCCGCCCTTTTGCACTTCTTCCGTATCTACCTTATAATCCCCCTTTTTGGTAATCGTGAGATTTCCACTGTCTGTGGATACTGTACCATAAACACTGACCCCATCCCCGCCAATGGAGGTATCTGTAGCCATGCCTACATAGACTAAAGTGTTGTTCCCCGTAAAGGTAAGGCTGTCCATGGTTGCAATCTGCATATTACCTGCCGTGCCTTCTTCGGAATAGTTCAGAAGGGTACGAACCTTCCGGGAAGAAACATCATAAAGGTAAAGCCCCTGAAGTCCGCCGAAAGCAACCTGTTTTCCGTCCTGTGAAATAGCGATCCCTGTGATCTGCACAATAAAATCGTCACTTAATAATCCGCTAAAGGAAATGGTATCCTGAACAGCAAAGTCCTTATTCAGTATGTATCCATTGATACCGCCGCTTTCTGATGCAGCAAATGAACCGTTACTGCCTCCGCCGCCAGCCTTTCCCTGACCCACAACAAAGTAGCCATCTGTAAAGGTCTGTACGCATAAATCTCCCATGGAAATATCCGCACTTGCGATTGTTTCGCCTTTCCCCATATCGTAAAGATAAAGTTTATCCGCCGCAACGATAATCCGGCTTCCACCGGCATAATAGCAGCCGCTGACCTTTCCTGAAAAAGCGGAATCCTTAACCGTGCTGACCGCCATAATATTTTTATCTGCGCCGTTATCCCGCAAATCAATCACGTTCATTTCGCTGCTTTCATTTCCGGTATTTTCCGATGAATCATCTTCTACGGATTGCGGCTCCATGTTTATGGTTCCGTTTTCAGAGCTGTTCCCATTCTCCTGTCTGTTTCCGCAGGCCGACAGATTAAGAGCCAAAGCAAGCATAAGTATCATACACATCCATTTTGTTTTCATTTTTAGTCCTCCTTGTATAATAAAATTGAACCTGTTTTACTTGTAACTGAATTTCCGTCCGCTGCGACAGCTGTCGCATAAAAAGTATTGAAACCATCCAGCTTAGCGGTATCTATGGTTGCTTCAATGATCCACACATTTCCTTTGCTTAATGTGACATCACAGGAAACCGCTCCATCAAAAGATATGGGCTTATGGTTTAAGAAAAATGATATGCCATATCTTGCGCCTGGCGTTCCACAAAGGGTGTAGCGCACGGTAAGCGTATCTTTCCCGGTAAGGTTGATATTGTCATACACCACCTCGCCGTCATAGACAAGCGTCCAATAGACACTGTTATCCAAGGTATCCATCGTAACGTCATTCCATCCTGCTCTCACAAGCTCATTCTCAATAAAAGAAGAAGTGACTTTTTCTTCTGAAATGCTGACATCACGAAAGGCAGTTATACTTTCTCCATTCATGTTGTCATTTTCCGGAGCATCCTCATTAAAATGCAGTTTCAGCACTCTTTCAAAACTCTGATGATACCAGCCATAGCTTGAGGTTTCTTTCATATCAGGCTGGAAATCGGGCCTGGTGACGCTCACGACCGTCATATTCAGGGTATCGCCCTTTTTCCCTGTGTCCGGTGTGAACACAAAGGAAAATTTCTCCTCGTGCTTTTCTGACGTCCGGAAGCAGTGGAGATACTCATATGCCGCCCCCGTGTCGTTCACCTTGTAGGCTTGCGGCTTTCCGTCCAAAAAAAGCAGGAAGCCAATGCTGTCCAATTTCCCCTCTGATGAAAACTGATAGTCCAGGACAAATTCTCCGCCATGATACTCATAAGGCAAAACACTCTGGTCATCCGCTCTGGCGGGACTGGCTTCCCCATGGCTGAGAAACCCTAAATCTCCGTCCTCCTGCGCCCCGGCGAATGGGTCTTCTTCTACATTTTGAGGCGGGGCATTCTCGTCCGCAATGTTATAATTTCCGCAGGCCGCCACAGCAAAGGGCAAAGCAAAAATCATAGCTAGTGATAAGAATCGCTTTCGCATCGTCTATCCTCCTACTTGTTTTAGATTCGACTTTCATTATAAAAACCAAAAGTCAAAATGTGGTCAAGGAATAGAAAAAAGTTTACGGAGAAACAGCTTAGTTTTTTACATAAAGAGAGCCAACAAACTGTAATTTCTCACAAGTCTGTTGGCTCTGTAACTGTATGTCCGGCTCTTTGATGAGGTATTTGTTCTCCCCTGCAAATGATACGAGCAAAATCAACGCTTCTTTAGTATTTTATCAATCAGGCCAAAATCCATTGCTTCTTTTGCTGTCATATAATTATCACGTTCGGTTGCAATAGCAACTTCATCAATACTTTTTCCTGTATTTTCTGATAAAATGGTGTTTAATCGTTTTTTACTTTTTTGGATATGGTCAGATGTAATTTTTATATCGGTTGCCTGTCCCTGAATTCCGTTTCCATGAATGGCAGGTTGATGTATCATAATTTCTGCATTAGGCAAAGCAAGACGTTTTCCCCTTGTACCTCCTGCCAATAAAAAGGCTCCAAAACTTGCGGCAAGACCTATACATATTGTTGATACATCACATTTGACATATTGCATTGTGTCATAAATAGCAAAACCCGCCGAAACAGAACCGCCTGGACTATTTATATATAATTGAATGTCTTTTTCTGGGTCTTGGGATTCTAAAAACAGCATTTGTGCAATAATCAAACTTGCTGAAACATCACTTACTTCTTCTCCTAAAA
>CAMXPV010000086.1 GCA_947245585.1 uncultured Lachnospiraceae bacterium | reverse complement strand
AGCTTCTTTTGGATTTAACCGTGAATACACAATAATTTTGCAAAATTATTCACCTGTGATTATTACAATTTTCACAGCTTGAGTTGGATGTTCTTCATCATCAAGTGTCCCCCGGTAACTGATCTCAACTTTATCGCCCACAGCAATCGTGGAACCTCCTTTTGCCTCATGGGCACTTTCCGTGGAATACCCTTCTAATATCGGGGTATTTTCCATAAAAAAATAATAGAGCATATCGTCCTCCGGAGTCCTGAGTGTAAGTATGTTTTCTTCATACTTTTCAATAATTCCTGCTATGGGATCGCCCGCTGGGATTTCTTCGACCGGGATTTCTTCGAGCGGAATTTCTTCGGCTTCCGAAGTGGTTTTTTTGGTTTCTTCTGTAATCTCTGACTTTGACGATTCTGTAACTTTTGCTTCTGTTTCTGTAGTTTTTGCATCTACAGTTTTTACATCTGCTACTTCTTCCTGAACCGTTTCTTTCGGGGAATCATTCTCCACAGATATTTCATCCTTTTTTTGTTCCGATGAGCATCCGATCATCCCCATAGTTAAAGCTATCATAAACATCAGTATCAATTTCCTTTTCATAATCTTTCCCATCACTTTCTAAAAGAATCGTATTTCCTTGGCATAAAATTTATCATTTTTAAAGCTGCCCTTCATTTCAACAGACATATGTACCTTCAAGTCCTGAAATTCAGCCTTTGTGTCCTCATAGCTTTCTCCATTTCCATCAGTGGTTTTTAAATAAAAACGGGTATCATCTTCCAAAATCACATGAATCAACTGAGAATCAGGGAGATCGGCATTGGAGCTTGGAGAACTGTATGATAAGGAACCGTCATCAAGAATTTTTACTTTCTTTTCGGCAATGAAAAATGAGTCTTCTTCAATCTTCCAGACCTTACCCAGAAAATCCGCATCAACAGCAGCAGCGACATCCGGCTCTAGTACCTGCCATTTACCTGCTGTATTTTCCTGCAGTCCATCCGTGTTTCCATCAATCTCTTTTGACGGCGCATCATTTAATTCCTCTAATAATGCTTCGTCTGTCTGGTTTTCTTCTGTCTTAGCAATAGAACCGGAACCACATCCTGTAACCATTGTATTCAATATACAGACAGTACCGAGTAATATCATTACTTTTTTTAGTTTCATAAATTACCTCCTTGTTATCATAGAAATAACAGATATTATAGTTTGTCTAAATCATTTAAACAACCTATTTGTTGTGAAATGCTTCTTAAGTGTAGCAAACGTCCTTAAACCTCTCTTAACGATTTATCTTCTCTGTCCACCTTAATCCCAAATAAGGTTTAATTCTCTGTAGCTCTGCTGCACAGCAAGCTAATACCGAGCAGAGCAAGGCTGGTTTTAATACCCCGTAGCTTGTGTTTCTTGTAGTGGCGGCTCTGCTTTGTTTGAATAATGGATATTCAGGGGAACGCCTAATAAGGGAGGGAGAGGACAGCAGATCGACAGCTTTCACAATCATATTATAATAAACAAAAATCCAAAAGAGTGAAGTATTCACTTGACAATGTGGCAAAGAACTAAAAAATATCTATGAGCTTAATACAATGGATCGGGATAAGTGTATTGTCTGCGTTTCCGGTCTGCCGCCATTCTTCAGCAATAAGTTTGATCCGAAAACGCATCCGAACTATAAGTATACGGCTGACTATGACGAGCGTAATACCTTTGATTTCGCAAAGTATCGTCGAAAAATGAAGGAGAAGGAGAGCGTGAATATCCGGTTCCACAAGAACGATCAGTATAAGATTGTTCTTTAAAATATGCGATGTCGCATAAACGATCCGATTTGATATTTAATATGGGATATGTTATATTGTCTGGTAAAAGAGAGGGTGAATTTATGGATATCAAAGACTATATTTTCAAGAACCAGGAATATTTTGAAGACTTTATTACCAGAAGCACCTATCATTCCAATGGGATCGAGGGTAATACGCTATCTTATGCGGAGACATATGCCATTCTGTTTAATGACAATGAGTTTCAGGTATCTGCAAAGCCGAGAGAAATATATGAGGCAATCAACCATAAATATGCAGTGAATTACATTCTGAATCATTTGGATGAGGAGTTGTCAGAACGGATCATAAAGGATACAGCAATATTGATCAACAGGAATATCTCTGAGATTTCGGGATACAGAACTGTTTCTGTAAGGATACGAGGAGCAGAGCATATTCCGCCAGAGCCGGTACAGATACCGCAGCAGATGATGTACTTCGTATACAACTACAATCATACAGAATTTGACAGCGTGTATCAAAAGATTGCGCAGACACATCTCCGGTTTGAACAGATACATCCTTTTGAGGATGGAAACGGCAGGACAGGCCGGTTATTACTAAATTATGAATTGTTAAAAAATAATCTGGCGCCAGTAGTGATCCCAAAAGACAGGCGGAGCGACTATTTTGAAATGCTGGGAAATAATGACAGTGTTGCGCTGGAGAAGTTTTTGGAAGAATTAAGCATGCAGGAGCAGGAGCGTATCCGAACCATGCCGGTTAAGGAATCGGTTGTCGAAACGCTGAAAGAGAATAAGAGAAAGGCTGAAGCGAAAGATGCGGAGAACAGGAAACAGCCGCATGTAAAAACAGAACAAGGTCATGAAAATGGCGCAAGGTAAAATTTAAGAAACTATCAACCAAACTCCCCAAGGAGCACAACTCCCAAGGGAGTTTTTTTATTGGGATATGCGACGTCGCATATCCGGGAAAGGAAGGATAAAAGTGGATGTATTTAACGAAGTAATACGGTTTGCAAGCATGGGCGTCATGGCATGGGGTGCTGCCCTAGCCATAGTTGGGATCATCAATTTTTCGGAAGGGCATTCCCAGCAGAATGCGGCGAAGAAAGAAGAGGGCATGGGAAAAATCGTCGGCGGTGGCGTTATCTTCGTGGTAGGCTCCGTTCTTGTGCCGCAGATCGCGTCGCTGATCAGCATGTAGGGTGGTGATGATATGGGAGATACTAGTTTGATTAGCCCGTATTGGAATCCAATTACTGGTGAAGCTGGAGAACTTCTAGGTGAAAGTGAATTTTGGGACAAACTGCTCCTGCTTATTATCAAGTCAATATACGATCCCCTGTACAAAAGCGTGGAAAAAAGTATGGTGGGACTGTTTGATTCCCTGAACCGGGAGCTGTCCGCGGCATCACGGCAGATTA
>CAMXPV010000085.1 GCA_947245585.1 uncultured Lachnospiraceae bacterium | reverse complement strand
GTTCCTCGAGGTTGATGTCCTGCCAAGTCAGCCCTGCCACTTCCCCAAGCCTGAGCCCTGTGAAATAGGCTATCTGTACAGGCAGGATTGCGTCTTTGCTCCGTTTGCCAAGCTGTGCAATCAGCTTTTGGTACTGCTCAAATGACAGTGGCTTGACCTTTCCGTTATCGGTGTCCGTTTCTTCCGCAAACAAGTCCATATCGTCCTTTTTATGCCTCATGACCACATACTGCATGGGATTGAACGTAATGTACTGTTTCGGGAACACCGCAAAGCGGAATGACTGCTGTAATACTGCGGAAAATGACTTTACATAGTCTTTGGAATATCCTTTGGAAACAAAATCTTCAATCGTGCCTCCAAAAGACATGATATCCATGAACTGCTGTAAATGCCCCGAAGTGACCGTTTTTAGCTTTCGTCTGCTTACAGGGTGCTGTTTTATGCGGTTGACTGCCTGAAGATAAGTACCGACTGTTCCATTGCTTAACGTGCCTGTCTTTAATTCTTCCTCCGCCCAAATATCGAGCAGTTCTCCAAGCGTGATGTTGTCAGCTTTTGCAATAAACTTCTTTTCCTCGTAATCCTCCATTGCCTGCCGTAACAGCTTTTCCGTCTCGCTCTTGCTTTCCGTACCCGTAAACTCTTTCTGTACCAAGTTGCCGCTTGCGTCCTCCACATAGAAGCGGTAGTACCATTTCTTTCCTTTTTTCCTTACAGAACCTTTTGCCATAATCCGTTCTCCTTTCACAAACGCAACTGCGTTGCGTTGGGGCAATCAGAACTGATGAAATGCTTTCTGCGTGTAAGTATATCATAACTCCGGTTGCCTGACTATACCGATTCGGATTCTTCCCCCGATACCATAGAAAGAAGATTTGCAAGCCTTATGGTAGCTGTTTCGGGATTTTTGGAATAGATCCTCACAATATCGCCCATATCATTAAACATATTTACGGTGTGGGTGATTTCCCTAAGAAACATAATCTCGTTATATTCCCTGTTCGATTCAAACCCCATTGTCCGAGCAAGTGCGGCATTTTCCGCATTGTCCTTGAAATTCTTACAGGCAAACTGGAAAGAATCCACGAACAATTCATACTCCCTTAACATCAGCAGCAGTAAATCCTTTGTAAAGTCTGACTCCGCCTGTTCCATATTAAACGGTAGCTTTGCGAGAATGGAGGACATCACATCACGAATGAATAATTCCCTTTTATCCGTAATGTCTGTTTCGTATTCCTCCGTTTCCCCTTTCAGCCACTCCACAGACACATGGAGGGCTTCCGACAGACCTTCCAAGACCAGCTTCTTTGTATTGTCGATTGTTCCCGCCTCATAGCGCACGATTGTGGAAGTGGCTACCCCCATCTTCTCTGCGACATAAGGCTGGTTTAATCCCAACTCAACTCTCCGCTGTTTTGCTCTGCTACCGATCAGCCTACGCAATTCTTTATCTTTCATGTTGATACGCCTCCTTTGTCGGTATGGATAGAGTATAGCATAGAAAAAACAATAATGCAATATGCAATTTGGAAATAATTTTTATATTATCATAATGCTTGACAAGAAAATATAAAAGCAGTATAGTATCAGTACACGCAAATTGCGTAATGCAACAAAGAGGGGGGGTGAGTAAATGGCCGGATTGAAAATTGCACTATCCATTGAAGAGGCTGCCGACTATACGGGTATCGGGAGAAATACTCTGCGAAATCTTGTGGAATGGGGAAAGCTGCCAGTCCTGAAAGTCGGACGGAAGGTACTTATCAAAAGCGACATCTTGGAGAAATTCATGGAAGTGAACGAGGGAAAGAACCTGCGGGATAAGGGCGATGTAAAAGCGGTAACACGAAAATCAGCAAGTTAAAAAGGCGGCTTCTTACGAAACCGCCCAATGGTATGTATCAGACCGAAGCCATGATATACCTACACGCAAATAGATTATATCATGTGCTTCCTTCCGGTACAAGCGGAAATTTGCGGGTATGGGCAGAAAGTGGGTTGAAAAAATAAGTCCATATGGCAAAAGCTGACTTAAAAAATCGACTGATTTCTGTATTTTCAGTTGAAAGAAATTTCAGACGGGCACTCTTACTATCATGTATGGCAGCACTTTTTGATAGCATGATTGCAGATTTCTCAATCATAAGTGCCATCACTTTTTGCTATCACAAATGACAAAGATCTATCATTTTTTGCTATCATGGCGGCAGTTTTTGCAGGCATAATTCGAGCGTTTATAAGGGAAATTTCCTTCTCTTAAAGCCCTCGGCGTTTGAGAGCGAAATACACCCATTGCACAAACTTCGTTTATGCAATGGGGATTTCGCCCTTGCAGGGGGCATAAGTCACGCTAGCGTGACTTAGCAAATGCTGACGCATTTGTAACAACCGCCAACAGGCGGATATGTTCGTAAACGTGTCGCCTATGCTGCCACTCACATTTTACAAACCCATACCCGCCTCTTTCAGAAATCGGGTGCCGCCATTTGCAGGAGGGAGGATAAAGCACAATACAAAGACATTCATTTATCTGCATGAGCAAGCTGTCGGATGTCAGGGGTAGAATCACTTATATATCCAGCCATGCAAAGCAGGAGAATCTGTATGCAGTCTATGAAACAACAGACCGCCATTATTGGACGGAGCTTGCTAAATGCAATCAGCAGGAATTTCAAAGAAGCGGTACGGAAGGGAAATGTATCGAAGCGAGGGAATTTATCATTGCCCTGCCCGAATCCTTTCCCAATCTCTATGATCCGGACAAGCTGTTACAGTTATTCACAGACCGCTTCAAGGAAAAGTATGGTGTGGAGTGCGTATCGGCGCTGCACCATAATAAACGAAAGACAAACTACCATATCCATCTTATTTTTTCGGAGAGGGAGAGATTGCCTGAACCCATAGAAAAGACTGCAACAAGGAATATGTTCTATGACGAGCAGGGGAAACACGTCCGCACCAAGAAAGAGATACTTGACGAAAACGGAAATGTACGCAAAGGCTGTAAGATTGTAAAAAAAGGCGAAGTGTATGAGCTTAATCTCTTTACCACCAAGAATAAGCTGTTCAAGCAGGACGAGTTTGTGGACAAGGTAAAGCATTTTTATACAGACCTTATCAATACTTTGGTGATGGATGACAAAGAGAAACAGCATGTTTTTGACGCAAATGGTCTGTATCTTGCCACTAAGAAGATAGGGAAAAATAATCCGAAAGCGGAACAGA
>CAMXPV010000084.1 GCA_947245585.1 uncultured Lachnospiraceae bacterium | reverse complement strand
GGTGTCGATCTTTCTACCAATGAAAACCGCTCTCTCTCCACCCGGGAGTATGAAGAATTCCTCACCATCAATAATCAGCTTGCCGAATCCTTTCCCGGACTGACAAAGGGGATAGACGAAAACGGCAATGCCATCCTCTCCCTTGGCACCAAAGGCATGACCGCCAGGGAACATCTCGAGGAACTGTTACGCACGGAGGAAGACTTAAGCAACTTTAAAACCGCGCAGGGACTGGAAGAATCCTTTACGGGTGTCTATACATACATAGAGGAAGCAGCGCAGGCTTCCGCCAGACTGGACGGCACAGTCGCTGACTCCAACGAGGCGCTCGGACGCCTGCAGGAAATCGCGGCGGACGGTATCAGGCTCGGTGACAGTCCCAATCAGCTTCTTTTCAGCGGAGACACAGGCAATAAGGCAGAGCTGGATTACCTGGATGCGCTTACTTCCTCCGCCCGGGAATTCTGGAAATCCCTGGACGGTTCCAGACGTTCAGAACTTGATGTCATAGGAATCAACGACGCCACCCTTTTTTCAACATCCTATGCGGATGACGGCACCTTTGAATTGTATTCACAGGCATATCGCCTCACCTCTGAGGAAAAAACCGCGCTGGAAGCCATCATTGAAGATAACGTTTCCGGTGCCGGCGGCGCACTGTTAGACTCCATCGGGGCACAATCCCGGGAACTGCAGGCAAAGGTCACACAGGGCGAAAATGCCTGGCGGGATTTTATACCGTCCCTGGTTTCCGGTATGCAGTCCAAACAGACCTTTCAGGATCTGACTCCTGGTTTACAGGATACTGCCATACAGTTTGTGGAAGAGCTTGATTACAGTTGCGCCTCCGCCATGAACGAGTGGAATCCTGACCCCTACGCCTATATCCGGGACAAGCTCATCGTCCCTATGAGTAAGCTGAACCCGGCAGACCAACAGCTTGTGAAAAACAGTCTCCAGAATCTGCTTTCTCTGGATACGGATGCCCTGAGCATCGACGAACTTGATGAAAAAATAACGGTTTTTTCCGATGCAGCCGCGAAAAAATTAAATATGACTCCCGTTGAATTGAAGGCGATGCTCGGGTTTGATGCCGACGATACAAAGGAAAGGCTGGAACAGTCCATCCGCACCATTGCGGACAATCACGGCATCGCTGACAGGGCACAATACGCTGAATTATCGGAGTTGGTCGGATCCCTTTCCGCAAAAGAGGCAGAACTCTGGCTGGAAGCAACAAGCGGCGCCCAAAACGCCGAACAGGCCGCCCGGATGTATAAAGATGCCTTGGAAAAAGCAAACCGGACAGAAATAGAACCACCGCTCAGAGCAGACGCTTTCACTGTGATGGAGAATATGGAAGCAAAGCTGAAACCGGCTCTGCAGTCCCTAAAATCCGCCTACGAAACGATATTTTCAGACGGATTCCATGTGGATACCGCGGATTTTGAAGCACTGGAAAGCATCCGCTCCTCCATTGATTCCCTTAGTAAAACGGAAGGACCGGATTTCCATTTCGATATGGAATCCTTCAACCGTTTTGCCGCCATAATGACGGACGCTGACACCACACAGGCACAGGCAGAACAGGCTTTCAACGATCTGGCAGCCGCTATTTATCAGGCAGGCACAGCCACTGACGGACTGACACAGGAAACCGCCGGGCTTTTCTCCGGATTACTGGCATCGCTGGGCGTTGTCAACGCGGATGAACTGGCCATGCGTGCGCTTGCCGAGTCGAAGGGCGCAGCCGTCATCGCATCCTACAACCTTGCAGCAGCCTCACAGTCAGACATGTCCAATCTGTTAGACGAAGGGCAGGCTGCAGGTATCACCCGTGAAATGATTTACCAGTTAGCCGCTTCTGAGATTGCCTATAATACTACCGGCCTGAGCACGGAAGAAAAGATTTCCCAGTTAAAAAATCTGGCCTCCGCCTACGGCGACACAGCCACCGCTACTCTTGCCGCCTCTGCAGCCAACCGGGTCGCAAACGGACGTGGCGATTTTGAAACAGTCCTGTCTGACATGATGGCAGGTATCAAAAGGCAGACCGAATCCTTTAAGATTAAGTTTGATCCTATAAAGTCCGGAAAGACCGGCACCGCCGGCGCCGCCAAATCCGCCAAATCCGAAACCGACGCCCTCTCCGGCTTAAACACCGAGATGGACAAACTCCAGTCCTCCTACAAATCCCTCTGCGATATCAGGGACACCTACAACCAGAGCGGGAAGATTACCGTGGACCAGTATCAGGCACTCACAAACATGGGCTTCACCTTCCTCTCCCAGCTTGTGGATGAGAACGGGCAGCTGGGCTTAAACGCCAGCGCTTTTGAGCGGCTCTCACAGGCAAAGCTCGAGGAAATGCAGATTCAGATGGTACGGATATCATCTTGTAAAATCCAAAAGGATGGCATATAATGATAAAAACATTAAGAAACTGTATAAAGAATCAGAGAAGGTGATATATTTATGCCCCAATCTATAAATACTCTGCTGGGAGAATATGTAAAAGTTATAAGCGAAATTTATGGACAACATCTAAAATCTGTCATCCTATATGGTTCCTATGCCAGAGGCGATTTTAGAACAGATTCAGATATTGATATTATGATTCTGGTAGATTTGGAAGATTCAGAAATTGAACATCACCGTAAGCAGTTATCATGGAACACATATGACTTTAATGATGCACATAACACTGACATTAAACCCATAACAAAAAATGATGCACATTTCAGAAAATGGCTTGGGGTTTATCCTTTTTACACCAATATACAAGCTGAAGGAGTCAAACTGTATGGAATCGCATGAAAAGGGAACCATTGGCGATTTAGCGCGCTATCGCCTCGAAATAGCAAAAAAAGATTTAC
Organism: uncultured Lachnospiraceae bacterium; assembly: GCA_947245585.1. Taxonomy (GTDB): domain Bacteria; phylum Bacillota; class Clostridia; order Lachnospirales; family Lachnospiraceae; genus UBA3282. The sequence goes on along the minus strand of CAMXPV010000084.1, from coordinate 500 downwards.
AGGCCGCCATTATTCTGATGAAAGAGCAGGAATACCGGGGCGCAAACAATCGGGCTTATTATGCCATTTACCACGCTATATCCGCTGTTCATGCATTAGATGAAAAATCATATAAACGCCATAAAGATACATTAGCTAACTTTAATAAAAACTATGTAAAAACTGAAATTTTCCCCAAGACTTTCGGCAGGAAAATTGCAGTTGCGGAAGAAATCCGTCATGCCAGCGATTATGATGATTTTTACATTGCTACAAAGGAGCAGGCAGAAGAACAAATTACAACGGCAAAAGAGTTAATCGGTCTGATTGATACCTATTGCTTAAATCGTATTATGGGATAAAAAGAAAACCGTTAAAATTATGAAAAAACATAATCAATTTAAGAATTAAGATAACTGCGTAAAGGGCGTATGGATCAAAAACATGCGTCTTTTTTTATTGCTCCGCACCCCGCCGGAATACAGAAACATATCATGCAAATCTCACTTTCTGTACTGCGG
>CAMXPV010000083.1 GCA_947245585.1 uncultured Lachnospiraceae bacterium | reverse complement strand
TCGATGGGAATGACATACCGTTTTTTTGAGATGATATTTCCGTCCGCCTTTTCCCGCAGATGATAGTAGGATTCCTCGTTTAGGGGGAGGTTGTACTCTTCTCTGGCGAGCAGTCCCTTTCCTTTGTAGGTCAGGTAGTAGGAGTCGTCCTCCCTGCGGATTCTGACAACAGGGTCAGTGTTCAGATAGGCTTGCTCGATGATACGGCAGGGGTAGGATTCCAGATTGACCGGAAGGGTTTTGACTGTGAATTTGCGTTCGATTTCCATGGGGGCTCCTTTCGGGTGGGGTGTTTAGGCGGCTTTGCTATCGGTTAAAGGCTGGCATTTACTTTTTGCAATAATGCTTCCTGTAATACCTGTGAAAAATTAATGCCGAGGGAAAGCGCTTCCTCGTTAAGCCATTCAGGGATTGTAAGTGTCTTTTTCACAGCCTTGGAGTTCGTGCGCTTTTGATAGGCAAGCATATCAAATTCAATGATAACGCAGCATTCGCCTGTAGAGATTTCGATTTCGTAAGGCTGTGAGGGAGCAGGGATTTCCTGCTTTTCTCTTTTACGACTGGTAATGGCAAGTCCAAGAGCATCGACCGCCATTTCGTAAGCATGCTGCATATCGTCTCCCTGAGTCATACATTCGGGCAGATCGGGAAAGGTGATCCAGAAACCGCCTTCTTCTGCAAGATGAAAGATGGCAGGGTAGAATAATTTTTGCATGCGCGTATCTCCTTTTGACTGTGATATTATTTTAGTCCGGCCTGTTTCAAAATGGCCTGTTCCATGCCTTTTTTCAAGTCTTTGGCATGGCAGGGAACAATTACCGTTTTTTGCGTGTGGCAATTTTTCATTTTCACATGGGAACCGTTTTGACTTGTAATAGTAAAGCCATTTTTCTTTAGGTATTTAAGCATCTCTGCGGATGTCATTGGCATTTTGTGTCGTTCCTATTCTTGAATGAAATTATAGCACGTATAAATACGTGCGTCAACTGTTGCATCTACTTGGAAATTCCCGGCGAACTGCCGCGACAGATATGGCTTAGAACAGCCATACAGACCAAATGTAAATGATGGATATACCATAGCATGGCAGGGGACGATGTGTCAAGAATTTATGTTGGCTTGACAATAGAAATTCGATTATAATAATAGGGATCGATATAGGGAGGTATGAGAGGGAGAGGCTATGAAACACATTGAAATTTTAACAGAGCGCTTATGTCTGAAACCTTTGGGGAGCGAATATCTCGAAACGGTGAATGCTTACGCCATGGATTATGAAAATTCAAAATATATGTGCCGTCTGCCGAATGAGAGTGTGGAGGAGACCGTAACGTTTCTGGCGGGCGTCGACGCAGAGTGGGAGAAGGAGGAGCCGGCGTTTTATGAATTTGCCATGCTGTATCGGAACGAACATATTGGTGCGGTTGGGATATACTTTGAAAATAGAATCGGGGAGTTGGCTTGGATCGTAAATAAGAACTATTGGCGAAACGGGTTCGCTTATGAGGCGGCGAAAGCCCTTGTCTCCTATTTTACGGAGCATATGGGAACGACGCATTTTATTGCCCATTGTGATACGGAGAATGTGGCTTCCTATAAGGTTATGGAAAAACTTGGCATGACCAGAACGGGCGAGTACGGTGGGAGAAGGAACCGGGCGTCGGCAGAGGACAGCTTTGAGTATCGGTATGAGTTACATGTTGCTTTTTCTCAGCGAATCAAGTAAACTTTTGGTAAGAAATGTTGTAAATCACAGATGACCGCTTATTTACAGGATATCAGGAGTGGGGCCGCATGGCTCCATTTTGATGTAAGGGAAAATATGATGAATCGCGATCTGACAAACGGAAATGTAACAAAATCGCTGTTGTATTTTGCGGCTCCCATGATTCTGGGAAATCTTTTGCAGCAGTGCTACAACATAGCGGACACCTGGGTAGTGGGAAAATTTGTGGGCGCGGACGCACTTGCAGCGGTGGGCTCGTCCTACGCGCTGATGACGTTTTTAAACTCCCTGTTAATTGGTCTGTGCATGGGCGGCGGCGCTGTTTTTTCCTATTATATAGGAAGGGGAGACCGGGAAAAGGTGCGAACCTGCGCGCAGACAGCTTTTGTGATGATCGGCGTGCTGGCGGTGGTGTTGACGGCATTCTCGCAGGGACTGATGCACCCGATTCTTGGACTGCTGCGCACGCCTGCGGAACTTTATGACATGACAAGGGACTATCTGGCGGTTATCTTTTGGGGAATTTTCTTTATCTTCCTATACAATTATTTCGCTTTTCTGCTGCGCGCCCTTGGCAATTCCGTTGCGCCGCTGTATTTTCTGGGAGCGGCTTCGGCGCTCAATATTGTGTTGGATTTATTTTTTGTGTGCAGTCTGGGGCGGGGGCTTTCCGGCGCGGCGGAGGCGACGGTGATTGCCCAGGCGGTTTCCGGTCTGGGACTTGGCATATATCTTTGGAAGAAGGAACCGTACTACCGGTTTTCGTTGAAACGTTTTTTGCGGGAGGAGAAGCCGGTGGGAGAAATTTGCGGGTATTCTTTGATGACCGGGGTGCAGCAGTCAGTGATGAATTTCGGGATTCTGATGGTGCAGAGTCTGGTCAACAGCTTCGGGCCTGCGGTGATGGCGGCTTTTGCGGCCACGGTGAAGATTGACACCTTTGCCTACATGCCGGCACAGGAGTTTGGCAATGCCTACTCCATTTTCATTTCCCAAAACTTCGGCGCGGGAAAGACAGAGCGGGTGAAGCAGGGGACAAGGAAAGCGATGACGGTTTCCGCCGTTTTCTGCGGAGTGATTTCCGTTTTGGTGTTTGCGTTTGCAAGATTTTTGATGTTGATTTTTGTGGATGCAGGGGAGACGCGGATTGTAGAAATCGGTATGCAGTATCTGCGGATTGAGGGAGCCTTTTATATCGGAATCGGTATTTTATTTTTGCTGTACGGATATTTTAGAGGCGTGAACCGGCCGGGCGTTTCTCTTGTACTGACTGTGATCTCGTTGGGAACAAGAGTTGCTCTGGCCTATGTTCTGGCGGCAGTTCCGGAGATTGGCGTGCTCGGCATCTGGTGGGCAATTCCCATCGGATGGGCGCTTGCGGATGTGACGGGAATTGTGCTGATGGGGCGGGGGAATAAAAGTTGAATGGCCAAACTGCCGAAAAATTTATGGCCAAATTACCGAAAATACAAAGTGAGAGCTGCAGATGAAAAAACAGATTGATTCTGAATTAAAGCATATTGCAGTAAAAGTGCCGTTTAATAAGGCGGTTATAGCGTGCGCTAATCCTTATCAGGCGGTATCGTTCTGCCTTACAGGGATTCCTAAGGGAGTAAATCACAGAAAGTTTGTGGTAGCGGGGTATAAAGGTTTGGAATGCAGAGTGGATGTATTTGAGCCGCTAAATGGGGAAAAAAGTCTGCCAGCTCTGCTTTATGTGCATGGAGGCGCATTCAGCTATAAGGCCTCCGCTTATCATAAAAAGCTAGCCTGCATTTATGCGGCGAAGGTAAAATGCAGGGTCTATTTTCCTGATTATCATTTGCTCCCGAAATATAAGTATCCTGCCGCCTATGAAGATGTGTCGGCGGTATACCAATTTCTTGTGCAAAATGCGGAAACGATCGGAATCGATCGGGAGAGAATCGGCGTGGGTGGAGACAACGCCGGCGCGTGTATCGCCGCGTTGGTTTGTAATCACTGCGGACAGAATGGCTTGGGACAGCCCTGTCTGCAAATGCTAGTTTATCCTTTAACAGATTTTTGTATGCAGACGGATTCCATGAAAAAGTATGCTGCTTTTCCGATGTACGGCAATCTGCCGCAGAATATTCCGGATACTTATATTGAGACTGCGGAATATGACTGTTTACATGATGAAGGTATTCTGTACGGAAAGAGATTGCGTGAAGCAGGGGCAGATGTTACAATAAACGAGACAAGAGGAACCGTACACGGATATGACTCGGCCCTAAGAACCAAGATAGCGGCTGAAAATATAAATAAGCGGATTTTGTTTTTGAAGAAAAGATTTTATGGAGGAAAACATGAGTAAAACAGCAATTTTTTTCGCAACAGGTTATGAGGAGATCGAGGCGCTGACGGTGG
>CAMXPV010000082.1 GCA_947245585.1 uncultured Lachnospiraceae bacterium | reverse complement strand
TGACGATGTATGCTGTAAGCGATGTATTTCAAATGCATCAAATACAACGTACAGTCAGCTCATTTGCGGCAGAATGATATGACTGGTGAAAGGAATGAGGGAAATGGCTGAATTGACTTATACGAGAGTTGGAGACTACTACATCCCCAATCTGCTACTTGACCCCGAACCAGAAGCAGAGAAATTCTATGGCAAGTACGGCGATCTGCGCCGAGAGTACATCCGGGAGCATCGGACCGCGCTGTGGGCATCCCTGGTGAACAGCGGCAGACTAGACGATCACCTGACCACAATCGAGCGGCTGGCGGAAATTAGGATGGACAAGATGCTGCCGCAGATGATGGAGGTCGCTGGTGCAACTGAGGAACTGAAAGCCCGCGACCAGATGGCGTGGTTAGGGTTGGTAAATAATTGCAGGGCCAGGGCCGAAGAAATTATTTTCACAGAACTGATATATATTTGAAATCCTCTGAATTTACAATTTTAACAATAAAAGGTCGTTGCTTATTTTGAGTAGCGACCTCTTATTGTCTGCGCTAAATGAGTCATTTTGATTTCACAGGTATTTCAATCTGCACGAGAGAGTCCTCAATCTGGTCGATTACGTTTATATTGATAACGGCTTCATAAGAGAATCCTGATAAAACAAGACCATGTTCTTTAACATAATCAAATATCCTTTGGTAACACAGCTCAGGGCTTTCCGCCGCGTCTCTATAAAACGCCCGCACATAATTCCCGGCTGGTTGGATGTGTAATTCATCGCTTTTTGTGGGAGACGGAATTTCAACAAAAAGTTTAGAATAATCCTCGAATCTTCCATTTTTCAGGCTATCTACCGTAATCATTGTCCCATAAGAAAAATCATGCAAGTTGCATAATTGGTACTTTTTCCTTTCGGCTGAAATTATCTCCACTTGTTTATCGAACGTAGTGTTTCGATTGATGTCCACGGTAACTAAACTGCGCGCCTTTTTCTGCACAATACCGATTTTCGATAAATCCATTGTCAATAATGTCTGCATATTCTGGCAATGGTAGGACAACGTTTTCCGCAGTGCCTTTAGATGGGCTATATTGCGGTCTATATCTTCAATTTTCTCTTGCATAAGCTGCTCCATGCTGGAGGCGCAACGGTTTTTCATAAAATCCTGAATTTCGCTAATTGGCAAATTCAGCTCCCGTAGCAGCAGAATTGTTTCCAAAACAGGACTTTGCTCGTAGCTATAATACCTGTATCCATTTTGGGGATGGATAAACGCTGGATGGAAAAGGCCAATTTCATCATACCACATCAGAGTTTTTTTGTTTATGCTATGCAGGGACGCAAATTGACCGATTGTGAGCAATTTTTTATTTTTCTCCATTTTTCAAAATACCTCTTGACTGTACAGTTACTGTACGGGTTATTATATCGCATATGCCGGAGAAACACAAGAAAAAAGGAGAAAAATAATGGAAAATGAAAACGCCTATAACAAGCCGGTTACGTTGGGGAACATCCTCAAATTCGCAGTCCCCACCATTGCAATGGCTGTCTTTATGTCTTTTTACACTATGGTTGACGGCCTGTTTGTATCAAATCTGATCGGTACAACCGCACTGTCTGCAATCAATCTGACAGCCCCTGTGATTCAAGTGATTACAGCAATTTCCACTATGCTGGCAACTGGCGGAAGTGCGGTCATCATGAAAAAGATGGGGGAGCAAAAGCAAAAAGAGGCAAGGGAAGATTTCACGTTCTTGATTTTAGTGAATGTGGTTGTTGGCCTGGTCATGACGGTGCTTGGGTACTCTCTGATGGAAACTATTTTTGGGAGCATGGGGCTGTCCCCGGAGGTCGCAGGCTATTGTACCTCGTATCTCAGCCGCTATCTTCTCTTTACAATCCCAATCCTGCTGATGAACAATTTTGCTCTGTATATGATCGCCTCTGAAAAAGCAACCCTGTCCCTGATTTGTTCCGTGACAGGTGGCGTACTGAACATCGTGCTTGACTATGTATTTATCGGCCTTTTGGACATGGGAATCGGCGGTGCGGCCATCGCCACGGGCCTGGGCTACTCTGTGACTGCCGTTGTAGGTCTGGTTGTGTCCGGAAACAAACAAAGCCTCCTTCACTTTACAAGGCCCGCTTTCCGATTAAGGGTTCTTGCAAGTGCGGCTACAAACGGATGCTCAGAAATGGCGACCACTTTGGTCATGGGAATCATTACAATGATGATCAATGGGGCCATGCTCTATTATGTTGGTGAAGATGGAGTTGCCGCCGTGACCATCATCACATATATACTGGTATTCGCAAGTTCCCTTTACACGGGGTATTCCTATGGCATCGCTCCTATGCTCAGTTACTACTATGGTGAGGAGAACTACGGGAAGCTAAAAAAGCTGGTTTCCACCAGTCTGAAAGTGATTGCTGTCATTTCTCTTGTGACAGTGGCAGCGTCCTTTGCCGCAACAAAGCCCCTGGTATCTATTTTTGCCCGACCGGATAATCCAGTCTACGATCTGGCTATCACTGGAAATCGAATCTGTACCCTGGCGTTGTTCTTTATCGGTTTTAATATCTTTGCCAGCGGGATGTTTACCGCATTGTCCAACGGTATTGTCTCCGCAATCCTCGCCTTCTCTCGCTCCTTTGTATTCATGCTGATTACCATGCTGATTCTTCCCGCAGTTTTGGGTGTAACTGGCATCTGGCTGGCTACACCAGTAGCAGAGACGATGGCGATGGTATTATCGGTGTTAATGCTCGTGAAATATCGGAAGCGGTATCAATACTAAGGGGGTACCGTCTTGAACGCAGAAAACCGCAACTTAAATATAAGCGAGAAGCACAAAAGTTTATCCGTCGCTTTTCTGTAGCTATCCTAAAGGAGATTTGAATGGAGTACAGTGTATTGACTATCGGAATACCCGATGAGTTATTTTCTAATTTGAAAAAGCTGATAGTCCAATACCGTCTGCGCTTTATTATGTCCCCCACAGTTCATGCGGCAGGCCAGATGTTAAGTCACCAGCCTTTTCATTTGCTGATGGTTAACCTGGAATATCTACGAAGCATCCAGCAAACGGACTGGTTGATAGGAATACGGCGTATCAGTTTTGTGCCAGTCATTATCATCTCGGACACACCAGAAAAAGATATGAAGGGAATGATAGAACTTGGAGCGGATATGTGTGTTTCTGGAAAATGGCCCTACTCCATGATAGCAGATTTAGCTTACGCTCAACTGCGGCGTTACACAGAATATAATCATTACAGAGATCCCGGTGGAGCTGAAATATCTCCCTTCCAAGTAGGTGATATTTTCATAGACCCAGCACGACGCATTGTAATGGTTCAAGGACGATCTGTAGATCTCCGTCCCCGCGAATTTTCTTTGTTGCTATACTTTATGCAAAACCCCAAAATCGTGCTGACCGCAGAGCAGATATGTGAACACGCATGGGAAATGGAGGGCAGCTATAACCGGGGTGTTTCTGGCCCGATTGCTCTTTTACGAAAGGGCATTGAACCAGACATATCGAATCCTTGTTACATCGAAACGATTCCCCGTATTGGTTACCGCTTTACTGCGTATCGTGACGAAACTTGCGATGATTGTAGTAGTTCTGTAGGACTTTTGTAGGAGTTCTGTAGGGCTTGTATTGTAGAATACTTCCATCATACAGGAAAGGAGTATTCACATGAGGACACCGCCTCCAATTTTGAACAAGCAGCGAATGACCGCTATCCCAAGAAACGGGATAGCGGTCATTTTTTGTTCGACATGAAAGTCACTGTTGCCTGATTAAATCCTGTTTTCCACTTTTTCTCTCAAATCAATTTTACAGAAATGGAGCAATGTCAATGGATAAAAAAGAATCCCTGTTGAAGCAACGTGACGAAGCAAAAAAGGAAGCCGCCCAATACGAGAACCAGGTAAAGATTTTGCTGAACAAGCAGAGGGATGCAGAACGCCACGCTCGGAACCACCGCCTGATTGTGCATGGCGCGATCATGGAGGGCGTGTTTCCCTTCACCGCCAGCATGGACGGCGAATCGCTCAAGGCGTTTCTGATTGACCTTTCCCGTCTGCCGGGAGCAGAGGAAACGGCGGAAAAGGCGCAAAAAATCGCCCCCACAAACTAAAGTCCGTTCTTAACGGCGCACTTATACACCGTGTCCGGTGCCGTGCGCCCTGCCGGGGGCTGTTGCG
>CAMXPV010000081.1 GCA_947245585.1 uncultured Lachnospiraceae bacterium | reverse complement strand
ACATTGGTATTCCAGATTTTAACGAGTGTGTCCATTTCCTTAATCAACAATGCCGCTGGCGATTACGGGGACTCTGCCATTGCAGGCATGGGCGTTGTCACCCGCCTTATCTCAATGGGCAGCTTGTCCGTATTCGGGTTCATCAAAGGCTTTCAGCCCATTGCAGGGTACAGTTACGGGGCGAAGAAGTTTGACCGTCTGCGTGAAGCAATCAAGACTTCCATTCTGTGGTCTACGGTTTTCTGTGTGATTTTTGGCGTGATACTGGCTCTGTTCCCTGCGGCTATCGTTTCAAGGTTCACAAAGGGCGATGCCGAGATGATTCGCATCGGGGCAGCGTCTTTGAGGGCAAACGGCATTTCCATTATGCTCTTTGGATTTTATACGGTGTATTCTTCCCTGTTCCTTGCTTTGGGAAAAGGCAGAGAGGGCTTTATCCTCGGAGCTTGCAGGCAGGGGATTTGCTTTATCCCCGTTATCCTGCTTCTTCCGATTGTCTGGGAGCTAAATGGAATTATGTACGCCCAGCCGATTGCCGATGCGCTTTCCGCAATCATAACGGTATTCATGGCGATACCACTCCACAAAAAACTGAATGAAATGCAGAAACATACTGCCGCAATAAGTACGAACAACAACTAAATATTTATTCTTTCTAACAAACAGAGCCGACGAGCTGTGAGGTTTTCTCACAAGTTCATCGGCTCTGCGTCTTTGCGTCTGGCTCTTTGATGACTGTTACTTTCAACTTCTCCGCTTCAATCAATGTTTCCTGCTTGCACTTCGGACAATAGAGAGGATAATTCTTCAAAACCGTATCATCTCTAATTCTATCACGGGTTTTGTTTTTACAAACAGGACAATGTACCCATTCTGTTCTTATCATAATGATACATTTTTACCTTTCCTTTAAAATAACCTTTTTACAATCTACTTCTTTTCTAATCCAATCCCGCATGATATTCAAATGATATTCCGTATGAAACCAATGCTCACAATTCTCAGCAATGGTAAGATTACAACCGAACTTATTCGTAAACTGTTCCACAAGGCAACGGTCTATCAGATTATCATTTTCCCCATACAATATTTTAGTCGGAAAATCCCATTGTCTAATTGGATGCTCTAATACATATTTCCAATATTCCCATGAAAGTGTCTGCCCGAAGTCAGTTGTAATCAGACGCTGTTCTTCTAACTGATTTTGTGATACACCTGCCCATTCCATCATCCTTGACATGAGTTCTTTCATGTCCAGAACAGGAGAAACAAACAGACAGTTTTTTATTGGCTCTCTCCCAAAGCTCAACATACTGAACCATGCGCCGATACTGCTCGCATATAAAGAAATCTGCTTCCACCTATCTTTGGCAAAATCCATAATCCCAGATAACTCTGGCACAATACTCCAAGGCTCAAATTCTACTGCTCCATTTACCCGCTCTCCATGTTTCGGCAAGTCTGCGCTAAGAACCTGCCAGCCAAAACAGCAAGCCACATCTGCGAATACTGCTGCTTCTTCTTTACATCCTCCCTGACCATGTACATAAAAATACAGCTTTCTTGATGGAACACCCCAAAGAACAGCAGGTATCCCATTTATTTCAAGTTCCTTTTTCATTTTTTCTACCTATTCTTTCGCCTTTTGCGATACTATCGAAAATAGCTTAAATGCTAATACCATTAGTATTTTATCCTATAATTCTCTTATTGTCAATGACTAATGGCAAAAAATCTAATGATAATATTGACTTTACTAATTACATTAGTTAAAATAATTAGAAAATATCTTTGCGAGAGGTAAACTTATGCGGATAACAAAATCTGATGTAATACAAACTGCTGCGGATATAGCGGATAAAAACGGTTTAAGCAATGTTTCTTTAAAAGCCGTTGCCGAAAGCCTCAATATCCGTACCCCGTCATTATATAACCACATAGACAGCCTTGAAGCCCTGCTTAGGGAAATCGCCCATAATGGCATGAAAACCATGAATGAACGGATGATGCAGGCAGCTATCGGCAAAATTGGGGACGATGCAATAAAAAGCGTAGGCATCACATACCTTAACTACATGATTGAACATCCTGGAATTTATGAAACAATACAATGGGCAACTTGGCATGGCACTGAGGAAACAGGGAAAATATTTGATAACTACCTTTCACTTTTAAAAACACTCGCTCTTTCATGCAATTTTAATCCAGTAAACATTGATGAAATCTTAAACTTATTGACAGGCGTTCTTCACGGCTACACAACCTTGCAACTGCGATATGCGTTTACCAAACCAGATGAAGTCAGGACAGCCTTATCCACCGCCCTTGATACCGTACTGGCAGGGCTGCATCAAAAGTATGACCAACACGAAAAGGGACATTTATGATGGCAAATAACATACGCTACTTATACAATGCCCAAACAGGCATTGAGCTGATTTTCTGTAAGGATTCAACCATATCTTACCCTTTGCATAATCACGTTTCCGTACTGACAATCGGCATCATACTGGACGGCTCCGTAGTCCTTACAACGAATAAGGAAACAAGGATTTATAAGCAAAACGAAACATTTACAATATTTCCGTATGAACCGCATAGCATTTCGGCACATGACAGCTATTCCCTGCTTACCCTGTGCATTGATAAGAATGCTGTAAACAACGCAGATGTTATCACCATACAAAAACATATCGGACTTCTTCTGATGCAGGCTCTGAATATGGGAAAAATCAATCAATATCAAATATTACAACTACTAAGCTGTCTGGATAAAACCTCGGATTCTTCCAACTGGCAGCTTAAAATCCATACCCCATATATCCACGACTTAAAAAGACAGTTGGAGTTATACCCAGAATGCAAACTTTCTGTCGAGGAAATGGCACAAAACGCTTTTCTAAGCAAATACCACTTTATCAGAAGCTTCAAGGCAGAGGTAGGGCTTACACCGCACCAGTTCCAAATCCAGAACCGCATCCGCAAGGCGCAACGCCTAATCCACGAAACCGATACAATAACCGAAGTAGCTTTGACCACGGGTTTCTGCGACCAAAGCCACTTCATAAAGCAATTTGAAAAACAGGTAGGCTTGCCGCCTTTAACTTATAAATATTCTTCTGGAATTATCCCTCAAAATACCCCTATACCCTCTGGGGCACTCGTGCCATTCAGCGATACGAAAGAGATATAACCAGATAGAGCTATTAGCAGAGGGCGGGCATAAACTTTGCGAACAGGCAAAGCCCGTCATCCCCTGCAATCACTTCATGCGGTACGCCTATGGGAAATATGGATATTACGCCCGTTTCATAAGGCAATTCCACACCGTCATTAACGCACACGCCCGTGCCAGAGATTACTTCATGCGTTTCCAGTTGTTTCTCGTGGATATGGCTGCCAATCTTTTTATTAGGGGCTATCCTCACAAGATGGTAACTAAATTGTCCGCCTGTCCTTTCGGATGTGATAATGTGCTTCAGCTCCACACCCTCAAAAGTAGGATGCTTCGACCACGGGATAGCATCAAATGTAACTGTGGCATCTTTTAACAGCAGCTTTCCTCCCTCGTTGAATTTTTCAAACAGATTTTTGTAATCCATTTCCAACACTTCCTTTCAAATTTTTTGGCAATATTTTTGCCTGCTTACATCATACCAACAGGCTTATTATTTGAATTGTAAAAAATTGCGGAATACAAAACAGAGCCGATGTATTGTGATTTCAAACTATCTCACAAATTCATCGGCTCTGCATCTGTGTGTCTGGCTCTCTGATGACTGTTATTTTTAAATTTTTCGCTTCAATCAATGTTTCCTGCTTGCATTTCGGGCAGTACAACGGATAATTTATCAATACCGTATCTTCCCTAATCCTGTCACGGGTCTTATTAGAACAAATCGGGCAGCGCACCCATTCTTTTGCTATCATCAGAACATTACCTCCCTCTGTGCTTTGCTTTTTTCTTTTCCTGCCGCAGAGCGAATTGCCGCTCTTTCTCTGCTTCTTTCTGTTCTCTGGACTTCACTTTCCGTTCCAGTTTCCCCTGTTCATGTTGGAGCTTTAAGGCTTGTTGGGCTTTCGTTCCAATGCCCTTGTTTTCCAACTGGCTGTTGATTTCCCTCTGCATACGCTTGGGATTGATTTTTCGTTTTTCGATTTTTTCTGTTTTAACTGGCGGGCTGAATTTTAGCTTATGCCAGTTTTTGAGCAGAAAATCATACACTTCATAATCTTTCGGCTCTGCGCCGAACGTAATCTTGCAGACCTCATATTTGTCGCCGTCTATGCGCTCAAACAATCCAATCCAAAAGGGATTTTCAAACAGAATTGTCAAGCTGCTTTTCAT
>CAMXPV010000080.1 GCA_947245585.1 uncultured Lachnospiraceae bacterium | reverse complement strand
TTAAAAATATACCGGGAGATATATTGACAAATTTCAAATATTGAGATAGGAGGATGATGCTATGTCAAAGATTACAGATTACAGTTTTTTGTTTCAAAGTATGTTCGGGACACCAAAGAAGAGTGCGATTGGCAGTTTCCAACTGTCTCAGTTAAACAGCGGTTCGGTGCAGGCGCAATTAAGAGCAGCGGGAATTGACACGAACAGCGCCTAATATAGGGCTGCAATAAAAGAAATGATGCAGAATGGTAACGGTGCAATGTACACAAATATACAAAGCATTAAAAATTCGATGAAATGCTACGATAAAGACGGGGATTTTATCAATCCAAGAAACGGGCTTGCCGGCCTTGTGCTGACGGATGAAAATGCAGGCCGTCAGAAGCGTATCGTTTCCCTCCCGGAGAGCAGCAAGGATGAGATGTTTGAGCAGACAAAGAAAGAATTCCTACGCGAAAATGGCACGCTGAATGGCGATACGACAAGGCGCAGGGATGTATATGACAATCTGTATAGAAAGATGAAGAAGGATGACAGGCTGGCGGCAGGGTATACGATGGAGCAGTATGAAAGGGCATATCGGCAGGCGTTCTTGGATGCTGTAAGGAAAGCCGACCCTAAGTGGGAGATTGGAAAGCCAGTTCCATCCGGGGCTTTGGACGGCATCACAAGGGAATCTGTGGAAGCGAATCTGAGGAAATCCGGGAGAACAGTGTCATCCGTGGACATGAAGATATAATCTTTACACCCCATTCCGCAGAGGCGCAAAAATATGCGCCCCTGCCGGGGATTATTTGGAAGGAGGTGAAGGCCGGAGAAGTTAGGGTGAGTGGATTTATAAGGCAATGAACCGCTCGGACTTATTGCGAGGGAGCGGGTGCGGCTCTGACTGACAGAGGAGCCGCAATATTAAAGATAATGGAGGATGAAAGGAAATGAATGTTAATGGAATAGGGACAGCGGGATATCCGCTGACAGGATACACTGCAAGAAAGACAGGAAGAAGCGCGGAATCCGGGGCTGTGGGATTCATGGAAACGGTGGAAGAAAAGGCGGCGCAGGGAAAGGCAGCCGACCAGGATGAGAAAGCCTTTGAGATGGTTGGCCCGAACGCTCCGCAGGAAGTGAAGGATGCGTGGATGGAGGCGGCGAAAGAAGTAAATGCGAATGGCATGGGAATCCGGGGCAACGGAATGATGAGCCACATATCGCAGATGATGGTGCAGCGGCTTAATAAACAGCTTAAGGGCGAGACGGAGAATTTTGACATCCTTGGAAGCACGGTGGAATCTGCAATCCAGGCAACGAAAGAGGCGCTGTACGATTTGGAGCATCCAAGGGTATATACGCCAAGGAGCATAGAGGTTCAGCAGGCCCGTATCAAAGAAGGGGAATTTTACAGGGCGTTTTTGGAGAAGCTGGAGAAATTGTAGGATACATTATGGCACAGAAGGCAGGCATCTTCGGCGTTTAGGCAGATTGGGTGCTGATGCGACTCTGGATGACAGGTGTGTGGCTGTTTGATAACTAATTGACAATAATGGAGGATGATCTGACAATGGGAATAACTAATGTAAATGAACAAGGTTCCGCATATGGAGCGGCTTTCAGGAACAAGCCGGTATACTTCATGACGGGAAAAGAGACGGAGGCGTTTTTTGATGGGAAGATGCGCAGGAACATGGAGCTGCGGGAGGACACCTGCACCCTCAGCAGCAATAATACATACCGCAGGCAGCATACCACTTATGAGGTTTCCGATAAGGACAAAGGCAGCACATTCCTGGATTTGAATTTTCTGATCAAGGATGAGACCAGCAGCCTGAAAGGAAGCCTCAGTGATAAAAAGGATGTGGATTTTTATAACTTCTCCATCCCATTTATGAACTTCCAACGGAATTACTTTGGTGTTGAAGCTTACATTGATATGCCGGAGGGCTGTGATTACGACCTTACCCTGTATGACGAATACGGCAACCAGGTGGGGAAGGCAGAGTGGGACGGAGAGGGGCGGAAGAAGCTGACCGTTCCTAATTGGGATATCAATACCAATAAATACTGCCTCAAGGTAGAAAACGGAAACGGGGAGGAAGTTTCCCCGGATGATTATTACAAGATCAGTTTCCATGTTTCTGAAAATAAGGAACATGAAAAGACTGATGCCGTCAGGGAAGCATATGGGAATCTCCACAGCGCATACAGCCGGAAGGATGAAAACTGGCGGGAATATCTTGACCAGTATAATGCAGTCCTGCGGGAGACGGAGCAGAATTACTTAAAAGAGCTGGAGCAGCTCCACCAGAAGCAGTTTGACAGCCTGCCGGAAGAAAAGAAGTATAAGGGCGGACGCACCGTGGATGAACTGCTGCAGGACATGGCGGAGGGGAAGGATTTAAGCGATGCGGAACTGGAGTATGTGAAGATTTTTGCCAACCTGAAAGACATGGAAAAGGCGCAGAATAAAGCGGAGCTGAAAAACAGCTTTTCAGATGATTTCGTAAAGGATCTGGAAAGCATGGGCATTTCCCGTGATGACATAGAAGGGATGCAGGTACGGATCGGGAGCAATGGGGATGTGGCCGTGGACGGGATAGAGGACGAGGGCGTCCGGGAACAGGTGCAGAAGCTGATAGAGGAAAAGTACGGTGACCGGATGTACCAGTATTACATAGGGATTGCGGACAGCGTGGGAGACCTGTCCTCTAACATATATCGGTATGCTACGGATATACAGGAAGTCCGGCGCTACCTGAAAGGGGTTACGGGAGAGGATATTCCCTTAGAAAATCTTTATTTAACGCCAGACGGGAAGATTGGAGGACTGCCGGACAAGGCGGCTGATCTGATCAACAAAACAAAGGACAATGCCAAGATAGAACGGATGAAGGATGCGCTGGTGGATATCATAGGGAAGATCAGGATAAGCGGCGACTTGGGGATTCCCGATTTCACTTCACAGTTCCAGTTCAAGGATGGGGCGTTTTCCGTGGAGGACAGTGGTTTTGCGGTTGATATGGGCGCATTGGATGGCCGGTTTACACCACAGTCCTCCGGCAATATGTATTCCGATATGTATAAATATCAGTTCAAGAAAGTTTTATAAGACCCACGGCTGCGTATCCCGAATAAGCCGCAGCTTGATAAGGCAGGGCAGGCATCCCCGGCGTTCCGGCAGAACGGGGAATCTGCTTGGATTTATTACAAGGGAATAAGGGCGGCTCTGACCAACAGAGGAGCCACAGATAGGAAAAGGAATTGTGAGGTGGGCGCATGGGAATTTCGGTTTCAAGTACACTAAATTCGGCCAATACGAAACACAGTATGTCACTGAGCAGCAGAGGGCCTGACTGGTCTTTGATCCCAAGCGCTGGGAAAAGCAGTAAATCAAAGGCCGAGTTTGCTGATGAGATCAAGGAACTGGCACGGAGAGCCGCGGAGACTACGAGCAAGAAAGAACTGGAGTATATCCACAGCCAGAGGGCGAGGTTATGTGCGGAATACATATCTGATGTATCGCCCGACAGGAGAGCGTTGTACCGGCAGGCTGAAAATTCGCTGAAGAGACAAAACGGCAATCCGAAGTGCCACGGGAGCGGGGAACTGACGCTGCTTGACTTCCTGGAGGCGGCAGACGGGAGGGCGGAGAACCTTGCCGAAAAGAAGTTTGCGCTGGCAGGGGGCGGAACGCTGACCTGCCCGATCCTGACAAGCGGGGGATATGGCGCAGATATTTACTATCAGGGTACAAAGGTGCTGACATATCTCGGTTCGAGATATGGGTGGGCTTGTGAGAGGACTCCGGCTGAACGGGAAAAGGAAAGGGAGTTTTATGGGATTTATTTTGATGAGTACCGCTCCCTAAAGAATGGTCAAGGGGAGGAACTTGAAGCACTGCCGGATTATTTGGATGAGAAGCCGTCTTTTGACAGGAAAGCATAAACAGGGGTATCTGAATAATCGACTGGATTTCAAAAATCTCGTGAACGTATATCCCCGATAGGGCACAGCCTGACAAGGCAGGGCGGGCATCCCCGGTGTTCCGGCAGATTGGGGAATTGTAATTTAATTTGTCCCAATTCGCTTTATTGTGTCCGATAAAATGCGTGTATAAATATACAATTTTGTGTATGGTTTATGTGCCTTAAAATGTGCAGTTAAGTAATGTATGATATAAATAACTTTAATAGGGAGTGGTTATATTTATGAAAAAATTAGTAGCATTAGTTTTAACCTTAGTATGTGCATTAGGTTTGGTTGGTTGCGGAACAACTCTAAAAAATAAAGACGAAGTGGTTTCTGGGGATTTGCCACCGATACTTATTATGAGAGAACAACATTTTATTGCATATGATATGCCAATATCTGAACTTCCGGATGATTTGGAGTGCATGGGAGAAATAACAGAGGAAGAGGCAAACGGCACAGGTTTGCAGGGCTGCAAATATTATGCAAATAAATACCTAAGTTCCTTTGATGAGTTTTATGTATATCAAGAATGCGGAACACCTGTTGATAAGAACACGGTTGATAGTACAAAACGTCAGTGGGCTTATGTAAAATGGGTTCGTGAAGGATTGGAAAGAGAGTGAAGTGCAAATATTCCTTCGAGGTATACTTATGCACTGCGTAGGGTGAAAATGGTCAGTAGGTACAAATAAACAAATTGGGAGTTTAATTTTTTGGAGGTCATGTGTTATGAGAAAACAAGTGCTGGTAATTTTAATCCTAAGTCTTATATTGACAGTCACCGCTTGCGGAACGTCCAGCGGCGGGGAATCAGAGGTTGTTGGAAACGAAAAAGCCACATTCCAAGCGACTATATTAGAGATACATGATGGATATTATTTGGTTGAGCCTGTTGCTGGAAGCACAGAACTGAACAGTGCAGACCAGATAACAGTTCCCATGACAAATATGAATCCTTCGCCAGAGCCGGAAGTCGGGGATGTTCTGGAGATTGAATATGACGGTTCGATTGCAGAATCATATCCTGCACAAATTACTAATGTGTATAGCATCAGTGTTGTCGAATAGCAGAAGATTCCGCTTTGAAGAGCGCAGGGTGTAACGCGGCGAAATAAAATACCCATCTACTGTAGCTTTCCTGCAGATTAAA
>CAMXPV010000079.1 GCA_947245585.1 uncultured Lachnospiraceae bacterium | reverse complement strand
AAGACTCGCTATCGGTGAGTTGGCTAGACTCTTACCGAATGGGATTTCCACCCATAAAACACTATACCCTTTGCTGGGCGCACGCTAACCGCCTACCATCTTGGTATTCCCAAAGAAATACTACCATAATTCGACAGGATATTCAATCTGATTTTTCCCTATGCGAAAATTTTAAAAGGACATTATCGTCTGTGCCATCAAGACAAAAAGTATGAAAAGAACATCTATGGCAACAGCTCTGCGCACTCGCTGCGCTGAGCGTACACGCGCCATGCAGCTTGTCTGCATGTGTGCATCGATACTTGCACCGTACTTTTCACAGAACGTTTGTGTCTGGAAAGACATGAGGTGCAAGTATGAATTTGAGACTTAATAATTTCCACTCTGAATATCCCTCAAAATCATGCGTTTCAGCTTATCCCGCAAGGTTCTCCTTCCCTCCTTTCTGCGTGGTGGCTGTTTGTAGGATATTTGTATAAAAGAAAAAAAAAAAAAAAAAAAAGAAAAAGACATCTTCGGTGTGACAATGCCTTTTTCAGATACACAATTATTCAATTTTTTGTGGTCAGAATTTATTCACTTCCGACATAAGCTGTATGCCATCGTGCAATCCTAATCTGTAAGCAGCCTTGCCGTATGCAGCCCCGTTTGCATTTAAGGCGCTGAGTGCCCTATCAACAATGCGTTTCTGTTCTCTGTCAAGTCCTGCCTTTTGCAGTTCGTCATACGCCTTGTCCTGTTCTTTCAGAGTTGCTCGGTAATTCCTGTTTTTTTCGGCGGCTCTGTCTAAGGCTTTATAAGTTCTTAGCCTTACAAGTAAATCCAACAGACTTTTTGTTTTTTCCATTCCCTTACTTGTCCTCACTCCCTGAAAATATTTCAGACGCAAGTATTGCGCCCAACCTAAAACCCTGTGCAAACCTTGCATACTTTGTCATATCCTCATGGCGGAAAATCATCATGTTCCATTTTTCAAACCGTTCCTTGTTTTCTTCTGACAATATCCCCTCAAAATAATCGCGTTCCGTTCTGATTTCGTCTAACAGGGAATGATAATCTGCGTCATTGCAGACGCTTTCTTCAATGGGACATAATATTCCCATATACAGGCGTTCTAAAACGCTCATTTTGTCCTCACCTCTTTTACTTGTCGTTAATTGTTTCATCGGTGCGGTTTTATCCGGCATATCCCCAACGCCTGCCTTTTCTGCAAGGCGTTTGTGCATATCCAAAAGCTCCTGCTGTTTCTCCTGTGACAGACATTTCGGTATGTCCCCGCAGTCCGTTTCCTCCATCGGCGTGTCACCCACAATATCAAGGAGCTGCGTATCAAGCCATTCCTGCCAAAGGTCATTAAATAAACGCCTGCTGTCATTAAAGGAAAATGCGTTGTCAAAACCAACATGATTTCTGTAATACTGCAATTTTATAAAGCCGTACTTTCCAGCATTGACAACGGTTAAATCCTCGTTTTCAAACAGCTCCGCAAAAGCGTCCACAACCTTTTGACAGTTTTCCTTTTCCTCGTCGGTGATATAGGTCTGTTTTTTATTCATAGTGCCTCCTTTGGCTGATTAGTTGCTTTCAAGCCGTTATCCGCTTAAAGAAATGTGTCTTGCGCATAAAAAATTTCTGACGTTATCAGAACTCCCAAACGGAAACCGCGCTCAAATTTTACCTGCTCGTTGCAGCTGCTTTCATCAAAAAGTGTTTCTACCAGTTCTTCCAGTATCTTCTTTTGCTTGTCGTTCAGCGTTTCAGCTAACTGGTCTTGAAGTTCGCCGCCTTTTTCGCAGAGTGCTTGGTGTTCGGGGGTTCGCCGTTCCGTTCCGCTGTCTACACGAAGCTGGTCGGTCAAAAATGCTTCCAAAATCTTTCCCATTTTGTTATCCTGTCCTTTCGATTTTGTCCACAAGCCGCTTGCAAGACAGAGCCGGACAGTGCTATAATATTTGTGCGGCTCGCCTTGCGCGGGTGGCATACTATGAAGTGGTGCAAATACCTTTGCCGGTGGCACCACTTCCTCTATAAGTTTTCAAGGGCTTTTATCCCGTCACGCAATCCCTGTGGGCGTTTAACGTTCTTGCGCTCACAGTAATCATCAAGGATTTGTAATTCCTCTTTCGTTATCCGAATATCCAAACGGATATTTTTCGGATTTTCTTCAACTGGTCGCCCTCGCTTTTTGGTCGGCATATACACCCCCTTTCCTTGCCGGTACTCTTATTATAATTGATTACCGACAACAATTCAAGGATTATTTACCGACAACAAATATAAATCAGACTGTACATATACCGATTATCCAAACTACAAAAATTTCGATTTTCGCAATCTAATAATACTGATATTATTTAGACTGTTGTTCATCATCTCGCGACAATCTTTCGTTGAGGGCGGTAATCTTTACGCTGTTCGTTATTGTAAATTTCTCCCTTTCTCGCTATAATTAAGCTGTATTCAACTTGGGAAAAGGTGGTCTTTTCAAAAACTCACACTTTTTTCGTCCTTCTCAAATATACCCCATAGCGTCCGTCAACGCTTTGCTCTAATGTCAAGAGAAAGGTGGAGATTTTCGTAGAAAATACTACCTGACCTTGACATTCAATCTATGTTAAAATGGTTTAAGGGCGGGAGCATTTTATGCCACCGCCCTTAATTACCTTAAACGAACTGTAATATAAATACTAAAGTGAATATATCAAATCATGCAGCACAACTTCTTCTGCCCTGCTTCTGATGCTGTTGATCTTCTGAAGCCAGCAGAGCCAGTCCTCGGATTTTAACTGTTCTGTCACACCCTCATTTTTTGCCATTTGCCCCACAAGCCTGTCCATCATCTCATTGCATTCTTCATCAATTTCCGCAAGATGCTTCCATAAGGTTTCTGACAAAATCATATGCGAATAAATGCCCCCGTGATTCTCCTTCAAAAACCGCTGCCTCATTCTTCCATATTTTCCGATATGGTATTCTGTTGTATCCGAAAGTTTGAGGTCGGGAATCAGATAGTCCCCTTCCCAATGATATGTAATTTCCATATACAACCGCCTTTCTTTGTGCTAAACTGTTTACAGATACGAATAAAAGAATTATCACCTTCTCCCTTTACCACAACATCTGCAAGTATCCATTCACCACAAATGAGCCAGCCGCATATGTTGTATTTTAGCAGATGCGCATTTCCGCTAAAATACTACGTTTGCCAGAAATGTTTACATCTACACTTCACAACATATCACATCCTTTACCGCTTCTAACGCAGTTATCTTTACACTATCCTGTTCTAATAGGATTTGTTCTTCAATGGACAGCGCTCCTTTGTTTCCATCTGCTGTTTCCACTTCTTTCTCTTCTGCTTCTACAGATTCCATTGACGTTTTCTCAGCATCTTCCGTATCTGATAAACTAACTATATCTTCTACCTTTTCGTTAATCTCAATACTTCTATGGGTTTGCTCCGTTGCCCCACAGGCACAACTAAACACCAAAATAATGCTAAGAAATAAACCAACCGCATACTTTTTATCCTGTTTCCGCATTTTCTTATTACCTCTCTTTCTCCCTCTCAAAATTCTTGTCATTTTCATTATATCAGTAAATTTTACATAGTCAACTATTAGTTACTTTTATTATAACCAATAGTTTGTTATAACTTCCTCCACTTATAGGTAAAATAGAAGAAAAGCGCAAATGGAGTATCACTATGAATCGAATTGCATTGGGAAAGCGGCTGCGTGAAGAACGCTTACACTGCGGCCTCACACAAGAACAGGTAGCCGAAGCTGTCAATGTTTCAACCACCTATATCGGTCTGATAGAGCACGGCGAACGCTCCGTCACATTGGATAAGCTGATCGCGCTCTCCCGGTGTTTTCATGTAAGCGTCGACTACTTATTGCAGGATGATATTCCTCTCACTAACTCCATTCAGGAAAAGCAGCTTCTCTCTCTCTGGCATACCGCCAACGAGCAGGAGCGAGAAACGATTCTGTCTGTGATCAGATCGATCGTTCACCCGTCACAACAAAAATGACTCTGCCTACACATATAGTATAAGCAAAGCCATTTTATTTTTGGTCTGCTCTCAGCAGACAATTTAATTTGATGATGCAGGAAGACCTAACATCACCACTTTTACATATTCCTCAATACTCATACCGATTCCGAAAACCACCAACCCCAAACCTATCCGGATCGTGAGACGGAGCATCCACGGCAGTCTCCGAATCCCCGGCAGCTTTTTATCCCAATCCGCTGCATTAGCGAAAATCAGCGGTGACATCCATACATAACAGAGAGTCGCGAGCAGCTCCATAAAAAATGTTTCCACCGACTGCGCATAAGAATCCACCATGACATAGACTCCCATAGTCATAAAAATATAACCGCAGCTTGCCACAATGTTTTTCCACAAAACGCCGGTGCGAAAGCCCGGCACCCCTGCCACTTTACAGCCTTTCCCTTTTTGATCTTCATTCTCCGCATTGATCGACAGATTAAGCTGATTCTGCAATTGGGAAATCTTCTGAAACCGCTTATTCGGATCGATCTCCAAGCACTTTTGAATGACTGCTCCGAGCGGCGTGCCCGGCCAGTATATCTGCTGTCCCGGAAGCTGTCCTGTTAACATCACATTCATCAAGACGCCGAGGGCATAGATATCCGTCCGCTCATCCGACTGGGTAAATCCGAATTGTTCCGGAGCGGCATAGCCTACTGTCCCCAAAATAGCGGTATCTTTTCCCCTGTCCTCTTTCACCGTTCTCGCTATGCCAAAATCAATCAGTTTCACAATCCCATCTTCCGAGATCATAATATTTTCAGGATTCAGATCCCTATGTACAATGCCATTTTCATGAATCTGCACAAGCGCTTCACAGAGCTGTGTCATAATATAACAGACCTCTACCGGATTCAAAATTCTCCGTTCTTCCAAATATTTTCCTAGGGTAACGCCGTTTATAAATTCTTCAATGACAACGCCGCTTTTCCCGTCCGACGCAGTCTCATACACCTTTGCCATATGGCGGTTTTGTATGCCGCCCAATCTTTCATACAGCATCGCCCCTTGTGCAGACACATACTTTTTTACAGCAATTTTCCCAGTTCTTCTGTCCTTTACCAAAAGCACCTTTTCTTTGTCCTGTCCTCCCAATGTGGTCAGCGTTTCATATTGCTCCTCCAGATATTGCATCCGCAAATTTCCAGACATTGACTTTTCTCCTGTTCCTCTTTAATATGATTAGTATATCACAACATCTTTATTTTGACCTAAAAAGTGAGGAATTGTTGTCATGAAAACCTGCTAACAAAAGTCAAGACTTTTTAGCAGGTTTTTTATAAATTTTTAAT
>CAMXPV010000078.1 GCA_947245585.1 uncultured Lachnospiraceae bacterium | reverse complement strand
TGGTTAGAGCGCCGCCCTGTCACGGCGGAGGTCGTGGGTTCGAATCCCATCCGGGTCGCTTTCATTCTGACTGGCAGATTTAGATATTTGAATAAGGCAAAGAGCATGCCGGCGTGGCGGAACTGGCAGACGCACAGGACTTAAAATCCTGCGGGGCTAACCCCCCGTACCGGTTCGATTCCGGTCGCCGGCATTACCTAAAAAGGAGAGGAAACGTTGAGATTCATGGCGTTTCCTCGATTTTTTTTGCACAGGCAAAATCGGAAAACGGCAGGGGTATGGTGTATGAAAGCGTTTAAGAAACTCTCTTTTTTGGGAAAAATTTTTACAGGAATGACTGCAGCCTCCATATTACCGATGTTGGGAGGCTATTTGTTGTTGCTTCAGGTGCTGAATCTGACTTACCGGAATTATCTCAACAAAGAGGCGCAGAGCACGCTTGCGCAGGCGGAGGAATCTCTGGAGGAGACGTTTACGGATATTTTTGGAGAGATCGGTCGGTTGAGTGAGGATGAGGATGTCCGGCAGTTTTTGGCGGACGAGGAGGGAGAACTGGCGGAAGACATCTATAGGAAATTGTACGCCGCTTCCGGGAAATGTGGAAATTATGCCGATTTTTCTATTTATGGCAAGGATGGCCGGCGGAAAATGACCATGTCCGACAATAAGTTTGTCAGCAGAAAGTTATCTCTGAATTGGAACATACTCTACAGGGCAGACCGGCACCCCGGGGAGTATGTGGTCTGCAATGCCAGACTCTATGAGGGGGAGAAGCGGGTGGAGTATCTGCGCGTGGGGCGGACGGTATTGGACGACAACGGTAAAGTCGGGGGATATGTGATTGCCACCATCGTGAAAGATAACTTCGACAATATCTTTAAGGGGCTTGGGAAAGAGAAGGAGAGCGTCATCTACGTGATGGATGACTTTCGCGAGATCGTCTACTTTTCCAGTGAGAGTTACTCTGAGGAGATTGTGAATGCGGGTAAGGCGCTGTTTAAAATGGAAGAACCAAGAATGAGCATGGAGAAGAACAGCTTTTATTATCTGGATTACAATGAGAAATGCAATTTATATATCATGTACCGCCAACCCACCGGTTTCCTGAACCATATGAAGGAAGATGTGCTGGGGATTGCCGTGATTTCAGGAATATTCAGTATTTTTGCCTGTCTTTTTTTGTCCGGGTATTTCAGCCGTCTGATTTATAAGCCGATTCAGAGGATGCAGCGTGCGATCGGCGAAATCAAACAGGGAAATTATGACATTCAGATTGAAGTAAACAGTGACGATGAACTGGGACAGCTCTCGGAGAGCTTTAACGCGATGTCAAAGCACCTGATTGAAAACACGGAGCGTCTGATTCAGCGGGAGCGGGAATTGAGCGACAGCAACATTAAGATGATGCAGGCCCAGCTTAATCCCCATTTCCTCTACAATACGCTGGACACGATGAAGTGGATGGCGAAAGAGAACGAGATGCCGGAGTTGGTGTCCATGGCATCCAATCTGGCGCAGATTTTAAGAATGAGCATTTCGGCCAAACCGATTATCCGGCTTTCCGAGGAAGTGGCCCTTGTGGAGGCCTACACGGAGATTCAGAAGATTCGCTTTGAAGATAAGTTTGAACTGATCGTCGATATCCCGCCGGAACTTAATAACTGTATGCTTCCGAAACTGACTTTGCAGCCCATTGTGGAAAATGCCATTATCCATGGCCTGGCGGAGAGAGAGACGGGGATGGTTCTGGTGCAGGCGGCGGTGGTGGAAATGCCGGACAAGGATGTACTGCAAATTCTGGTGCAGGATGACGGCGTTGGCATGACGGCGGCGGAAGTGGAGAGGCTCAATGAGGCGGGGCAGGCGGCGAAGGAGAGGTCGGCGGGACATGAGAGCATCGGGTATAATAATGTAGATGCGATTATAAGACTGCATTATGGGGAGCCTTTCGGACTTTATGCGGAATCGGAAGAGGGTGTCGGCACCAGGGTGTATTTGACGATTCCTCTCTGTCCGGGATGAGGAAATGAGGAGAAAACATGTATAAAGTAGTGGTGGTGGAAGATGAAAAACGGGTGCGTCAGGGCATTATCATGGGGACGGACTGGTCGAAGATCAACTGTATCGTGATGGGAGAGGCCGCCAACGGGGAGGAAGGAATCGAGATCATTCGCAAATGCCGGCCTGACATTGTGATTACGGATATCCGTATGCCGAAAATGATGGGTCTTGAGATGATCGAGAAGGTTTACGAGTGCGGGTTGGAACCCTATGTGATTTTTCTCACGGCCTATGACGATTTTACTTACGCGCAGCAGGCAATCAAGTTGGGGGTGGCGGATTATCTGTT
The DNA here is from genome assembly GCA_947245585.1 of uncultured Lachnospiraceae bacterium. GTDB lineage: Bacteria > Bacillota > Clostridia > Lachnospirales > Lachnospiraceae > UBA3282. Next base: position 3,080 of record CAMXPV010000078.1, on the reverse strand, counting down.
AAAACCCTTCAAGGACGGAGAACTGGAAAATACGATCGGCAAAATTATTGAGAAGAGCAGGCGCAATACGGAGCGGATGGAGCAGCAGAATCAGGAGCTTCGTCTGGATTTGGGCGATAAGAGCAAATACATTATGGATGCCATTGCCTACGTGGATGAGAATTATGCCAATCCCAATATCTCCGTCAAGGCGGTGGCGGACAGTCTGGGAATCAGCGAAGGGCATTTGAGCCATTTATTCCGCAAGGAGACGGATTCCACACTGATGACCTTCGTGACCAAGAAGCGGATGCGGATGGCGATGACATTGTTACAGGATTACCGGCATAAGGTATATGAGGTGGCGGAACAGGTAGGGTATCGGAACATTACCTATTTCAGCGCAACCTTTAAGAAATATGTGGGCGTGTCTCCCTCGGAATATCAGGATCGTTACAGACCGGAATAATTGTGCGGCAAGCGGTGGAATGTCAGGATTGTGAAACATATCGTCGTATTGTGTAGTAGACGGATTTGTGCATGTTGTATATAATTTGATTGTAGTACAAAGAAAAACTGCATCTTTTTATAGATTCCGCCATAGGAAACGGAGCGAATGAGGATGCGGTAAAAGTGAAGGAGGAAAAAGTTATGAGAAAGAATGTCATGAAAAAAGGAATGGCAGCAATTCTGGCAGCGTCGATGATCTTTTCGCTGACAGCCTGCGGCGGTTCCGACGCACCGGCAGAAACGCCCACACAGGAAGCGCCTGCAGCGGAGGCACCGGCGGCAGAGGAGCCTGCGGCTGAGGCACCGGCAGCGGATGCGGAAACGCCTGCGGCAAACGAGGCGGCTTCCGGAGCGGACGATCTGGTAGCGGCGGCACAGGCGGAAGGATCTTTGGTGGTTTACGGCTCCTGCGAGGAGGCATATCTGTCTGCGGCATGTCAGAAATTTGAAGAAATGTACGGCATCAAGGTGGATTACCAGAGACTTTCCACCGGTGAAGTGTACACCAAGATCGAGGAGGAGGCGGGCAATCCCTCCGGCGACGTTTGGTTTGGCGGCACCACAGACCCCTACAACGAGGCGGTTGCGGCAGGGCTGTTAGAGCCTTATGCGGCTGAAAATGCTTCCCACTTAATCGGAGACATGTACAAGGATGCGGACGGCAACTGGTACGGCATCTATAAGGGTATCCTTGGCTTCATGGTAAATAAGGAAGAACTGGACCGTCTCGGTCTGGAAGTTCCGCAGGATTGGGATGATCTGTTAAAGCCTGAGTATGAGGGATTAATCGGTATGTCCAACCCTTCCACAGCAGGTACGGCAAAGCTTGTCATCAACACCATGGTACAGACAAAAGGACATGACGAGGCGATGAAGTATTTCCAGGAGCTTGACAAGAACGTATATCAGTACACCAAGAGCGGTTCCGGCCCGTCCAAGATGGTAGGCCCCGGCGAGTGCGTGATCGGTATCGGATTCCTGCATGACGGCATCACCCAGATCCTTTCCGGTTATGACAATATCGAGTTGGTGATTCCGAAATCGGGAACCAGCTTTGAGATCGGTGCAACCGCAATCTTTAAGGGATGTAAGCATCCCAATGCGGCGAAGCTCTGGATTGAGTACGCGCTCTCTCCTGACTGCGTAAATATCGCGAAGGAGAACGAGTCTTATCAGTTCTTAGTGCTTGATAATGCAGAGCAGCCGGAAGAGGCAGCGCAGTTTGGTCTGGATCCTGACAACGTAATCGACTATGATTTCGAGGACGCAAAACAGAATACGGCGCAGTATGTGGAGGATTTCTTTACGGCTGTGACAAACGGTTCTGCAGACGCGGCGGACGGCAGCAGGTTCTTAACGGAGTAAAGATTTAAGGGGGGATGGTAGGTTCTACCATCTCCCATTCATTAAGAGAAGGAGGAAATGGGGATGGCATCTAAAAGCAAGAGCGCAAGTCTGGACCGAAAGAAACTGCTTTCAGATCCGGTGATGGTGGGGATGATTGTGATTCTTCTTGTTTTTCTGACCTTATTTATCTGCTATCCGCTGTTTGTACTGCTGATAGACAGTGTGTATACGGAAGGGAAAGTCACGTTGGATGTATTTAAGCGGGTCCTGAGCATGCAGAGATTCCGCCAGGCATTCGGAAATACGGTGGTATTGGGGTTACTGACAAGTTTGTTGTCCACATTGATCGGGCTGTTGTTTGCCTATGTGGACGTTTATGTGAAAGTGAAAAATAAGACGGTGGGGAGACTCTTTCATATTGTCTCGCTTTTGCCGGTGGTTTCGCCGCCTTTTGTGTTATCGCTGTCAACGATCATGTTGTTCGGGCGAAGCGGTATTATCACCCGGTCTTTGTTACATATATATGATTCTAATGTATACGGTCTGAAGGGCATTGTGGTGGTACAGACACTGACCTTCTTTCCGGTATGTTACATGATGTTAAAGGGATTGTTAAAGAATATTGATCCCTCTCTGGAGGAGGCGGCGAGGGATATCGGCGCGTCCAGAATGAAGGTGTTTGGCACGGTGACGCTGCCATTGCTTTTGCCGGGGCTTGGCAATGCGTTTCTGGTTACCTTTATCGAGTCGGTGGCAGATTTTGCCAATCCCATGCTGATCGGCGGCGACTACGATACGTTGGCGACGACGATCTATTTACAGGTGACGGGGTCTTACGACTCCACGGGCGCGGCGGCCATGTCCGTGGTGCTGCTGTCGCTGACGCTGATCCTGTTCTTTGTCCAGAAATATTATTTGGAGAGAAAAACGGCGGCCACGCTTACCGGCAAGGCATCCAGAGCCAGAATGCTGATTGAGGATAAGAGCGTGACGATTCCGCTCACCATCTTCTGTTCGCTTGTGGCGGTGTTTGTTATTGTTATGTATATCATGATTCCCTTTGGCGCGCTGTTTAAGCTGTGGGGCCGCAATTACTCCCTTACATGGAAATGGTTTGACTATCTGTTTAAGTACAGCGGGTTTAAGGCGTTTAAGGATTCGTTCCTTCTCTCCATCATTGCCGCGCCCATTACGGCGCTGCTCTCCATGGTGATTTCTTATCTGGTGGTGAAGAAGAAATTTAA
>CAMXPV010000077.1 GCA_947245585.1 uncultured Lachnospiraceae bacterium | reverse complement strand
TCAAGGTACGTGGGGCGGTGAGAGCGCTGCCATGAAGGGGCTTTTTTAGCCGCCTCATACCTGGTTCTGAGGGACTTCGAAGGCACGTATAAATAAAAGTGAGAGGGAGGGTATAGGAAATGAAGGAATTTACGTATGTCATCAAGGATCCGGTAGGGCTGCACGCCAGACCTGCGGGTCTGCTGGTAAAGAAGGCGGGCGAGTTTACCAGCAGTATTACGGTTGAGTCCGGGGGAAAGAGCGCTGAAGCGAAGAAATTAATCAAGCTGATGGGGCTCGGAATCAAGCAGGGCGCGGAGATTGTCTGCCGGATTGAGGGTGAGGATGAGGATGCCGCGCATGATGCGCTCGCAAAATTCTTTGAAGAAAACTTATAAAAGTATAAAACGATTGGGAGGTAGTGCTTATGATGAAATATTTACAGAAACTGGGTAAATCTCTGATGCTGCCGGTGGCTTGTCTGCCGATCTGCGGTATTCTGATGGGAATCGGTTATGCGCTGTGTCCGGCGACGATGCAGGGCGGTGACATGAACGGCTTTTTGAATCTGCTGGGATTTTTCCTGGTGAAAGCGGGCGGCGCGCTGATCGACAATATGGCGCTCCTGTTTGTAATCGGCGTCGGCGTCGGCATGGCGGATGACCATGACGGTACGGCAGGTCTGGCGGCGCTGGCATCCTGGCTGATGATTACGAACCTGCTCTCTGTAGGGGTGGTTACCACATTGATTTCCTCCATCGCGGACGATGCGAACAAGACGCTGGCCTTCTCGGCGATTGCGAATCCGTTTATCGGTATCCTGTCCGGTATTATCGGTGCAACCTGCTACAACAAGTTTAAGTCCACGAAGCTGCCGGATTGGCTGTCCTTCTTCAGCGGCAAGCGCTGCGTGGCAATTATCTCCGGTGTCGTAGCAATTGTTACATCGGCAATCCTGCTGTTTGTATGGCCTGTTGTATATGGCGCACTGCTTGCAATAGGTAACGGCATTGTAAGTATGGGAGCGGTTGGCGCAGGTATCTACGCATTTTTGAACAGACTGCTGATTCCTACGGGTCTGCACCACGCACTGAACAACGTATTCTGGTTTGACACGGTTGGTCTCGGTGACCTGACCAATTTCTGGTCGGGCAATACGAGTGCGGATGTTACATGGAGCCTTGGTATGTATATGTCGGGATTCTTCCCTTGTATGATGTTCGGTATTCCGGGCGCGGCGCTTGCTATGATTCACACGGCGAAGAGCAATAAGAAGAAAGTGGCGATCGGTTTGGTTGCTTCCGCGGCTGTCTGTGCATTTGTCTGCGGCGTTACCGAGCCCTTCGAGTTCGGCTTCATGTTCCTTGCACCGGCTCTGTATCTGATTTATGCGCTGCTTTACGGTATCTTTACGACGGTTACCGTGCTGCTCGGCTTCCGTGCAGGTTTCAGTTTCTCGGCCGGCGCGACAGACCTTCTGTTCTCGGCATCCCTGCCGGCTGCGGCAAATACTTGGATGATCATTCCTCTGGGTATTGCGGCATTTGCAGTGTTCTATGTAGTATTCCGCTTCGCGATCGTGAAGTTTGACTTAAAGACACCCGGCAGAGAGGATGACGATGTGGAGACGGAGAAGAAAGCCGTACTCTCCAACAGCAATTTCACCGAGGTGGCGTCCATCATTCTGGAAGGTCTCGGCGGCAAGGACAATGTGAAGTCCCTTGACAACTGTATCACAAGACTTCGTCTGGAGATTAACGATTACACGCAGGTGGATGAGAAGAAGATCAAGTCCGCGGGTGTGGCGGGCGTTATGAGACCCAGCAAGACTGCGGTGCAGGTTATCGTGGGCACCAAGGTACAGTTCGTGGCGGATGAGATGAAAAAGATGCTGTAAACGGATTGTCGATTCCAATTAAAAAGTGAATAGCGAAAAGGATGTTTATGGGCAGTCTCTTTGCGGAGACTGCCCTTTCCTGTGATGATTCCCCGGCATTCGGAAGAAAATAGGTACAAAATCTGCGGGTTTCCCGCATATATTGAAATAAAGTATATGCGGGAGACTGTCATGGCGGAAAAAAGGAAATGGAACGATAAGTTTAAGCTTGCGATGGGGGAACTGGAATATAAAATACAGCGGGAGCGCAGAGGACGGATGCAGGGAGGCTGGCCCGAGCCGGAAAAGGTGGAGGCATGGAACGAGGAGCGAAAGCGGCAGAGAGGGTGCGGGCAGTATTGCGGCTCTGTGAGCGCGGCGGAGCGTCCGCAGACGAAGAAAGAGTATAAGCGGGAACAGTTTTTGAAAAATGTGGCTGTGCAGACAGCGAAATCGGCTGCTTTTCTGCTGGCGTCAGTGGCTTTGATTCAGGGGATTGTGAGGTTCCTGCCGGATTCCATCACTGTCAGCAGCTCGGTGGGCGGACGGGAGCTTCCCATTTACTGTGTGGAGACAGATAAGAAACAGGTGGCCTTGAGCTTCGATGCGGCTTGGGGCGGCGGTAACTTGCGGTAAAATGGTACGGATAAGATACACTTTATTTTGTGTAACCGTATCTTGCAGATGTGAATTTTTTGCTATTTTCGGCTGATGTTTGATACATCAGCCGATATTCTCTTTGTTGGTGTAAACCGTTTTGAAAAGCGTTTCTAACTCACTTGAAAAATTGTATGTGATCTTGATTTTGTGGTTTTCATATACCGTTATTTCATGTATCATTTCCACTACAATATCCCTGTCCAATTTTTCAATAGCTCTAAGCTTTAACAGACGTTTTATCCACGGGCTGTCAAAAATATCCGGCGTAGCTTCGTCCTGCCTGTTATCCATGCTTTCAAGCTGCTTTTCCAGTAATTCTTCTTTCTTTAGGTAATCCTGCCGATATGTGACAAATTCATCTTTGGAAATCAATTCGCTTCGGTAATCTTCGTAAACCGCTTTTTTCAGCTTCCGTACTTTTTCCAGTTCAGCGGTCAGGCGCTTTTTCTCATTTTCATTTACCCGCTTTATTGTAACGGCTGCCTCTTGGTTCTGTTCAATGACTTCGCTCATATTGTTAATGTTCTGCATGATAGCTTTCAAATCTTCCGAAATGATTTTTTCCAAAACCAAATGCGGTATAGGGTGCGGAGTACAATATTGTCTGCCGGAGCGTACATACGTCCCGCAATAGTAATTGACAATACCGCCGCTGTGTCCCGGTGTCCCGATTTTCTTTGTTAAAGCCCTGCCACAATCCCCACATTTCAAAAAACCTGCAAAAATACTCATGTTGCTGTTTAAGTCAAGATTGCGTGTCCTGCGCTTTAACAAATCCTGTACTTTGTTCCATGTTTCATTATCAATGATCGCTTCATGTGTGCCTTTTACCACAATCCAATCTTCTTTGTCTTGGGCTTTTGATTTCCCTCTCATTCTCTGGCTTTTCCTGTTCTGCACCATATTACCGATATACATTTCATTTTGTAAAATACGGTTTATAGTTGAGTACGTCCAGTAAGAGGTACTGTCTAAACGGTTGCTGTTTCTGTAATTATCTCCGTTTATCTTTTTGTATTCAGACGGGCATACAATTCCGTCTTCATTCAGTATAGCCGCAATACGGATTTTTCCATATCCCTCTATATAAAGTTTGAAGATTTTGCGGATAACTCCGGCAGCGTATTCATCAATAACCAACTTGCTTTTATCAGCAGGAGATTTCTTATATCCATAGGAAGCAAACGCCCCTATAAATTCCCCTGCCCTTTGTTTGGTTTTCATGGAAGCATGGACTTTTTTTGAAATGTCCCTTGCATACTGCTCGTTAAAGATATTCTTTATCGGCAGCAGCATATCATAAGCCTGCTTCATACTGTCAATATTATCCGTAATGGAAATGAAACGCACTTCGTGATCCGGGAAATAGCGTTCCAAATATTTTCCTGTGTCAATGTAATCACGTCCGAACCGCGAAAGGTCTTTCACAATGACACAATTCACTTTTCCGGCTTCTATGTCTGCAATCATTCTCTTAAATGACGGACGCTTAAAATTTGTTCCCGTAAAGCCGTCATCAATGTAGGTGTCATACAAAACAAAGTCGTCCTTGTCTTTTAAGTAATCTGTAATCAGTTTCCTCTGATTTCCAATACTGTCACTCTCTGCCTTATCGCCGTCCTCTCTTGATAACCTAATATATTCAGCCACGTTGAAAAGTATATGTTTTCTCATAATCTTTTACCTTTCAACCGCTTCCCTTGATCGTATTTTACTACAAAGAAGCGAATTTTCTATTGCTTTTTCACGGTGAAACAACATCTTTTTCAGCTTGTTCTTTTACATGGGTCTGAATAATACGGTTTACAAGCTCTGCGACAGTGATCTTGGCTAAAAATTCTCTTTCAATGGTATAGCGTGTAGTTTCCTGCTTGTCATTTTTCAATCGGCTGTCCCTCCTGCATATAATCAGTTCAAACAATGTTCTACAACCTACTCATAACAGCATATTAGATACAGCTTATCCAATATGCTAAATTGTTTTTGGATAAAATGAGCGAAGTCTACGCCGTCATTGATAGCAATGAAACGGGTGCCAACATGTTTCTAAGAAGCTACTATGGGTGAGTGAAAGAATATCTTGCATCTCTTCCAGAAGCCTCATTATCCACTACAATTTTCAGACCAGCACTGGCGATTTTTAAAAATGCCAAAAATGGGAGCAAAAAAACAGGAAATTTTTTGTCAATTTCCTGTCTTGGTGTGCCATTCTATATAGCGGCGGCTATTCAGTTTTTAACTGGCAAGCGATAATGATTGGGGCTGTTGCTCTTTATTCTGTGCCATTCGTATCTGTAAATCATTTGTAAAAGAATTATCTTGCTGCGTCTGATGCACCATAAGCAAAACTTACAATTGTAGCATTGCTGTATTTCTCAAATGCGGCATAATAATCTTCTTCTGAAATTGTTTTTGTTTCATTTTCCTTTGTCATGGTATAAGCAGCGTTTCCGTTTTCATCAAATTGTTCGTTAATTACTTCTGCCAACTTAAGTGTACCGGATTTCTCAACCTCAAAACGCTGCATAGCGTGACCGGAAGCCGTATAGATGCCTGTTTCATCATAGGATATAGGATATGCCGTTCCCATACTCTCTATCGATCCTATGTTTTTAACTTCTTTGTCTACCAAATAATATACATCACAATCAAGTGCCGCCTGTTTTCCTGTCCCTTCATCATACACCTGTGATGTAACAAGTAAAACCGGCAAAGGGGCATTCGTATCAATCGTTACAAAAAGCTCATTGTCCTCCAATCCTCCAATGGTTTCCCCGTAAATGTCAGCGTTATCTTTACTTTCTTTCCCACAGGCACATAGCGAAAAGATGAGCACACATAAAACGAAACATGAAACAACCTTTTTTGTCTTATACATATTTTTCAGTCTCCTTTTTTTCTATTTTCAATGACATAACTTACAAACAGTACCAGTCCGATTGCACCGGTAATCATAGACGGAATCATTAATCGCATATAATCAACGGGAGCGTCTGCATATTGCCCTGTTGCAATATATCGGTACAGCATATACTGGGTACTGAGCGTTGTGCTTTGTAACGCAATCACATAGGCAAAATTTAATACGCTGACCATAACAAAAATCAATCCGCCAATGAGTAACAGCGTCATTTTTCTGTTATGAAGATTTATTTTCATCAAATCTTCTAAAGTAATCTGTTCATCATTTCTGTTTGTCACACTTGTTTCCGCCTCCTTAAGCAAATCATCTAATGACACATGAAAAATCCTGCTTATTTTAACGATACTTTCTAAATCGGGAGAGGTGCTGTCTGACTCCCATTTGGAAATTGTCTGTCTGGACACGTCAATTTTCTCAGCTAATTGTTCCTGTGTCATTCCTGAAAGTTTTCTTAATTGGTTGAGTTTATTTCCAATTTTCATTTTCGTTGTCCTCCTTAATCGTGATTCTAAATGATTTTAGTTATTTTTTCTATCAACATATCTTTACATTTGCGCTCAATATGGCGACATTAGGGAAAAAACCGCAATTATCTCCGTTTCAGATTTAACCCATTCCAGAGATTTTCAAATTATAACATTTATTTTATGGTTTTTCCATTTCGATTTGGAAATGCGGGATTTATACCAGAATAGTGTGGTGCTGGCGGTCTCTTAACGTGGGGCAATACGACGGTTTTTTAAAAATGCCAAAAATGAACACAAAAAAACAGGAAACCTTTTTAGGCTTTCCTGTCTTGGTGTGCCGTTCTATGTGGCGGCGGTTATTCATTTTTGGGGTATGGTTGTTCATCAAAGCGGGACTGGAACAGGGCAGCGATAAGCCGCCGTTTCATGTTGCCCTCGGTGTCCTTGTTTTGCTCATACTTACCTTCTTAAATTGCATTGGCTAAATCAGCCGCTTTTTGGCAGCCTTCGGTTTTGTCTATATCGCCAACATTTAATACGCCGGGAATTAAAACC
>CAMXPV010000076.1 GCA_947245585.1 uncultured Lachnospiraceae bacterium | reverse complement strand
GACCGATGCAGAAAAAAATAGCGGTGATCAATGATATTGCGGGATACGGAAGATGCGCCATGACGGTGCTTCTTCCGATTATTTCTTATATGGGGGTGCAGGCTTGTCCGCTCCCCACATCCATTTTTTCCAATAACACGGCTTTTCCCCATTTTTTTATGGATGATTATACGGACCGGATGGAGGCGTATATCGAGAACTGGAAGAAGTTGGGACTCAGCTTTGACGGCATTGCCACGGGTTATCTGGGCTCCGTCAGGCAGATTGCCATAGTCAAACGGTTTATCCGTGAATTTTCCGGAGAGAATACCCTGGTGTTGGTGGACCCGGTGATGGGAGATCATGGCAGATTATACTCTGCCTATACGGCAGAGTTATGCACGGAACTTAGGAAATTGGTGGAGTTGGCGGACATTATCACGCCCAATTTAACGGAAGCCTGCTATCTTCTGGGCATTCCCTACAGAGATCGAGGTTGGAAAAGGAAGGAGCTGCAGGAGATGGCTGAAGGGCTTTCTGCCATGGGACCTTCCAAGGTGGTAATTACGGGAATTGTGCAGGGAGACTTTATAGCCAATTACGTATATGTGAATACCGGAGATGGAGAGCCGAAAGCCAGATTCAGCCGCATTCACAAGGCGGATTCGGAGCGCTGCGGCACAGGGGATGTGTTTGCCGCTGTCATTGCGGCGGATGCCGTAAACGGGGTTCCCTTCGACAGGTCGGTGAAGAAGGCGGCATCTTTTGTAAAGCAGTGCATTGAGAAGGCGGCGGAATGGAAAACGCCGTCCACGGACGGCGTTCCATATGAAGAACTTTTATATAAATTAAAAAGGGGCTAGGTTAGGAGGACAACGGATACTCAAGCTCAAACGGGTATCCGTCTTTTTTATTCTTTTCGGAAAGCGTGTCCGTCTCGATGACGCAGAAGTCATCGCTCTTGATCACTTCTTTCATTTCCTGACGAATCGTCTCAAAGTCTGACACGTGAGAAGAGATTCTCCGGCAGGCGAAATTGCCCTCTTTTATGGTGCGGACAGTCTGGTCCGCGTTTTCCAAAGCAGGCATGTCCCCGGTAATTGTGAGGAACATATGCCGTTGGTATTTGCCGTTTTTGTATTCGTGCAGCACACCGGAAGGGTAAGCCACTACCGTGCCCATTTGCTGGGCAGTGACAAAAAGTTTCAGGATATGTTGGCCGTAATACTTGGGAACGTCCATGTCTTCCAGAGGCACTGTCAGCATGTTGCGTGCCACGATTTCGTTGTGGTAAAAACCGTCGGGCAAAAGGACACCGTTTCGGCTCTCCGGAATTTTGGCAAGGCCGGTCACGGGGCTGGCCATATTCTGCAGGGTCTCCTGCAGGGTTGCCAGACAGTTGTGAATGTCCATAATCTTCTGCTCTGCCAGAATCTTGCCGTCGTAGAGAAGCTTCTGGAGATTGATGGAAGAATTCTCCACATAGTTGTTGAGATCTTTCAAAGGAATCCCCAGCTTGATGCAGACGGTGATGGCATCCAGAAGATAGAGCTGCTCGTTCGTATAGTAGCGGTAGTTCGTCTCCGTGTTTACAAAGGCCGGTTTCAGGATACCGATCTGGTCGTAGTAACGCAGGGACTTAATGCTGACGTTCTTTAACTTCGATACTTTTCCGATAGACATGTACTGACTCATTGCTAGTTCCTCAAAATCCTTTTTCGATGTTTCTTGTTGCTTTTTGTTTGTTTTTCTTTCAAACTATACCCGAGGGTAAGAGTTGGTAAGACTTATTTTGTCACAAACTTTGAAAGAAAACAAGACCTTTTGGAAAACTAGTGGTCATAAAAAATCCGCATACAAGATGATGTATGCGGATTCCTCATATGTGCTTTAACCCATTATTACCTCTACATCATACTCTGTCTTACCCGCTGCATAGGGAACGATGCAGCCCTCCACGGCCTGTCCATCCACAGTGAGGGACTTAACGCCCTTTTCCACGTTATCCGGGTTTGTAACCTTGATATGGTAAGTCCCTTCCCGGAATTTACGGGTCAGGGTAAAGTCGCCAAAACCCTTAGGCACGCAGGGATCGATGCTTAAGCCCTTGTGGGTGGGGTATACGCCCAGAATGTGTTGGGACACGTTGACAAAGGTCCAGGCCGCCGTGCCGGTCAGCCAGCTGTTCTTTGCTTCCCCATGGAACTTGGCATCGGCGCCGGCCACCATCTGAGAGTATACATAGGGCTCGGTGCGATGAACCTCGCTAAACTCTTCCACGTAGGCAGGGCAGGTCTTCTGGTAAATCTCAAAGGCTCTGTCGCCCCGGCCGATGACGGTTTCGGCGATGGAAACCCAGGGATTGTTGTGGCAGAAAATACCCGCATTTTCTTTATATCCCGGCGGATAGGAGGAGATTTCGCCCAGTTCCAGATGATACTTGGTGTAGGGCGGTTGTAAAATCATCACGCCGTATTTGGTGTCCAGTTTTTCCTTCACGGAGTCGAGGGCTTTCTTGGCAAGACCTTCCTTTACGCCGATACCGGCAAGGGGGCAGAACCCGTTGGACTCAATGTAGATCTGGCCTTCCTCACATTCTTTGGAGCCAATTTTTTTGCCGTAAGCGTCGTAGGCGCGGACAAACCAGTCGCCGTCCCAACCGTCCTTTAATACGGCATCGTACATTTTCGCTACCTCGGCGCGGGCGTAGTCAGCTTCCTTTTGGTCGCCCATGAGTTCACACAGCTGCGCGTACTCCTCGCCGTATTTGACGAACATGCCGGCAATGAATACGGATTCCGCAACCGGCCCCTCGGAAGGGCCGAAGGTCTGGAAGGATTCGCCCGGATGTTCCGAGAAGCAGTTTAAGTTCAGGCAGTCGTTCCAGTCGGCGCGGCCGATTAACGGCAGGGCATGGGGGCCCTTGTGGTTCACAATGTAGTCGAAAGAGCGTTTCAGGTGCGTCATCAGCGGCTGCGCCTTGGCGGTATCGTTATCAAAGGGAACCATCTCCGTGAGGATCGTGGTGTCGCCGCTCTCGCGCACATAAGCGGAAGTTCCCGCAATCAGCCACAGAGGGTCGTCGTTGAAGCCGCTGCCGATGTCGGAGTTGCCCTTCTTGGTCAGAGGCTGGTACTGATGGTAGGCGCTGCCGTCCTCAAACTGGGTGGAGGCAATGTCGATGATGCGCTCTCTTGCCCGGTCAGGGATCAGGTGCACGAAGCCCAAAAGATCCTGACAGGAATCGCGGAAGCCCATGCCGCGCCCGATGCCGGATTCGTAGTAGGAAGCGGAACGGGACATGTTGAACGTCACCATACACTGATACTGGTTCCAGATATTGACCATGCGGTCAACTTTATCGTTGGAAGATTTTACGGTGTACTTGGACAGGAGGTCATTCCAGTACGCGTTTAACTGCGCGAAAGCCTTGTCCACGTCCGCGTCGGTCTGGTATTTGGCAAGCATTGACTCGGCCGGCTTCTTGTTGATGATGCCGGGGGATTCCCACTTCTGGTCTTCGGGATTTTCTATGTAGCCAAGCACAAAGACAAAGCTCCTGGTCTCGCCGGGCTTTAAGGTCATATTGATCTGATGGGAAGCGATGGGAGACCAACCGCTCGCCATGGAGTTTGTGGCCTTGCCCTTTTCAACAGCTTCCGGGTTTGCCGCGCCGCGGTATGCGCCGAGAAAAGCGTCGCGGCTTGTGTCGAATCCGTCCACAGGCGTATTGACAGAGTAAACGGCGTAGTGATTCCGGCGCTCTCTGTATTCGGTCTTGTGATAGATGGTGGAGCCGGTCACTTCCACTTCCCCGGTATTTAAGTTGCGCTGGAAATTGCGGGAGTCGTCATCCGCATTCCAGAGACACCATTCCACATAGGAGAAGAGAGAGACAGTCTTTTCGCTGTCGCTTTGGTTGGTCAGCTTTACCTGACTGATCTCGCAGTTGTCATCCATAGGGATAAAGGTGAGGACAGAGGCCTCGAGTTTATTTTTTGCACCGGTGAAACGGCTGTAGCCGATTCCGTGACGGCATTCGTAGCTGTCAAGCTCTGTCTGGGTCGGTTTCCAACCCGGATTCCAGATACTGCCGTCCTCTTTAATATAAAAATATTTTCCGTTGATGTCGCCTGGGACATCGTTATAGCGGTAGCGGGTCATGCGAAGGAGTTTCGCGTCCTTGTAGAAGGTATAGCCGCCGCAGGTGTTGGAGATCAGTGTAAAGAATTCTTTACAGCCTAAGTAGTTGATCCAGGGCAAGGGTGTCCGGGGTGTGGTGATGACGTACTCGCGGTTGGTGTCATCGAAGTAACCAAATTTCATAGCTCCATTCTCCTTTTAAATGATGTTATCGTGCTACACTCCATGGAATCGTCGTAAAACTTAAGAAAGTAAACGATTAAGTAAATACGATTTCGTCCAGATAAACAAATTATACAGAAGAAATAAAAAAAAAGCAATAAATATATATTTTCCTTTGAAAGTACAATGAAATTCCAAAATACATTGCATTGTGGGGAATTGTGTTGTACAATGAAAATACGAAAACGATTAAGCGATATGTGACACAAGCGGGCTAGCGATGGCAGCGCCAACAGAGAGGAATAGAATATGGTATCAATGAAAGATATTTCAGCGGTTTGCGGCGTATCTGTGGCTACTGTCAGCAAGGCGTTGAACGACCATAATGATATCGGGAAAGAGACAAAGAGGCGGATACGCCGGACGGCCGAGGAGATGGGATATTTTCCCAACACGGCGGCCAAGATGCTCAAGACGAACCGCAGCTATAATGTGGGCGTTCTCTTCAACCATGAGGATTACAGCGGCCTGACGCACGATTATTATGCCTTTGTCCTCGACAGTCTAAAGAATACCGTAGAGGAAAAGGGCTATGATATTACCTTTGTCAATACCAGCAAACGCCGCGCGGGAGCGATGAGCTATCTGGAGCATTGTAAATCGAGGGGATTTGACGGCGTTGCCATAGTCTGTACGGACTTCTATTCACCGGAAATTTTACAGCTTGTGATGAGCGGGATTCCGGCGGTTACGTTGGATCATCTGTTTAATAATGTCAGTGCGGTTATGTCCAATAATGTACAGGGGATGCAGGATTTGCTGACCTATATTTATAAAAAAGGGCATCGCAGGATAGCCTATATCCATGGGGCCGACTCGGCGGTGACTCAGAGCAGGCTTTCTTCCTTTTATCGGACGGCGGGACAGCTTGGCCTGACGATACCGGATGAATATATCCGCATGTCGCCCTACCGTGACACGAAGGTGGCGCATCGGGAGACCATGAGCCTGCTTGATTTGGAAACGCCGCCCACCTGTATTCTCTATCCGGATGATTTTTCCGCCTTTGGCGGTTTCAATGCGATACAGGAACGGGGAATGCGGGTGCCGGACGACATTTCAATTGCGGGCTATGACGGCATCAGGATTGCCAGACATATCGAGCCCACACTGACCACGCTGCGTCAGGACACGGCGGAGTTGGGACGGCAGGTGGGCGAAAAGCTGATCAGTCTGATCGAGCATCCGAAAACCACGTTAGTTGAGACGATCGTGGTGGAAGGACATGTGTTTGAGGGCAATTCCGTATCAGAAATCAGGGGGAAAGAATGATGTCTGCGCCGATTTTATTTGACCAAAGCAGATTAAAGGCATATGATGGTCTTATGAGACTGTGCGAGTTCGCCGGGAAGTCCGGGGATTGGCAGCAGGATATGTGGCGCGAGTTTTTGACGAACCAGGAACTCTATGAGGCCTTTGTCTATTATCTGGAACATCACGGACTGCCGGATTTTCCGAAATGCGGCGCTTACTCTCTGACGGATTGCTACGTATGGCAGATAGAACAGGATAATCTGCGCATGGACAGAGGGAAGAATACGGCGGACTGCAACAAAGAAGACATGGTGCTGCGAAGTTTTATGATGATGGCTAAAATGCTGCAAAATCCGGAATCCTATACAAAAAAAATGAGCGACTGGAAGGGTATGGATCAGACCATGTGAGGTACGGTTTCATGGGAACTTTGTACGGAAATATGACAGAAAAAGGAAGGAAGCATGGATCGGATAGAGTTTACGGATAAGCTGCAGCACGCGCTTTCAGGGGGTCTTTCGAGTGCGGCGGTGGCGGAGAACGTGCAGTATTATCGGGAATACATTGATGTTGAGATCAGAAAGGGCAGGAGCGAGGAGGAGGTGCTCGGGAGTCTGGGCGATCCCAGACTTTTGGCAAAGAGCATTATTGAAGCCAACAAGCGCGCCGGCCAGAACGAGGGTACAAACCAGAATTATGATGAGGAGACTCCGGGAAGTGTCTACGGAGAGCAGGAGAGGGAAAAAGGCACGGTTCGTGTGCCCGGTTGGCTGATTGGGCTGATCGTAGTGGTCGTGCTGCTGTTGATTATCGGTGTGGTCTTTTCGGTGATCTCTTTTCTTGCGCCGATTATCATTCCTGTTTTGATTGTTTTGCTTTTGGTCAATTTTTTCAAAGGGCGAAGATAAAGACAACAGGCCGTCTATCTGTGATAAGCGGCCTGTTGAGGGGAGTATAAATAATTAATATAAGGGTCTGTAGGCGGAGAATGAAGGGGT
>CAMXPV010000075.1 GCA_947245585.1 uncultured Lachnospiraceae bacterium | reverse complement strand
TAAGTTGATTGAACCGCCGTGTACCGAACGGTACGCACGGTGGTGTGAGAGGTCGGAATTTCTCAATTGAGAGAAATTCCTCCTACTCGATTACCAAAAATAAAATCGCACATTCGCAAAGTGGAAAATCCTTTGCTACACTTTAGGCGAAGGATGTAGGACAGATTTTGCGGACATTTAAAATAAAAAAAGAATGTGGAGGTAACAGACAATGGCAAAGACGATTTTTGAGGAACTGGATGGCAAATACGAACGGCAAGGAGATTATCTAATACCGTGTATAACTTTACCCACCGAAGAAGAACAGCCGATAGGCACATGGGGACAGCGGCATCTGGACTATCTGAAGCAGTACCGCAAAGTTACATACACCAATCTTCTTACAAGCGGCAGACTGAATACTTACCTTGCCGATATTGACAGGCAGGCGCAGGAACGCTTTGAACGGCTCATAGAGGGAATGAAACAGGCACAGGGCATAACGGAACGCCTAAAAGAAGAAAACGCCTTAGAATGGACAGGGCGGCTGGGTAACATAAGGGCTTGTGCAAGGGAGATTGTGGAGGAAGAAATCTTATACACATAACGGAGTAGCGACAGGGTGTAAAGCTCTGTCGTTTTTCTTTTTTGGGGGATAAAAATTTGCGTTTTATGAATTGATATGTTTGTTCAAACGGCTATGGTAGATACCGTGCAATTTGAGGAGAACAGAAATGTTTGAGTATATGACGGCACAGGACGCAGCGGAGCTTTGGGGAATATCGGTAAGGCGGGCACAAAGGCTCTGTAAGGAAAATCGGATTGAGGGCATATTGAATATCAATCGGGCATGGCTCATACCAAAAGGAGCTGTTAAACTTGCCGATGCCCGAAAAAGATAACCCGATAAAGCAAAATTAGCTTCTCCCATTTACCTTATACTGATATGGCAGACGTTAATCAGGATTTTAAAAAGATTCCTTATCTTTATGAAATCTTCAAAAACATCAGCTATTCTTTTTCCATAATCAAAAGAAAGGACAGTACAGACTATGGAAATGATTTTGAAAACAACAAACCTCTGCAAATCTTTCAGCGGGCAAACAGCGGTAAACAACATATCGCTGAACATTGAAAGAAACTCCGTCTATGGATTATTGGGACCGAACGGTGCCGGGAAATCTACGACGCTCAAAATGATTACGGGCATTTTGAAACCGACCTCTGGGAATATCGAATTTGACGGTCACGCATGGAAACGCAGCGACTTAAACCATATCGGAGCGTTGATTGAAATGCCGCCGCTTTATGAAAATTTGACCGCCTATGAAAATCTGAAAGTAAGGACTACTATTTTAGGACTGACAGATAAGCGGATTGACGAAGCGCTGCAAATCGTCCGGCTGACGGAAACAGGCAGGAAACGAGCCGGACAGTTTTCTCTTGGTATGAAACAGCGTCTTGGAATTGCGGTTGCATTACTGAACAACCCGAAACTGCTCATACTTGATGAACCAACCAACGGGCTTGACCCGATTGGGATTGAAGAACTTAGAGAGCTTATCCGTTCTTTTCCGGCGAAAGGTATTACGGTTATCCTGTCCAGCCACATTCTTTCAGAAGTGCAGCAGATAGCCGACCATATCGGCATTATCGCGGGTGGCGTTCTTGGATATGAGGGAAAATTGAACACAAACGAAAATTTGGAACAGCTTTTTATGGACGTTGCAAAAAACAATCACAGGGAGGGTTAAGGCATGGACTATCTGAAATCAGAACATTTGAAATTCAAGAGGACAATATCGAACAAACTGATTTTCATTGTTCCGCTAATCACAGCTATTTTTGCGTGGCTTATGGGTGGATTTATGGGATATCAGTACATGACGCTTTACTGGTGGTATGCGTTCCTGCTTCCGGGAGCAATCGCAATTTTGTGTTCTTTGTCACACAGAAAAGAAGAAAACGCCGGGAAATACTATTCGGTATTTTCTATGCCTGTAAACCTTTCAAGATTTGAATTTGCCAAGGGCATTATCTTAGTCGAAAAACTGCTTGTTTCAGCGATATTTTTAGCATTGCTTATTTCTATCAGTAATATCATTGCTCCGGCAACGGCAGTATATTCTCTTTTACACAGCATTGTAGGAAGTATCGGGATTGTCCTTGCGTCTGTCTGGCAAATCCCTTTGTGCCTGTACTTAGCACGCAAAACGGGAATGTTTGTGCTGATTGTGTTAAATACAATACTTGGAATTGTTCTATCTACTGCTACTGCATTAGGAAATACAATAGCATGGTGGTTTGTACCGTATTGTTGGGCGGCAAAACTGGCAGAGCCGCTTATGGGAATTGAAATAAACGGGACTTATGCGGGGAATTGTGGATTTTCTATATCCATTATAATTTCCATTGCGTTGTCAATACTCTTGTTCCTTATTTTGTCCTATGCCGACGCAAAGGATTTTTCCAAAGGGAGGTAGACGGAAATGGGTTTTATTTATGCGGTTCGTTCTGAACAGGTAAAAACAAAGCATACACCGTTTTGGGCTATCCATTTTTGTATACCTGCTATTGGGGCATTGTTATTTCTTGCTTACTATTCCCAGTATGGCAGCACAGCAGATAGTAAAAAGCTCAGAATGATATTGGAAATTACGACAACGTTTTTCCCATTGTTGATAAGCGTTATTGTCGGCCTTAATGTTGCACTGGAAGAAAAGGCTTCACACTTCCAAACGCTGCTTGCTGTACCGAACCGACACAAAAATATGCTTGCAAAATTAACTTATCTTTATGGTTCGGGGGTATTTGCATTGTTCTTTCTGTTCCTGTTATTTGTGATTGGCATACATCTTTTGGGAATGGCTGATACAGTACCGCTCAGAATGCTGATTGGAGCCGCCGTCGGGATGGCATTTTGTAATTTGATAATATACATCCTGCACCTGTTCCTCAGCTTCAAATTTGGATTAGGGTTATCCCTGTTTTGGGGCGTATTTGAAAGTCTGCAATGTATCTTGTATAGCAATATCGAACTGAAAGGCATAGCAAGGTATATTCCCTTTTCATGGTCTATGAATTGGGTAAAGGATATTTTGGGCCGACAAATTTTCAACTATGGAACGGAAAAAATATGGATTGCAGCATTAACAACAGGCGGCTTGTTGCTGACCTTATTATGGTTTTCTCATTGGGAAGGACGGAAAAATTATGAATAAAAACAGAAAAATGGTTATCGTCTTGCTATTTGCTTTTGTTGTATGCTTTTCTCTTGCGGGCTGTTCTTTACAGGAAAAAATCAAGGAATATTCCAGTGATAAAGAGCAATGCTATCTGGACGCAGAGAATGTGACGCAATTCTCCTTTAAGGGAAACGACTATACGATTTTGGAGGACACCGTTTCTAATGGCGGGCTTGGGGAATGGACTGGATATATCCGGCAGCTTGCAGCGGTAGACGAAACAGGAAAAGTATTGCTTCAGGAAAACATAGAAGCCGCTACCTTTCGGACGTTGGCAGATTTAGCGGATAAAGCCCCGGAAGCTGCTTATATTATCCCATTCTTGAATGTGTACGCAGCCCCCAACGCTGACGATTATCTGATTGTAGATGTAAACGGAGGGTATCACAAAGCTGTTAGAAAAGAAAATATCAAAGACACAGATACGGTCTTTGACTTCAAGGACACAGAGCAGTCTATGAGTGGAAAGTTTGAAATCAATCCCGAAAATGCAACGCAGCTCCTTTGTGACGGGATTATTTATCAAGTAACCTCTGATACCGTATCAAATGATGAATTGGGAAGCTGGATTGATATTATTGCGGAAAGCGTTACATTCGATACGGAAACGAAACGCCCTTTGTCCAAAGAAGATTTGAACAAGATTGACTGGGACGGAAAAAACGCCGGACAGGGGCGGGAACAATGGTTTTACGCAGATGTTTACGAGATTTACGATACGGATAAGACAGAAGCGGTTGCGGTAAAAATAAATAACCGCTACTATATTGCAGAGCAGAAATGACCGCTTTTCTGCCCTTGCGGATTATGCTATAATACGAAAAGAGCAACGAAAGGAGGCGACACTATGGCAGCAATCCTTATGGTTGATGATGAACGGCCTATTTTAGAGCTTGTGAAAAATGGGCTGCAAAAAGACGGACATTTCATTACTGCCTATACGTCTGCCGCACAGGTTCCGCTTGATAAGCTGAACAGATACGATTTGATTATACTGGATATTATGATGCCGGATATGGACGGATTTTCTTATTGCAATAAAATCCGTTCATTGGTGGACTGCCCTATTCTCTTTTTGACAGCTAAGACAATGGAAAATGATATTACATTCGGGCTTGGCTTGGGGGCAGACGACTATCTGACAAAACCATTCCGCATTGCGGAGCTGCGGGCAAGGGTAAATGCCCACTTACGCCGGGAACACAGGGAACGGCATGCCGCCCTTACCTTTGAACGGATAAAAATTGATTTGTCCGCAAAGGAGCTGCGGGTAGATGATACACCCATTCCCCTAACAAAAAGCGAATATCTGATTTGTGAATACCTTGCAAGAAATAAAGGACAGGTATTTTCAAAAGAACAGATTTATGAAGCAGTTTTGGGCTTGGAGGGCGACAGCGATAATTCTACCATTTCCACCCATATCAAAAATATCCGGGCGAAATTAAGCAAATTGGATATTCAGCCGATAGCGACAGTTTGGGGGATAGGGTACAAATGGGAATAAAAAAGCCAACATCATTGAAAGCGTCTTTTTGGAAATTTTTATGTATGCTGCTGATTGGGCTAATGGTTTCGGTAGCTATTCCATTTAGCCTTATCCTAGCCGGAACCAGAATGGGCTTTATTACTTATGCGGATTATTCAGAACGCAGCGCAAAAAATCTTGTTCCAATTATTGCTGCAACGCCGGATTTAACAGATGTACAGCTTCCTATGGGGTGCAAATACCTCATACTGGATAAGAATTATCAAATGCGGGAAACGTCTTTAGAGGGCGAAGATTTAGACAGGGCTATGGAGTATGCCCTGTCTGGAAAGATAAACGAAAACCTCAACAAGCAGTATCTGTTTGTTAACCGTGAAAATGAATATGTGGTGCTTCAATATTACATTGGCTCACAGTTTATAAATGAATGGTTCTATAATCATTTTCCCTCACCGGAAATTCTGCTATATATCCTCATGGGGATAAACTGTATCGCGGTCTGCGTGATATTAACAGCGAAATTTGCAAAAAATATGAGGGCGCAGCTCTCCCCACTTTTTGAAGCAACAGAAAAAGTGGCAGAACAAAATCTTGATTTTGAGGTGGGACACTCAAAAATCAAAGAATTTGAAGATGTGTTATGTTCTTTCTCTGATATGAAAAATAATTTGAAATCATCTTTAGAGAAACAATGGAGTGCGGAACAATTACAAAAAGAGCAGATAGCGGCGCTTGCCCACGATTTGAAAACGCCTTTAACTGTCATTCAAGGAAATATCGACTTGATAAGCGAAACAGAGCTTGACGACGAACAGCGGTTATATGCGGGGTATATTATAGAAAGTTCCGGGCAGATGGGCGTTTATATCAGGACGCTGATTGATATATCCCGGACAGTAGCCGGGTATCATCTCAATTTGGAAGAATTTGATATAGCTGATTATATGCAACAGATTGAAGCGCAGGCAAATTCATTATGCCTTACAAAAGAAATTTGTTTACACATGGAAACAGGGGAAAATTTAGGAACTTTCAAAGCGGATAAATTACTACTGGAACGGGCAATTATGAATGTGATAGGCAATGCGATAGATTACTCTCCACCAAAAGGGACAATCTATGTAGAGGTGCAAAAGCCAGACGATTTTCTACAAATCGCCATAATAGATGAGGGAACTGGTTTTACAAATGAGGATTTGCATCATGCAAGGGAGCAGTTTTTTATGGGCGACATCAGCCGAAGCTCTAATATGCACTTTGGCATGGGGCTTTATATCACAAGCAGCATTGTAAAGCAACACAAGGGGGAACTTGCTCTTAAAAATTCCGATAAAACAGGCGGTGCAGAGGTTATAATAAAAATTCCATATTAGGATTTAATGGGCGATAGGAAACATCGCTCATTATTTTTGCAAATCTTTATGAAATCTTCAAAAATATTTCGTAGTATTTTAAAAGTGAACGATTGAACTTAAAGTCCACCATATAAAAAACGGCATGTTGTTGATTTTTCTGATTTGGCATAAGGGTGTAAAACTTACGATGAGATCATCGGTAAAATGACGAACACCTCAGAGGTTAAATTGAATTATATTGGCATCGCAATTTGCGGCAATAAAAAGCAGATTAACAAGTTGACAGGAAATATGCCTTTGTTAAGATAGGGAGGAGAAATGGTTTATGAGAACTGAATGGGTACATTGTCCTGTTTGCGGAGCTAAAACCCGTGATAGGATTGGAGAGGATACTATTTTGAAGAACTACCCTCTCTATTGTCCGAAGTGTAAACAAGAAACATTGATAGAAGCAAAAAAATTCCAAGTAACCGTCATCAGAAAGGAAAACACATAATACGCAGAGCCAATAAACGAGTTGAATGAATCGTTCGTTGGCTCTTTCTTATGCCTAAACTATATAGTATTCCCACCTTCTGAAAAAATTATTCAAAAACTTTTTGGAAAGTATTGACAAACACTTATTTCATTCAGTACAATAAAATACTCTTTTATGAGAACCACAACCAATTACATATCCTCACAGAATTTGGGAGTACGGCTTTACGCCGTACACGCCTGCGGTATGCGAAAAAGAAATACCGCCGTTGCCATTGCCGCCTTGAACTGTCGGCGGAGGTCAAGCGTAACAGACAGTTTCGACTTTGAATCTCAAAGCCGGTTACATCATTGTGAAACCAAAACCGCAAGGGATAAGTCTATCCTTTTGTATTGGTCGGTACACATTGATGTGCCGGCTTTTTTTGCTGCCCAAATGCCGGCTACAACTAAATGACCGGCTGGATGGGATATGATTTTGCGATAACCTCTTTTTTCGGAGAGTGAGTGAAACAACGCCGCCTGAGATGGGGGCAGGGACAGAAAAACGACATTCAGACAGACCG
>CAMXPV010000074.1 GCA_947245585.1 uncultured Lachnospiraceae bacterium | reverse complement strand
ATACGTGTGCAAGAATGTCACTGCTTCTTCGCCGGGCGCCTTCGGCGGGATATCTGGGCGAGGAATGGCAGGAGAAGATGGGGAAGATTGAAGAATGCCTGCACTGTAATCAGTGTAAGGGGCATTGTCCGTACAATCTGGATACGCCCACACTTTTAGCGAAGAATCTGGAGGATTATAAGAACGTGTTGGCGGGAAACGTCACAGTATAAAATGAGACGGAGATCTGCATGATTTTTCAAAAAAACAAGAAATCGGTCATCATAAAAATAGGCCTGTTGCTTGTAGGCTTGCCATCATTGCTCATTGTATTGATTGCAATAATAATGGCAGGCCTTTTGCTTGCCGCCTTTCTCAGGATGTCCCTGCATCTGAATTTTTCTCAGGAATACCGAAAAGTGCAGGCGGCAGGGCAAATCAGATTTCGGGATGCTTGGAGCGGCAAAGTGTACAAGAGATATGCCTTGGGACTTAAGTCTGTGGGCCGGTGTGAGGAAAGCCCGGAGGAGGAAAAGCCGCCAGTTTCGTGGCTAGATACAAGTGTTTACGATGTCACAGCATCTGGTGAATTGGTTGCGTGGTACGACTGGGAGGAAAATGCGGTATTTCTGGGAAATGCGGAGGGTGAGATTCAGAAGAAAATTGACGTGATGTACCACGGGGAGAAGTTAATTTTTTCGCCGGATGAAAACTATCTGCTGCTTTATGAACAGCAGTGGAACTGGAATGGGAGCGACATGACGGACGATGACTATTGCTATTATCGGGTGATCGACTTGGAGGATGGAACGCAGTACACGATTTATTCTGCACCTCGAGAGTATTGGCAGGTATATTGGGAGGAGGAGTGACACTACGATGAGTGGCCAGAATAAAAATTTAGTTCCCTTTTGGGAAAGGGCGTATCAGGAGGATGATGTGACAGCATTTTCCGAAGAGCCAAACGCTGCGGTTACTGAATTTGAACACCTGCTGCCCAAGCAGGCAAACGTATTGGAGGCAGGGTGCGGAGAAGGGCAAAATGCCATCTATTTAGCCAAACAGGGGCACTGCGTGGATGCCTTTGATCTGTCGGAACACGGGATTGCAAAGTTGAAGCGCAAGAGTGAAACAGTTCATGCAAAAGTAAACGCGTTTACGGCGGATCTGACAGCCTATCAATTTACACAAAATTACGATCTGATTCTCTGTTTCGGGACCCTGCATTTTGTCAGTAAAAATGACTGGAAACAGTTTCTTGTCAATGCAAAGGCGCATACCAATACAGGCGGCATTCATATTATGCAGATTTTTACAGATACCGTACCGGCATCAGAGGATATTGCGCCATTCGCAGTCGGTTTGGCAAAAGATGAGGAAATCAAAGAATTGTATGCCGATTGGGAGGTCTTACAGTTTAAGTCCTATGTGTTCGAGGATGAACATCCGAATGTCCCCAAGCATTTACATGCCTCCAACAAAATTGTTGCCAGAAGAGTGAAGTAACGCTGAGAGGCGGGGGAGAAGAATGGACTTTCGCAAGAATCTGCCCCGTAGGGTGGTTTAAAAGTTCGCCGTTCCCGTGGAAAAGCCTGCGCCCCACAACAGGACGCGGATGATACCGCACGCAAAGAGATGTAACGGATAATAAATATAAAACAGTTTTCCGATTCCTTTCATGGAACCCCTTTTCCCGTTATAAAGTCCTAAAAGAGGGATAGTCAGGCAGGTGCCTAACTGGACAATGGCGTATATTTTGTCGATAAAGATAAAGTATACAATGGCATACATCAGTGTCCACAGCATCATATGCGCCATCTGCTTTTTGAAATTTCCCCTGTTTGTGCCGATGGCTAAAATCGCCATTGTCGCGATACAGCTCCAATCAGACGGGAAAGTAATCAGGCAGACAAGGATGGTAATAAAGATTTTCAGCCAAGGCTTCCACGGCTTTTGGTCATGTATGTACAGCAAAACAAGCCCCCATGCCAGCGACCAGACGACGCCCGTCTGGTTAAACGGTGTTGTCTGAAAAGGAATAAGGGGGATGCCGAAACAGAAATTGTAGGCAAAGTGGGAGACTGCCGCCAGTAAAAATAATCTTGTGGCGTACTTTTTGATATCGTGGGTGTAGCGATAGCCCTCGGCGATAAAAAACCACATGATGGGGGCGGTGAGCCTGCCGATGATATGAAACAGGATCACAAACCATTCCGTAGAATAGCCGGGAAACAGCGTCCAGGTCAAATGATCCAACGTCATTGCAGCAATAGCGATCAATTTTAACTGATTTGCGTTTAATCCCTCTTTCCGATCTGGCTGAAACATAATCATTCCTCCTTTTCGGTTTGCCCGTTTAGGGTTTCCAATTTCTGAATACAGCGCTCCGCCCATTCGATACAGGTTTGGATAAAGCAGTGCCCGAATTCAACCGTAAACTGCCAGTACATAATTTGATATATTTCCTTATTGGAGCCATAATATTTTATGCTTTCAGGAGCGGCATCCATTTTTTCCAGATAGGCTTCACAGTCTGTTTTAAATCGTCTTAGCATTTCAGCGCTTTGGTCAGGAGGCATATTTCCGCCGAAAAAGATTTTCATAAGAAAAGCACTTTTAAATTGTGTGGCATCTTCTCCGGCACCTTGGGCAAGCCAGTCCATAAACGCCCTTTTTCCCGTTTCGGTGATAGAAAATACCTTTTTGTTCGGGCGATCTGACTGAATCACGGTTTCGCCGCTGATATAACCCTTATTTTCCAGTTTTTTCAATTCCAGATAGATATGGCTGCTCTGGGCATGCCAGAAAAATTGCAGAGAGGACTCAAAGGATTTGACTAAATCGTATCCGCTCATGGGGCCGTAGTTTAGAAATCCGAGGATTCCAAATGCTAATGACATAGGTTCTCATTCCTTTTTATAATAGTATAAAATTATAATAGTATAAAATTATAATATTTGCAAGCGTATACTAAAAAATGCGGAATGTTTTGTAAAACGGAAGACTTGCATTGCCTCTAAGGTTGCACTGCCGGGATATAGTAACCTCTGGAAAGAGAGAAGGGTATTGAAAGAAGAGACAAGAAACGGCAATGAAATAGGGGAAAGATGCGCAGTGGAAGAGTACCCGACAGGAAAATGGAAGAAATAGCAGCGGTCAGAGTGTTGAATCCCATTGAAATCGGCGGCATGATTGATGAAAAAATGATGATACTTGACTTAAAACTGGAACTGAATGACAGCCGCATTTTGGATATTGAGATGCAGGTTATTGATGAGGGAAACTGGCCGGAGAGATCGCTGGCTTATCTGTGCAGGGCGTTTGACCAACTTGAAAAAGGCGAGGATTATACGGAAGTGAAGGAAACGATACATATTGGAATCCTGGACTTTACGCCGCAGGGATTTCCCGAAAAATTATATTTGGATTATTATTTTTACAACTTGGATACCGCACATAAATATAGTGACAAAATGTCAATCCGTGTGTTAGAATTAAATCAGCTAGACAGAGTAACGGATGAACAGAAAAAGTCGAATTTATATTACTGGGCAAGTTTTTTCAAAGCTAAGACTTGGGAGGAGATGCAGATGTTGGCGGAAAAGGACGAAACCATCAGAGAGTGCATATTTACTTATAAAGAATTGACGGCGGATGAAAAGGCACGGATGCAATCGGAGGCCCGTGAAGATTATTACCGCCGATTAAGTGGAGCAGAGAAACGGGGCATTCAAAAGGGCATGGAGCACGGTCAGAAGGAGACTGCCCGTACTTTGGTTTCCAGTGTAGATCATGCCATGGAGAGTTTTCAGGTTAGCTTGGAGAGAGCCTGCGAGGGGCTTGGGACGACAGTAGAGGCGTATCAGGCGGCGAAGGCATTGTTGGAATAAAAATTTTTGAAATTTTTTATGAGGTTGTTTTTTTCTACAGTGGTATGTAAAATAGGAATGTAAGAGAACTGCCAAGATAAATGGATTTTTCGTACTGATTGTATAGGAAAAGGAGTGAAGTGTTTGTTGAAGAAGACCACGGTATCATAGCAATGGCTATGACAAATCAAACTTAAATTGTGATAGCCATTGTGTTTCCTGAAGTAAACGATTAGGAGGCAGCTATGAGCTATAAACGGGCAGATGAAATTCTGCCGGAAAATATACTTGAAATCCTGCAGACGTATGTGAGCGGTGAGGCGATCTATGTGCCGAAGAAAAAAGAGTGCAGAAAGAGATGGGGCTCGTCTACGGGTGTGAATGAGATGCTTAGAATCAGAAACGAACAGATTTTGGAACAGCACAGGGAGGGCGCGTCCACCAAGGAGCTAGCGCTGAAATACTATCTGACGGAAAAGAGCATACAGCGGATTCTCAGGGAAATGAAAATCAGACCTCCTATAGAACAATTTTGATTCAACCAGGAGGAAATAAAATTGAATAGGGAAAATAAAAGAAAAACGTTTGAAAAGGGATATTATAAAAGTCATGCCTGCAATGAAATGTTTGTGTGCAAGGTCTGCGGACGGCAGGTACTGCCGGACGGCGCGGGCAGCAAACACAGAAATCATTGTCCGAATTGTCTGACAAGCCTGCATGTGGATATCGAACCGGGAGACCGTGCTTCGGATTGCGGCGGCCATATGGAGCCTGTGGCAGTCTGGGTCAGAAAAAACGGCGAGTGGGCGATCATACACCGTTGCAGACAGTGTGGGCAGATGAGCTCTAACCGGATCGCGGCGGACGACAATCCCATGAAGCTGATGTCCATAGCCATGAAGCCGCTTACCTCGTCGCCGTTTCCGATTGAACGGATCGAGGAGATGACAAGGCTGATGGGCGGGACGGGTAGTATATCCTGAATTTTGAGGGGCGTATGGTAATTCATACGCCTCCTTCTTTTGGTTGACAGGAAAGTGTGGGATGGAAAGAAGGCAGTATCATTATTTGAAGGACAAAAGAGTGCAATTGAGGGACAGAATAGTCACATAGAGATTTTTATGATAAGATATTTTTGTGTCTGAAAAATAGAAGGGAGACGGGGCGCTATGCCGATTATTAAGGGTTTGGAATGGACATTTGACACGGTGGCGGCGCAGTATGAAAAAATGAGACCGGAATATGTGCCGGAATTGTATGAAGATATGTTTCGGTACAGGTTGATTGATCAAACAAGCCATGCTTTGGAAGTGGGAATAGGCGGCGGGCAGGCGACGCTTCCGATTTTGAAAACGGGATGCAGCGTGACAGCCGTTGAATACGGAGAGGATTTTTCGAAGATATGCCGTTATAAGTTTCAGGAATTTCCCGAGTTTTCTGTGGTGACATCAAAGTTTGAGGACTTTGTCGGTGAGAGTGGGTTTTATGATCTGATCTATACAGCCTCCGCTTTTCATTGGGTGCCGGAGGAAATTGGGTATCCGAAAGTATTTGAACTGCTGAAAAGAGGCGGTGTATTTGCGCGCTTTGCAAACCATCCATACAAAGACAAGAGCAGGGAGGAAATGTCTCAGGCAATCCAAAAAATATATGATGTGTATATGCCAAACGCTATGGAAGGCAGCGAGTACGGTGAGAAAGAAGCGGAGGAAAGAGCGGAGATAGCTGAGAAGTATGGATTTACGGATATCACTTATAGGCTTTACCACAGAACGCGCAGTTTTATGGCGAAAGAATACACCGCTCTTCTTGGAACCTATTCCGACCATATGGTGATTGAGGAAGAGACGAGAAAAAAGTTTTTTGCAGAGATTGAGGAGGCAATCAATCGATTTGGGGGACAGATTACTCTATATGACACGATTGACCTGGAACTTGCACGGAAACCGTAAAAGATCGGGAAGAGAGGAAAGTTATGGACAGTGAAAAAATTATTGATCAGAACAAAAAATATTGGAATGAACACGCGGACTTTTGGTTTGGCACTACCGCTTTGCCGGAATACGGGGTGAAGTTTGTCACGGAGGACGATCTGCATTTTTTTAAAGATGTGGCAGGGAAAAAAGTGTTGGAGATATGCTGTGGAAGCGGTCATTCCTTGAAGTATCTGGGAGACAGGAAAGCGGCGGAGCTTTGGGGATTGGATCTATCAAAAACGCAGCTTGATCATGCGGATGAATACTTAAAAGAAAACGGTTATCAGGCGAAGCTGCTGTGCGCCTCCATGGAAGAGAATGCGGATATCCCGACCAATTATTTTGACTATGTGTATTCCATATATGGGGTTGGATGGACGACGGATTTGCAGGGCACATTTCAAAAGATAGCCTCCTATCTGAAAAAGGACGGGACTTTTATATTTAGTTGGCACCATACATTAAATTATTGTGTGTCATGGTCATGTGAGGAGCGGAATATTGTTGAAGACGATCAATTAATTTTCACACGAAGCTATTTTGACGAGTCTTATTTTAAGATGCCCGTTCACGACAGCGAAATCGTTTTGTGTAACCGAAAAATATCAACATATATCAATGCGCTTTCGGATGCCGGATTTGTCATTGAACGGATGGTGGAACAGAACGACAAGGAGACGTTGGAGAACTTGGAGGATAAGAGTACAAGGGCGAGAAAGGGAAGAATGTGCCCGATTTCGATGTGTTTTAAGGCGAGGAAGCAGTAGGATTCGAGGAGGCTTGCACAGTCTCCTCAAATATGTTATTCTGGTATTACTTGGAACATCTTTTTTCTTTTGCCGAGAGGCATCATGAGAAGCAGTTCGCTTTAAGTTTCCGAAAGTAATTGTAAATATTGTTTTGAAGGGAAATATATGGACAGAAGGGTTAATATAATTGTCGGAACAAATGGAGAGAAAATTGTTCTGATTAATGATGTAAAATTTAAGGGAAAAAAAAGGGAAGACTGGAGGGAAGTGGAGATTTTTCTGAAAGAGCTTGTCGGAAACGTTTATGAAATTGAGGAAACATCTGAAAAAATATATATTTCCGGAGATCTTCCAGATGAATTTACTGGTTCTGAAAGCAGGCTTTCTTTGAAGGGTGCGGTCGCAAAAGCAAAAGCAAATGCCTCACAGGGTATTCCAGAGTTAATTCAGATTGCATCGAATAGGCAATATTCTGAGAACTACAAGAGTAAACACAATAAAGATGCAAAATATGGATGGTATCGGTATGATGTGAGGTTTGCACTTCCGGTATATGACGATAGTAATGGTGAGATCTGCCGTTATAATGTCTTCTTCGCAAGGATGCTTGTGCGTCATAGTGCAGATGATAAAAAATATCTGTACGACATTTTGGCAATAAAAAAAGAAACGAGCAGCCCGCTTGAGTATATACTGTACGGTGAAAACCCATCTCTTTTATAGTGATTATACATATAGGATGCGACAGATGTCAATAGGTAAAGTTTAAATGATAGCGATTCCGCGAGTAGTATTGCTGAGCCTTTCCCATTGTGATATAAATATAATGTATTACAAAAGGGGAGGAAAATACTTATGAAAAAAAGGAAAATAGCGATGGCGGCAGGCGCGGTCGTGTTTTTGCTTTCCGCATGCGGGCAGACAGAGGGTGCAAAAGAACCGCAGGAAGATACAGAGCGCCTTGTCATTGAAAAAATGGATGACGCGGATGTTCAGAACATGCAGAATGACGATCCAACCGAAACGGATTCGACAGAAAGCATCGGGCAGGAGTTGACATCAAATCCGCAGGATGAGCAGGAACCGATTCAAGATCAACAGATTCAGACAGAGGAAGTGGCGGATGAAAGGGATTTGCTGTACGAAGCTTTTCTAAAAAATGAGATCAGCGTGGCGAATCCATATGTGGAAGGTATGAATCTGACCGTTATGGATGAAAAGAATTATGAATCCGAATTTGAAGGCGCAATGAAAAAGTATGCTTATGTGGATGTCAATGCAGACGACAAGCCGGAACTGATTTTCACAATAGGTTCCGCGACAAGTGAATTGATGTATATTTTGGGAGTCTGTGATAATGAACTGGTTTGTTTTGATGTATTTGAGTCACACACAAGAAGCATCTCGTTCGGCGTGTACGATTACGGTTTGGTTTGGGAGATTCGCGATTATGACGGCTTTGAAAAGACATTCTATTCCTATACGGAAGACGGACAGCAAATGGTGGCCAAACGTTTTACGCAGGAAGATGGGGCCGATCTTGCAGCTTACGAAGGGGAAGAGCCGGAATGGATAACTTTACAATAGGGTTGATAGAGATACTTTGGCAACTCGCAGCGATAAGCGGGTTGCTTTTTAGTACCATATAAGTGTAAGAGATAAAGCATTTCATCAGTGCTTTACCT
>CAMXPV010000073.1 GCA_947245585.1 uncultured Lachnospiraceae bacterium | reverse complement strand
TGGAGATGGCCTACGACGCCCTGCGCAGACTTACCTGCGTCAAAGACTGGCTCGGCCAAACCACCATAGAAAGAGACCGGACAGGCCGGATCAAGGCCGTCACCGACCCGGCAGGGAACACCGTCTCCTACCGGTACGGACAGATGGGGGAGCGGACCGCCATTACCTACCCAGACGGGAAGTGCGCCGCCTACCGCTACGATGAACAGCTGCGCCTCATCCGGATGCAGCTGCCTGACGACAGAACCTACCGTACCACTGAGACAGACAGCATGGAAGAGCCCGCAGACAGCACCATCACCTACCACTATGACGAAAGGGGGAGACTTTCGGAGAAACACTTACCCGGCGGCCTGCGCACCCTCTTTTCCTACGGCACAAACGGCGAACTTGCCCGGCTTGTCCACGAAGACAAGGACGGCCTCCTTGACAGCTATGCCTATGAATACGACCCCATGGGCAACAAAACCGCCATCACCAAACAAAGGAGAGGCTTAGAAGAAGAGAGCGGCAGGTACGAATACGGGTACGATGCCCTTGGCAGGCTTGCCGCAGTCACCAAAGACGGGGAAGCCCTGCGCAGCTATGCCTATGACCCCTTTGGCAACCGGATCCGGACGGCAGACCATAAGACAGGCAGGACCACCGCCTATACCTATGACGCCCTTGACAGACTGATAAAGAGCGCAGAAACCACACAGACAGCACAGACCATCCGGGAATACCTTTACGACAACAGAGGCAACCTGACAGAAGAGAGAGAAGACGGCAGCCTCCTCCACGGCTATGCCTACAACGCCATGAACCGGCTTGCGCATGCATGGGACGCACAGGGAGAGGAGGCCCGCTACGAATACAACGGCTTAGGCCAGCGGACCGCCAGACAGACCGCAGGGAGAACGGAAGCCTACCTCCTCGACCTGACAAAGCCCTACCATAACCTCCTTGCCATAACAGGCGGGGAAAGAGAAAGAACCTTCTACTGGGATGGGAATGTGGCCGCTATGGCGGAGACAGAGACGGCGGATGGAACGGCCATAGACAGAATGGAGACAGACAGAACCGGGAACGGGAGCCGGTCTGTGCTTCATTACTACCTGCAGGACGAACTGGGAAGCCCCCTAAGAGTCAGCGGGTATGACAGAGATTACCTCACCTACGGCTATGACGAGTTCGGGAATGATCCGTATGATTTGTATAACGATCTGGAGGAGACCGGCATCCCCAACCCCTACAGCAGACAGGGAGAGGAGCAGCCCTTCGGGTATACCGGCTACCGCCATGATGAGGTCAGCGGCACTTACTTTGCCCAGGCGAGGGAATACCAGCCGAAGAACGGGCGGTTTACGGCGCAGGATGTGATACAGGGGAACGGGGCGTATCCTGAGACGCTTAACCGGTATGGGTACTGTTGGGGGAATCCTGTGGGGTTGGTGGATTGGGATGGGTTATACCCTGAATGGCTGTATGGTATTTACGCACACCTTCAGTTTGAAAGTGAATTTTTGGCGTTATATTATGAAGAAGTAGGAACGATGGCTCGGGAAAATACATATGGCGATGTAAACGTATATATTCCGGGCGGCGGCCGTACCGGCGGCAAGGGATTTGCAGATGTAGTTCTCTATAATGAGGGAGAAGTTGAAATCTATGAGATAAAACCTATCGATTATCATGAAACAGGACAGGGAAAGGACCAACTGGATCGTTATATAAATGCGTACAGATATAATAATGGAGAGGTAAGCGTAAAGGGAGGAAGCATAGAGGACGTAGAGGTTCTTTTATTTTGGAACGAGACCTTCGTGTTTGATTCGGAGATGACCATCACATATGAGATGTATGAGGACTCCCCAGGTATGGTTTACTATACCTTAAACTATAAAGAACCGGAGAAACATCCCGAGTATGTGAAGCAGCCTATCAAGTTTGCAGAGTTAGATGAGGATAAGGAGAAACAATTGCTCTGTATGTATGGACAGGCTTTTATAGCGTTAGCGATGGCTGGTCCAATGGTGGAAGCAGGGGCGACTGCAGTGGCGGATACGGTTACAAACAGAATATTTCCTTTTTTTGTCATGCCTAAAAAGATCATTGAAGAGATATTTCGTTATGGGCCCGGAGGTTCTTGCCCAATGGCGTAGTCCACTAATAAAATAAGTAAAGGAGAGATTGAAAGTATGAACATGAAAAAAATAATCCAGGAAGAACTGGGACAGGAGTTGGAAAACATCGGGTTTCATTATGTTTCCGGTGAAAGGCTTTTCTGGCCTTATGAGAGGGAAAAGGACGGAATCAGACAGGAAATCATGATAGCAAGGGACCGGTATGAAAGAAGGTATATCAGAGTTATCTTTGAAACAAATGCTTACGGGCAGAGGCCCAAAGAGTTCCGTCATTTTGTGCCGGAAGAGGGGGCAAAGCACTGGGAGTTCTGGGGATTTGAGAACGAGGAGGAACTGCGGGAGATCCTGAGAGAATTTAAAAGGCTCATATTTACTTATGGCCTGGATTTTTTGGAAACAATCAGCAAACCTGCGACGGATGCAGTGCCAACAAGGGAAAAGCAGAGGTATTTGTATGAGCATCATCAGGAATTGTATGAAAAGTATCAGGAAGAACTGGGAACAGAAGGAAAGGGAGCAGAAGAAGTGATTAATATCCTCAATCAAAAGATAGAAGAAATACTGGATAAACCATATACAGAAGTAGAAGATGTGCTGATGGGATTTGCCGCATTATACGGACATACGATCTGTTGGGGAGAAAATGGAGAATGGATATGGAGTGAGGAAACAGGACGGTGCGAAATAGATAAAATCTTAGGTACAAAAGTGAATGAATATGTATTAAATCTTGTGACTGGTGAATGGGATTATTGGAGAAAACACAGAGATAAAAAAACCAGAGGCTTAACTGGACAATATAAGTCAATTGCAACACATTATTATATCGCGCATCCGGAAGAAAGACCATAAAGAAAACGACGAAGTATACATTAAAAAACGAAACGAGGAATCTTACATGGAAAACAACCTACCAACCACACCCAGACATACCTACCAGAGAAAACCGGCGGTTACGATAGCGTCCGAGCGGGCGGATATCACGATCACCGGCTTTCCGTATCGGATATGGTTAGAGACAGGGAAAATCTATATCGAGAAAACCGCGTTGGCAAGGGGAAGCCTC
Source organism: uncultured Lachnospiraceae bacterium (assembly GCA_947245585.1). Lineage (GTDB taxonomy): Bacteria > Bacillota > Clostridia > Lachnospirales > Lachnospiraceae > UBA3282. The sequence goes on along the minus strand of CAMXPV010000073.1, from coordinate 5,228 downwards.
TTCCACAACGAAAAGGAAGTGGAGATGGACAAGTCCGCCTGCGAGATCGCATGGGAAGAGGGCGACAGCTTCTATTTCCCGCAGGGTAGCATTACAGTCTATCAGAATGATCTGGTAGTGGAGATGCCGGAGGAAGCCTACGAGACGGTTTTGCTGGAGAAAGCGCCGGACAAGATTCCTTTTGAGGGATTTCCTCGGTATAAGCGTTCCCCGCGGCTGATTAAGAGAGCGCCAACGGAAAAAATAGAGATCGCGCTGCCGCCGGAAAAGAAAAAAATTGACAAGAGAAGCATCGTACAGATGATTGTGCCGCCCGTTATTATGTTGTGTGTCACGATAGGCGTCAGCATTCTGATGAAAAGGGGCTTGTTTGTTATTATTTCCGTCATTTCCACGGTGATGAGCATCGTGATGTCTGCCGCAAAGTTTGTCAAAGACAGGAAAGAATACAGGGAGCACGAGGACAGACGGCGGGAAATGTATGACAATTACCTGTTGTCTGTGCGTAAGAAACTGCATGGCGCGCTTAAGGCGGAGCGGGACGCACTGTTTTATAACAATCCTTCGGTGCAGTCCATCGAGCGCATGGTAAATGCGTATAGCAGTCGTATTTATGAGAGGACTTCCCGGGATGAGGATTTCTTAAAAGTTTCGGTCGGAATCAGGGATGAACAGGTCAGCTATCCGGTATCCATGAAATATAAGGAAATGGAGATGGAAGTGGATGCGTTGGAGGAAGAGGCGAGAAAAATATACAGCCGCTTTTTGACGGTCAGGGACAAGCCTGTCTGTATCGACATGAAGCAGGCGCATCTCGGACTGGTTGGGGAGAAAGACGTCATCCATGAGCAGCTAAAGCTGATTGTGGCGCAGCTTACATTTTTCCATTCCTATCATGATCTGGAGATTATCACCATTTTTCATGATAAGTATGACGAGGAATTTAAGTGGATGAACTGGTATCCGCACCTGCGCATTCATGCGATTAATACCTATGGCTGTATCAACAGTGAGAGAATGCGCGATCATGTGGTGGGAAGTCTGTACCGCATTTTAAAAGACAGGAAATTGAAGCGGGATGAGAGTAGGAAGGAGTCAAGATTTTTACCGCACTATCTTTTTATCATAGATGAGCCGAAGCTGGTGGCTGATCATGCGATTATGGAGTATCTGGATAAAGAGCCGGAGGGACTTGGGTTTTCCATTATTTACACCACGCATATGCGGGCAAATCTGCCTGAAAACATAAAAACTGTCGTGCAGTATGAGAACTCAGAGCAGGGAGTGCTGCTTTTGGAGCAGGGGGATATGGTCGATAAGAAATTCCGCCTGCAGAGGGCGGGGGAGACGGACTTTGAAAATATGGCGAGAAATTTGAGCGTGCTCGTCCATGAAAAAGGAATTGTCTCGCAGATACCGGAGAGCATTACGTTTTTTGACATGTATCAGGTGGAGCGGCCGGAGGAACTGCAGATCGAGGAGCGCTGGCAAAAGAATCAGTCCCATAAGACATTGGCGGTACCGCTTGGTCTGCGGGGAATCGATGATTATCTGTATCTGAATCTGCATGAGAGGGCGCATGGGCCGCACGGTCTGGTGGCGGGTACGACCGGCTCCGGTAAATCGGAGATCGTACAGAGCTATATTCTTTCTCTGGCGGTCAACTTTCATCCGCATGAGGTCGGATTTTTACTGATCGACTATAAGGGCGGCGGTATGGCGGGGCTGTTTAAGAACCTGCCGCATCTGCTCGGCACGATCACAAATCTGGACGGGAGCGAGAGCATGAGGGCCATGGCTTCCATCAAGAGTGAGCTTGCCAGGAGACAGAAGATTTTCAGTCAGAATAATGTCAACCACATCAATGACTACAATAAACTGTTTAAACTGGGCGATGTGGCGGAGCCGCTCCCGCATCTGTTCCTGATCAGCGATGAGTTTGCGGAGTTAAAAAAGGAACAGCCGGAGTTTATGGCGGAACTGGTTTCGGCGGCGCGCATCGGCCGAAGTCTGGGCATTCATTTGATCTTGGCGACGCAGAAGCCTTCCGGCGTTGTAGATGACCAGATCTGGACCAATTCCCGGTTTAAACTGGCCTTAAAGGTGCAGAACGAGGCGGACAGCAGAGAGATTCTGAAAACGCCGGATGCCGCGTTTATCACACAGCCCGGCCGTGCATACCTGCAGGTCGGCAACAATGAGATTTATGAGCTGTTTCAGTCTGCATGGAGCGGCGCCGCCTACCGCAGGGAAGAAGAGAAGGAGGAAGAGGCGCAGTTAGTATATCTGGTGAATGAGCTTGGACAGGGGGAGCTGCTCAACAGCGATCTGAGCGTTACGGCGGAAAATAAACAGTTAGAGGCGACCCAACTTGACGTAACAATTGCCTATATTGCAGAGCTTTATCAAAGCTATGACGCGGCACCGGTGAAAAGGCCATGGCTTGCGCCGTTATCGGGCAGAATCGTAAGCCCCTATGGGGCACAGTACTGTGACGGGAAAAACAGGGAAGCACAGGAGCTGCCGCTTCTGCTAAAGGCGGAGATCGGTCTGGTGGATATTCCGGAAGAGCAGAGCCAGACGACTTATGTCATAGATCTGCTAAAGGATGGCAATGTGGCTTTCTTTGCCGCCGCCGGTTACGGGAAGTCAACCTTTTTGACAAGCCTAATTCTTTCTCTGGCATTGCAAAACAGTGTGGAGAAGCTGCATTTTTATATCTGTGATTTTGGCAACAGCGCGTTGGCGGCGTTAAACGGCCTGCCCCATACGGCGGATTATCTGACCGTGGATGATGGTGAGAAGATCAGCAAGCTGATGCGCATTCTCAATGAGGAAATGAAGCGCAGAAAGAAACTCTTTGCGGAAAGGATGGTTCAGAACTTTGATATTTATAACCGGACGGCAAAGGAAGGGTTACACGCCATTGTCATCATTATAGACAATTATGACGTTGTCAGGGAAATGGATCAGGAACTGGATGATTTTCTGTCAAAACTCAGTCGTGACGGCGTGGGACTCGGCATCTATATGGCAGTGTCAGCCACCAGACAGGGCGGCATCAAATATGCGGCGCTGAACAATTATAAAAATAAGCTCGCAGGATATCTGGTAGACAAGACAGAGGCCGCCGGACTGGTGGGAAAAAGCAATTATCATCCGCCGGAGATAGAAGGGCGTGTTCTGGTGAAACATGAAAATGCGGCCAATCTGATGCAGGTGTATGTGATGGTTCCTTTTCAGAATGAAGTGGATTACAACGCCGGGATCAGGGATTTGATTGCGCGGGTGCAGGAAATGTATCCGACCCTGCGGGCTCCGAGAATACCGGTACTGCCGGAGGTGTTTGTTTCTACCATGCTTACGGAATATGTGAGGGAAAAGACAACACAGATCATGCTAGGCCTGCATAAGGAAACGGTGGAGATAAGAGGCTTCGACAGAAGCTGTGCGCCCTTTCTCATTCTGGGAGAATCTGCAAGAGGCAAGACGAATCTGTTAAAGGTGATTCTGGAGCAGATCATCGGAGAGGGAGAGATTTATCTGTTTGATTCTTCCGGAAAGGAGCTCTTTTACCACAAGGTGAGTCCGGGCGTTTCCTATATTGAAACACAGGAGGAGGCGGAAGAGTTTGTGGAGACGTATAAGGAGACGGCGGAGGAGCGCAGGAGCATGTTTCATAGGGCGCTTGAGGAGAATCCGAGAATTTCGCCCAAAGAATTTTATGCGTCATTAGAGCCTGTGTACATTGTGATTGACGATACGGATGAATTTGCGGAGAACTTCAAAGCGCTTGGCAAAGAAATAGCGGAATGCCTGCGTCTGGCGATGGATACCGGATGCGGCATCATAGCGGCAATGCATTCTACAAAGAGCAAAGGTTTTGACGAGATCAGCAAGCTGTTTAAGACGACAACGGACGGGATCCTTCTGGGAAATCCGGGAGCAACCTCTGTTTTCCCCACAGTGCCGGCCAAACAGCTTCCGGCAATGGGAGAGGGATTGCTGTATCACAGTGGAAATTTTGAACAGGTATTATTGCCTAAATATACAGATGAAAAGGAAGGAGGGAAGGAATAATGGGAATAGCAGATATAGCAGCCCGTGGAGCAAAAATGGCCGCCATTGCAAAGCAGATCGGTGAACTTCGCATCAAAATATCGAATGCGCGTATCGTGAAAACCAACCTGAAGAACTGTGACACGGCGATCAACAATACATTGATGCAGTGGACAAGCCGTTATAGTGCATTTCAGTCGAGTTCCATGTCGGAGGTGGTGGTCACGGATAAGTTTGAGGGCGAAAGTGCAGAAAAAATCCAGGCAGCTCTTCCGACGGCGATTCAGGAGATGGATACCACACAGCAGTCGGCGGAGAGTGTCCGGAGTGAGATCGGTGAGCAGCTCTCGAAGCTGGATGAGTATATTACCATGTTGGAAGAGAAAATAGCGGCACTGAGAAGTGAAATGGCATCCTTATAAGACATTTCAAAAAAGTGGGACAAAAAGGAGAATGTGAAATGGCAGGAATCGTAAATTTACAGCAAAGTGAGTATGATGCGGCAATGGCAAAGATGGAAGCCCTGCATCAGACAGCCGTGGATGGTGTTATGAGAATAGCTGGGCGGATTCAGCAATTGTCAGAAATAACGGGCGGATTTTATATCGAAAAGATATCGGAGAAGACAAGCGTATTATTAAATACCCTGCAGACAGGAATCTGTACGCCGATGCAGACAAATATGGAAAATACGAGACAGAGCATGGAAAGCTTTGCGCAGATCATTACCAACCTGGATTCGGCCTGTGATGTGCAGTAGATTATTGCGGGAACGGAACCACTAAGAAACGGAGGTGCGAAATGCCTGGGAACAGTAACGTAGCAATCGAAAAAAATACAGCAGTTTTAACAATGGCGGATATCCGTTCAGAGACCGAGCAATTTCTGGCGGAGACAGAAGGCGCATACGGTGAGCTTTTGGGGTTGTTTGTAAAATCGGAAGGCGATTTTATCACAGCATTGAAAGAGCAGATACATATGGAGCAGGAGGTCATTCACGCGATCTGCGAGTTCTTCCTGACTTTGTTAGATATGATGAATGCAGCGGAGGCGGACTTTAGCAAACTGGACAGCGATTACGCAAAAGAGAAAATAAAGTAAACTACAGTAGGTGAACAGGAGGGAAAAGAGATGTCAGGGATAGGGAAGAACCGTGTATTTAACCGTGC
>CAMXPV010000072.1 GCA_947245585.1 uncultured Lachnospiraceae bacterium | reverse complement strand
AGAGGGCGATAGAAGCGAAAGAGAAAATTATAGAGGAGAGCGAACGAAAACGGGAGCAGGACCGGGTTGAGCACGAACAGGACTTGCGCAACTATGAGAGGGCGATAGAAGCGAAAGAGAAAATTATAGAGGAGAGCGAACGAAAACGGGAACAGGACCGGGTTGAGCATGAACGGGACATGCGGAAAGTGGTTGAGGAAAACGAGACGCTCCGCGCAGAGATCAAGCGGTTAAAGAGTCTGCAAGGTTAACGCGATCCGGAGTCTTATATGGGAAGGCGCACATCGAAAATAGTCCCCTGACCGACAGCGGATTTTATAGTGATAGAGCCGCCTTGCTCCTCTATGATTTGCCTGGAGAGATAGAGTCCTACGCCTGTGCCCTCGGAGCGTCTCACAAGAGGGTGACTGCCGCGGTAGAATCGCCTAAATATTTGATTGTATTCTGTTTTGGGGATGCCGATTCCCTGATCTGTAATTTCTAACTGTATGTAACTGTAAAATCTGCGAATGTACAGATTTACCGTGCTCCCAGAAGGAGAATATTTGACAGCATTATCCAGAATATTGGCAATTGCTTCGGCGGTCCAACGTCTGTCCAGAAGCAGGGCAGTGGCATTCTCATTGTCGGGAGTGGAGACATTTATAGCAATGTTCTTGCGTATTGCCTTTTCATATACTGTATTAACGGCATCGGTGAGCAAATCCGGCAGAAGAACGGTTTCCGTCCGCAAGGAGATCAGGGAGGTTTCAAGGCGGGAAATATTGATCAATACGGTGATCAGATTTTCCAATTTATTCATCTGCAGGACGCATCTTTGTAAAAAGTCAGTGCGTTCCTTCTCCGTTTCGGCTTCTATACACATGGACAGACAACTTCCGAGAGCGCTGACCGGTGTTTTTAATTGGTGGGAAATGTCAGTTACGAGGGTTTTTGTTTGATCTCGTTCTTCGGCCAATGCCTGTGTTTTTGCCGCTAACTTATCGCCTAATTTATGGAGTGTGTCGGTGAAAGCCTCATTGAAAATAAGACCGAAGGATTCCTTTGTCTCCTTGATGGAATCGTTTTCTGAAAGATAACTGTCGAGCAGTGCGTGAAGCTGCATTTCCTGTTGTTTCTGCTGCCTGCTAAAGCGAAGAAAGCAAAGGGTAATGAGGATGAAATTGCACAGGAGCAGAAGCGTCAGAAGAATAATAAAATTAGCAAATATAGAACGGTAATAGGCGCTGTTGAGCAGAGAGTTATTTCGGTAACCGTATTTTTCCAGAATGGTATATCCTAGATTTGAGTAATGGTACTGCCTGTCCTGCATAGCGGATACAAGGAAGTCTTCAGCGTCCGGATACTCGGAGAGGATGGCACCAACAATATGATCTGTTTGTTTCATTTCCCGCGTATACTGTGAATCCAGAAGAAAAACACCCATAATTCCACAGGAAAGAATCGAGAGCAGGGAAGCAAGTAAGATCACCATATAATGTTTTCGAATATATACGGGCAATTGTGTTTTTTCTTTCATCTCTTTTCGCATTTCCTTTCCCAAATATAACCGAGTCCTCTGACATTTTTTAATACAACGGGAGAGGAGGGGTTATCTTCGATTTTTTCCCGAAGCCGTCTGATGTTGACGGGGAGGGTATTTTCATCGACAAAACTGCCCTCAATGTCCCAAATAGATTCCAGAAGCTGGTTTCTTGATAAAATCCGCATGGGATTCTCCATGAAAAAGGAGAGCAGAGAATACTCTTTTGCAGTCAGACTTAATTGTACACCGTTTTTTGTGGCGCGTTTTTCATCAGGGTAGAGAATAATATCCTCTGAAACAATGCTCTTGGGATTGTCAGTGGGAAAGCGTTTTAAAAGGACCCCCACTTTGGATATGAGAACAGGGAGGGAAAAGGGTTTGGTGATATAGTCGTCCGCACCTTGCCGGTAGCCTGCCATAATATCCTCTTCTCTGTCGAGGGCGGTCAGAAACAGGAAAAGGATGTCGCTCTCTTTTCGTACGCGGGAACAGAAATCCAGACCGCTGCCGTCCGGCAAAGTGATATCGCAGATGATAAGGGATAGATGGTTGCTTTTATAAAGGTCGAGGGCTTCCGCTATAGTAAAAGCGCTGTAGACGGTATAGCCTTCTTTTTTTAATTTTAAGCTGATAGAATGATTGAGGCTGTCGTCGTCCTCCAGTAGTAAAATTCCGTGAGTCATTTTTATTCCTTACTTTGCTATAATTTTTGCCTTCCATGCAGCAATATGGGAAGATTTCTGAATCCGTATTGTGTTAATCATAGCAGACGGTTACAAATTTTTCAATTGCTACAAAGGGCAGAGCAGTGATTGAAAATCCTAATTTAAAGGAATATAATGGATAGTATGAAACAGATGACAGAGTGGGCGAAGGCTCCTAAGCACAGTAAAGAGAATATTCGTATTACCTTCAACATGGCGTGGCCCTCTATTGTGGAATCTTTTTTTGTGGCCTTTGCCGGGTTAGTGGATTCTCTGATGGTAAGTTCCCTGGGTTCCTATGCGGTGGCGGCGGTAGGTCTTACCACACAGCCGAAATTTATGGGCTTATCTATGTTTGTGGCGGCCAATGTGGCGATCTCCGCCTTAGTGGCAAGGAGGCGGGGAGAGGAGAAACCAGAGGAGGCGAACCGCATTTTAAGTACAGCGGTTGTATTTATCTTCGCGGCAGCGATTCTTTTGAGCGTGATTTTTGTGATTTTAGCAAGCCCCATCATCAGACTCTGCGGATCAACACCTGAGACGCACGACAGTGCAGTGGTTTATTTTCAGATTGTGATGGGCGGCATGCTCTTTAACTGCATTCAGATGGGCATTAATTCCGCCCAACGGGGCGTGGGCAATACGAAGATTACCATGCGCACCAACGTGACTTCCAACACGGTTAATATTATTTTTAATTACCTGTTGATTAATGGGCATCTGGGGTTTCCGGCGCTTGGGATTCGGGGCGCGGCTCTCGCCACTGTGTTAGGGACGGTAGTGGCATCCGTTATGAGTGTGCTTTCGATTCTGAATCCTGAAGGATTTATCAGTCTGCCCTATATTATGAAAAATAAAATCCGGCCCGCATTAAAGACTCTTGCTAATTTAGTTCATGTGGGCTACAGTGTTTTCTTTGAACAGGTTCTTATGAGAATCGGTTTCATGTTGACGGCGATCATGGCGGCGAAGCAGGGGACTGACGCGATGGCGGCCCATCAGGTGGGCATGAATATTATGGGACTCACCTTTTCTTTTGGCGACGGACTGCAGGCCGCCGCGGTAGCCCTGATCGGACGGAGCCTGGGTGCGGGGGATGAAAAGCTTGCCAGAGAGTACGGCGGCATCTGCAGGATGTTTGGCGGCGTGATTTCGGCCGGCCTTGCGGTGATTTATTTCTTTGGGGCGGGCACGCTTATGCGGATGTTTTTTGCGGAAGAGCATATCGTGGCCATTGGGGTAAGCATTATGCGGGTTATTATATTCGTGGTAATTTTCCAGATCAGTCAGGTGGTCTATATGGGGTGTCTGCGCGGCGCGGGCGATACCTTTTATACGGCGATGGCCTCCACGATCAGCGTTACTTTTATCCGTATTGTCGGTTCCTATCTGGGCGGGTATGTGTTTGGGCTTGGCATTGTCGGGATCTGGCTTGGGGTGTTGGCGGATCAGGTTTCCCGGTTTGTCTTTGCCTCGACACGGTTTAAAAAGGGCGAGTGGACGAAGATAAAAATCTAGGTTAATATTCCCGGCGCCGAAAAATACGGACTGTGAGAGGATAAGAAAGAGCATAGGCCGTGGCGGAGACCGCAAGCAGAATCACAATGCCAAACAGGCGGTTTTTCACTCCCGGTTCGACAAAGTAATTGATGAGACTGACAATGATGGTATCAAAAATAAAAGCGCAGCCGAGGCAGAGAACGATGAAAAAGTCGCCCCTTTCCGCACCAAGGGAATGAAAGAATAAATGGAACAGAGGAAAGTACACTGCGCCCGTAAAAAGGCTTAAGCTGATTCCCAGAACAAATGCGGTGACAATGTCAAACCAGGTGTCAAACGGGCAGCCGTGCAGAAGCCAGGATAAGGCCGTTACTGCTGCAGACAGGAGTGTGCCGACAGCCATCCAGAGCAGCTGATTGAGAAACTGGCTCTCTATGATCTCTGCGCGTCTGACCGGAAGAGTCAATTTATATTTTCCCCACTTGGAAGTGAATTCTTCTTTCACAACGCTGACGGCAGATACGGAATGCAAAATAATGCCCAAGATGATATAATTGGTTAATAGTGGCGGGCTGATCACCACAGCAAGGAAGACGCCTATTAAAATCATGATAACAGACAATATTTTCGCACCAGAAAGCGTGGCGTAAAAGTTGTTTTTCATCAGTCCTCTCATAATGATTCTCCTTTCACCAACAACAGCATAATCTCATCAATGGAAACATGGTCTGCAATAATGTCTTTGTATTTTTTCACAGCTGTTTTTCTGTCAGAGACTAAAACGTCAATCTGAAATTCCCGTTTCCGAAAGGCTAGGATATCGGCGCGGTCAAGAGCCTGAAACTGACTTTCCTTACAGCGTAAAACGGCGTAATGATAGATTAGATCGTCCTTGGGCGCAGTTAAGATCAGTCTGCCGTTATGAATAAAGGCAATGTAGTCCGCCACCTTTTCCAGATCGCTCGTGATATGGGAGGAAAGAAGGATAGAGTGGTTTTCCTCCTGTACAAAGTCAAGAAAAATGTCTAACATTTCATCCCGCATAATTGGGTCAAGTCCGCTTGTCGCTTCATCAAGGATCAACAACTCCGGATGATGCGAAAGGGCGGCGGCGATGGCCAATTTCATGGACATTCCTCTGGAAAAATGTTTTATTTTCTGGTTTTCGGGCAATCCGAAGTCCGTCAAGTATTTTTGGAATAGGGCATTGTCCCAATGGCTGTAGAAGCCTTCCATGATTTGCGACAGCTGCTTCGCAGTCCAAAAGCCCGGAAAATTATCTCCGTCGTATACCACGCCGATTTTCTCCCGAAGCTCCGTGTCGTTATCGCCCATTTCCTGTCCGAACAGTCTGACCGTCCCGCTGTCCTTCATGATGGTATTTAAGATGCAGCCGATGGTTGTTGTCTTTCCCGCGCCGTTTTCGCCAACGAAGCCAAGGATCGTTCCGTAGGGCAGGGAAAAAGACAGGTTGTCCAACATAAAATTTGATTTGGGAAATGATTTTGAAATATGTTCCAGTTCCAATATATTTTCCATGGGAAACTCCTTTTTATTTTGTATGTTTTATTTGCGTATTCAGGCTATTCCTCATCCCGGTAAAATAAGGCCAACAGCTCCGTCAGCTTTTCAAGGGAAATGCCGCTTGTCCGCCCGATTTCCGCGGCTGCCTGCAAATGTTCTTCCGCAATCCGCTGTTGCTCCTCCTGATACAGTTCTTTGTTTTGTGCGGCGACAAAGCTCCCACGCCCCACCGTGGTTTCGATAAAACCGTCCCGCTGTAAGTCCTCGTAGGCTTTTTGTACCGTGATTACACTCACGTGGATGGACTTTGCCAAAGCCCGCATGGAGGGGATCGAATCGCCCGCCTGCAATTCGCCGCTCATAATCATTGCCTTGATCTGGGATGTAATCTGTTCGTAAATCGGTTTGTTTGCATTGTTGCTGATAATAATGTCCATGGTAATCTCCGCTTCGGACATGCCCCGCGACTGTCCGCTTTGTCACTGCATTTTGAGTGATACACCCGTATACCTGCCTGCCCAATTGTACTTATTGTACAAGTACATTATAACAGTCTTGAAAGGGGTGTCAAGAAAAAAATAAGTGATGTTAATTTTTTACTGTGATATAATAAACGCATGGGATAAAAACAAAACTTTTCGGGGGAAAGGCGGGAAACATCATGAAACAGGTTCAATTTGATTATCAGGACAGGGAATCTTTTTTGAAAATGCTTCATACGTTTCAGAAAAATAATTCGGCTGACGGCGGGGCAAGACTATTTCAGATTTATTCGGAAGTATTGGAGCCTTCCGTTATTCAGGATGTAACCGGAGCGATAGAAGAGTACTTTCCGGATACACCGTATATTGGATGTTCCACAAGCGGAAATATCATTGACTGTGAGCTCTCCGGTAATATCACTGTGGTGTGCACGGATTTTGAACTGCCGACCACAAAATTTGAAATTTTCCAATACGATATGGCGAAATTGTCCGTGGATGAGATCACGGCGCAGATCGTGGAAGAGACCCGGAAAAATTCGTGGGTGAAAGCGGTGGAAATGTATTTTACGATTCCCGAGGGCTCCACGACACGTTTCTGCGATGGGCTGAAAGGTCTCAGGGAAGATATTCAGATTTTTGGCGGTGTCAGCTGCAGCGATGATATCACAAGCGACGATTCCTGCGTGTTTACAAAAGCCTACGGCTTTTCAGAGAGCTCTATTGTTATTGTGTTTTACGGTGGAGAGGATTTCCATGTAGATTCTATTAAAGTGACCGGATGGAAGCCCTTGGGCAGGGAATTTCATGTGACAAAATCGCAGGGTTCTCTGTTACAGGAATTGGACGGTATTCCTGCGTATGATGTATACCATAAATATTTAAATATAAAAAACGACGAAAATTTCTTTTACAATACCTTGGAGTTCCCGCTGTTTTATGAGCACAATGACACTACGATTCTGCGGACGCCTGTCTCCAGTAACGCGGATGGGTCTATCAATATGACATCGGATATGGATATCGGTTCCGTGGTGCGGATTTCCTATGGAGATCCAAGCACGATTGTGGAGAGTATCAGGCATGACAGCCGGCGGATTGCGGAGTTTGGACCGGATGTCTTACATATTTTTTCCTGTGCGGCGAGACGCACTTTCTGGACCAACAAGGAGCCGACCTATGAGATTCAGCCTTTCCGCGAAATATCTGCCTCCTGCGGATTCTTTTCACACGGCGAATTTTTGCGCACGAAGGGAAGTTTGAATCAGCATAATGTAACGTTGGTGATAGCGGCCATGAGAGAGGGCGGGAAGAAAGCGGCAGCGGCGATGCCGGAGACGCAGGATATTAATACATTGTCCAAGGTGCCGTTGGTTTCCCGGTTGGCAAATTTTATCAGCGTAACTTCGCTTGAACTGGAGAGCACCAACGCACAGTTGGCGCTTGTCAATGAGAAACTGAAAATGGCGGCTATTATCGATGGACTGACAGGGCTGTATAACCGAAAGGAGATTCAGAGTCAGATCGAGGATGCTCTTTCAAGGGTTGACAAGGAGCAATTTTCACTGGTTATGTTGGATATTGATAACTTTAAGCAGGTGAATGACACTTATGGGCATCAGGAGGGCGACGGCGTTATTGTGGCGTTGGCCGATATTCTGCGCAACAGAAGGATTGGCCAGAAGCAGAATGTATCCTCCGGCAGATGGGGCGGGGAGGAATTTATGGTACTTCTCCGCGGAACGGATTGTAATTCGGCGGCTTATATTGCTGATCTCATGCGGGAAAATTTTGCAAATACGACTTTCAAGGATATTCGTCCTCAGACAGTGAGCCTGGGGGTGACGCAGGCAAAAGTGGATGATACGGTGGATTCCCTGTGCACGCGCGTGGATATGGCCCTTTATAGAGCCAAAAAGAACGGAAAAAACAGAGTGGAGGTCGAGTAGGAAAGGAATTTTGATAAACATATTGCCAGAGAAAACTCATAGAATCTAATAAAGATGTTATTTTCTATGGGGGCTCTATGCTGAATTATATTTGGGCATTTATGATTCTGGTGGGTGTTATATATGGTGCGTTTACCGGAAAAATGGCGGAGGTGACAAACGCGGCGCTTGATTCCGCAGGAGATGCGGTGTCTCTTTGTATCACCATGATCGGTGTAATGGCGTTATGGGTGGGACTGATGGAGATCGCACAGAAGTCCGGCCTGATCGCAAAGCTGACGAAAGGCATTCAACCCTTCATCAGCTTTCTTTTTCCGCGGATTCCCAAGGGCCATCCCGCAAGGGAGTATATTGCCACAAATCTGATTGCCAATGTGCTCGGCCTTGGATGGGCGTGTACGCCTGCAGGGCTGAAGGTCATGGAGGAACTGGCGAAGTTGGAGGCAGAGCGGGGGAATTCAGAATATCTATCAGAAGGAGGAAATACCAAAGGCAGAAAGGCAAGCAATGAGATGTGTACCTTTTTGATTTTAAATATTTCATCCTTACAGCTGATACCCGTGAATATGATTGCGTACAGAAGCCAGTACGGGAGCGTGAACCCGGCGGGGATCATTGCGCCGGCGATTGTGGCGACGTTCATCAGTACGCTGACGGCGGTGGTGTATTGTAAGGGGAAGGACAGGAGGCGGAGAGCTTAAGGGTTCTTCGCCTTAATTTTATGAAAGAGTGTTGAGAAGCAAAGTTATTTGGGATATACTTATAAAAATAGATATGAATCTGGCAATTTTAGAAATGTATGAGGTATAAGGAAATGGAAGAAAAAATAAAGAATATTACGTCTGAAATATATGAAGAATTGATAAATTTATTTGGTAAAAAGGTTGAACGTATTATTTTGTATGGCTCATATGCCCGTGGGGATTTTAGCTTGGAATCAGATGTTGATATTATGATTTTATTGAATTGCAATCAAAAAGAAATATCGCAAAGGCGAAAAGAAATCAGTAGAATTGCAAGCCGCATTGGTTTAAAAAATGATATTATGGTTTCGCTTCTTGCACGTAATAGTGATGATTATGAAAATAATATGAAGTACCAACCATTTTACCAAAACATTGAAAAGGAAGGCATGAATATTTATGGATAAGGTAAGGGCAGATTTAGCTATATATCGTTTAGAGACAGCGAGACAATGTATTATATCAGCAAAAGCATTGATAGAAATATCAGATTACAAGGGTGCGGCAAATCGTTCTTATTATGC
>CAMXPV010000071.1 GCA_947245585.1 uncultured Lachnospiraceae bacterium | reverse complement strand
TGAGGATCTCGGAGTGAAGGTACCAACCTCGTCATGTTAACTCCGAGAATCCAGGCTATATGGGGGCGGGCATGACGATACGAAACGCCTTTCTGAAAATGGGTGAGGATTACAAAAGGCAGAAGGAGGTGAGAAAAAAGTATGTGTACGAGGAAATACTGATAACTTGTTATGAACTGCAGAGTGGAAGATCAGAGACAGAAGCCTATGACCATTTTGGCAAACGGTGTCAGGTACAGTCCTACATCAAGCTGTCGGCGTTGTTGTCACAAAATATCAGAAAAGGCAGTAATGATCTGCTCAAAATGCTTCGGCAGGAGACGGAAAGCGCCTTTATACAACGCAAAAATCTGGCAAAAAAACTGGGAGAGGAGGCGGGTACAAAACTGCTTTTGCCGATGATGATGATGCTCTGCATTGTTATGGTGATCATTATGATCCCGGCCTATTTTTCATTTACATTAAACTGATTATTCAAAGGAGGAAAACACATGTTAAAAAGAGAAAAGGAAAAGCGACTTAAAGGATTTCAGGACTTCCTGCGGGAGGAGGAAGGGATGGGCACCGTGGAAATTATTTTGATTATCGTGGTGCTGATCGGTTTGGTTATTATTTTTAAGACGCAGCTGCGGTCTCTGGTGGAGAAGGTAATTGAGAAAATCACCACAGACAGCACCACGGTAATGGAATGAGGCGGGGATATATAACGGTATTTCTATCCCTGTCATTGACTCTGATCCTGTCCCTTGTATTCACGGTAATAGAAGGGGCGCGGATCAGCGCTATCCGCATGAAATTTGAATGCGTGACGGATATTGGGATGAATTCCGTTTTAGCCGAATACCACAGGGAGCTTTTGAAACAGTATGACCTTTTATTTGTAGATACTTCTTACTGCGGTTCCCATCCGGACATTGCAAATACAAAGGCCCATCTTCGCAATTACATGCAGAAGAATTTTCAGACGGGGGAGGGGAGGAGCTTGTTTGGCGGGAAAGAGTTTCTGGCGATGAATATGGGAACGGTAGATATTCCGGAATATGCCATTGCCTCAGACAATGAGGGCGCGGTGTTAAAAAGGCAGGTCACGGATTACATGGAGGATTATCCCATCGGGGCTGTGCTTGGCAAGATAACGGGCAACGTTGGTTCTCTGCAGGGAGCGGGCTTAGATTCCATGGATGTGGGGGCCAGACGGCAAGAATATGAATCGCAGATAGAGGCGATCGGTTTGCCAAAGAAGGAAGTGGAGGAGGGAAAGTTTGAGGAGGTGCCCTTAGATAATCCGGCGGATCTTGCCAACGCCACCAGAAGCAGCGGGGTCTTAAATCTGGTTCTGGAAGACCCTTCCTCGGTTTCTGCGGTCAAGGTGGATCTGGGGGAATATCTTTCCCACCGTCCGGACAGAATGTCTGGCACGGGACTCTGTTCGGAGGTTATAGAAGCAGGCGGAGAGGCAAACGAATTGATTTTTCAAACCTATCTGTTTGAAAAGTGTGGCTACCATGGGGCGGAGATGGAGAAATCACTCTTGAAATACCAGATTGAGTATATTTTAGCAGGGGAGGACACCGATTGGCAGAATCTGGAACAAGTGGCAAAACGGCTGCTATTTTGGAGGGAGGCGGCCAATGTGCTCTATATTCTTTCAGACAGCGCAAAGGTGGCGGAGGCGCAGGCCATGGCGGCAGCGCTTGCGGCAGTAACCCTGATGCCCGCTTTGATGGAGCCGGTTAAATATACCATTCTTTTTGCATGGGCCTATGTGGAGAGTCTGCAGGATGTAAAGACGCTGTTAAATGGCGGCAGGGTGCCGCTTATGAAGACGGAGGCGGACTGGAAGACGGGAATTCATGCGATCAAAGACGTGAGAGGAAGTCTGGCGGAGGATTCCGGCGGCGGCGGACTGAATTATAAGGAGTATTTGCAGGTCATGTTATTCTTGGAAAATGCGGAAACCCGGACAGAGCGGGCCATGGATATTATTGAAATGGACATCCGCCGTACCCCCGGTAACGCGCGTTTTCGTCTGGACGGTTGTTTTGATGTCTATCAGGCACGGGTTTCTGTGAACAGTCGTTTTGGGTATTCCTATGAAATGACCAGAAGATATGGTTTCTATTAGCGCGGGAGGTGATAAAAGATGCCCTTTTTAGGATCACAATACTTAAAACATACAAAATCGACAGCACATTCTCTCCAAACACATTTTAAGGCATACCGGGACGGCATAGTACCTCCTTGTTTCCTCCGATTGCTAAAGAGGGTGTCTTTTATCTTCTCCCGCAGGAGGGGATCTATGACTTTGGAAGCGGCCTTTGTTCTGCCATTTTTTCTCTTTGCAGTGCTCAATATTCTTTTTGCAGTAAATATCATTGGCACCCAGAGCCGAATGAACGCGGCTCTGCATCAGGTGGGAAATAAGATGTCCTTTGCAGGATATGGTTACGGCGCGGCAGTGGGCGAAGCAGTGCCCGGCGGGCTTGCCGGTGTTGCGCTCACGGAAGGCTATGCCAGGGGGCAGATAGTGGAGTATGTGGGAAATTCTTATCTGGAAAAGTCCTGCGTGAAAGGCGGTGCGGGCGGATTATCTTTTACCGGCTCTTCGGTGATGGGAAAGGGGGACATCATTGACCTGAGAGTGTCTTATCGGGTCTTACCCTTTGTCAATCTGATGGGATTTGAGGGATTTTCGGTGTCACAGCGCTATTACGGAAAGGCGTGGACGGGATATGATGCGTCAGGCTCGGTGAGTGATTTAAACGAGGAAGATCCCATGGTGTATATTACGGAGACGGGGACTGTCTATCATTTGGACAGAAACTGTAATTATCTGAATCCAAAGGTGGAGGCTGTACCTGCGGAGGGTTTGGCCGGCATACGAAACGCATCCGGTGCAAAATATTCGTCCTGCGGTTTTTGCAAAGCATCGGGGGCAGTGGGCGAAGCCTATATCACGAAATATGGAGACCGCTATCATTGGCAGATTAACTGTCCGGGTTTAAAGAGGACTATTTATACGGTACCGTTGTCAAAGGTCGGTGCAAGAGGGAGGTGTTCCAAATGTGGATAGAACTTGTGCTGTTTTTGTTTCTGGCAGTTTGTGCGGTGTTCGACGGTCTTTGCAAGCAGATTCCGCTGATTGTCGTGTGGTTGGGAATGTTGGCAGCAGTCTGTCTTCGACTGTATGGCGCTATGGGAGAAAATGGAATGGCAGCGGTTGTCCTTTCGCTGATACCCGGTATGGGATTTTTTCTGCTCAGTTTTTGCTCGCGGGAGAAGGTGGGGTATGGGGACGGTTGGACTCTTTTAATGATAGGGTTGTTTTTGGGGGCTTATCAATGTTTTCTGATTTTGCTTGTAGGGCTTTTGGCGGAATCTGCGGTTTCGATTGTGCTGCTTATGTTCAAAAAGATGCGGCGGGACAGAGAGATACCATTTGTGCCTTTCTTGCTTTTGGGAATGGGGGTGGTGGTGTGCTTTTGAGAAAAAGAGCAAAGGGGTCTATGACGCTTGAAGCCAGTTTTATCATTACATGGACTGTGTTTCTTTTTGTGCTTTTGATCTATTTATCCTTTTATTCTTATGATAAATGTGTCCTTTTTCAGGATGCCTACGCGGTGTGTTTTCGGGGAAGCGTTCAAAAAGAGGAGGGACAGGTGGTGCCCTATATAGACGCACACATGCAAAAGCAGTTTGGGAAAAAATATTTTGGTGTGGGGAGGGTGACCGGAACCGTTGACAGAAATGGGAATATAACCAGTGTGACGGGGGAATGTCAGGTAAAGGTGCCGGTTTGGCAGCTTTTTACCATGTATAATAAGGCGGGGTGGAAGATACGGACCAGGGCAAAAGCGCAGATCATGAATCCGACAAAATTAATTAGAAGAAGTCGGATGGCGTCAAATGTAATTTCAGGGATTGTGGAATAGAAAGGATGGGTTGGACAGATGCCGGAAGCGAAATATTTTAGAGATTATAAACATAGTTACATGATTTTGCCATGTAAATTGGCAGAACCGGACAAGAATTATATATGCAGGCTGCTCACATCAAATAAGCTGGAGGAGATTCTGTTTTGTTCCCTGCGCCATGTAAACGGCGAGGCATATTTTTATTATGATATCAGTTCCAGAACAACTCTGGAAAATCTATATCGTGGCAGACAGTTTTCCTTCAGGCAGGTAAAGGAACTGTTTGAACAGCTCTATGGGATATATTGCAGGCTTGGCGACTATTTTATGGATGAGAAAAAACTTGTGCTCTTGCCGGAATATCTTTTCTATGATTTATCCCGGAAAAAGTATGTTGGGCTTTATTATCCGGATTATGAGGAAGACAGGCCCTACGAGGCGCTTATGGATTACTTGTTGGAGCATATGGACAGTCAGGATGAGCGGTTGGCGGATGTGATCTATCAGATCTATGAGAGAACGGAGGAGAATACCTTTTCTCTGTGTGATGCCCTGCGGCTTTTGGGAGAACGGGAGGAAATTTATGCGGCAAAGGAGACGGAGGCAGAGGAGCAGGTTTTCCCGGCGCCAAACGGTGAAATGGAACCTGCTTCTGCAATTTCTTTGGAAGAGGAGTTTCGCTTACATACAGAGAGCCGGGAAGGGGAAGAGAAAGGGGAAAATCCCGTATCGAAACAAAAGAAAGGTTTTTCTGTTTTTCTCATGCTGCTTTCTGTTTTGGGGCTTGCGGGGATCGTTTTTGTTTATGGATTTTATGAGTTGTCAGACGAGGAGATGATGACTCTGTTTGGATGCGGTGCACTGATTGGGGTGTGTCTTTTGGCGGGAGTAGTGGGTTTGTTGAAGGGTGGCCGTAAAAAAGAGAAAAGAAAGGAACTGGCGGAGGTCTCCTTGCAGGAAGAAAACTATTTGCCGCTTTCAGAGACGGTTTCTCTGGAAGGGGTAGTTTTCAGGGAGGCAACGCCCCAATCAGGTATGTCTGAAAGAAGAAATAAAAACGTTGAAAACGAAATGTGGGAAGGGCAGATCAATGGCGGCGATACCGTTTTCTTTGACAACACTCGGATTGCGGAATATAAGCTGTATGCGCTGGACAGGAGGAACAAGAGACATATTGAATTGACAAAATTTCCTTATACAATAGGGAAAATGGCAGGCTGTGTGGATTGTGTGATTGCGGATGATTCCGTCAGCAGGATGCACGCCAGATTTGAAAAGGAAAATGATACGATTCGTCTGACCGACATGAATTCCACCAACGGTACTTATAAAAACGGACTGCGTCTGCAGCCGCAGGAGACGGTGGCAGTCGAGCCGGGGGATGAGATTCGGTTTGGAAATTTAAATTATTGTTACCGATAACAGTTTGACATCACATAGCGAAAATGATACTCTCTAGTCATGGATATTTTAACGTTGGAGCAGTTAGAAACGCTGTTCTTTGAGCAGGGTTATAGTAAAATTCCGTCTAATCTGCCAGAATTTAATTTTTACTGCCGCAGAGAGGCGCAGGGAATCAATGTCCTTAATGTAATTGATTACAGGAGGGGGCTTTATATTTCGGAAGATCAGTACGCGCATATGAAGGAAAAAGTATCCGAGTTCTTTCAACACAAAGGAGAACAGGAAATTCATGTGATGACGTTGGTTTTGTGCGAGGATACGCAGAAGGCGAGAAAGCTTTGTGAAGATGACAGTTTTTGTTGGGTGATAGATGCGCAGGCATACAGGCTGCTGATTCATGAGATGCAGGTGGCGGATTTCTATGGATGGAAGGATATTCTGGAAGAGTATCTGTTTTTGCTTACACAGAAAAATCGGGAGACAGCGCAGCCCGGCGCGGGAACGAAGAAAAACCGCATTCACACATTGTCATGGGCAAATATCATTCTTGTAGCGATCAATGTAATTGTATTTCTGATATGTACATTTACTGGGGATTTGTTATATAATAGGGGTGCGCTCGGCATTATGGAGTTGGTGCAGGACAGACAATTCTACCGCCTGTTTACCAGTATGTTTTTACATTGGAATGCAGAGCATCTTTTCAGCAATATGATTGTGCTGTATTATGTGGGAACAATTGTGGAGCGGGAGTTGGGGACGGTTCCCTATATGGCGCTCTATCTGCTTTCCGGGCTTATGGGCAATCTCTTTTCCGTGGGGTATGAGCTGTATGCAAATCTCTATGGCAGTTCGGCGGGTGCGAGCGGCGCAGTTTTTGGCGTAGAAGGCGCGCTGCTGCTTTTGGTTATGATGCGTCGGGGCAGAATGGAGTCCATGACGGTGGGCAGAGTGGCTTTTGCAGTCGCCTTTTCACTCTATTGTGGATTTACCAGTGCAGGTGTCAACAATGCGGCGCACGTAGGCGGCGTTTTGATGGGTTTTACGGCGGCGGCAGTGATTGCCGGATTTAAGAAAATGCGGCGGATTTCCGATCACAGATAAGAAAGGACAGATACTTATGCAGATCAATATTTATTACGGCGGGAGGGGTCTGATGGATGATCCTACGCTGTTTGTCTTGAATAAGATGAAAGAGGTGTTGGAGGAACTTCGCGTGACGGTGGAGGTCTTTTACCTTTACGAGCAGAAAAATAGTATTCCCACGCTTCCACAGACCTTGAAAAATGCGGATGGCGTGATTCTTGCGACGACATTGGAGTGGTATGGGATCGGCGGATATATGCAGCAGTTTCTTGATGCCTGTTGGCTTTACGGGGACAAGGAGAAAATCAGCAAAATATATATGTGCCCCATTGTCATGTCTACCACCTATGGAGAACAGGAGGGCAAACTGAATTTGGCAACCGCGTGGGAAATTCTTGGCGGGCTGCCCTGCAGCGGGCTGTGCGGCTATATTGCGGATACGTCGCTTTTGGAGCAGAACGGGGATTACATCAGGATCATAGAAAAGAATGCGGAGAATCTCTACCGAACCATTAATCAAAAAATGCCTTGTCTGCCGGCAAGCAATCAGGCGGTGAAACAGAAGGTTGCTATCACGAAAAGTGTTAACTTTACGCCGCAGGAGTCGGAGCAGCTTTCCCAATATGTGTCCGACGACACATATGTACAGCGGCAGAAAGAAGACATTCAGGAACTTGCCAGTCTCTTCCGAGATATGATGGGCAGCAGCGAGAAGGAGGATACGACTGAATTTGTCGAGGAAATCCGGCAGCACTTTATTCCGCAGCAGGGGTTTGCGGCAGGATTTAAAGTTGTGATTGAGGAGAAAAAGCAACCCCTTATGATTCTGATAGACGGGGCGAGTCTTGATTGTCATTATGGGGAGAGCGGCCGTGCAGATGTGGAAATTCAGCTTGATCGTGCGTCTTTTGCGGATATTGTATCGGGAAAAACGGATTTTCAGACTTCCTTTATGGCGGGGGATATGAAGATGAAGGGAGACTTTAAGCTGCTGCGCTCGCTTGATTTGGTGCTGCAGTTTGGGGCGAATTGACAGAGCCGGAGGTTGTGTAAGATCAACTATCAATCAGATAAATATAATTGGAGGGAACTATGAAAGCAGATAACTGTATTTTTTGTAAAATTGCAAATGGAGAGATTCCTGCAAAAACGTTGTATGAGGATGAGCGGTTCCGGGTCATTTTAGATTTGGGCCCGGCCACAAGGGGACATGCACTGATTTTGCCGAAAGATCACTATGCGGATCTCTTTGAACTGCCGGAGGAGAGTGCCGGCGAGGTAATGAAACTTGCAAAGAGAATGATAATAAAAATGCGGGACAAGCTTGGATGCGAGGGCTTTAATTTAGTGCAAAACAACGGTGATCTTGCAGGACAGACGGTGTTTCATTTTCACTTGCACATGATACCCCGCTATAGTGCGGACGGGCAAAAAATTGGTTGGAAACCGCAGGAAGTTACACCGGAGGAGCTGGAAGAGGTAAAGGAACAGATCGTCGGCTGATCATGGCCGTGCGTTTGGAAATGGAGGAAGCATGAGGACGATAGAGACGGGAGAAATTACCCGGAATATCAGAGAGATGTGCATAGAGGCGAATCATTTCCTCTCTGCGGACATGCAGCAGGCGATGAAATGTGCGGCGCAGACGGAAGAATCGACGTTGGGGAAACAGATTTTGGAGCAGCTGCAGGATAATCTTGAAATTGCCGGCACAGAGATGATTCCAATCTGTCAGGATACAGGCATGGCAGTGATATTTCTTGAGGTTGGACAGGATGTTCATTTCGAGGGAGATAGCCTGACTGATGCCGTTAATGAAGGTGTGCGGCAGGGCTATATGGAAGGCTATCTGCGAAAATCGGTGGTGGGGGATCCGATTATTCGGGAAAATACGAAGGACAATACCCCGGCGGTTATTCACTGCGAGATTGTTCCGGGAAATCAGGTGAAAATCACGGTGGCACCCAAAGGCTTTGGAAGTGAGAATATGAGTCGGGTATTTATGCTGAAACCGGCTGACGGCATAGATGGTGTCAAGGATGCGATTTTGACGGCAGTAAGAGATGCAGGTCCAAACGCCTGTCCGCCGATGGTTGTTGGCGTTGGGATTGGAGGCACTTTTGAAAAATGTGCATTGATGGCGAAACATGCGCTGACCAGGCCGCTTGAAACGCGGTCGGAGATTCCATATGTCCGGGAGCTGGAGGAGGAAATGTTGGCGCAGATTAACAAAACCGGAATCGGGCCAGGGGGTCTGGGCGGTACGACAACGGCGTTGGCGGTTAATATTGAAACCTATCCGACGCATATCGCAGGGCTGCCAGTAGCGGTTAATATCTGCTGTCATGTGAACAGACATGCGGTGCGGGTACTGTAAACGGCATTTTTTAAGGATATTTTCAAAATTGTGTTTCTTCTATATATAATATATATTGTACTCTTGGTTGGGCAAGATACAATATATATGTTTGAACACACAGTAGTCATGAAAGGGAGGGGCGTATGGAGCGGCATATAACAGCGCCGATAGATCAGAGAACAGCAAAAGAATTGCGGGCGGGAGATTATATTTATATCACAGGCACAATCTATACGGCACGTGACGCGGCACATAAAAGAATGTACGAGGCGTTAGAGCGGGGAGAAGCGCTTCCGCTTGATGTGCAGAATAATGTGATTTATTATATGGGACCTTCTCCGGCGAGAGAGGGCAGGCCGATTGGCTCCGCAGGTCCAACGACAGCCAGCCGTATGGATAAGTATGCGCCTAAACTTTTGGATATGGGTTTGATCGGTATGATTGGAAAAGGAAAGCGGTCTGAGGCGGTGAAGGAGGCAATTGTCAGAAACGGGGCAGTGTATTTTGCGGCTGTGGGCGGAGCAGGCGCGCTTCTGGCAGGTTCCATCAAAGCGTCCGAAGTGATTGCCTATGATGATTTGGGCACGGAGGCAATCCGCAGACTTGAAGTGGAAAACTTTCCGGTGATTGTGGTGATTGATTCTCAGGGAAATAATCTTTATGAAACAGCGATTAGGGAGTATTGTAAATTATAATATTTCGGGGAATAATTTATAGATAGAATTACAAAGGAATCATGGAAAAAGCATTGACAAACAAAATTACCTTATGTATAATTTACTTTGCGTTGTGGAAACGCGGAACTATATAGTTGGTAGAGGAATAGTTCAGACTGTGGAGAAATACTCAAGAGGCTGAAGAGGCGC
>CAMXPV010000070.1 GCA_947245585.1 uncultured Lachnospiraceae bacterium | reverse complement strand
GTTAAACCGCATTTGGGGATATGACTTTGAGGGAAATACGCGGACGGTAGATACGCATATTAAGACCCTGCGGCAAAAATTGGGAAGCGAAGGAAAATCCATTGTAACGCTGATCCGTTCCGGGTATAAGTTTGAGGTGGCAAAATGAGAGAATGGTTTTCACTCCGCACGGTACGAAAAAAAATAATTATGATTACAAAGATTGCAGGTATTGTTTTGATTGCTTCCTACCTTATTGCAACATGCTTACCGCTAGAAGAGGATGTTTCTTTTCTGCTATGGATACTCTTTGTTATTTTGCTGACCCTTATGATCGATTATTTGTTGGGGAGATTTATTTCAAATCCAATCAGCAAAATTTGTGAAATGGCACACAGGGCAGCAAGGTTAGACTTTTCCCAACCCTGTCGGGTAATCTCAAAGGACGAATTTGGCGAGCTTGCAGATAATCTCAACAAAATGTCCGGAAATTTGCAGGACACACTTGAAAAATTGGAAAATGCGAATGTGCAGCTTGAAAAAGATGTACAGCAGGAAAGAAAATTATTGCGGGAAAGAAAGGAATTAACGGACCGACTTTCCCACGAAATGAAAACGCCGATAGGAGTGATCCGTGCCTATGCGGAGGGAATACAGGACGAGACAGACGAAGAAAAGAGGCAGAAATATTCTGAAATTATCATTTCCGAAACAGAAAGAATGGGTACGCTGATTGAGACCTTGTTGGATTTGTCCGCATTGGAAAACGGGGTCGTATCCTTAGCGCCGGAACGATTTGATTTTGTAGAATTTGTAGAAACCATAGCCGGCCGGTTATTGATCGATATGCCGGAAACCGATTTTGCATTACAGTATGATCTTCCGGAGCATAAAGTTTTTGTTTATACGGACAAACAGCGTATGGAACAGGTCTTAAACAATTTTATTGTCAACGCGAAAAAGAATGTTTCTCCCAAAGGGATTTTACGCTTATCTTTAGCGGAACGGGAGAATATGCTTTGTTTTTCTGTTTATAATCAAGGCGTTACCATACCGCCCGAAAAGATGTCAAAAATCTGGGAAAAGTTTTATCGCGATAACAATGCCAGATACAGCGGTTCGGGACTGGGTCTTGCTATTTGCGCGCAAATTTTATCCATGCAAAATTTAGAATATGGAGCAGAAAATGCAGCAGACGGCGTTCGGTTTTTCTTTTCAATTCCTATCGTAAATTAAGATTTTTCACCGCAATTTCACAGTAGGCACACATGCATTTCACCTCGTTTTTTTATGATACCGACGATAGCTGAGAAGGAGGTATGATGAATGATTGAGGTGAAAAACCTGACGTTTTCTTACGGAAAAGAGAAGCAGGCGCTGCATGGTCTGGATTTTACGGTGAAGGATGGGGAAATCTTTGGATTCCTTGGGCCAAACGGCTCGGGAAAATCTACGACTCAAAAAATTCTCACCGGAATCTTGAAAGGAAACGGCGGTCAGGTGTCGCTGTTTGGTCAGGATATTACTACGGCGCATACGCATGAGTTTTATCAGAAGATAGGCGTACTGTTTGAGTTTCCCTATTTGTATGAAAATTTAAGCGCTGTTGATAATCTGAAATATTTTTCTTCTTTTTATCCCAAAGGACAGTGCAGGGATATCGGAGCGCTTTTGGAGAAATTGGAATTTAAGACCGATTTCCTGAAAAAACCGGTTTCGTCATACTCAAAAGGAATGCGGCAGCGTGTCAGTATGGCGAGGGCGTTGATCAGCAATCCCAAGCTGCTGTTTTTGGATGAGCCGACCAGCGGGCTTGATCCTTCCGGCGCGGTTTTGTTCCGCAAGATGATAGAGGAAGAGCGAAGGAAGGGTACAACCGTGTTTCTAACCACGCATAATATGTTGGATGCAGATCTGTTATGTGACAGAGTAGCCTTTATTACAAATGGAACGATCGCAGCTTTAGACACGCCAAGGAGGTTAAAA
Source organism: uncultured Lachnospiraceae bacterium (assembly GCA_947245585.1). Lineage (GTDB taxonomy): Bacteria > Bacillota > Clostridia > Lachnospirales > Lachnospiraceae > UBA3282. The sequence goes on along the minus strand of CAMXPV010000070.1, from coordinate 7,984 downwards.
GAGCAAAACAGCAACCGCCTTGTGCAGATTGATTATCTGTATCAGGGAAGACGGGAAGAAAAGACAATAGAGATTCCGGAATTGGAAAGCGGAATCCCCTTTTTGCACGATGAAGTGATCAGCATTCATTCAGAAGAACCGACGTTAGAGGATATGTTTATCCAATATACAGGAAGGAGGCTGTCCTGATGGGAAATTTCCGTAATCTATTCAAAAAAGACTGTCAGATGATGGCAGCCGGGAAATTTTTTCTTGTCGCTTTTGGTTCACTGGTCATTTATACGTTGTTTATTAACTTCGGCTATGTCAATTTTATGAATGCCAAACTCTACAATGTATATCTGTTTGATCCGCAGGGAACACAGAAGGAAGTATCCGGGCTGATTCATCCGGTGGCCTCGTTGGAAGAATTAAACGAAGTCCTTTTGGCTGATGCAAACGGTGTCGGAATAGATGCCAGTTCCGGTACGCCGGATATTGTTTTTTATTTTGGAAGTGAAAAGGCTGATAAGCACAGGGCTGACTATGCATTGTCACTGCTGCATCAGGAAAATGAGTATACTGCGCAGATCGTAGGGACAAATACACCGGAACTAAAACAGCGAAAAGAAATGTGCAGCGAATTATTGTTTATCGAAATCATTGCCGTTGGTTTTTTGGGAATTGGTTCCGTATTATTCAAAGAAAAGCAAATGGGAGTTATCCGTATCCATGCGGTCCTGCCATTTAATAAGCACCTGTTTATCGTATCAAAAATAGTCGTTTTCCTTTTCACTGATTTGGCTTTTGCGGTATTGATGGTGGTGTTCAATATAGGATTTTTTGATGATGCCGTTGTTTTACCTGCTGTATTGGTGCAGACTGCAATTTTGTCATTGATTATGTCGCTTACGGGATTTGGATGCACGATGATGTTAAAGGACTTTCGGCAGTTTTCCCTTGCCTATGTGGTCATCGTCATTTTTGCCTCGGCACCCGTATTTTTATCAGCAAATACTTCTGTAAAAATGGAGTGGATAGATTTACATCCTTTTTATCATGTATATATGGGGCTTAAAAATGCCTGTTTTGGAATACCTGTCACCAATCCGGTTTACTATATTTGTTCTGTTTGTGGAATTGTCATTCTGTTTCTGATTGTCCGGACAGCATTTCACAGGGAAATGGGAAAGGAGGGCTGAAGATGCGAGGCTTATTTTATCAGCTCAAAAGTGTATGGAAAGACAAACTTTGCATGATGTCTTTTTTCCTGCCAATCGTCGTTGCTTTGGCTTTGCATGCTATCGGTGGAATTGATCTATCTTCTGTGGCTGAATTTCATTTTGGTGTGTTGGAACAAGATCTGTCCGCCCGGACGATTGTCTGGTTAGAGCGGTATGGTTCTGTAACCGCATATGAGACGCAGGAAGAATTAACCGCTGCAATCAATGAACCTTCTACATCCATGATTGGAGTAACGGCTGACGGCGAAAACATTCGGACGATGGTATCCGGGGATGAACTGGATTTATTCCGCCAGACTGCTGATACTCTTCCGACACTGTATAGGGAGAGAGAAAGCGCAGAGCGGATTAGCGTCACTGTTTTGGAGCGTCCGGATCTGATGGCAGGACTTCAAAATATATGTATTGCCATAACCTTAATTGCCGCTATGTTTATGGGATGTACTTATAATGCGGTGAACATGATAGCGGAGAAAGAAAACGGCGTTGATCTGGTCAATCAGATCCTGCCTGTGACGCAGGGCGGGTATGTGGTGCAAAAAATCTTTGTCGGTTTTATCGGCGGATGCCTGTCCGCTGTTCTGACAGCCTGCTGTTATTTCCGACTGCCGATGAAGAGTCTGTTTTTTATGGTGGTGTTGATGATTCTCTCCACATTGATCGCGTCGTTGATTGGTTTGTTTGTCGGTAAATTATCCAAAAATCTTATGGCAGGTGTTGTCTATATTAAGATCATTATGATTATTTTTATGGCGGTGCCATTGGTATCTTATTTGATGGGAGCAAGCGGTTTGCTTGCAACAATCTGTTATTTGGTACCGGCCAGTGCAGCCTTTGAGGGGATTATGAAACTGGCTGACGGTGATACATTGGCGATTGCAAAGGATATGTTTATTCTTATGGCGCATTGTATGGGATGGTTTCTGCTGTATCTGTTGGTTTCTAAATGGCAGAAAAAGCATTTATCCCTGGGGGCATAAAATATTGACTTTGCCCCTTCTGTCTGTTATTATGAAAGCGTGTACTTGCATTGACGTGTGTAGATAAAGTGAAATTTTCAGAAGCGGGGTGCAGAATGTGGATGAGACAAGCCAGAAAATCATTGATGCGGCGATGGCATTAGTCCGGGATAAAGGATATGTGGCAACAACCACGAAAGAGATCGCAAAGGTAGCCGGTGTAAACGAGTGTACGCTGTTTCGCAAGTTTGAGAGCAAGAAGGATATTGTTTTGCAGGGGGCAAACCAGGCAGGCTGGCGGGCGAATGTAGTGCCGGAGATTTTTGAGAATGTAAAGTGGGATTTGCGGAAAGATCTGGAAATGTTCATGAGGGCATATATTGACAGGATGACCCCGGATTTTGTCAATCTGTCAATCGGTTTGAGAGCGCCGCAGCTCTATGAGGAAACCAAACAGCTCATTATGAAAGTGCCGCAGGCTTTTTTAGAGACATTTATCGATTACCTGAATCGGATGTGTGAGATGGGAAAAATACCGGAGAAAGATTATAAGACGTTGGCTTTGACCGTCTTTTCGGCAACATTCGGCTACACATTTCTGAATGCGTCATTTGGGAAGGAACTTACAGATGTTGAAAAAGATAGGTACATAAAAGAAAGTGTGCAGATGTTTGTAGAGGGGATCTGTCAGTAAGAGTTGGTGTTGGCAGGGATTGGCGCAATGGGGCTGTCGCTTAGTTTGTTTTCTGTTAAGTCGCAGCCCTACAAAATGACACATTATGCGTGCAAGCACACGCATTATAAACGGAGGAAGCTATGAAAAAGATTACAGGTGCAGATTTATTTGTGAAAGCACTAAAAGAAGAGGCTGTTGACACGTTGTTCGCCTATCCGGGGGGACAGGCAATTGATCTGTTTGATGCTCTGTATGGAGAAACAGAAATAGAGGTGATCCTGCCGCGTCATGAGCAGGGCTTGATTCATGCGGCGGATGGTTATGCACGTTCTACGGGTAAAGTTGGTGCCTGCCTTGTAACCAGTGGGCCAGGGGCTACGAATCTTGTTACAGGCATTGCTACCGCAAATTATGACAGTGTTCCGTTGGTATGCTTTACGGGACAGGTGCCGATACATCTGATTGGGAAGGATAGCTTTCAGGAAGTGGACATTGTGGGGATCACCAGAAGTATCTGCAAATATGCTGTGATGGTGCGGGATAGGGAAGCATTGGCGGAGACAATCAAAAAGGCATTCTATATCGCAAAGACAGGAAAACCGGGAGTCGTGGTTGTTGATCTGCCAAAGGATGTCCAGAGGGCTTACGGCAGTGATTTCTATCCGAAGGAAATTACGGTCAGAGGCTATAAGCCGAAACTTTCCGTACATATGGGACAGTTAAATAAAGCGTTGGACATTTTGAATCAGGCAGAGAAGCCCATTTTTCTGATTGGCGGCGGGGTGAATATTGCCCGTGCAAATAGAGAAATGACACAGCTTGCAGAGTTGACAGGTGTACCTGTTATTACGACTATCATGGGGAAAGGGGCAATTCCCACAACCAACAGTTTGTATGTTGGCAATCTGGGGATTCATGGGAGTTATGCTGCCAATTTGGCAATCAGTAACTGTGATGTTCTTTTTTCGATAGGTACACGATTCAATGACCGCATTACGGGGAAAACAGAAGAGTTTGCGGTAAATGCAAAGATAATCCATGTGGATGTGGATGCGGCATCTATTTCACGCAATATTGAGGCGGATATTCCCATGGTAGCCGACGCAAAAAAAGCAATATGCGCTATGCTTGAAAAGGCAAAGCCGCTCCGTATCTCAGCGTGGACAGATGAAATCGACCGTTGGAAAAAGGAATATCCGATTTCGATGGGAAAAGTCGGTTTGACTCCACAGATGATCATGCAATCTATCAATGAATTGTTTAAAAATGCTATTATTACTACGGATGTAGGCCAAAATCAGTTGTGGGCAACACAATTTCTTGAGATTGATGAGAATAGACAAATGCTGACATCGGGAGGATTGGGGACAATGGGGTATGGTTTTCCGGCTGGAATCGGGGCAAAACTCGGCAATCCCCATAAAGATGTCATTGTCATATCCGGCGATGGCGGTATACAGATGAATATTCAGGAAATGGCGACTGCGGTTGTCTATGAACTGCCAATTATCATCTGCATACTGAATAACGGATATTTGGGGAATGTGCGGCAATGGCAGGAAATGTTTTATGACAGGCGGTATTCGAGTACCTGTATGCGTTATCGGAGAAGCTGTGAGGCAGGCTGCAACAAACCTGATCATTGCTGTCCGGAATATACGCCGGATTTCATTGCGTTGGCAGAAAGTTACGGTGCAAAAGGAATCCGTGTCACAAAGGCAGAGGATATAAAACCGGCTTTGAACAGCGCGAGACAGAATACAAAAACACCGACAATTATTGAATTTATCATAGACAGGGAAATCAATGTCATGCCGATTGTTCCGCCGGGACATTCCCTGAATGACATGATTTTGGGAAGTGAGGAAAGCAGAGGATAAAAAGGCAATATCCTTTAGTGAAAACGGTATTTTGCCGAAGTAATAGAAAACAGCGGAGTAGGAGGAAATGAACAATGTATGAATTGGTACAGGTCAGTGAGAAATGCTATTACATAAACTGCCCGGCGAAGATAGGCGTCTATGTGGCGGACGGGGAGAACATATATCTGGTTGACAGCGGGAATGACAAGGATGCGGGACGGAAGGTCAGGCAGATACTGGATAAGAATGGATGGCATCTGATGGCGATCCTGAATACCCATTCCAATGCAGACCATATCGGCGGGAACAAGTACCTGCAGGGGCAGACGGGATGTAAGATTTATTCCGGCGGCATTGAGGCGGCTTTTACAAAGTACCCTGTGTTGGAGCCGTCCTTCCTTTACGGCGGTTATCCGTGTAAGGATTTGCGGCATAAGTTCCTGATGGCGCAGGAGAGCGATGTGACGGATTTTTCAGATGAGAGTTTCCCGAAAGAGGTTGAGGTGATACCCCTGCCGGGGCATTTCTTTGACATGGTGGGGTTCCGTATGCCGGACAATGTGGTGTTCCTTGCGGACTGTATCAGCAGCAGGGAGACACTGGATAAATATGCGGTTTCCTTTATCTATGATGTTGGCGCTTATCTGGAAACGCTAGATAAAGTGGAGCAGATGGAGGCGGCTATGTTTGTTCCCGCTCATGCGCAAGCTCAGGCTGATGTGAAGGAACTTGTCCGCTATAACAGGGATAAGGTACAGAGCATCGCGGAGAGGATTCTTTCGATCTGTGAAGAGCCGATGTGCTTTGAGCGGATTTTGCAGGAAGTGTTTAATGGTTATGGCTTTGCCATGAACTTTGAGCAGTATGTGTTGGTGGGCAGTACAGTGCGGTCTTATCTTTCATGGCTGAAAGATACCGGGAAGTTAGCTGTGGAATTTCAGGACAGTATGCTGCTATGGAAGAGAATACGACTATGATAAATTCAGTAGTACGGGGGTGCACAGGAATATAAAAACCGGAATTCTGTTGGCTGCCGACGAAATCCCGGAGGGATGTGTTGCGACTTATGGGCAGATCGCAAAATTGATCGGTAGGGACAGGCATGCTCGTCTTGTGGGGAAAGTTCTCAGTATGGCAGAGTTTTACGGGAGGTATCCCTGCCACAGGGTGGTCAACCATGCGGGGCGGTTGGTTCCCGGATGGCACGAACAGGAATACCTGCTGCGTCAGGAGGGTGTATTGCTGAAAGACAGGTTCCTTGTTGACCTGAAACGCTGTCAGTGGGATTGTGAAGACGGATAAAGGAGTATCATCCGACTTCCGGACGATCTCCGGATATTCTCAGTCATTGTTTGTGATGTCATTTATGATACTGTTCATGCGGATGCCCATCAATTGGCGCAATACAGGTTCCGTTCCCATCCAATCTCTCCTTCCTTGGTGTTGTATCTCACCTCTGAAACGGGGGATTAGCAAGTGGAAAATTTGTTATAAAAATTCGTAAAAATTTTGTTGCATTGGCCGACAAAAGATAATAAAATAGAGATAGAAAAGTATGAATTGTAACGGAAAAACCATACTAACAAGGGAGGTGTTTATCATGGCAACTTCAAGTATCACGAAGAATTTTGTCATTTCCGGCAAGGAACAGGTGGAGATGTTTGTCAATGCGATTGAAGAATCTGCCAAGAACCGTCCTGTCCGTACTCCTGTGGCTGCAAGGTTTGTCAGGAATGAAGAGGAATTGATAGAATTTTTAGAAAAAAAGGAGAAGGCGGATGCGGACAGAAGATAAGTTTTTAGTTACTAACATTCGCCGTTATCTTGGCAGTGATAATCCAAAACTCGGAGAGGATAGGCTTATTCAGCAAATCTCCGAGTTTTCCTGTCCAAAGAATCCGGATGTTGAGCATTTCTTGAAAAAGAATGCCATAGAGTTTACCAAAAAGAGCCAGTCAGTTACATATCTTGTATTTTCGTTAAGCAGCATGGAATTAGTGGGCTATTTTACTATAGCATTGAAACCACTGACTATAAGAGGTGAAACAGTGAGCAATACAGTAAAGCGTAAGTTGCTGCGTATTAGTGAGTTGGATGAAAAGTCGGATACCTATACCATGTCAGCTTATCTAATTGCACAGCTTGGTAAGAATTATACTGATGGCAGGGATAAGGAGATAACGGGAAAAGAGCTAGTTGAATTGGCTTGGACAGTAGTTGAGGAAATTCAGTATCTGGGTGGTGGCATCGTGGCATTCTTAGAAGCTGAAAATGAGGAAAAGCTATTATCATTTTACTGCGACAATCGTTTTTCGCAGTTTGATACAAGGCAGACCGCATCAGATACGGATGAGTCGCATGAGCTAGTACAGCTTTTAAGGCTGCTCTGATGTGACTGCGCCGCAGGCGGCTATTTCCAAATGGTGCCATAGGAATTTGGATACTAACAGGCAAAAGTTGGGAGTTTCCGTGTTTGCACATGTTCAATTTCATTTCTGTAAAACTCAATTTTTTCATCCAGTTTTATCTTATGCTCCTGCAGCCGTGCAATCTGCTCATTGAGCGCCTGCCGGTGCTGTACCAGCATTTCCATCCTGTCAGAAAGGGTTGGATCACCTGCGGCGCGGAGTTCGGCATAGTGTTTAATTTCCTTAATAGGCATTCCGGTTTCTTTCAGGCGTTTAATAAATGCAATCCATGTGAGGTCTTTATCACAATAGCAGCGGCGGTTGCCGGAATTGCGCTCCGGGGCAATCAGCCCTTCCTGTTCATAGTAGCGCAGGGTATGGATGCCAAGCCCCGTCAGCTTTGAAAATTCCCCGATAGAATATTCCATAAAAAATCACTCCAATCCTCTTGACATAGAGTTCACTCTACATTGTATGGTTGGATTATACCTAATTGAAGGAGGATAATCAAATGGTTCAGGAAAAGGGTAAATATACGGTTATTACCGGGGCAAGCTCCGGCATTGGCTATGAAACGGCAAAGGCGTTTGCAAGGCGGGGGAAAAATCTGGTCATAGCAGCAAGGCGCACGGATAATCTTGAGATGCTGAAAAAGGAGATATTTGAGGAATGCCCGGATTTGGATATCGTTATCCGAAGTACGGATTTATCTGTCCCGGAAAATGCGTACCGGTTTTATGAGGGGGTGAAAGATTATGGGATAGAGACGTGGGTGAATAATGCGGGTTTTGGGAATTATGGCAGCGTGGCAGATCAGGACTTGGGAAAAATCGGGGCAATGCTGCATCTGAATATT
>CAMXPV010000069.1 GCA_947245585.1 uncultured Lachnospiraceae bacterium | reverse complement strand
GTCTGAGGGTTTATAGGTATCCCTTGAACAACCTAAATACATTATACAAGGAGGTTTCCTAATGCCAGCCGTGAATGTAAATATTCAACCCGAAATTATTAACTGGGCCTTAAAACAAACACAGGAAGAAAAACTTGGCAGCAAAATGATGAATAATATAACCAAGTGGCTTAATGGAACTAAAAAACCAACTTTCAATCAGATAGAAGAATTTAGCAAAAAAACTAATATTCCTTTAGGATATTTTTTCCTGCAATCTCCGCCTATAGAAAAACTCGACTTATTGGAATACCGCACGGTTGACAGCGTGCAATTAGCCAATCCGAGTCGTAACTTAATCGATACCATCCATGAGATGGAAAATATTCAGGATTGGATGAAAGCCTATAGACAAGATTTAGGATTTGATAAACTGCCATTTGTCGGCTGTATGCAGGGAAACAAAAATATCAACCTTATTGCCCAGAAAATACGCGAGGATTTAGAACTGGATCTTACTTGGTTTGAGAAAAATAATGATGCCAGAGAAGCTTTTCACTATATTAGAAAACAATTAGAAGCATGTGGTATTGTTGTAATAATAAATGGTATTGTCGGTAAAAATACGCATCGTACATTAGATGTGGAAGAATTTAGAGCATTTACAATGACCGATGACTGGGCTCCGCTTATTTTTATTAATGCGGTGGATTCTAATAATGCCCGTCTTTTTTCCATTTTACATGAAGTAGCTCACATTTGGTTGGGTCAAAACGATTTATTTAATGACAGACAATATCGTCTAACCGAAATAAGCGATACCGAAATAATTTGCAACGCTGTAGCCGGAGAATTATTAGTTCCTAAGCACATTTTCCTAAACAAATGGGAATTATACCATGTAGATATCTTCCAAAAAATTGCAGAATTGGCAAAAGTCTTTCGATGTGGAGAAATTGTTATTGCAAGAAAAGCCCTAGACTGTCAAAAAATAGCGCAAACAGTTTACAATAAAGTAATGCAAACTTCCATCGAAAACTACAAACAGATGCAAGAAACGAAACAAGCCCATGGCGGAAATTATTATACTACAATGGGTTCCCGCTTAGATGGCCCTCTGATTAGAGCATTATGTGAAAGTATTCATATGGGAAGAACTACTTATACAGAAGCATATCGTTTGACCAACACCAGTCGTAAAACTTTTTCTGAGGTGGCACAGCGTTTTGGAGGTATCGAATAATGGAGAAATTCTTAATTGATTCTAATTCTTTCATAACGCCCTATAAGCAGTATTATGCTTTTGATTTAATTCCATCTTATTGGACTGAAATCTCAAAATGCACAAACTCAGGACGGTTAATATTGCTTGATATGGTAAAAGCGGAAATTAATAAAGGTGCAGATAATTTGTCTGATTGGTTAAACAGGCAGAGCGGATTTATTATTTGCAACCATGTCCTACCTGCAATCATCAATAAATATCAGGAAATTTTGCAATACATACAAAATTGTGGCCTATATCAAAATCATGCATTACAGACTTGGGCACGCGCTGATATTGCGGACCCGTGGATTATTGCAGCGGCCGCCGTAAACGATTATACAATTATTACAGCAGAAGTCCCCTCCGGCGGATTAAGCACTAAAAATCCAAATAAGTATGCCAAAATTCCCGATGTTGCAAAGGCATTTGATGTCAAGACAGAAAATGTATATTATATGATGCGGCAGTTGGGCATTCAAATTTAAACAAATCAATATATAAATCAGCCTTTAAATTAGTCCTTTGTCTTTACTCCGAAAACTGGTAATTGTAACAAAATAGTGTTTCTTAAAGGTCGAAGAAAGGAAAATGCAAGTTGAAAAAAATAGTTTTAAACGCAATAAAGTGTAGCCATTGTGGTGATGTTATTGTTTCCAAATACAGACATAATTTTACAACCTGCCTCTGTGGATGTTGTTCTGTGGACGGCGGGAACGATTATCTTAAGCGCGGATATAATAACTCTAGTGCAGATTTTATCGAATTAAGTAAATTTGAAAATTGAAACCTTATCACTCCCTCCGCAAATTCAAGAGAAAATATTTGAAATAAAACTCCATAAATAAAACAGAACTATCTACGTCAATATCCTCCATTGACTTCAATAGTTCTGTTGATTCCTTAAATCTTCCTCATAAAAATTTACTTAAATAATGATGAAAAGAAGTTTCGGATGGGGTGGGCGTTCTGGGTCATAGAGACTTCCTCTTCTATCAAACCATTCGAATTGTCAGCTTTCACTGTAGTTTCTTTGCTATCCTCCGACATCAGAGTATCTGTAACTTCTGTTTTAACATCGTTAGGAGTTGTCACATCATTTGCCTTACCTGACGTTTCTGTAACCGGCGGATTCGGATTGGACGAAGTCGATGGAACTGTATTTTTTCCCTCGTCTGGTGCCTTAATAGTAACTGTAGCAGAATCCGATATATCCATATATGTGGCAGTAGCAGTAAAATCTGTCTTATTTTCAACGGACTCCACCTCTAAAACCAAAGAATCATCAAATTCATAAACCATACCGTTAAAATCAGAATCCGAAAAAGTCCAACTAACAGTTACACCTTCTACAATAGTTTCCCCATTTTTCACTATCGCGGTAAAGGTTGCAGTTTCTCCTGGCCCAACCTCGGTTGGATTAACTTCTACAGTAACCTGTGTAAGCTCTTCTTCCCGCTTCTTTATTACAATCTTTTTCTCCCCCGAAACCTCCTTCTCCGTTCCAGTTTCAATATCTGTATACGTATATGTAGCGATAACCGTAATCTCTCCTTCAGGTTCTTCCGAACTAACGGTTAATTTACCATTATCAATCATAGTTTCCTCTTTTTGGGCATTCTCTAAAGACCAACTAATCTCTGCATCCGTTACAGGCTCACTTTCCCTTTTCACTGTGGCCTTAAAGGAAACCGTTCCTCCCGGTTCTATTGATTCTACCGTTTCTGGATCGGTGATAACTTCTACAGTAATATCATTCTCCACCGCCTTCTGCTTAACCACAACCCTGACAGGAATAATTTCTTCTTTGTACCCGTTTTTACCTACAGTAACGGAAGCTGTTCCCTCATAATCCCCACTGGCCAATGTAACTACATCTTTCAAGGGATCCGCAACTTTGAAATAATAACTCCCAATCTCTTCTGTGCCGACTACCTTTTGCACTGCATTTTTAACGGCCTCAGAAATCTTTTCTTTTCCTGTTTTCCAAAGGTTGCCCGAACTCGCCGAAGTAACATAAGCATCGCCTGTATTTTCATCTGGCCCGTTCGTCAAGTCGCAGCCTGTTCCCGCCGTTGCTACCGCGCTGATTACACTCGCCGAGATTCTTGTATTCGAGGTATTTGTTCCACTAGACGACCCCTTCTTCTTTATCGTAAAGTAAAGCGTTTCGTCCTTCTGATACTCCTCCAGATCAGGCTCAAAAGTTTTTGTCTCATAACCGTCCATGCTCAGCGTAAACTGATACGTATGTCCGTCCTTATTCTTTGAAAAGCTGCAGGGGGAAGTTCTCTTTTTGGGATAGTCTTCAAGAATCTTATCTTTGGAATCTTCTATCTCCAACTGTACCATTACCCCTTTTAATTCCGCACCTGAATTCCAATCTCTGACATGAACCTCAATCGTGCCATTCTTCGAACTCCTCAAAGCGTTCTCGCTGACAGACCCCAACGTATCGTCGCTGACATTTTCATCGGAAGACTCTTTGTAAGTGTCCTCCCAGGGATCGCGCGTGATGGAATTTCCACTGACATTATCCCGGTCTTCCTTCCGGGTTTCTTCCAACTTAAAGCTAATCGTCGCATACTCCGATCCCACCTGAATATGTTTCGTCAGCGTATCGTAACCGCTTGCCGAAGCTTCCACGCGGTGAATGCCATAGGGCAGTTCCACCGCCTTACCGATATCCACCGGCTTTCCGTCCACACTTACGGTTGCATTCTCAGGTGTGACGCTGAATATAATCTTTCCTGTTGCGTCTTCGGGAATTTCAATATCATCCACATCCAACACAACCTCTTTGTCCCGCTCTATCGTGATCTCTTTTACACAGCCAATCCCATTGTTATTGAGCGCTACCTGATAGGTCCCCTCAGGCACCACCAAAAGCATGTCTTCTGTAATTTGGCGGATTACGCTGTTGCCGACCTCAATCCATCCGCCAAGAAGCGGCTGCTCATTTTTCAGGCTTAAATAACCGTGTCCTTTATCCACGTTAATGCTGTAAATCTTATGATCGATCCCCGAAATGGTAACTACATCCTGAGATACCACTTCCGCCTTGTCCACACGCTTTCCTTCCGATAAGACCACCACGCTTTCCGGCAAAGAATATGACTGTGATCCGATGCTTGCCGTTTTGTTGGCGCCTGCCAGGTCATAATTGTAAACGTCATCATACACCCATGCTTCCGGAGACAGCTTAAGGCTGGCCAGTTTTTTCTTCCCTTTTAAGAAAGTAACATCCACCACATCTCCCGGCTCAATCTGGGAAATTGTCATGGGGCCGTCATGCTTATCTTTCACATAGGTTGTCCCGTCATAATAAAGGGTATACTGCTTCCCCGTCTCCATATTGATAAAGGTCACAGCCTTATTCGTCTCGTCCGTTGAAAGCACGACCGCCGTATCCGCTGAGTCATAGCTGCCCACCGTAGACATGGTAAAACCCGTGTCAACCACTTCCGCGCCCCCGGCCTTATTCTTAGCGGAGCTTATACTGCTCGCCTCTGAAGTACAGCCGGTTAAAATAAGCGCTGCCATAGTCAACACGGTGACCGCTCCTGAAATTCTTCTGTGCACTCTAATCATCTTTTCTCCATTCCTTTTACACTACGCAAGAAGGAAATGCGCTTTTCAAAAACAATTGTTTTTCGCCTTCCTGTGAAAACAATTTCTCTATCTTTTCCATATTTCGCCCGGGAATCCAAGCCTTGCCACTATTGTAGTAGAAATTCACAATCTTCCAAAACTTTTCCGGGTAGGCAAAGCGAAAATATAATTGCCGGTAATCCCGGTCACTTAAGGGTTTGACTTCATTATACCCCGTAAGCAGCAAATCTCCAAGTGACTGCGACCAGTTACTTTTTTCCAACAGTTTGCGCATAAACAAATACAGATCTCTGACAGGATAATCCCTGACACATTTTTCAAAATTGATAAGCATACTGCCCTTTTCGGTCTGTATAATATTATGATACTGGTAGTCACCATGACATACAATGGAGGGTTCGGAAGAATCCTCCCCATAGGCATAATAACTCAATTCCCCTGTAATTTGCAAGGCAATATCCAGAAAATAGTCATAATGTTTCATTAAATATATCTCAAAATCTGTTTTCTGACTCTTTTCCCTCAAAAATTTTCGTACTTTCTTTAATTCACGATTGTGTTTTTCGTACTCCTTCTCCACATGAAAAACAGGCTGTTCCTTCAAAATATCACTGCCTGAAAAATCACAGACCCCATGAAGCCGCGCAAGAGTCTCCACCGCCTGACGGCATTCCTGCGCGTCCCGATGGTCACACTCCCTTCCTTCACAGTAAGTTTTTACAATATAGGCCGTTCTGTCCTGATCCCGGACAATCAATTCATCTTCTTTGGTCCGCAGAAGAGTTTCCGCGCGAACAACCCCGCTCTCCCGGATATGGTTAAGCAGATACTCCTGAAACCTGACCTTCTCCGACGGGCCCCCGTACTCCTTCATGATGAGTAAACCCCGGTCGGATTCACAAAGAATCGCCCCGCGGCCTTTCCAAGTACGGCGCACCTCAATCTCATATTGCTCTAACAAACTGACGGCTCTGTCATTCACGAAAATACCCCCTGCCTGACTCTGACTGTTACATCTTATGAACAGCAGGGGCTTTTCATTACAATTCTTTCGATAACTTGAGAAGAATCTCTCTCGTATTTAAATCCGGATCATCCAACACTTTGTCCAAAAGCGCCGAAAGCGTTTCGCCAATCTGTCTGCCCGGAGACATTCCCTCCGCGATCAGATCGCTTCCCGAAATCGCCAAATCTTTTAACGTGACTGCATCCTTGCGGTTTAGAATCTCCTGATATATCTTTTCTATGTAGACCACCTTTTCCAACTTTTCTTCCCGCATGTAATCGCTTTGGGCTCCGATATCCGCGCGCCGCACCGTAAAGATCATGGCAAAAATATCTTCCCCGATACGATTGACGGCCCGCCTGACGCCGGCCTGTGTAGGCGCAATGTCATAATCATGGTACAGTACGAGTTTTGTCACTTTGTCGGTGGTGTCATTGTCAAACTTTAAACGCCGCATGACCTTTCTGGTAATCTTTTCCCCCTCAAAGGGGTGCTTTTTATTATGCGTTGTCCCGTCCGCATCGACAGTCAGCGTCTGGGGTTTGCCAATATCGTGGAAAAGCATACCCAACCGCAGAACTTTATCGGGTTTTACCCCTAACATAGAATGTAAGATATGTTCCCCTACATTATAGCAGTGATGTTTATGTCTCTGGGGTGTCTCCATGCACAGATCAAACTCCGGCAGAATCTGCGCCGTAATGCCAAGCTCATAAGCTTTCCGCAGATAATCAGGATGAGGCGAAGTCACTAGCTTTACCAGTTCCACCTGAATCCGTTCCGCACTGATCTTCTGCAAATTAGGAGCCATGGTTTTGATTGCCGCCCCGGTCTCCTCGTCAATCCGGTAACCCAACTGGGCAGAAAAACGCACCGCCCGCAGCATGCGCAGGGCATCCTCCTCAAACCGTTCCCTTGCATTGCCCACGCAGCGGATTACCTGATCCTCTATATCCTTCATTCCACCGTACAAATCCACCAGACCGCTTTGTTCATTATAAGCCATGGCGTTGATTGTGAAGTCGCGCCGCCGCAAATCCTCCCTCAGATTCGCCGTAAAAGTCACCTCACTGGGATGCCTGCCGTCCTCATAAATGCCGTCAATACGGTAAGTGGTCACCTCAAAGCCTTCTCCTTCCAGGAGTACGGTCACGGTTCCATGCTTGATGCCCGTATCCACTGTTCTTGGAAAAAGACGTTTACACTCCTCCGGTTTTGCCGAGGTGGTGATATCCCAGTCATCTGGTATTCTTCCCAAAATGGAATCCCGGACACAGCCACCCACCGCATAAGCCTCATAGCCCGCTTTTTCCAGAGTTTCTATGATTTTTTGCACTTTTTTGGGCAGCTGTATCTTCAAGGGCATCCTCCACACAATCATCACTTGCCGTAACGGCCATTTTCTAACCTATACCAGGTCCTTTAAATATCTGATTTACATTCTCAAGGTGAAGATCCGGCTCTTCATCCTCGGCGAGAGAACTCACCAGGCTGTCCATCTCTTTTTTGGACATCACGCCACGGCTTCTCTCCACAAACTCCTTCTTCTCATCATCCGTCATATCCACGAAACGGTCCATGGCCGCCCGGTTGGTTGCAAATGCCAGCCCAAGGCCGACAGGTAACGTATTATAATCCATATTTTCATCCCTTTCCTGCATTTTCTGACAGAATGTCATTAACTATAGCATGCACGGGGGAATGAAAAATATTCGGTCATTCTTCGCGTAAATTAATGTACGCGCTATGATAACGTTGCAATTCCTCTCAAACGGATATCTTCACTGGATGCGCCCACCAAAATCTCATAATCTCCCGCATCCGCAATGAATTTATGCAGACTTTCATCAAAGTATGCGAAGTCTTCCTGTTTCAATGTCAGACTTACTTTTTTGGAGCGCCCTGCGCCAAGCTCCACCTTCGCAAATGCTTTTAACTCCTTATCAGGTCTGTCTGTCTTTGCGGCAATGGGTGCAATATATACCTGTACGGTTTCCGCTCCCGCACACTTTCCAACATTCTTAACCGAAAAAGTTAATTTAACACTTTTGCCTTTCTCAGATTTTAAGGTAAGGCCGCTGTACTCAAAATCCGTATAGGATAATCCGTGTCCAAAACAAAAAGCAGGTGCGATGTGCTGTCTGTCATAATAGCGGTAGCCGCAGTACAGCCCTTCCTCTAACGAAACTTTGCCCCATACGCCAAACTGGCCGTTTTTCGCCGTCACGCAGTCCTCATACTTTGCCGGAAAAGTCTCCGCCAGCTTTCCGGACGGATTCACCTCGCCGAAAATAATCTTCGCAAAGGCGTTCCCTGTTTCCATGCCCGCATAATAACTCCACAGAATCGCCTGCGCCTGATCACGCCACGGCATTTCCACGGTGGAACCTCCCACAAAGGTCAGTATCACATCTTTTCTGACTTTCAAAAGTTGTTCTATTAACAAGTCCTGCTCGTAAGGCAGCTTCATATCAGAACGGTCATAACCCTCACATTCAATCACATGATTCATGCCTCCCACAAAGATAACCGCATCCGCATCCTTCGCCGCCTCAATGGCCTGTGCAAAAAGTTTCTCGTTTTTCTGATGAACCTCCGCCTTTTCTTTCTCCATCCTGGCAAGACGTTCTTCTTCCCCCTTCCGGTGCCTTTCTTGATTTCCCGCCTCATCTGTCCGGACCGCCTGTCCCACTGCCAAGCCTTCCGCCTCATCCAAACTGGTCGCCTGCCAGTTTTCCTCGGTCTGAATCTCCTCCGGCACGTAGTAACCTTTCACATACTTTACTTCCGTGTTTCCACCTAAATACATCTTAAGACCCGCCAATGGGCAAACTTCATACAGGGCCTTAATCTCCGCACTGCCCCCGCCATTGGAATGCACCTTAGCGGCATTTGCGCCGATTACCACCAATTTCCTGATCTTTTTGGCATGTAAAGGAAGCGCATGTTTTTCATTCTTTAACAAAATCATGGACTCCTGCGCCGTCTTGAGAATCATTTCCCGATGCTTTGGCGCATTGTAAGCGCCCGCTTTCCGGTCATCCTTCTTCGGCCCGATCATTTTTAAGCGGTACATCAGACGCAGAAGATTTTTCACCTTCGCGTCCACCATTTCTACGGAAACTTCGCCTTTTTGTATTAATTCTTTCAAAGGATTCGCCAGTCTATACTCATCGAAATCAGGATAGACCGACATTTCCAGGTCCATGGAACACTCCGCCGCTTCCTTCGTTTTATGTACGCCGCCCCAGTCGCTGATCACCGCGCCGTCAAAGCCCCACTCTTTCCGTAAAATCTCATCCAACAGCTTTTTATTCTCACAGCAGTGGAATCCGTTGATCTTATTATAAGCGCCCATAATCGAATAGGTTCCCGCCTCCTGTACCGCCGCTTTGAAAGCAGGAAGGTACAGTTCATAGAGCGTCCGCTCATCAATCTGCTCATCCACCATCATCCGGTCCGTTTCCTGCATATTGGCCGCAAAATGCTTCACACAGGCCGCCACATCGTTTTCCTGCACACCCTTCACAAAGGGTACGACAAGCGCCGCCGCAAGCTGTGGGTCCTCGGTCATGTACTCAAAATTTCTACCGCACCGGGGATCCCGCTTTATGTTGATACCGGGCGCCAAAATCACATCCTTACCCCGTCCTCTGGCTTCCGCTCCCAATACATACCCCATATCATGGGCAAGCTCCGTATTCCAGGTAGAAGCGAGCGCGCTGTTGCTTGGCAGATAAGATACCATATCATCCTGATTTCCCGCAGGAATCCATCTGTCATCCATAAACTCCGCGCGCACCCCCATAGGCCCGTCCGAAGTCTCGATTGCCGGAATCCCCAATCGCTCTACCGCACCGGAACGGAAGAGGGAAGCCCCGTGAATCATGGCAATTTTTTCATCAAGAGTCAACTTCTTCACCAATTTCTCAATCTCTTTTTCCCTTTTCTTTTCATTGCTCTGGTCACTTTTTTTCAGCATAGCGTCCTGTCCTCCACATTTTTATTCCTTCATAAACTTTATAACGTTAAAAAGCGGCACACCCATATGGACACACCGCTCCTTTGTTCGGATCTCCATATGCAATTAAGTATAACGGCAAATCTTTTCAGATACAATTCCCTTTTTATACTTTATCCTGAATTATTCATGAGGATCTAATTTCTTCATGATAATCCGATATTTTG
>CAMXPV010000068.1 GCA_947245585.1 uncultured Lachnospiraceae bacterium | reverse complement strand
TTAGATTATGGCATAAAGTCAAATCTTAGTTAAGGCGAGCGTTTTGACGCTTACTTATTACAAGAAGGCAACGCAGGTCTTTTTTTCGTGTATGATAGTAAGAAGAAGGAAGCAGCATGATCATGTTGTTTCGTAAATTCCCAAATAAGCATTTACAATGGAGAGACCATATGAACGAATGTATTGGTGATTTTATAAAAGTCGGAGAGATACAGGTATCCTGTAATATTCCGCTTGGAGAATTGAAAGAACTTTTTATTAGAGAACGGGTGGGTGCACATGCGGTTGCGGAAGTCGTGGCCGGGATTGTGCCCGGAAGTGTCCATGTCGCCGGAATACAGGCGGCCGGACAGCCGTTAAAGATTACGGCGCATAAGGTGGATCAGAAAATACTGCTCTTTTATGGCGTGATAGGACAGATTTT
Source organism: uncultured Lachnospiraceae bacterium (assembly GCA_947245585.1). GTDB lineage: Bacteria > Bacillota > Clostridia > Lachnospirales > Lachnospiraceae > UBA3282. The sequence goes on along the minus strand of CAMXPV010000068.1, from coordinate 9,662 downwards.
TATAGAACAGGAAGCGGCCTATGAGAAGATACGGATCAGGGCGTATTCCCTGTCATGGCTTTTAGATCTTGAGAAGAAGAGCAGATCGTTTCAGGGAGAAACGTCCATTGCAGGACTTATCCGTAAAATCAGTGAAGAACAGGCTTTTTCTCCTTTATATGCGGCGCAGGATAAGACGACGGAAGCGCCCTTTGTTCAGTACAAAGAAACGGATTGGGAATTTTTGAACAGGCTTTCGACTCATTTGGGAGTTTGTCTTTATGCGGCAGGCGATTACGAGGGACAGGGGATTTATGTGGGGCTTCAGGAGCAGGAAAGGGATGTAAAGCCGGAACCGCTATATGAGAAATGGTGTATGGATGAGGAACGTCTTAGAACGGCAAATTTTGATATGAAAAAGGCGGTTTATTATGAAATTTTGACGGGACAGATTTTTCATATCGGACAGGGCATCAGGTATAAAAACGGACTTGTCTGGCCCTTTTCGGTAGATATTGTCTTGCGGGACGGCGTGATACATTGTATTTCAAAATTGGCGGGGAAGGCGTATCATACGCCGGACATCGCGTACAATCCGCATGTGAAGGGCATATCTTTGACAGGCAGGGTGCTTAAGCGGGAAGCGGAATTAATCAAGGTTCATCTGGATATCGATGAGGAACAGGAGATTGGGAGCGCCTACTACTATTCATGGATGCCGGAACACGGAAATATGGTTTATTGTATGCCGGAAGAAGGAAATGTAATAAGACTGGCCATACCGGGATTGGATGAAAGAGGGGCTATGGGCGTCGATTGCATCAGGCAAAATGGGAATTCTTGCGGGGAAACACAGATAACGCAAAATAGATGGTTTTCCACGGCCCATGATAAAAAAATGACACTACAGCCGTCTATGATGGAACTGACCGGTAAGGAGGGCAGTTCAAAGATTTTGCTGACGGACAGCACGGGAGAGAGCATTATAAGCGATGGGAATATTGTTATTCAGGCCGGGGGAACGGTGGTTATGCAGGCGGCAAAGATGAATCTGAGCGCGCCCGGCGAGATTACGGCAGTCAAAAGAGAACTGGGAGACCCCGCGGTGATAAATCTCTGCTACAATCTGGACGCTATGGGAAAACAGACGGTATTCCATAATCTGGAGAAATTGTCGCTAAAGAGCGTACCGAAAGGCGGGAGCGGAGAGGAAAGTGGCTCAGGATCTTCGTTTGATGAAGGGGAGGGAGAAAAGGAGAAAAGAGAGAAGCTGCTGTTTAAAATGCAGGAGCTTCTGGAGCAGGAGAAGGAGAAAACCGGCTATCAGTTGGGAGGACATATTGTAAATGTGATTACTTCTATTCCGCAATGCGCAGAACAGGAAGAATTGGCCCGTGTTGCTATGGGACTGCGGCCGATTCTTGGGAGAATGAAGGGAGAATGAAATGGCGGATTCGGTTATAAACGGGGCGATCGGAAAAAGCCCGGTGATTGATAAAATGAATCAATTGTCTGCCGTTGAGGCAAAAAGCAGGACAACAGACCAGATGGTGCAGCACGTGTGCGGTCAGGGAGGTGTAAGGTATCCTTCCACGCCGATCTCCTTTCGGGGATGTGGGGAGGAGATGGAAATGCTGATGATGGAACGAAGGAAAGGGAGACAGGGGAAAGATGCTGCTTTTTGACGAACAGCTGTATGTGGATATGCCAGAAGCCTATCAGGAAATGAGCCAGGGTAGGATGGATGCGTTATATCCCTATGAGGTGAGGCAGGAAATTATATTGGAAAATGCACAGACAGGCAGTTTCTGTACCTTTTCCCTGTTTGAGGATCAGGGAATTATGGATAGTCAGGTGGAATATGCGATCCATTCTGTTTTAAAGGTCGTAACCAGGCTGTATCCGTCCTGCATAGTGGACAGGGAACAGATCATGAACTGTGTGGAATCTTTCTGCGGTTGGTTCTCTTTTCAGACGCAGGCAATGGATGGAGAGCTCTATAATGTGATGTACATTTTTCCGGTAAATGGGCACATGATGTTTGGCACGATGGGCTGCAGGATGGAAGATGAACAGGAAAAAGAACTGTTGATGGGTATTATGAAATCCCTGAAGGCACAGAAAAAGAAAAGAAGATTGCAGGAGGGGTATGAAACAAGAAGACTTTGTTGATGTAAAAATAATACAACTACAGGAAATTTATCAGAACATGTCGGCGGAGTATGATCTGCTTGTGGATGAAATACCGATTCACAGACAAAAGGTACGGTTTCAGTATGTGCCTTTGTTTGATGAAACATTTTGTATCCTGATACCGGAGAATTTCGGGCCGATGCCGGAGGAGGCTGCGAAAGCCAGATATATCAGTTTTTATCGGCCGCCGGTTATTTTGACCGGGCCGGGGTATGATGAGAATTTTGCTTTTCATCTGCTGGAAGACGCGAAGGGAGAAGCAGGTGATCTGATTGGCCAGATGAAAGAAACGGTTAAGCGCCATGCGCCGGAAACCATCTTTTATGAAGAAGGATCGGTTATGCCGGCTGATATGGAAGGCGGATGGTTTGATTATAAGAATTTCACATTGGATGAGGAAACTTATAATATGCAGTTTTTGGTGCGGTCTGACAGGAAATTACTGGCCGGTACTTTTAATTGCAGGATGCGTTTCTATGATGTGTGGAAACCGTTAGTGTTGCAAGCACTCCGTTTAGTAAAATCAGGGAAAAAGGGGAGGACATCAGATGAAGGCGAATAACATTCATATTTCTTATTTTCATTATGTGGCGGTCACAGAACTGACAATAGACCAGAAGGTCGGAGAACATGCCGAGGCACGGATAAGGGGCAGCATTCAGGATAAGGACGTGGAGGAATACAAAAGACTGCTGACAGAAAAAATATGGGTTACAATCACCGGGCAGGACGAGAACGGTGGGAAAAGGATATTGCTGACAGGCATCATAGCGGGTTTTTCTCTGGAGTGTCTGCAACATATATACACATTGGAACTGCGGCTAAAGAGCGGTACCTATCTGATGGATGGCAGAAGACATTTCCGTTCTTTCCAGAATCAGTCGGCCACTTATCTTGACGCAATGGAGCTGATAAATCAGACATATGGAGAGTCGGGGGTTATGGCGCAGGATGATGTGAATGCCGCCGTAGATTTTCTGCTGCAGTACAGGGAGACAGACTGGGAGTTCATCAAGCGGGTGGCCAGCCGGTTTGGGTTAGCGGTGACGCCGGAACCGGCAAGAGAGGGCGTATTTTATTATGTAGGCAATCTGCAATATGCGGACTATGAGACAGAGGAGATACTGGACAGTCAAAGCGGTAAACTGGTGGATGCTTTTATGCAGAATGGAGCAAATGGGACAGGCTCTCTGATAGAGCAGGATTATGTAGAATACCGATTGTCTACAAGGGAAGTATACCGCCTGTGGGATTATTTGACAGCGAAGGGACAGAGCGGCCATGTATACCGCATCCACAGCGAACTGAAACAGGGAGAAATGATACATACTTACTGGCTGCGTCCGGCGGGCGGGCTCAGGGTGCTGCAGAGCTTTGACGAATGCCGGCAGGGCTGCGCCTTTGAAGCGGAAATCAAAGCGGTTGCACAAGATAGGGTGCAGATCGCACTGCTTGGGGACGAAAACGGCGGACAACAGATCACCAGGTGGTTTCCTTATTCTACCGGATATTCTTCGCCCGATGGCGCCGGATGGTACTGTATGCCGGAAGTGGGGGACAGGGTGCGTCTGCAGATCCCGGATGCGGCGGAAGAGAGCGGATATGTGATCAGCGCGGTACATATGGATACGGATAGTGGACGTAAAATACCGGATCACAAGTCGTTTAAGACCCGATATGGCAAGGAGCTTCTCTTTACGCCGGACAGTCTGGAGCTGACAAACAACAAGGGAATGTCAGTCAGGATCGTAGACGGGGAGGGGATACAGATTATGAGTGATAAGAATATCACCATTGTGGCCGGAGGCAGCATGACCGTTTCCAGTCAGGAGGATTCCCTGATTGTGGCAGGGACAGAGAGCGTGGACATCAGGCAGAGCGGCGCCGGGCTGCATATGGCGGAAGATATCGTGTTTACCGGAGGAAAATTCAGAATACAATGAGTGACCGCGAAGAAAAATTGATCAAGACAGTGGAAAACCTGATTCCGGACATATGGCAAAAAAGCAGTTTGGAAACCGAAAAATTCTGTAAGGAAAGAAGCAGAGAACTGGCGGAAAGCTTTCTTGCAGCGATAGAGCAGGGACTGCGGCAGATCATTCACAATGCCGGGACAGAGGGATTGGGAGAGCTCAGGTATCTTCTTTTCTCCTGTCTGCACAGCAGCATTTTCTTAAAAAAGTATCTCGTGCGGATTGCGTTTGCCAGACAGGAATTATATCTGGAAGAGCCGTTGGCGGAAGTATATTGGGATGCCGGGGATATTTACCGGCTGTTTGAGCGGGATATCGAAAGCATTCAGAGGGGAATGGCATTCAAGGTTCCGAGAATAAGAAGCTATGAAACGGATGAAATCCGCTATCTCTATGCGCCTTATTATCATGGTATGGTAAGGGAGTTTATCAGGGAAATGACGGCGGGGATAGTGGGAAGCTCCGAAAAACCAACAGACCCAGAAGAACGGGGACAGGTCACGATTTTGTTTGGAGAGTATATGGGGGAAACAGAGGTTTTCTGTCATGTAGAAAGGAAAAAGATGGATGAGATATTTCAGTATCTGTGCGGATAAGCGGCATTTACAGCCCCGCATTTTGAATCGGGAACTGCTGATCAGACCGCATATCCAGGAACAGGGATTCATCTATGAGGAACTGGAGCATAGAAATTACATGAAAGTTGAACTGGACCGTGAGATTGCGTTTTTGGATATTGCAAGCAGCCCGATTTTTATGGTGTCAAAAGGGTTTGCCAATCTGATCAGAGTCTATTGTCCGACAGTTAAATTCAAATATATGATTTTGTTTGATGAGGAAAATAGAAGAGCGGCATCTTACCAGATACCGGCCCTTCCGGAAATCGACTGCCTGCACGGAGACAGCGAACTGAGCAGGGACGGCAATACGATAACGAGAGGAATACTCTGTGGGGAAAAAACAGGGAACGCGCCCATATTCAGGCTGAAAGGCGCAAAAGGACGGTATATCATGGCAAATCTTGCATTCGTGGAAAGCGCATACCGGCGGGAAGTCAGGGGTATGGGGATAGAGGAATTTGTGGTACAATAGGAGGAGCTGATATGGGTTTTTGGTCAGAGATAAAAGAGACCGTGGAAGAAGTAGTGGAAGGGGTGGCAGACTGGTTTACGAGAGAAGAAGAAAAGCCAGAGATCTTAGTAGTTGGAGCAGAACTTCATTGCATGTATGGATCGAGGAATACCTATTTGATAGTAAATGAAGAAAACATAAGGTTTAATGGCCTGCCGGCAGCATGTGTATTAGACAGGACAGAATCTGATAACATTATGTACTTTGGGGTGTGCTATCAGAATGGGTATTGTAAGGATCTGATGAAATTAAGCGAGCGGTGGGAGAATGAAGAACCGCAGGATGCCGGATTAAACGGCGAGGAGTTCATTACGACGGAGTCTGTTCTTATATGTGAAAGATGCGGAGGAAGGATTCAAGCAGTCAATTCTGGTCAGGATCGTATAGGAGCGGATCGATTGAACCGAGAATTATCCCTGATAACGAGGATGAAGTATCAATATCCCGGATTATCGGAGGTAATAAGTGATCCGAATGGCAGTTTGTATCTGACAGAAGGCATGTATGATAAGGCAATGGCGTTTGTGAGAGAATGTTGGGAAAATAATGGCTGTAATATGGAAATCATTTGTCTTTTCGATCAGAGCACCCCGGAAAGGGAAATGATGAGAAATGTTTTGGAACGTCTTCTGAAGGGTTTCGATATGTCTGCGGTGGATAAATTCAGAGATGACTTGATCAGGAAAGGAACGGAGAAGGGGTATGAGGGGGTTCCCGGATGGAATGTGGATGTATTGAATCAGGAGATGTTTTCAATGTTGGAGGATGAATGTGAGATAACCAAAAAGAGATTAGAAGAAGAACCTTTTTACAGACTGCAGGAAGAGCACAGAAGTTTTATGTACACGCTTTCCGATGCAGCGACACTTTTGACTTACTTTGTGGTGGCGAATAAGGGGTTTGGGTCAAAAGAGGATTCTAGCGTGACGGCGCGAGAGAAGGAGAGTGAACAAAATATTGAAAAAACTAAAGCGGATTCTAAAGGAGACTCCCGAGGGTATTCTAACCAAGAGGAACCCTCATTTAGAAATGTTCATTTTAAGAAAAACGATATCAAAATGGTTGATGATGCTGCCAGAGAAGCGGGGATAAATAGATCTAGCTTCAGAAAGTATATTCATGAATTGAAGCAGGAAATGGGAATGCGGCCCAATCAGAATTTCACGTTTAAAGAGTTGCTTGATATAGCTGAGGATTTGAAAGATAAATAAAGTAGTAGGAGATATGAAAGGTTGAAAAAACTTGAATTTTCAATAAAATACATTTGACTATATGAGGAGGATTATATGGAATTTCATGGATCAATAACATTTGATATAGCAGATGAGAAAAGCATTGATGTTGATTTTGGAGAAGATATTATACCAACGAAAACAGTAAAAAAGGATGATATAATTTTTAGGGAGAGGAGAGCACCTAAAAACAGATGGATGTATATATTGGAGTTTGACAATGAGGAAGAATATTATCCGAATTTAGAAAGGATGATAAATCAATTGTGCAAAAGAAGTGAATATGTGAATCAATTAACTAAAATATATGAGGAAGTAAGTATAAATATTTTTATTGGTTCAGATTTTGCGCAAATAGGCTTTGTTTTACCGAATAATATATTAAAAAAAATCGCGTTACTTGACTGTGAAGTGGGCATTGAAATTATATCCTATGGCATGGTAGAAGATGAGTGATTCTCGATAGAATAGCATGTCAGTACATACATGGGATTGGTCAGGGCCATCCCCAAAAAGAAGAATGGAAAGTAAAAGGTGTTGTAGTGGTGAGGATAATGGAAATATATTAACGGAGGTGCTATGAAACCTATATATGCAGAAAATATTGTGGTAGCAATTCGGTATGGGGGTCGTATAGAGTGGTATATTTTAGATAAAGATTATTGCTTTTTGGATTACGAAAAGCTTGAAGAAGCGTATAAAAAGAGAGGATATGATGTTTATAGCGATGATAATTTTAGATATGGGATAAAAGTCGTTAATGAACGGACAAAAAATCTTTTCTTAGAGAATATAAAAAAATATAGAATAAAAGCTAAGGAATTGAAGGAAATGTTAATGGATGAATCAGATTATGATGAAAAATTGGCATATAATCCGTCAATTTTAATAGATTTTGAAAACAAGGTTTTAGTGTCCCATTATGCAGAACCGGAATCTTTTGAGGATTTTGTTCCCGATGGTTGGAATGGAGAATACCGAAATTTTGAAATGGATTTACCGCAAGAGCAAAGATATTGGATGGATGAAAATGGTCAAAGTTTGATAGGAGGATGAAAATGGATAATAATACGGTTACAATTCTCAATGAGGAATTTGAGAATGATAAAACAGGAGAGAAAGTGCAGGGAATAACAATTATTATGGATGGAAAGTTAAAAGAAGTAGTTGATACACTTATGAAAAACAATACAGACTATGAAAATTATACGGAAATTGTTCGGGATGCATTTTTTAAAGGTATTAATTCAATGATAATGGAATACAAAAATGGGGAATAAAGGGTGTAGAATATAAAGAAGAGATTTAGGTAATTGCGAAACTCGTGTCCATGTTCTGCATTTTTCGTCAAAACAAAGAAAAGTTCGTGCTCTGCATGGATTCTAAGAAGAAATGTGAATAACATTTATTTTCCATAGGGCATGCCCCTGCAAAGGAGCTAAGCTGACACCCTAGTTATGGACAGTCGGAACGAAGAGTTAGTTAGTCCTCCAAAGAAATGAGGGTGCTCCTGATAAACATGGGTGGTTTGCTGCCGTAGAAGGGGGCATATAGCAAGATAAAAAAGGAAAAATATGAACTATGAAGAAATCAAAGAAAGAGTAGGTTGGGGAGAAGAATTTCAAACAACAGAAGAGTTATTTGAAAATGGGAGAGTTGAAGGAAAGACACTTTTACAAATCTGGGATGATAAAAAACAGTATCTCTAAGAACTTTTTTATATTTAGTTTAATAGGAGCATTATGTATAAAGAGAGCATAAAATTATTGAGAACTCATGGTATACAAGTTGAACCAGGCCTTACAGATGATGAGGTGAGGAAGATTGAAAAGATATATAGCATTCAATTTCCTAATAGTTTGAAAGAGTTTTTGATGGAAGGTGTGCCAGTATCAGATGGATATTATAATTGGAGGAATTTTAAAGAGGATAATATTGAATATATTAAGCGCGTGATATATAATCCGGTAAAATATATAGAGGAATATCCAGAAGAAGTTGACTGGTACAGAGAATGGGGCGAAGAGCCAGAATGTTTCAGCGATAGGGTACAAATTGTGAAGAAGCGGTTAATGGATGCACCAACTTTGTTGCCGATTTATGCACATCGATATATACCGGCATACTTAGATGAAAATCCACCCGTGATTTCTGTGATGGGTGTTGATATCATATTCTATGGCGAAAATCTTGCGGAATATTTTAAAGTTGAATTGGGTGAAAAGAAACATGCTGAGATAGATTGTCAGAAAATTAGCCCAATACCATTTTGGTCGGATATAATAGACCTATGAGAAAAATCCTGCAATGCATCCTGAATACCCGCATGTACATACATGGGATTGGTCAGAGCCATCCCCAATAAGAAGTAAATAATGGGAGGAATGGAAAATGAAGGGTGTTGTAATAGAAAGAGGAGAAAAATATTATACTTATTTAAAAAAATTGTTTCTATCAATTAATAATCTTCAAAGAAACTATAATTGGTTAATATCTTCGTATGAATGTTGGCCGTATACTGAGAAATATGCGGAAATACTGTCGGAAGAGTTTTGTTGGATGACAGGAGATGAATTGACAGAAATGATTGAATGTGAAGATTTTCAATGGATTTGGGGTGTTTTTTCTGCATTTTCGAAAGATATACCTAAAGAAAAAGTTTTGCAATATGAATTACCAGAATCCGATGGTTGTAGTAAAATATGGCAAACTCCGGTACAGATCCAACATCCGTTGGCAGAAATAGAAATTGTTGCGTGGGATAGTTCCATGACTGTATTTATTAGTAAAGATGATCATATTGTAGATTTATTACGAGAAAATAATAGATTTGCAAAAGATTTGGAAAGGTATATTTCCCAGAGTTAAGATTTGAAGGGAGGGGAATCCTGAAAGGAACAGAGAGGGGGGGGAGAAAGTATGGCGATATGGCAATTTCAGTGTAATATTATACCTATGAGAGAAAATTTTGAAGGATTGAGTTATGATGAAATAATTACATGGAAGGATGTACCACAACCAGTAATAAATATTGACTTCTTAGAAAATGAAAAGAGTTGGTCAACAGATATTATTTTGTATGGAAAAATGGAAGAGACATGTATCCCGGATTCTCGAAAACGTGACGATGAATTTTCGCCACACTTAGCCGAAC
>CAMXPV010000067.1 GCA_947245585.1 uncultured Lachnospiraceae bacterium | reverse complement strand
CCGCCGATCTCCACCTCGCCGACTAACGGATTCCCACCTTTAATCGCATATTGTTCCATGTATGTTTACTTGCCTTTCTCAATCGAAAAAACTCAAACATTAAAATACAGTATACCAGATTCTGGAGGTTTGTAAAGCCCTACCAACCACAGCGGCCCGCGCCCATTCGCAAAAATTCATGCAAGCATGATTTTTGTTCCTTCACAATGCATGGCTGAACTGTTAATTCAGGTAATCGAAAGGATTCACCTGCGACCCATTGATCAGAATCTCAAAATGGACATGAGGCCCCGTACTTACGCCCGTATTTCCACTCAGGGCAATCTTCTGTCCCTGCGTCACAGTCTGTCCCTGTTTTACCAATACCTTACTCAAATGACCGTACCGGGTCTGTCTGCCGTCCGCATGATTAATGTAGACCACATAGCCGTAGCCGCTTCCCCAACCGGCCCTTGAAACGGTGCCTGTACAGGAAGCCATAACCGCCGTACCCACAGGTGTCGCCCAGTCTACACCCTTATGATAGGTGCTGGCTCTTCTGGTAGGCGCTTTTCTTCTGCCAAAGCCGGAAGAAAGTCTTCCGCCGGAAATCGGTTTGATATAAGTCGGCGGAATCTTCGTACCCCGCTCTACAATTTTGGGCACAGCCTCATAGGTGATCTCTTCCTTCAAGATCTCCCTGCTTATTTCCTCGTTATTGCGATAAGCCACATCCGCCACTACCTTGCGGTGCCCGGCAGAAGGCTCCTGCAATGTCTTCGTCTGGTTCGTATACCAGTCGTCGTTATCGACATAGATGATTTCCGCCTCGTAATCTTCCTCATAATACATCTGTTCCGTGCGTTCCACGGAAAGTTCCGGTTCCGGCACAGTCACAATGAGCTCGTCCCCCACACGGATCACGGAATTTTCATTCTCGATGGTCTCGTTCATGGCAATCAGCCGGTCCAAAGGGATCTCATTATTCTCGGCAATCTGGGAGAGCGTGTCCCCCGCAACCACCTCATAAATCTGCTCCTTCTCCTGATCCTTGGTCACTTCTTCGATGGCTTTGTCAAGGGGTGTCAATTCCTCGTCCTGCAGATAAGACTCCACCACCTCCACCGTGTCCCCGAAATCCAATGCAAGAAGGCCCAGATCATAATCAGAAAAATCCTTCTCCACAGCCGGTTCAATGTCCGCAAAAATCTCATCCAGCGCCGCATTGATTCCCACACTGGTCATAACCGCTTCGGCCTCGGCTGCCTCTTCTTCCTGCTCCTTCGCAGAGTAGACCTGCGTCGTCAGAACGTTTAACTCCCTGTCGGAGTCCAACACCAAGTCCGCATAATAATTGTTATCGCCGTCATACCGTTTGATGGAAGCCTGCAAAAGCGCAAGCACCTCCTCCGTGCTTGAAAGATTGACCGTATACTCGTTAATCTTCACTGTGTAGGAGCGGTTCAGGGTTTCCTTGACACTTCCCTTCAGGGCATTGAACATGTTGGAGATTATGACATCTCTGTCATCTATTTTCCCCCAGAGCACCTCCTGCCCCTCCCAAGTCAGGTCACTCTCTGCAAGCACCATCTCATCACTGCTGCCCGCAAGTTTTTTTCTGGCGGCAATCAGGTACTCGTCCGCCTCCCCGATATCTCCTATCACGCCCACCTGCATACCGTTTAAATACACGGTAAACATATTGTCCCCGTCACTTTCAAGGGTCTGTAAATGGGGCAGGAAAAAGGCGGCGATGACACTGACGAACACCGCAACCTTAATATATGCAATTTTCATTTTTTTATAATGTCTGCTCAATATTTTCATGTCATATTTTTACGTATGATTCTCAGAAGAACTTTACGTTCGTAAGCTGCAAAACAAGCGGAATCAGATTCACCGCGATATCCACGAGCACGCCGATCAAAACAGCCACCAACAACGGAGATGTGGTTTTGCCCTTCGCGGCCTGATTCTCCTGCTCCAAACGGTTCTGCTTCTCCAACTCCTCGGTAAAAGCCGCCTGTACATTGCGGTAAACCTTCACATTCTCCTTGTGCACAAAATCCTCCGTCTGCGCATGGCGTTCCTCCAAAGAGCCGCGGACCGATTCAAGCTGCTGCTCCAAAAGGCCGCTGACTGCCTCAAGCTGCTTTCTGGCATCCTCCTCTGTCCCCTCTTCTGTCTTCACGCTCTCCAGCTTTTCTACACACTGCGCAAGCAGGCCGCGCATGTTCTCCACATTCTCGGCTGTCTTAATATTGACGCGGCGAATTTCCTGCATAATCTCGTCATAGGCCTGAAGCTGCTTCTGCATCTGCTCCATCTTTGCCGCCTCCGCAGCAGAGTTGGCCCGGATCATTTCCTGTGCGTTCCTTTTCTGTGCTAGCTTATCTATAAATGTATCCATAGTATTCCTCTCCTATTATTTCCCATTCTGTAAAAAATCTGCAAAACTATGTCTGCATTTTATCACTTTTTCACTGTTTTTACAATAAAGAAAAGCAGCCGTGGTTTTTTCATTTTCCGTTTCCCATCCGGCCACGTTGATTTATTGTGCATTTTGCATAGTTTTTTCCCTCATTTTTTTATATATTTAGAAATATTAACTATAGCTTTACACATTGTTCATAATTCGTTCATATTTTACAGGTACAATAAAATACATAGAAAGCCAAGCGAAATGTCGTGTAGTTATTACACACATAGATAAATTTTTTCATAATAGCCCGGGTGCCGAAAGGTGCCTGGGCACTCCTCATTTTACGCGTATAAACAGAGTCAGAAGAGGACGGAGGCCAAACAAAGAAGAGGACCTCTCAGTCCTCTTCTTCCTGCTCAATCCGCATAACCTCTTTCGTCTCTTCCTGCCCGATATGTAAAATCTCCTCGTTCAGGGACATCATCCTGGCATCCAGCGCCGCGACCATCTGGGCGCACTCCACAAGCTGCTCTTTAATATGCTCCGGCGCGTTCCCCTCAAACTTATAGTGGATCTTATGCTCCAGACTGGCCCAGAAATCCATGGCCACCGTGCGGATCTGGATTTCCACCTTGGTATCCGCAATTCTGTCCGAGAGATACACCGGCACCGTCACCAACATGTGATAACTCTTGTAGCCGCTAGCCTTCGGGTTCACAATATAGTCCTTTACAGAAATGACACGTATGTCACTCTGGTTGCTGATCATCTCCGCAATCTGATAGATATCCGACGAAAACGAGCAGATCACACGGATGCCCGCGATATCATTGACATAGCGCACCATGTTGTCTATGGTAGATTCGTAGCCGTGCTTTTTCAGTTTCTTGACAATGCTCTCCGGTGTCTTGATCCGCCACTTGATATGTTCAATAGGATTATACCGGTGCACATGCTGAAACTCGTCATTCAAAATCTCCAACTTTGTGGAAATCTGCTTCAGGGCGGAATTATAAATCAGCTGCACTTCCTTCCAACTGTCGATATCTCCATCTTTCTGTCTGTCTACAATTACTTCCATACCAAAGAATCCCCCATAGCTTATATTACTTCCTGCGACGCAGTGCACACGCACTGTTCTCGTTAACAGTATACCACAATTTCGCATAAAATGTGTAGTTTAGACAAGTTTTTCTAAAATTTTAATAATTTATTGTGTATTTTCACCCACCGCATCTTTCCCCTCAGTCATCAGGCATGGCAATATGACGGGAATTGTTACCATAATTGGGTATATATACCGTACCAAAACGGTCGGCGAGAGCAAAAGCGTCAGGCAGTAGACCGCCGGAAACACCGCCGGAAGTATCTGCCGATACCGTTTCCCGTACCATGCCGTGACAAGATAAAGCCAGAGCAGCCACCAATAAAAGGCAGGCGCAAAAAAAATCCTGACCACCGGCAGTCCGCTGTACGCATTGTCAGATACGATTTTTTCCATAAAGGCGCGCAGTCCCGGAAGAAAGCTGTGCTCCACAATCTCACAGCCTGCGGGCATTGTCCGGTTGTCCGTGGAAAGATAACCAAACCCGCTCTCCGTTCCAATGCCATATACCTGCGCATGAGACGTGTCCTGCAAAAACCAAAGCCCCATAGAATTATCCAGAAACGCGTCTATATAGATCGCCGGATGCTGCAGTCCCAGTCTGATCCAAGTTACAATCAATCCCTTCGGATTGTCATGAATCACGGCGCGGTTTTTTACCGGGTCGGCCAAATGCGGGTTATAAGCCGCAAAAACCCATTCCGCAGGGATATAGTTTTCCAGTTCCGCCCGCATCTGCGGCTCCAGTGTACTCTCAGCCTCCACCCGCGTGCGCGCCATCTGCTGCAGGGGAACGCTCAACATTTCCCGGGGACTGCCGCTATGCGCATGGGTGAATGCTTTCAGGGAAAACGAGCCCATGGCAAACAGCGCAATGATAAGCAAGGTCATCCGCAGATACCTCTTTTGTGCCGCCCTGCTCCTCCTCCCGATTCCGATATACAAAACCGGCGCGCTGACCACAAAGGCATACACCGCATTATTCCGAAACAGCAGCATGAGAACGGCCAACGCAATATACGCCGCCTGTTCTTTTCCGTCCGGCTTCCCGTCGCGGCCGCATATCATGCGGCAGGTGCAGACCGTATACAGCAGCACTAGCGCCGAAAACAGCACATCCTTCGTCGTGCTCAGCGCCAAAACGGAATTGGCCGGAAACAACCCGTAAAAGAGAAGCAGCAGGATGCGCACCCACCTCGGAACCTGTTTTCGGTACAGATCAGAAAGCGCCCACCCGAAGGCGGCAGCCATCAGCGCCATCTGCACCACCGAATGCACGGCCATTCCTGCGGAATAAGAGCCAAGCAATCCTCCCAGCCTGAAAAAGGCCCCTAAAAATAAGGTATGCAGCAGGGGATGATGGGTGCTGTAATCACGGGCAATTACCTGATAAAGCTGCCCCTCCGCATCGTAGGCAAAGACCGACGGATAGTAGGCCAGAAAAACGGGCAGCCAACAGAGAAAAATAAGCAGACTGTATAACAGCCACATACGCCGCTGCGGCATTTCCGACTTTCCGCCTTCCCGCTTTCCCGCGTCAAGCGTGCTCGTCGCGCGGCCCGCGCGCTGCGTCGGCAAAAAACTTCCACATACGGGTCTGCGCATGACAAGCGCCGCAAAGACCGCAGCAGGCACGGACAAAACCGCGGTTTCCAGCAGAAACAGGAGCAGACTCCCCACATAGGCGCCCACCGATGTGCCCGTCCCGAACACCGTCCCTTCGCCCACAAGCCGCCAGCCCAGAACGAAGGAGGCCGCCACAGGCACACCCCAAAGAAAGGCAAAACCCAAGAGCCTTTTATTTTCCGCCAAATATATATTTATGCTCGTTTTCCCGATATATTCCTTGTTTTTCGTCTTTTTCATGGACTCAGTATAACATAAAAAAACGCCGCTGCGAAAAAATTTCACGCGCGGGATATTTTGTCAAAACATTTCGGCGGCAGGGCTTTACATTTTCCGCCGGGATTTATATAGTAGTAACAGGAAAAAGAAAAGGAGAGCTGTCATGTTTCGTCTGTGGGCAAAGGAATGGAAAAATAACCGTATGATAAGAGATACCGTCATAGAGGACGGCCGCGAGGAGACACGCACCCACAAGGTATTCGACGCTCTGGAGGAGGTCTGCCTGCAGTTTGATCTGGGAAAGCCCATCTGGCTCGATGCCACCGTCTCCGAGTTTAAGCGCCACAGCAAAGCGCGTTTCTCACAGGATAATTTTATAGAAGAAATTGATTTTGATTTTCTGGAAATCCACGTAATCGAGGAGGACTGAGTCCTCCCCGATTTTCTTTTTCATCGTCAAAATTCCCAAACAGAAGAAAAACCAACCTAAATTTTTGTGAATAAAACGATTGACTTTGCACACTTTAAGTAGTAGTATCATAGTATATTACACATAGTTTTTAAAACTACATTATGAAATATGCCAGTTCAAACATAATTTTTTATAGAAGAAAGAAGGTCGTTTTATGCAGATAACCATTCGTGAACCCGGAAGCGCCATCACTCATTTCATCGGTATGATGATGGCCATCATCGCGGCAACGCCGCTTTTGGTGAAAGCCGCCGTAGACGCTGACCATATCGTCTTTATCGCACTGACCGTATTTATCGGCAGCATGATCGCACTCTACGGTGCAAGCGCGCTCTACCACAGCGTCACCGTGAAGGATAACATTTTAAAAGTATTCCGCAAACTGGATCACATGATGATCTTTGTCCTGATTGCAGGCTCCTACACGCCGGTCTGCCTGGTGATTCTCGGCGACCGCCGCGGCTATATGCTTCTTGCCACAGTCTGGGGCATCGCCATCGCAGGCATGCTGATTAAGCTGTGTTGGATTACCTGCCCCAAATGGTTTTCCTCCATCCTCTATATCGCTATGGGATGGGCCTGCCTCGCCGTTTTCGGCACGCTGTGGAACACATTGTCACGAAGCGCATTCCTCTGGCTTCTGGCAGGCGGCATTTTTTACACGGTGGGCGGCGTAATCTATGCGCTGAAGCTTCCCATTTTCAATGCAAAACATAAGAACTTCGGCTCCCATGAGGTTTTCCATCTGTTTGTGATGGCCGGAAGCATATGCCACTTTATCTTCATGTACCTGTATGTGGCGTGATGCGCCGTCAGTCCTCATACCCGTTCGGGTTACTGCTCTGCCATCTCCATGAATCCGCGCACATCTCCTTGATGCCGTACTGTGCTTCCCAGCCGAGCTCTTTTTTCGCCTTGTCTGCGTTGGAGTAGCAGGTCGCGATATCACCCGCGCGTCTCTCCTTGATGACATACGGAATCTTTACGCCCGTAGCTTCCTCGAAATTCTTCACGATATCGAGTACGCTGTAGCCTACGCCTGTTCCCAGATTGTAGATGCAAAGGCCCGCTTTCTCCTCGATCTTCTTAAGCGCCTTCACATGGCCAACCGCCAAGTCCACCACATGGATATAGTCGCGCACGCCCGTACCGTCCGGCGTGTCGTAATCGTTGCCGAAAACGCCAAGCTCTTTGAGCTTGCCAACGGCCACCTGTGTGATATAGGGCATCAGGTTGTTGGGGATGCCGTTGGGGTTCTCTCCGATCGTGCCGCTCTTGTGGGCACCGATGGGATTGAAGTAGCGAAGCAGGATCACGTTCCACTCAGGATCAGCCTTCTGGATATCCGTCAAAATCTGCTCCAACATGGACTTCGTCCAACCGTAAGGGTTCGTGCACTGTCCCTTCGGACACTCCTCCGTAATCGGAATGATCGCCGGATCGCCATACACCGTAGCCGAGGAGGAAAAGATGATATTCTTGACATTATTCTTGCGCATCACATCCACCAGCGTGAGCGTGCCCGCAATGTTGTTTTCATAGTATTCCCAAGGCTTCTGCACGGACTCGCCGACCGCCTTAAGCCCTGCAAAGTGAATACAGGAATCTATTTTTTCTTTCGCAAATACCTGCTCCAGTGCCTCCCTGTCCAGGATATCCGCCTTGTAAAATTTCACCGGTTTCCCGGTAATCTTTTCCACTCTGTCAAGAGACTTCTCACTGGAATTTGACAGGTTATCCACTACCACCACATCATAACCCGCATTCTGTAATTCCACCACCGTATGAGAACCGATGTAACCTGCACCACCTGTCACCAAAATTGCCATAACCGCACCCCGCCTTTCTTACTTGGAATCGTGATTTTTGTTTTTAATGTGATTTTAGTTTACACCGTTTCCCCTACAGTATTCAATATGATAATGTTACTTAAATCTGTCGAAATGTTGTATGCCTATTCACCCTGCCAGTGTCTTCATCCCTGCAAGTTCACACGCCCGGCTCTCCCCATCGTCCGTATAATAATCATACGGCTTTACATCCTCACCGAAAGAGTAAAGCTTTAGATTTTCAAAGTCCACCTCCGCCACATGCTCGCCGCCCTCAGAAAGCGGCAGGATGCGGTTCTTTTTGAGAAAGACGCACACATCTCCAAGGGGCATCTCCACCCACACATGCCCTTTCTGATAAACGGCCTCCTCCAACACCTGTCCGCCTCTAAACCGCAGCAGCTTCATCGTCTCCGGCAGATATACCATTCTCCCCACTGCATTCTGTTCATAGACAGGGGCGATCATAATACTGTCCCCGACCAGAAGCTGATCCTCCACACGCCTTGCCACGGGGTCGTCCCCGTAAAGAAAGCCAAGCGGCCGAAACATCATTCCATCCCCCAACGCAGCCTTCATAAACTCGCTGTAAAGATAGGGCAGTAAAAGATAGCGCACGCCGATCACATTCCGCATCAGTTCCCTGCTTTCAAAGCGGTACGCCTCCTGCTCTCTGGTACCCTGCGCCGCATGATTGCGCATGAGCGGCGTAAACACCCCGAAAGACAGCCATCTGATGAGCAGGTCTTCCGTAACGTCTGCACCGAAGCCGCCGATATCCGCCCCCGTATACAGGAAACCGCACATGTTTAAGGACGGCATCATTTTGATATTTAACAGAAGGTGAGACCACCATGAATTGTTGTCTCCCTGCCAGATCCCCCCGTATCGGTGCATCCCGATATAGGATGCTCTGGAAAAGAGCAGAATCCGCTTGTCCGGCGACAGCTCCTCAAGGGCCTGCGCCGCGCTGCGCGTCATATAATACCCAAATAAATTATGTACTTTTTCGTGGCAGTATTTTTCTCCTTTATAATTGTGGTAGAAGGACGCATAGTCTTTCGGATTGTTGGAAATGCCCGCCACCATATTTTGAAAGGCAAAAAATGTCTGTATATCAAGATTCTGGTTCCGGTACTCGTCTATTTTCTCAAAGACTTCCCGAAGCCCTTGTTCCGAGTAGAAAATAGCAGGCTCGTTCATGTCGTTCCAAAAACCGTCGATTCCCTGATCAAGCAAAATCCTGTACTTCCTTCCAAACCACCTTCCCGCCTCCTCATTTAACATATCCGGCAGGCAGCATCTGCCAGGCCAGACACCAAGCACAAAATCTTCTCCCTGCTCATCCTTACAGAAATACCCTTTTTCTTTTCCCTCCTCGTACACCTCATAGCCGTCCTCTTTTTTGACACCGCCGTCGATGATGGGCACCAAATGAATGCGCTCTCTCTTCATCTCCTCCACGAACGCTCCGAAATCCGGGAATCGCTCCTGGTCAACCGTAAAATCCTTGTACCGCTCCATGTAATCGATATCCAGATAAACGCTGTCCAGGGGAATATGGTTTTCCCGATAATTTTTTACTACCTGCCGAACCTCCTCCTCCGAGCAATAGCTCCATCTGCTCTGCCCGTAACCGAAGGCCCAAAGCGGCGGAATATAGCTTCTGCCCGTCAGTCCCCGAAACTGCCTTACAATCTCATCCGGCGTCTCCCCCTGAATCAGGTACAGCTCAAAGTCCGGTGTCTGCGGCACGATCCGCAGCATATGAGATTCGGTGTAGCCAATATCAAAGACGACCCGGGACGGCGTATCGACAAAAATACCGGTTTTACTCTCTCCATCCAGAATCAGAAAATTATGCGCACCGTACAGGGAATGCTTATCCTCCGTATGTCGGGGATCGTCCGTACAGTTGCTCTCATAAATCCATCCCCGCTTATTTATGCCGCGCACCGCCTGCCCGAGACCGTATACAATCTCCTCGTCCTCCATTTCACAGCTAAGCGCATTATCCTGAAAGGACAGCCTGCCGTCCTGCCAGATTTCCGCATCAGGTTTACATAATATTGCATCCGTCTCAATGGGACTGCCAAACACATATCTCTTTGTCATATTCGTTATCCTTTCACTCCGCCGGACATCAGACCGGCTTTAAAATATTTTTGCGCACAGGCATAGATCACGATAATCGGAATCATGGAGATCAGGCTGCCTGCCATAAGAAGATTATACTCCGTTCCGTACTGCCCATTCAAACTATTTAACGCCAAAGTCAGCGTCATTTTATTTTTATCGGACAGCTTTTGGCAAGTCGAACCAACTTTACCGATTAAGGACTTGACAGGCCAAAATGGGTCCGTTATAATGAATCCAAAGCATAACAATTTCTAGATAAAAACAGTATGTCATATCAAACATTCTAACCTTCGGAAAATCTATGCTTTTAAATCAAACACGAAAAATTTAAAAGCGGGAGATTCTGTAAGGCGCGGCCTTAGATTGGCCGGTGCGTCAGCATCAGCCTTTTGGATTTCAAGCTGTTTCCAGAGAAGCAGGAGTACCATAGTATTTACCGTCTTCGTGATGAAGCGGGCAGGGAATTGACTGATCTGTGGGAGGTACATATCATAGAGTTGGGCAAGAAACTGACGGGAAGCGCGGTGGACGATTGGATCTGCTTGTTTAATGCGCAAAGTTTGGAGGAAGTAGATATGATTGCGATTAAAAATGAAAATATGCGGGAAGTGGTCGAGGCGGTGAGGGAAGTGGGATTTTTTAGGTCATTGCGGTGGAT
Organism: uncultured Lachnospiraceae bacterium; assembly: GCA_947245585.1. Classification (GTDB taxonomy): domain Bacteria; phylum Bacillota; class Clostridia; order Lachnospirales; family Lachnospiraceae; genus UBA3282. The sequence goes on along the minus strand of CAMXPV010000067.1, from coordinate 346 downwards.
TTACGACGATTATTGGAAAGCAAAGCGGGATCGCTGGGCCGAAGACGAGTATGTGCGGGACGAAGGAAAGATTCAGGCAAGAACAGAGGATATTTTGCAATTACTGGAACATATTAATGCGGGGACGGAGATTCCCGAGGATCTCACCGAGAGAATAAAGGCGGAAAAGGATGAGGAAACCTTGAAAAGATGGCATCTGTCAGCCGCAAAGGCAGAGTCGGTAGAACAGTTCATGGAGTTGGAAAATTTAAACTAAAGAAGAAGGGCATCTGCGCTAACAGATGCCCAACATGGGAGTGTAATATAAAGTGTGTAAGTTACCGGTAACAAAAACTTACGCACTTTA
>CAMXPV010000066.1 GCA_947245585.1 uncultured Lachnospiraceae bacterium | reverse complement strand
GTGAAAGGGCGATGTCTTAACCGCTTGACCATGGAGCCCCAACGACGATATGATATCATACTCCCGGCTGTTTGGCAAGGAGTTTTCTATCTTTTTGCTTTCTCATCCCACACCGGCACATCTGTCCCCGCAATCTCCGATGTGAAAGGCGTGCCGTCCTTCTTTTCAAAATGCGCCGCAGCGCGCTTTACATAGGAAAAACCCAGATACAAAAGCGGTATATTGCAGTAAGCGATCAGGATGTTGGCAAAATCTGAAAGATCCCACAAAGAACCCAGATCCATCCCTGCAATGCTGGTCAACACGCCGAAAGATACCACGATCATGCAGAGAATACGGATCACCAACAGGAATGATTTCTTCGATGAAATCCGGTTGGCACAGATCTCCGTAAAGGAGATAAATCCCAACAGGCAGGTAAAGGCAAACAGGCCAAAGCAAACGGAAATCAACAGGGAAACCATGGTATTAAACGCAGTGCCCGGCGCAAGTTCCGTGGCAGATGCCAGATATTTTGGCAGTTTTCCCAAATCAAACCAGGCCGCCGAGGCATCGGTCTGCCAGACCCGTCCCATAATTACCACGAAACCGGTCAGGGTACAAATAACGATCGTGTCAAGAAATACGCCGATCGCCTGCACACATCCCTGGCTGCAGGGGTGGTCCGCATCCGCAGCCGCAGCGGGCATCGTAATCGTGCCCTGCCCGGCCTCATTGGACATCAGGCCTCTCTTTACACCCTGAATCAACGCTACGCCGAATGCGCCGCCGAATACGGCTTCCGGCTTGAACGCCTCCGTAAACACCGCATAGAAAAACCATGGAATGCGGTTGAAATTCACCACAATCAGCACCACCACTGTCAACACATAGATCACCGCCATGATGGGCACTAATACATCCGTCACTTTCGTCACTTTGCGGATCCTGCCCCAGGCGATCACAACCATCGCCACGATCAACACCGCAAAAGCAATCCAGTAGAGCGCCGAATTGGTATCAATGCTGTGTCCTGTAATCACCTCGGCTATCTGACCGACCGAAGACACCGTATTAAATCCCTGCGCCGGAAAGCACAATAGCGCATAGACAATATACATAACGGACAAAACCACCCCGGCCGCCGCCGAGCCTTTCAGCAGACGCTTCCCATAGAAAGCAAGGCCGCCCACATACTCGTCGCCCTTTTTCTCCTTAAAGATCTGCGCGAGGGTAGATTCCGTAAAAGCCGTCGCCATGCCAAAGAAGGCGGAAACCCACATCCAGAACAGCGCCCCCGGGCCGCCGATGGAAATCGCTCCTGTCACACCCAGAATATTGCCCGGCCCTACCCGCATGGCCGTGGACAGGAAAAAGGCCGCCAGAGATGTGATGCCGACCTGTGCCGACTTACTTTCTTTCAGTACCCGGATGCCGTGCTTGAAATAGCGAACCTGAACAAAGCGCAGCTTGCAGGTAAAATAAATCCCCGATCCCAATAAGAGAATAATCGCCAGAGAAAAATTCCCCAGAATCGGGATCGAACTGTACCACGAAAAATTGGCAGGAAAGTCCCAGAATAAGTCCGAAACAACCTGAATTTTCGCACAAATCGCGTTAATCGCGTCAAACACTGCCTGCATATGTATACGTCCCCCTCTTCCCAGATATCATAAGTATACTATGCTTTGTCGCGAAATACTACAAAAAAGCCTGTCCTTCGTAAAAAAAGCAAAAAAGATAAACATTTTGGAGGTCCCGTTTCGTTATATACTTAGGAAGGGACTTACCCCGAAAGAAATAAGATGGAACATGCTCCGGCACGGAGGTAATTTTGAAACGCGAAGATAAACTGTTACAGAGAATAGAGCAGGGAGATATCCATGCGGCAGACGAACTGATAAAAATGTTTTATCCGGACATTCTCCGCTATTGTCTCTGGCATGCCCCCAACCGCTCTCTTGCAGAAGATGCCGCACAGGAAACTTTTCTGAAAGTGATCCGCTGCTTTGACCGTTACACACATAAGGGAAAATTCAAAGCCTTTCTCTACCGGATTGCCGCAAACACCTGTATTGACATGCAGCGGAAAAACCAACACGCCGACATTTCACTGGAAGAATCGGGCATTGACCCTGCCTATTCGGATCCGGCCTTTGAATCCGTCCGGTCAGACCTTACGTTACGGCAGCTTGTGAAATGTCTTCCGGCACAGCTACAGGAAATCGTCCTGCTGCGTTACGGACAGGATCTGACTCTGCGCGAAATAGCCGATGTTCTGCATCTGCCCCTCGGAACCGTGCAGTCCAGACAGCGCGCAGCCTTAAAAAAATTGAAAACGGAACTTGATTGGAAGGGAGGGTTATGATGAATAGGAAAACTTTGGAAGACGAACTAAAACTGGTGTTACGGGAAACCCCTGCGCCGACAGACAAAGCTCACCTGGAGCGCACACTTTTGCTTGCCCGGAAGGAAACCCTGCAAAAACAGAACCGAAAACGCATCTCCTTTGGGTGGTTTTTACAAAAACAACTCTCCTATATCGGTTGGAAAATCTGGGGGATGCAGTGCCTCTTTCTGTTAGTAACTGTGGGGTTTTTCCCGGGCTTTTCCGGTGATCCGATCAACCCGCTCCATCTGGCAAAACTGTTGTTCTGTCTGTCCGTCGCAGTTTTGATGATGGCGCTGCCTTTACTCTACCGCTGCGTCCGATACCGGATGCAGGAAATAGAAGCGGCATCCCGCTTCTCCTCAGTCAAACTGTTACTGGCCAAACTGATTGTCATCGGGATCGGAGATCTCGTGCTCCTGTGCGGTATTTTCCTCGCCGCGGCAATAAAGACATCCTTACCGACAGACAGCGTAGTCTTCTATTTATGCTTTCCGTTTCTGCTAGCCTGCGGCGGCTGCCTGTTTCTGTTGGGGCACCTGCCTCCCCACCTGTTTTTCATGGGAAGTCTGGCTCTCTGCACTGCCTTGATGCTCGGATGTTCCATTCTTCCCGAACGGTATGCCTTTTTCCTGCAATCGGCCTCCCCTGCGGGCCGGGCTGCAGTCTGTGCCCTGCTTTTCGTTTTTTGCGCTATGCAGCTTCGCTATATCATTTATACATCCTCATACACGGAAACGCAGTTGGTCTAGCATCCATCAAAAATATGAACTCGGAGGAATACACAATGGAACTATGCATGGAACATATTTCTAAACAGTTTAAAGACATAACCGCAGTGGACGACATTTCCCTGCAAATCACCCCCGGCGTATGGGGTCTTCTGGGGGCCAACGGCGCGGGCAAAACCACCCTTATGAGGATGATCGCCGGCATCATGAAGCCCTCTTCGGGACAGATTTGTTACGACGGCATTCCCATAAACGAAATGGGAGAACACTATCGGGACATATTCGGTTATCTGCCCCAGGAATTTGGTTTTTATCCCGAATTTACGGTAAAGGACTATCTGGAATACGTGGCAGTCCTAAAAGGCCTCCCCGACAGGGAAAGCAGACACAAAATCCAGGAGCTGCTTGAACAGTTGACACTGTCCCATGTGCGCAGCAAAAAAATAGCTAAGCTGTCCGGAGGCATGAAGCGGCGGGTCGGCATTGCGCAGGCTCTGTTAAACCAACCGGAACTTTTGATTCTGGATGAGCCTACCAGCGGGCTCGATCCGGGGGAAAGAGTCCGGTTCCGAAATCTGCTTTCAGAGTTCGCCCATGACCGCATTGTTTTGATCTCCACGCATATTGTCTCCGACGTGGAATACATCGCCAACCAAATTGCGGTTATGAAAGAAGGAAGGCTTCTCGCAAAAGGGACAACCGAAGAGCTTGTCCGCCTGGTGGAAGGAAAGGTCTGGACTGCCCAAATAGCCATGAACCGTCTTGCGCAGTACGAACAAAAGCTGCCGATCGTCAATATCCGCAACGAAGAAAACGGGCAAATATCCATCCGTTATCTGGCGGACACGCCTTATATCGCAGACGCAAAACCCGCGCCGCCGCATCTGGAAGATTTATATTTATGGCTGTTTCCGCAGGAAACCAAAGACTGGAGGTAATTAATATGCGCTTATTGAAAGTGGAAATAAAAAGAATTATGAAGACAAGGCTGACTCTGGTTCTACTGTCCGCCGTTGTGTTTCTGACCCTTGTCATGGCGTGGCTGCCCATCACTTTTCCCTCCAATATCTGCACCTACAAGGACGCACAGGGAAATACGGCAGAGCTGAAAGGACTGCAGGGCATTGCCTATAAGAAGAAGCTGCAGGCGGATATCACGGGGACGGTCACGCCCGAAAAGGTGCGTCAGGCCGTGGAAAGCTATCAGGCATGCCTGAACAAATACGGTGTGGAAAATTCCTACGATCTGCCTGACGGTGTCTATGATGCCGAAATTCTGCCCTATGCCCCGCTTCTGCACGGGATTCGGGAAGCCTTTGCCGACCCGGACACCGGAATTGCGCCGGGTATCTCAGAAATTAATCCGGAAGAAGTAGACAATTATTACAATGTATGTGCAGAGCGCATCGGCTCACTGATGAGACAGGAACAGAAAGATCATCCGGCAGCACAACAGCTTGCTATTGACCTGTATAGTCAAGTCAAAAAACCCTATCTGTTTTACCCCGGATACAGTATGGAAGCCATGGAGTATCAGATTTTCCTCGCCTTTTTAGTCCTGCTTCTCTGCACTGTCATCGCCGCGCCCATTTTTACCTCCGATTACCAGACCGGCGCGGACGATATCTACCGCTGTGCCAAATACGGGAAGACAAAATTTGCCTGCACTAAGCTTCTGTCCGCATTCATCATCTGCGGAACCGCCTACAGTCTCAGCGCCGCCGTCTACCTTCTGGTATCAAACAGCCTCTGGGGTTGGGAATGCACGAAATCCTCCATGCAGATGTTAAACTCCATTATCAATCTGCCTGCCATGAACATCGGGCAGCTGCAGATCTTTATCGCAGTGGCAGGGCTTCTTTGCCTGCTAGCCGTGATCAGCCTTACCCTGTTTCTCTCGTCAAAGATCAAGAGCATGACGGTATGCCTGTCCTCGTCACTCCTGTTCTGCATCCTGCCGGTCATCCTTTACATGGCTCTGCCCGAAAATATTGCCATCTGGCTCTACTCCGTGCTTCCCGCCGGAGCGCTCAGCCTGCAGACCAGTATCCTGTATGCGGCCTCGGATTTTGATTTCTGGAATATCGGTTCCCTCGCCATCTGGCTGCCCCATGTGATGATAGGGGCATATGTAATCGAGATTCCGCTGTTCGCGGGGCTTTCCGTGTGTTCGTATTCTAAGTATCGGGCAGGCTGAATTCACAGTGCGGCATCCTCCGCTTTGATCCTGTAAATTGCGGCTTAAGCGGGGGATTTGCTTCCTAAAAAGCTGTTGATTTGATCTACCATTCCGTTAATAGTATTGATTTGAAATTGCTGCGATATCATTTACATTGCCCGCCACCATATCATTGATGGATTGAAACTGGACATTTTCCTTATTGATATCATCTGCAATCTCCTTATTGATTGATACGGTATTTTGTATCACCGCCGCCTGCTTATCATGCGCCTCTCCCATGGCATCCACTGCATCCGCCGCGGCATCGAGAAGTTGAGCCATATCCTGTATACCTGTATATACATTGGAAAAATACTCATTCTGTTTCTCTAACTTTTGTGAATTGTCATTGACATACTTGGTAATCTCCTGTACATTTTCCTGTACCGCTTGAATTACCTTAGATACGTCTTCCAAAGAATCCTGCGTACTATTGGCCAGATTGCCGACTTCCTGCGCGACCACAGCAAATCCTTTTCCCGTCTCTCCCGCTCTGGCAGCCTCGATAGAAGCGTTCAACGCCAACAAATTTGTAGAGTCTGAAATATCATTGATCAGATTTATTGTCATGCCAATCTGTTCCACCGCTTTTGACAATTTCTTTGCCACATCCGTTGTGGTAACCATAGACTGGGAGACCTCGCCATTGATTTTCCTCAATGCAGCAAGCTGTTTCTCATTCTCCTTTGTCTTATTCCGCAAATCACTGGATGTCTGTTCCACTTTCCCCACGTTATCCGCCACGACATTTTTCCATTCTTCCAACTCATTCAGATTTTCCATACTCGCTTTGGTCCTTCCGCCCAATCTGTTGCTTCCCTCCAACAGCATCTCGCTGGTGGCCGAAAGTTCTTCCACGGAAGCGTTCTCATTTTCTGTAATCTTTGAGAGCGCCTGCCCTGCCTGCAAAAGGCTCTCCGAAAGAGCCTGCACGGAATCCAACATGCTTTTTACCTTCTCGTTGTTACGTCTTATCTCATCTTTAATAAAGCGTCCCACCAGATAAGTTAAAAGCACCGTAAGAGGCAGAGCCAGACCCAGACACACAACTCTGTCAAGCAAATTGGTAATATACATTTCGTCTTTTGCAGGCAGCAGAATCTCACCCCGTACAAACCATGCAATCAACAACGAAATCCCTATCTCCAACGATGTGGCCGCAACTAACTTATAATCCAGAAAGAATGTAGAAAGCACCAAAAACAAAAACGCAAGCCCCCAAAAATCCTTGGCAGGAACCATATACTGAATAAAATTCCATTGAATCAGCATAAGTACAACAATGTATATTTTTGCTGTTTTCAGACTGGAGGGCTTTACTCCTCCCAATTCATCAAATCCTGTCTTAATAAGATAAATGGCAAACACCAGATAAATCAGACATGTTATGTCAAAAATGATCAATGCTGCCCATGAAACCGGCAGCATCCATCCCATAATTCTCAAAAAAGTGTAGGAAATTCCTGCGCACTGACAGGCTCCCGGTATCAACAACAAAACCAGTACATACACCTTATTTATATACTCATCCAACGCAGTCAGGCTTCTCTTTTTTTCTTCCATTAATCTCTCCTTTTGTTCTCGAAATCTATTATGTTGAGATGGGCTTATTTTACGTGAAAAATTTCATTTTTGCTATAGAATTGGTATAGATTACACTTTTTGCGACATACTTTGTCCTTTACTCTTCCTGCAGGGCACCGCCGGGTTTTATTTCTTAAAAGATTGAGGTGTCAAAAGGCACTCTGCGAAACTGGCTTTGGCATGTTGTGTTCAGCGTCTTTTGACACCTTAGTCTTAAAAGTATAAAAGACCCGCAAACATTCCTGTTTACGGGCCTCAACTCCCCTTGGAGGTTCTAACCTATCATTTGCTTAATTCATCCGCCAGCTTTTCAAGGCTTTCCTTATTCAGGGAGGGTATCAACACATGATCCGCATCAAACTGCTGAGCGCCGTATGTTCGGATCCTCTCCATAAAACGCTCGTAGGAATAGATCCCATCCAACATACGCTCTTCGCTATAGATGTAAAACTGAACAAATCCTTCTTTTATTTTCAGCTGATTCAGATTCAAAAATCCGTCCGCCCGGACAGGAAACACACTCTCACACTCCTCCGTCAACACATAGAACGCGCCAATATCCCCTGCATCGCCTTTTCGCATCAGCCTCGGTTTCGCATAGTACACATCCTGCGACTGGATCTCATGCAGCGTCTTCTCAAAATCTGCCAGATCCGTACACCCTCCCCACGCCGACACTTTGTCCGCCGGCAGCGTATAAGGCCACATCGCCAGGGTCAGTATATAATTTTGATATTCTTTATTATTACAAAACTGCTTCAAAGACTCCAGATTAAAACGGACAAATTGATCCAAATTTTGTTCCAATTCTTCGCCTGTAAAAGTCCTTTCCTCCTCAACACAATACATTTCCGCCTTGCCCAGACGGCGCTCCACCTCTTTTACCAATTTAATAAAATCCGCTATTTCCCCTCCTGTCGTGGGAATATTATAGCTGATCTCATAAAGACCGTTTTCTCCCTTTGATCCGTCAAAGAAAATTCCCCGCCCGATTCTGTCCGGATTATAAAAAATAGCAGTTCCACCACTCACCTGACCTTCCTGCAAAATAAAAAAATCGTCATCAGACCCGTACTTAAGACCACACGAACGGGCCAATGACGGAATATCAAGCTTCGTCTTTCCGAAAAGTTTTTTCTGTTTGATCTGTAATGTAAATGCCATTGCTATACCCCTTTTTCTATTTTACTTATCATCATGTATTTTATCATATTTTAGCTAATATGGATGTCTGCCAATCCTTCCTACCAACACTTTCTTTCCCCCTTCAATCACATCATCACACCAATAAAAATAAATCCTTAAATTAGATCCAGGATGAAGAAGTTTTAAATGGGGTGAACATTCTATATCTTTTGTTTTTGCCGTCGTATCGCCTTCTATATTCTCACTATATGTAAATGTAAATATCAAATCTTTTGAATGTTTTGGATCTGGTGCACATTCTCTCTGTAATCTTGCAGACAAAATTCGCATCGCCTCTTCTAATTGAGCAGAATATTGCTGATATAGCTTCACTGCATAGTCATTTAATACCCCTAATGCTTTAGTGATTTCTTTCGTATTATCTGAGAAATTAGAAATATGCTTCATCTCAGACAAAATACCCTTTGCAAATCTACTGTTTATGAAACAAGACTGCATAAACGCTTCGTAATCCGTAACGTTCTTAATAGAACTAAGTATATTTCTTCGATCCTGAACATATTCTTCTACTGTGGATGCGCCTGACCGAAATTCACCTAATGTAACATTAATATTTTTCAAATTAGAAGTTTCATGAACAGGCCAATCTCTATCAGACTTTATCAACGCTTTTTTACTTAACGCTTCCAACATTCTCCGCCTGTCATCATCACTGCCTGTTCCACCTCCATAAAGCCAGTCAGTAAATGTTATTCCCTCCTCTACACACATCTCCCATAAATCTTCTCTATATTCAAGCGGCTCCTTCACCACATCATCCTGACAATACGCAATAATCTCCATTAAATCGCCTATTTCATCCCTGCGAACAGCTAAATTTTCTTTTTCCTCCGTATATTCAAAGCTTTGTTCTATTAAAGAATTAATGATCTGCATATTCTCTCCTTATCTGAAATAAATCTCTCAGATCCTGACTTTTTTGATCAAAAAATCCTTTTGGCCACTCTGAAAGTTCTCCATTTTCATCCACATCAATTTTTTCTACATGAATACTATCTTTTTCCTTAGAAAAAAAATAAATTTGGATATCATCAGTATGTTTCATTAATGCCGCTTGGATTCTTGCCCCATCAATTATATGCTCGCTATGTGTCTCCACAATGACCTGTATCCCTGCATCCGCCAGACATTCCAAAAATTTCCCCACTCTGCTCTGTGCTGCCGGATGTAGATGTGCTTCTGGATTTTCAATTAACAAAGACACATTTTTTAAGGAAGCACACCACAATCCAGCCGTAACAATAGATAAAATATAACTAATTCCAAATCCCGTCATTGTAGGAAGCACCGGTTCTTCCGCTACCTCATTCCCATATCTTATATCAGTTGTTGCCTTTATATAATCAGTTGTTATAGAAAAATTAATGTCACCTAAAATTGCATTCATCCAATTCTCTACATGAGTGGAAAAATTTGATGTTTCTTTTGTAAGGGCGAGACACTGTGGTACTTTTCTTTTTTGCATATCAGCCCGATCAATTAAAAATGCCGCATTAGCGCCATTACTTAAAATTTTCTCATCATCACCTGCCGGGTAAGATATTCTGGGTCCCATTCGCTCTGCATTTAAATAAACTAACTGAGTATCCGGTATACTTCCCGATTGATTATATGCCAATTTCAGAGATATGAGTTTATCAATTTTATAAGTAAATGTTACTGCTACTTCGCCCCATTGAATATTAAATAAAAAATCTCCTCCCAAGACTTCTATTCGATTCTGCGAAATAAGTGCTCTAGGTCCACCAACCGCTACACCCAATGCTTCTGAAGCATCCACAAAATCGCCTTTTTCTCGTGCTGTAGCCTCCGCAAGCAATAAAGCTTGCATAACCGTAGATTTTCCTGCTGCATTGGCACCTGCGAGAATCGTTAATTTCGATAAAGGTAGTCTTAGATTATCAAAACATTTAAAATTTTTTACTTCAATCGCTTTTATCATAACACTTCTCCCATAATTTCCTAATAACTTCTATTGATATCAATATATTCTTTCTAGTTCCAGTAGAAGAGGTAATCGCTCTATAAAATTCAATATCTTCGCTTAAACATTTTCTATATAAACCTCTAAGTTCCATGACGCTTTTGCCCGAAATATTTATGTCATATTCCGTATTTGTTAACACTACTGCCCAACCGGTAAACAATGCTTTATTTATTTTATTATTGCCCACTTTACAAAAGGAATAGTCTCCAAGAATCTCATAGCACTCTTCCATAACCCCTCTAAAAGTCTGAAACAATTTTTCAAGACTTTCTTCCGACATCCTGTTTAAGTTTATAATCATCTGATCCATCATTTTTAACAGACCATGATATTGATTAAAATCCCGCTTATTCCAATCATAGGTGAATAAAATTGTCAAATAACGTAGGCAAAGTTCCTGAGCCCCCATACGAACATCTTTTACACCTCGCTTAGTAGCACGTTGAAATTCTTCGCATTCTGCCATCCTCCTAAGCAATATTCTCACTTTAGGTTCTGCCATAATATTTCTGATTTCCTGAAAATTAAGCGGCAATCCCCCTGTATTTACCCTTCTAAAGACGTCAAATTTTACCATCTGTGGACATTTTTCATCCAATATATTTACTGCAAGTTCTGTATCTTCAATTCTTGCACGAAATTTTGGTTCTAAATCCCGAAAAAATTTATTATCACAATGAGATAAATACTGCATCTTTGTTAAAGAAAATTCATTATTTAGATATGAATGAATTGCAGACAAACGCTGCATACCATCTATGACATTTTTATTTCCGCTGCTATCCTCATCCAAATAAAAAGCCGGTATTGGTATACGAAGCAATAAAGATTCAATCAATGCACTTTTTCTTTTTTCATCCCAAACTAAATTCCTTTGATATTCTGGCGACAAATTTAACCTTACTCCATTTTCCGCCGATATCCAATGCTCTATTTGGAACACAGTTATCATTTTCTGCGCAACACGAATGTTCTGAACCTCGTATGGTTCATCTGCTTCACTGCCTTCATTATCATCATTTTCCTCTATTCCATTGTACTCTGCTTCAGCTTTTTCAGATAATTTTAAATATTCTGCTAACTCCGATTTTTGCACTTCCATTAACAGGAACCTCTTTTCATTCATATACATAAAAACCACAAAATTATATTATCCATATTAAATATTCTAACATGTAATTGCCATAATATGCTATATGAAAATATAAAACATAATATCCACGAAAAAATGAAACGTAAGAAAGGCAACGTGTTCCCAATCCATTTATCAATTAAAATCTTTCTATTAATATTAAAAAAATAATTTTATTAATTCCATATACTCCATCACTGAAATCCGCTTTGTAACCCATTACGGCCACCTTAATATTTACCGCATATTTCATGCCTTTTTCAGCGGAGAATAAAATACACAAAAACCTGTAAACTATCATGTCTACAGGTTTTCACTAAATTATTCATATACCTCCCCGAGTAGGGCTCGAACCTACAACCCCGCGGTTAACAGCCGCGTGCTC
>CAMXPV010000065.1 GCA_947245585.1 uncultured Lachnospiraceae bacterium | reverse complement strand
CGAGGTTTCTTTTTATTCTATTGGCGTTATTTCTGAATTACAGGAATGCTCCGTTATCGTTCCACTCATCATAACACGGCAGAAGTTTTCCTGTAAATCGGGGAAACTGTGATCTTTTTGTGAACGTGGCAAAACGGGCGGCATAAGGCGGATATCTGCGTAGGGCAGCGGGAGTGAAGTGGGAAGGGCATTGAAAATGCAGGCGCGGAGGTGTTATACTGGAAACATTGAGGTGAATCAATGAAGACAAGAGAAGAAGCGCTGCGCTATGGCATGACCTTTCCGAATGTCTATCAGGACATGCCCTTTCATGATCCCAACTGGGTGTTGGTGAGATGCCGCAAAAATAAGAAGGCATTTTTATGGACTTATGAATATGAGGGTTCCATGCGGATCAACATAAAAGTAGACCCGCAGTGGCGGGAGTTCTGGCGGCAGACCTATGCCTCAGTGATTCCCGGTTATCATCAGAATAAGGAACACTGGAATACGGTGATTCTGGACGGCACCATTCCGGATGAGGATATCAAACGGATGATTGGGGAAAGCTATGATCTGGTCTGCGGCGGTAAAAAATAACAGGTGGTACTGAACCGTTTTTGTCCAAAAGGCGTAGCTTATAATAGGGATTATCAGGAGGTGAAGGCGGGATATGCAGTTATTTACAGGGTTGATGATTCCCTTTGTGGGAACCACCCTCGGATCGGCGATGGTCTTTTTTATGAGAAGAGGGATGAACAGGGGTGTGGAGAAGCTGCTTCTCGGTTTCGCGTCGGGCGTTATGATCGCCGCATCGGTTTGGTCCCTTCTGATTCCGGCGATTGATATGGCCGGGGAGCGCGGACAGATTGCATGGATACCGGCGGCGGGCGGTTTCTTGGGAGGCATGGCTTTCCTTTTGCTGTTGGACAGTCTGATTCCGCATCTGCACATGGAGAGTGAGAAGCCCGAGGGCGTGGAAGCCACGTTAAAAAAAACAACTATGCTTGTCCTTGCGGTGACGCTGCATAACATTCCGGAGGGAATGTCCGTGGGCGTGACCTTTGCCGGGGCGCTGATCGGGGATGCGGGTATCACGATGGCGGGCGCTTTTGCCCTGGCGGTGGGGATTGCCATCCAGAATTTTCCGGAAGGTGCGATTATCTCCATGCCTCTTCGCAGCGAAGGCATCTCAAGGGGACGATCCTTTCTCTATGGCGCGCTGTCGGGCATTGTGGAGCCCATCGGCGCTTTTGCCACGATTCTTCTGGCAAGACAGATTGTTCCGGCGCTGCCTGTGTTTTTGGCCTTTGCGGCGGGCGCGATGATCTATGTGGTGGTGGAGGAGCTGATTCCTGAGGCGCAGGCCGGGGAGCACAGCAATATCGGTACAGTGGGCGTAGCCATAGGATTTGTGATTATGATGATCTTAGACGTTGCGCTGGGAGGATAATGTGAAAGAACATGATTTGACGCAGGGGAGCGTGGGAAGGAACCTGATCCGGTTTGCGCTCCCGTATTTGTTGGCCTGTTTTATGCAGACCTTTTACGGGATGGCCGATCTGTTTGTGGTGGGATTGTACAATGGGTCGGAGACGACCACGGCGGTTGCCATCGGCAGTCAGGTGATGCATATGCTCACGGTGATCATTGTGGGACTTGCCATGGGGACCACCGTGCGGATTGGCAGGTATGTGGGTGCGAAGGACGAGCGGGCGGCGGGCAGGACCGTAGGCGCTTCCGTGGTCTTCTTTGCGGTATTTGCGGCAGCGCTCACGGCGGTTTTGCTGCTGTGCACTAATATCATAACAAGCGTAATGTTGACACCGGCGGAGGCGGTGGAGGAGACCCGGCTTTATCTGCTCATTTGTTTTGCGGGGGTGCCCTTTATCACCGCTTACAATGTAATCAGCAGTATTTTCCGCGGAGCCGGGGATTCCAGGCGGCCCATGTATTTTGTGGCGGTGGCCTGCGTGGTAAACATTGCGCTAGATTTTGGCTTTATCGGCGGTCTGGGGCTTGGGGCGGTGGGCGCCGCGTTGGGAACGGTTCTCGGACAGGCTGTGAGCGTGTTGTTTTCGCTGTGTGTTATGCGGGGCCGGGATTTTGGCTTCCGGGTCACAAGACAGGATATCCGGGCGGACAGGGAGTCGGTGGCCCAGATCTGTAAGGTGGGTGTGCCCATTGCCTGTCAGGACGGGTTGATTCAGGTGGCCTTTATTGTGATTACGGTGATCGCCAACAGCAGGGGGCTGATCGTCTCGGCAGCGGTGGGTATTGTGGAAAAAATCATCAGTTTTCTGTTTTTGGTGCCCTCTGCATTTCTCTCGGCGATCTCCGCCATTACCGCCCAGAATATGGGGGCGGACAAGCCGGAGCGGGCGCGGGCCTCTCTGGGGTACGGCCTGTTGATTACGGTCTGTTGGGGCGCGTTCTGCGCCCTCTACAATCAGTTTCTGCCGCAGACACTGGTTGGGCTGTTTACGAGGGATGGTCTGGTGCTTGCAGCGGGCTGTGCCTATTTGCGGGCCTATGCATTCGATACCCTTTTCGCCGCGGTGCATTTTTGTTTCAGCGGGTATTTCTGCGGAGACCAGAAGGCGGGAATCTCCTTTCTACATAATATCATAGCAATTGTTATGGTTCGCATTCCGGGGGCCTATCTGGCGGGCGTTTACTTTCCCGACAGTCTGTACCCCATGGGATGGGCGGCACCGCTTGGCTCGCTTTTGTCTGCGCTGATCTGTGTTGGGTTCTATGCCTATTACAGACGACGTTCGCAGGCGGCGTCATGACTTGATCTGCCGCCGCAGGGCCCACAGCGCCACAAGGTTTGGCAGCGCCATTAACCCGTTGATCAGGTCGGTGCACTCCCAGACCAGGTGCATGGGGATGATGGCGCCCAGATAGATCATCAGAACATAGAAAAACTTGTAGAATGGGATACCCCGGTTCCCGGTCAGATATTCCGTGGCTTTCTCCCCGAAGTAGGACCAGCCGATCAGTGTGGTCACGGCGAAGGCGCACAGCGAGACAGTGAGGAACGCGTCCCCCACATAGGGCAGGTGGGAGAAGGCTGCGGCGGTCAGGTCTGTTTCCGCGACGGCGGCGGTGGAAGCCGGGTCTCCCAACATGTTGCAGACAATGACAAGGCCGGTGAGTAGACACATGACGACGGTATCCCAGAAGACAGCCGTCATGGAGATGTAGGCCTGCGTTTTGGGATCGTTTGTGTTGGAGGCAGCCGCGGCGATGGCCGAGGTGCCGATTCCTGCTTCGTTGGTGAAAAGGCCTCTGGCGATGCCGTAGCGCAGGGCCCGTTGGATACCGGCACCGGCAACGCCGCCCGCGAAGCCGGAGAAGGAAAGGGCATCCTTTAAGATCCAGACGATGGCCGTGACCAGATGGTCTCTATAGAGAATGAGCAGGATCAGACAGCCGAGAAGGTAGAGCACAGTGATGGCGGGCACGGTGCGCTCGCAGAGGCGGCCGATGCTCTTGATGCCGCCCAGAATCACAGCCCCGGTCACGATGGCGAGGACGATGCCCACCAGATGGGGGGACAGCCCGAAACTTTGGGAAGCCGCGCCGGAGACAGAGTTGGCCTGTGTGGTACAGCCTACGCCGAAAGCGGCGGTCAGTGTGCACAGGGCGTAAAATCCACCGAGAATATTGTTATGTAAACCGTTTTTTAGCACATACATGGGGCCGCCCACATAAACGCCATTCTTTGCTTTCTGGCGGTAGAGGAGGCTTAAATAACACTCGCTGTAGGCGGTGGCCATGCCGAGAATCCCGGTGATCCAACACCAGAAGATGGCGCCGGGGCCGCCCAGGGCGACTGCGGTGGATACGCCGATGATGTTTCCCGTGCCCAGAGTGGCGGCCAATGTGGTGGAAAGGGCCGAAAAAGGGGACAGATTTTGCCCGTCCTCCTTTTGGGAAAACAGGGAGAGGCGGATTGCCCGAAAAAGATTTCTCTGGGGGAAACGCAGTTTACAGGTAAAATAGATATGGGTGCCCATCAGTAGGACAATCAGGGGGAGGCCCCATATCAGGTCGTTGATTTGTTCTAAGAGCGTCATAGAAAACACGTCCCGGACTTATTTAGCATATTTTATGTGGAAAAGCCGGGAAAAAGAACAGGGAGAAAGGAAAGGTGGAAAGCGGGATGACCGATGAGGAAAAAACGAAGGCCTACGCGTGGGCGCGCGCGCTGTGCCACTACGCGGGGGAGGACGAGGCGTTTCTGGAGCGGTTTTTCACGATGCTAGTGGCTTCGGACGGAGTGGCAAAGGAATTTTTATATTATTTGGAGCATCAGAACTTCCTCTGTGAATATCAGGTGGAAGGTTACAGTTTGATTGACATTATGGTATGGCAGATGGATCATTTCAAAGCCCAGCTTGACAGGGACAGAACCCAGATGAAGAGCAACGGGGACAAGATGCTTTTGGAGGCTTTTCACACGATGCTGTTGATGGAACGGGAGCCGCAGTATTATGTAAACTTAATGCAGAGCGAAACCGGGACGGACTATCCGGGTAAATACTGAGCAGGCGAGTGCCGGCGAAGGAAAGAGGCGGTGGCGACCGCGAAGAACGAAGAAGGAGAAACCAATGATAAAAGAAGACATCAGAATCAAACATTTAATCGTACATATTTTAGACCCAACCATAGGGATGCCGGTGCTCTCCGACACGGAGCTGGAGTACGGCTCGGAGGTGGCGGAGTTTGTGCGGGAGCATATCGGCCGGATCGGCGGCGGGGACGATGCCAGGGAGTGCCGCTTTTATGAGCGGGAGTCTGAGATTTATCAGATGCTCTCCGCATATGAGGACGAGAATTTCATAGAGGTGAGTCAGGAGATTGCCGGAATGTTGTTTGCGATTATGAGCGCAAATATCGATATTCCGCCGGCGGATCTGATGGTGGCGCGGTTCCGGGAGGGGGAGGAGGAATACCTGACCCTTCTGAAAATGAACTATAAGGCGCAGTATACCCATAGGACCATGCCCCTTGAGGGAGAAGGAAACAGCAATGAATTGATCCGGCACAAGTCCATTCTGCCCTCCCAGAGCCAACGCCTCACAGAGGCGGCGATTATCCGGCTTTCCGATCTTGCGCTTTGGGTGGTGGAGAAAAAGTACGAGGTGAACGGGGAGAAGACGGACTATTTTTCCTTCCTGTTTTTAAAGTGCAGCGCCCATCTCTCCCATAAGTCCAAGCTGTCGATTGTGGGGCGCGCCGTGGAGAGCGTGCAGAAGGAAGGATTTGCGGAGAGCGAGCGCTTCGAGAGACAGATGCGGGCAAAGAGCATCATCCAGGAGGAGATTGTGGAAAACGGCGGTTTCGGGGTGGAGGAGATCGCGGAGAAAATCTTTGACGGGGAGCCGGAATTAAAGGTAGCTTTTCAGGATAAAATGGAAAAGTACAATATGGTGAAAGAAACCATTATGCCCCAGAGTGAAACCACGACGAGAAAGTACCAGAGCCAGCATTTGTTTACGGATACCGGAATCGAGATCAAGATTCCCATGGAGCAGTACAAAAATCCCGGCTGTGTAGAATTTATCACCAATCCGGACGGGACAGTCAGCGTTCTGATTAAAAATATCGAGCATCTGGAGGCCAGAATCTGAGTATGATAAATCAGGGGCGATACCTGCCGATTACAGGAGTGCAAATATGGGAACAATTTTGGACTATTTGAAGGAATATGGGGATTACAGTCTGGAGGAGAAGCCGTTTAGCGAGGTGGACAGTCTGGTGGTCAGCCAGCTTTCCTATCTGAAATTTGACGGCATCGTGCCGGGCCCGGAAGAGGCGCACGCGCCGGTAAGTCTGCCGGAGATCGCTGCCCATGCAGATTATGACCACCTCTATGCGGATGAGCGCTATCGAAAGGACAATACGGCGCTCTTTCAGGGCATTTTAAAGAGCAGGCGTTTCGGACAGATGCGAATTTGGAATTATGTAAACTATATTGAGCCGGAGATAGAGAGCCAGTTTTCCGCCATGGTGTGCGGATTGTCCGAGAAAATCTTCTATGTGGTTTTCCGGGGAACGGATGAAAACATGGTGGGTTGGAAGGAGGATCTGAATCTGGCCTTCTCGGAGCCTGTGCCGGGACAACGGCAAAGCGTGTCGTACTTAGAACAGGCGGCGCAGACGATACCGGGCAGTTTCTTTGCAGGCGGCCACTCCAAGGGCGGAAATTTTGCAGTCTACGCGGCCATGCACTGCGATCCCCGGGTGAGGGAACGGATTGCCGCCATCTATGACCACGACGGGCCGGGATTTCGCCCGGAAGTGAGAGAGCAGGGCGCGTGGCAGGAAATCAGGGGACGCATTCACAAAACCGTGCCGCGTTCTTCATTGGTGGGAATGCTTTTCTACACAGAGGGCAATTATCAGGTGGTGGAGAGCAAAACCATCGGATTGGCCCAGCACAATCCCTACACGTGGTTGGTGAAGGGGGATGCTTTCCGCATTGCGGATGATATCAGGCCGGGGCAGAAGTTTATGGATCAGGCGATCAACGACTGGATTTTGTCGTTGGATCAGGCGCAGATGCATATTTTTGTGGATACGCTGTACAGGGTGGTGCAGGCTTCGGAGACTGACAATCTCATTGATTTTACAGCGCATTGGTTCCATAGTGTCCAGAAGATTGGAAAGGCCATAAGCGAGGTGGATGAGGAGACTGCCGACGTGATCATGCAGATCATGAGAGCCCTGTTTGATATGGTGTCGCTTCATGCAAAGGAACAGGCGCAGCTGGAACGCCACTCAAAACCTCACCGGAGTGAGAAAAAATAGGAAAACAGCGATTCTCCGGCGTTGTCCGGAAGGCGTTCCGGGTGCCACTGTACAGCCAGAATGGGCAGGGAGGTGTGAACCAGTCCTTCGACCACGCTGTCGGCGGCACGGCAGACCGGAACCAGTCCTTTGCCGATCTGGTTTACGGCCTGATGATGAGCGGAGTTTACCCTGGCGCTGTTTCCGTAAAGCTGATAGAAGAAGTCCTGACGACCCAGATCACAGTGGTAGACATGGTGGAATTGGTCATGTCCGGCCCACCTGTGGGATTCGGCGGTGTCAATGTGCTGTGTGATGTCGCCGCCGAAGTGGACATTGATGAGTTGAAGCCCTTTGCAGATGCCGAGCACGGGCTTTTTTTGTTCCACAAAACGGGAGAGGAGTTGGAATTGCAGGATGTCGAGCTCAGTGTCCACATTGCGGGAACCGTGGTCCGTCTGTCCGAAGAAGGCGGGCGTAATGTCGCCGCCGCCGGGGAGAAGCAGATGGGTGGCGTGGTCTGCGGATTCGGGGTGCAGGAGGGTGTGATGGGGGATGGACAACCGCTCCAACGCTTTTTCATAGTTTTTGGTATCCTCACTGCGGCCGGCGATGACAATGGAGGGAAGAGGAGACATAGGACTTACTCCTTTTTACAGGGGGCCTTACTCTATCATATGCAGGGACAGAAGATCGGTCTAAAAATGTTTTAGAAAATTTATCTAAAAAAATCGAAAATAACGGTTGATTTTTGTGGAATGATTCAATATAATTTTAGATATGATTAAAATAATTTAAAAAAATACAAAGACTTCCCCAAAATGGTCGGAATGGAGGTAATGATGAGCGAATTACAGTATAACAAACCATGGATTTTACAGCGTGCAGACCCCTATGTGTACAGGCACACGGACGGCAGTTACTATTTTACGGCCTCCGTGCCGGCTTATGACGGGATTGTGCTTCGCAGGGCGGATACGCTTGCGCAGCTTGCGGACGCTGAGGAGGTGGAGATCTGGCATAAACACGACAGCGGGATTATGAGCTGCCATATCTGGGCGCCGGAGCTTCATTACATTGACGGCGCATGGTATATTTACTATGCAGGCGGCGACAAGGATGATGTCTGGAATATCAGGCCCTATGTGTTGGAGTGTAAGGACGCGGATCCGATCACCGGCACATGGACGGAGAAGGGGAAGATGGGAAGGGCCGATGACGATGAATTTTCTTTTGAGGCTTTTTCGCTGGATGGGACCGTGTTTGAGAACAAGGGGAAATGGTATTATATCTGGGCGGAAAAGGTGGGTGTCGGAAAACAGATTTCCAACCTTTACATAGGAGAACTGGAGACGCCTTACAAGTTAAAAACCGTACAGGTGCTTTTGACCACGCCCGATTACGATTGGGAGCGGGTGGGCTTTTGGGTAAATGAAGGCCCGGCTGTGTTAAAACGAAACGGCAAAATATTCATGACCTATTCGGCTTCGGAGACGGGCATCGCTTACTGTATGGGCATGATGACTGCGGACGAGAACGCGGATCTGTTAGATCCCCTGTCATGGAAAAAGGAGCGCTATCCGGTACTTAAGTCAGATGAATCTCTTGGGGTGTACGGGCCGGGACACAACAGCTTTACCGTGGACGAGGAAGGAAACGATATTCTGGTTTATCATGCGCGGACGGAGACCGAGATCGTGGGAGACCCGCTCTATAACCCGAACCGTCACGCTATGCTGATGAAATTCGGATGGGAAAACGACAGACCCGTGTTTCGATTTTGCTAGGTAAAACGATTAATACAATATAAAACAGAGGGAAAGGGAAAGGGTATGGCAAAATTATTTATCAATGAGAGAAACAAGAAGGGGCACATCAATCCGGAGATTTACGGACACTTTTCGGAACATCTGGGCAGATGTATCTACGAGGGGCTTTATGTGGGGGAAAACTCTGATATTCCTAACGTCAACGGGATGCGCAAGGATGTGGTGGATGCGTTAAAGGAAATGCAGATTCCGGTGCTGCGCTGGCCGGGCGGCTGCTTTGCGGACGAGTACCACTGGAAGGACGGCATAGGGCCTAAAGAGACCCGTAAGAAGATGATTAACACCCATTGGGGCGGCGTGGTGGAGGATAACAGCTTCGGCACCCACGAGTTTTTTGAACTCTGCGACCAGCTTGGCTGTAAGACCTATGTGAATGGCAATGTGGGAAGCGGCACGGTGCAGGAGATGAGCGAGTGGGTGGAGTATATCACCTTTGACGGCGTTTCCCCCATGGCGGATCTGCGGAAGAAAAACGGCCATGAGAAGCCGTGGAAAATTGATTATTTCGGCGTTGGCAATGAGAACTGGGGATGCGGCGGCAGCATGACGCCGGAGTATTACGGAAATCTGTATAGAAGATACCAGACTTATGTGCGCCACTATGACAATGCGGCACCGATTAAAAAGATATGCGGCGGGCCCAATGTGGCGGACTATTTCTGGACGGAAGGGGTGCTTAAGACCTGCTTTGCGCTGCCACAGCCCAACAATATTTCCACCGGTTACATGGACGGTTTGTCGCTTCATTACTATGTGCATCCGGGCGGGTGGGACAACAAGGGCAGCGCCACGGAGTTTGACGAGACGGTCTGGTACCAGACCATGGCGAAGGCGCTTTATATGGAAGAACTGATCGAGCGCCATGGAGCTATCATGGATCAGTATGATCCGGAAAAGAAGATCGGTATGATTGTGGATGAGTGGGGCTGTTGGTTCGATGTGGAGCCAGGTACGAATCCGGGATTCCTCTATCAGCAGAATACCATGCGGGATGCGCTTGTGGCGGGCGTTTCGCTGAACATTTTCAACAAGCACTGCGACCGGGTGAAGATGGCATGTATCGCCCAGATGGTCAACGTGCTGCAGTCCGTGATCCTGACAGAGGGGCCGAAGATGATCCTGACCCCCACTTATCATGTCTTCCATATGTACAAACATCATCAGGACGCAGATCTGGTGGAAAGCTGTATCGAGGGCAACAAGATGATCGGCACGGCAGCAGACAACCAGGTGCCTTTCCTCGATGAGTCTGTCTCTGTGGACAAGGACGGCTATGTGAATGTGACGCTTGCCAATCTTTCGACCAGTGAGGATGCGCCTGTGGAGATGTCCTTCATGGAGCTTATGCCGAAGGAGATCACGGCGGCGGTTTTAAAAGGCGAAATGCACGCCCACAATACCTTTGAGGCTCCGGAAACAGTGAAGGAGGAAAGCTTTGACGCTTTTGAGGCAAAGGATGGAAAGATCAGCTTTACCGCTCCTGCGGGCAGTGTGATCAGTTTCCGGATCAGGTAAAAAAGGGGATACAGAGTATGGAGATGGAGCAGAAACGCATCTGCCGCAAATGCCTCACCAGAGACATGGACCAGGCGGCGTATTTCAAAAATCTGCATGATTACATTGCCAATCTGGACGAGGATTTAAAGGTTGAGGAGCCGCTTTATGAAAAGCGGCTCTCTCTCTGTAAGGAGTGTGACCTGCTGTTGGACGGCATGTGCAGGGCCTGCGGATGCTTTGTGGAACTGCGGGCGGCGATGAAGAAAAACGGCTGTCCCTATGATAAATGGGGCGCTTTTACAGAAATGGTATAAATGAACAAATTTATTCTATTTTAAATAATTCAAAAAAAACTAAAATAATTCAAAAAGCTATTGACGGGTGCCTCTTGTTATTGTACAATATGAACATAAGATGACCACAAAAAAAAAAAAAATGTACAGGTTGCTTAATTTATGTTAAGCAGGAACATGAAAAGTTCACATTTTCCCGGCGAGGTTTTTCGTCTTTAATCGGGAATGGACCTGCAAAATATCTAAAGTATTTTAGGTGAAATTAGCGTGGTTATCGAACAGCATATTTTTAAAGGAGGAAAAAGAATGAAAAAGAAAGTATTGGCTACCCTGATGACAGCAGCAATGCTCGCGACCACTCTTGTTGGCTGCGGCGGCGGTGCGGCTGATGGCGGCGCAGCAGACGGCGGCGCGGCAACAGAGGCTCCCGCAGCAGATGGCGGTTCCGAGGAGGCTCCTGCGGCAGACGGCGGTTCCGAGGAAGCTCCCGCAGAGGATGCGGCAGCGGCAGAGGAGGAGATTCCCACCGCTACTTTTGGTGATCCCAACGGTACCCACATGGAGATGTGGACATTCGTAGAGATTCACGGACAGCACTACGGCAACATGGTTGAGAAGTGGAACGAGCAGAATCCCGACAGAACGATCGAGATTACCTGTACTACATATCCTTATGCAGACATGCACACAAAACTGTTAACTTCCCTGAACGCAGGTACAGGCGCACCTGATATCTGCGACGTGGAGATCGGCCAGTTCCCCAACGTGGTAGCAGGTCTTGACACATGGCTTGTTCCCCAGAACGATGCGGCGGCTCCTTATCTGGATACCATGGTTCCGGCCAGAATGGCTGTCTACTCAGGTTCCGACGGAAATAATTACGGTATTCCTTATCACGTAGGCGCTACCGTAATGTACTATAACGTAGCGGCAATGGCAGAGGCTCTTGGCATTTCCAACGATGACGTAATCGCTAAGATCGACGCTGTTACCACATGGGATGACTATGCAGCGCTTGGTCAGGAGTATGTGGATGCGATTGCAACAGAGGGCAAGTATTGGACTTCCGTTGACACCGCAGGCTGTGACTGGCAGTGGATCGCTATGGCTGAGTACGGTGAGGACTGGACCGGCGGTATGGGCGGCACGGCAAACGTACAGCTTGAGTCCGTTAAGAAGATGTGCACCATGGAGCAGGATTGGGTGAACAGCGGTCTTGCAATGGTATCTCCTGACGGTCACGTTGACTTAGAGGCAGGTTTCCAGAACATTCTGGATCACAATATCGTGTCCTTCCCGAAGGCTATGTGGTATATGAGCCGTTTCACCAACTACATGCCTGAGGAGTCCGGCAACTGGTATATCGCTAAGTGTCCTGTATTCGAAGCAGGCCAGAAGTGCTCTGTAGGTATCGGCGGTACCGGTACGGTTGTAACACAGCAGGCAGGTGATAAGGATCTTGCTTCTGAGTTCCTTTGCTGGGCTAAGATGTCCGAGGAAGGTGAGCAGCTGATCTGGGATAACCTTGGTTTCGACGTATGTAACACCGTTCTTTGGAACGACGACGCATTCGCACATGACGACAACAATCAGTATAACCAGTTCTTTATCAACTATCCTTACGATGTACTTTACAGCATCAAGGACGATATCGGAACGGTTTACACCACAGCAATCAGCCCGACCATCAACGAGCAGATGTGTAACGTAACCCTGAACGACATTCTTGAGAATGGCGTGAGCGTTGACGAGGCGCTGCAGGCAGCTCAGGATGTGGTTGACCTCGAACAGTAGTAAATTTAAATAGAGGGGATTGTTTAGACAATCCCCTCTTTGTTGTAAGATGGGTGTATAGTAAACAAAGATTGGGAGTGTGTGCGTATGAATAAATTTAAAAAATTTTTCTATTCACAGAAGGCAGCACCCTACGTATTCGTGCTTCCTTTTATTTTAAGTTTTCTTTTGTTCTGGATATATCCGTTATGCAGTACAGTTACAATGAGTTTTCAGGATATCACTCCTACCGGCACGGAATGGGTGGGAATGAAAAACTTTACGAAACTCTTGAAAGATGGTATTTTCCACACGGCAATTAAAAACAGTTTTCAATATATGATTCTGACACTGGTTCTGCTGATTCCGTTCCCGATGTTTTTTGCGGTGTTGATGGATTCCAGACTGGTGAAGGCGAAAGGCTTCTGGAAAGCCTGCCTGTATGTACCGGCTCTTACTTCCGTAGTTATCTCCGGTACCCTGTTTCGACTGATGTTTTCCGAGTATCC
>CAMXPV010000064.1 GCA_947245585.1 uncultured Lachnospiraceae bacterium | reverse complement strand
ACGGGGAGATTTTATTTTGTCAAAGTTCAATTTTCATTCTCTATAGGAATGCTTGGTGCGCAGATGCATTGTGTCAATCTGTTCTACTTACACTATCACAATACAACGTATTGTTAGCACTGTCAAGAGGTGAGTGCTAATTATTTTATTAAAATTTTGCAATCCAAGTGTTTATGCGGGTTTGCAGGTCCTTAAATTTAGAATATCACTCGTTATATGCCTCTACTACACCATTACTACACCATTTTTTTATTTTTTTGGTGTAGTAACTCAGCCGCCGACTGCCAGTGCGTACCGCTTCACTTCCTCCCTGACATCCTGTCTGCCCGCGATATGGTTATATACATCCATCGTCACATCACTGTGGGCATGTCCCATAAGATACTGCAGCACCTTAATGTTCATGCCCTGTCTTGCCATGTTGGTGCAGACGGTATGTCGTAGGTTGTGGGCTGAGATTCTCGGAAGAAGTTCCGCCTTGCGGTGCTCCCGGTGTGCTCTCTTCCTGTCCCCGGCAACAGCCCGCATACAGACTGCGATACAGGGTTTTGCCGCACCATACCCGCATCTGCCGCAGGGGAACTCTGCCGGTTCCGCCTTTTCCCTGTTTCCTGCATAGGGTCTCTCCATCATCAGCCGCTCATAGGGTGAATCGGTGAAATATCTCATACGTCTTCATCCTCTTTCAGTATCTCGGTCTACGATATAACGATATTAGCACAATCAATAGCACCACCTCCAATCACTTTAGAAACAAAAAGGATGCATGGCTTTTCACAGCTTTTGCATCCTCTTTCTTTTTGATAAATGTTTCTTTATTCACCTGCACCCAAATAGCAGCATATTAGTAATTCTTATCTTTAGGCGGACAGGTGTCTTTCCCATAGCTGTTACATACGCGCCACTTTCCATGTTGATCTTGAACACGCATTTCAGACTGCTGATTAATTGCAATATTTCTTGCTATACTCATCGCCTGCTTTTGCGTATCTACAACACGTGTAGCCCGCTTATTGTTAGCACCTTTAACAGCCCACTCATCACCATGTTTTACAACAAATTGATTTTTTCTCATTTCATTTTCCTCCCTTTAATCTAAAGAAAACAATTACAGGAAAGTGAAAATGAACCATCCAAACATTTTCACAAAACATTTAATCTACTGGAATCTTAAAGACTTTACTATGTTTCGGATAAATTCTTTTTCCGTTCTTAGTAATATATGGTCTGAAAATATACTTTTGTTTTACAAACTTCTTCATACCCTATTCACCTCCATCATTTATTTCGCCCTTAAGCGATTTTAATTGATTTTAGCAAAAGGATTTGATATACTAGATATGCTACATAACTAGTGGATGGTTTTTCCTTTCACTAAATCATATAAAGTTGCAAGGTGCCAGCCTTGCAGCTTTTTATGATAGCAGCAATGCTGCAATCTTTTAACATTTTATCATATTCTTTCTATCGTTCAACTACATATTGTATTTATTTTTTCGGCTTCATACAATATATAGTATTACATATTTCTTGTTACTACGTCAATAGCATTTACGATTTTTTCAACATCAGATACAAATTCTTGTACAATCCCTTTTGTTATGCTGTTAATCTGTGCATCGGTATGAGCCCTATCCGTTTGGTGGGCAATAATATTTCTTCTTTCAAACAATTCATCCAGACGTCTTTTCAGCTTATCTCCTGTCTTTTCTGTTCCTCCTATTTGATGGAACGCTCTTTCTGCAATACTCGTCAAATTCAACCCCAATAATTTAAGCTGACTTTTTACCGATTTATATGATACCATCGTAATATTTCCATAATGCCCGTTAATATATTCAAGAAACCAATCTATATCCCCTCCTTCTTTTAATGCTACCTCAATCACTTTCATTTTTACTTGGATATTCTCATACTTATCCGTTCTCCCCCAATTCTCTGCATAAATTTCACACAGCCCATATTTTGTCAGTTCGTGCATATAGAAATCAAAAGCACTTGCAAGAAAAATAACCTGCGCCCGCCAGATATTTTCTCCCTCCGTGACTTTTCCAGATTCAATTAGTTCATCTGCCACAGAAAACTGGGACTTTATTGCTTGCATTGTCTCTGTAAAATGCTGCATTATCTGATCCAACTCAAACCTTTTAACTTCCGTGCGAAATTTTTCTCTTGTACCCTCATTTCTTTCCATTAAGTCAAGATTTCTATCTTCCATACAGTACCCCCTATCCTAAAATACCTTCTTCCAATTCTTGAAAGAACGCTTTATTAAGCATAGGTATCGCACCATATTTTCCAGATACATATCCCTTTTCCAGATTTTCGGACTTACGGACATTCTTAATCTCAACAAGAGAATATAAATCCGTTGCTCTCTCCATATTTAATTGCGTAAACCACACCTGATCACGCCTGAACAAATCGGTATCCAATAAACTTGTATCATGTGTTGAAAAAATTAATTGGGCAAATTTATCCTTTTCGTAATGTTGAAATAACTTTACAATTTGGGAAATTACTGATTCATGTAGACTGGTCTCCAGTTCATCACAAAGAAGTATTTTCCCTTCTTTCAAAATATCAAGAATCGGGCAGACCATCTGGAATAAACGCTTCACTCCCGCTGACTCCTCTGCCATCAGATCAACTTCAAATTGGTCGTAAACCACCTTTGCCTCTATCCGATTCCCTTCCTGCCCCCCTATCAGACCTTTCAGTATATCAGGTATCTGCAATTCCTGTGTTAACTCTCCAAATTTTATTTTTTCAAGTTTTACTTTTACATCTTTAATCCCCGTACCTAGCGCCCGCAAGATATCCACAAAAATCTGCTTAATCGCCTTATTGCTCTGCATTAACTCAATGGAATACTCCGTCCAGTTATTAATCTCCGGATTGTACACCACAATATCTGTGTTAAAAAAAAGAAACGCTTCTTCTACTTCTTTTACATTGCTATAATTGGCCGCACAGGATAAAAACAGCCTGTTTTCTTTCACTATACCAATACTCACATCAAATACGCTCTTGTACCTGTCACCGGGTTTGATCACCATTCCATCCCGTTCAAAAATCTTTACCTGCCTACCATTAGGAAAATAGTATAAATATTCATCCTGTATCAAATTTTCCTTCACAGAAAAACCATATGCATATCTTATGTCATTCCTTACAAACTGAATGCTATATTCGCTTGGAGTTTTTTCGACACTCAATTTGTGGGGTGCCTGAAATACCCCCTGTCCCGGCTGATGGTTAATACTATTACTTACCAAACCTTGCATAAATGACAAAGCACTAATAAAATTGCTTTTGCCAGATCCATTTGCCCCATATATGATTGCAGAACGTAAAACCCTAATATTGCCAAATTCTTTTAAGAGTTCTTCTGATGTATTGTCACTTCCCGCAATCATAGAAAATCTCACTTCTTCTTTAATAGAACGATGATTTGAACACCTAAATTCCAACAGCATCTTTGTCACCTCTCCCGTTTTATATTTATATACTATTCCAACTATTTTGTTTTGTCAATCATATTTGCATTTTTTTTGCAAATTTTTATTTCAAAACGTTTTTCTTTTGACTTTTAGCATCAGTATATGAAAAATATTAAAGTTCAAACCACATTTCAACAAAAATATATTTTTTCACCTTATCTGGAACCATAGCTGATGATAACCTCCCATGATTGCAGATTGTCTTTTCTCAATGAACTATTCACAATATCAGTTTTTTTCCCACATTCACTAAAGATAACATAGCTCGGTTTCAGTTTTTTATACGTCAGTCCTTTATCGATCAGCTACAGATCAAGCATACTCTGATAATACCTGCTTCTTTTAGGCAATTCTTTCGTATCAGCCGCCTGCTTTTCAATGTCGTAAACGGTACCCTTCCCATCTTTCACATAGACATCCATCCTGATGCCCTTTTGTGCCTCCGGGTATTCTATATGGTCTATTTCCAGATCCGGCAAACTCCTCTGTAATAAATCCTTACACAACTCTGCGTCTTGCATAAGTGACATATAGGCGCAAATAAGGAGCATTCTTTTCAAACAGAACACTCCTTACAGCCACACTGTTCATATCTAAATCTTATAACCTTTTTTGCAAAATCTCTCTGTCATGCTCGTTGACCTCGAGCACGTTCATTGCCTGCTCTGCCCCTAGCTTCATATTTGCCATAAGCTTTCTTACGGACTCCAACAGACTATTCAATCTTACATTTTCCGCATACTTCTCAACCGCTTCGCACATTCTCTCTCGACCTCCTTCTTCCTTAAAATGCCGCACCCCTTTAGCCAATTCCGGATAATACATGTCCTTCGCTTTCTTACAGGCAAAGTCATGTAACAGATTTCCGATCACATCATCACCCTATCTCATCATTCAGTTACTATTATTATATCCTATCGTGCAAGGACTCACAATTTGATTTTTCTGAATTTGGCAAAATAGCATAGATACGAAATGCCTGTGGAATTCAGGCAGAAAATATGATACGCTCCTATTGTAACGCGATCTAAGCTGCTTATATCATATAATCGGAGAGACATATGGACGAGAACAAAGACTACATTCTGGAATGTTGCGTAGACAGTGTGGAATCGGCCGTGGCAGCGGCACAGGGCGGCGCAGACCGCCTGGAATTATGTGCGGCGCTGATCATTGGCGGCACTTCACCGGGTATCGCCTTATTTGAACAGGTAAGAAAGGCCTGCGATCTGCCGGTCCGCGTACTTTTGCGGCCCCGCTTCGGAGATTTTCTTTATACGGATCATGAATTTGAAATCATCCGGCGGGAAATCGAACTTTTCAAAAATGCAGGCGCCGACGGCGTTGTGATTGGCTGCCTCACACCAGATGGAAGCATCAACATGACACAGATGTCAAAACTGGTCGAAACCGCCGCCACGTTAAAGATAACGCTCCACCGCGCATTCGACGTATGTGCCGATCCCATAAAAGCTTACGGACAGGCCGCCGAACTGGGCATTGATACGATTCTGACATCCAGACAGGAAAAAGACTGCCTGACCGGTATGCCCCTTTTGAAAGAGTTATGTAAACTGCAAAAGGAAATGAATGGCCCCGAAATCATGGCCGGTGCAGGCGTAAACCCGGATGTGATCCGCCGGTTCCTTTCGGATACGGAAATAAAAAGCTACCATCTTTCTGCAAAAAAAATCATGGACAGCGGTATGCATTACCGTAAGGCAGGCGTTCCCATGGGACTGCCTGCCATGAGTGAATACGCTATTTACAGAACCGACCGCGCCATCGTGGCAGAGGCCAAAAACGTATTGTTGGCACATCAGAAGTCCATGTCGCGCTCATCCTAACGCAAACATTTTCATTGCTTCTTTTACGTTTTCTTTCATGGCATCCCGCGCCGCCATGGACACGGACGAGAAAAACAGCGGTTCTTCTGTGCGCAGGGATTTTAGATACGCCGCCACCGCGTTTCCTCCGGCCTTGTCCATATAGGTAAAGTAATTAATCTTTCGCACACCTGCCCGGATTGCCGCATGGTAATCCTCCCGGCTCACCCCGGAACCGCCGTGCATGACAACCGGTATATCATTTGTCATGGCACACACGTTTTTTACCACGTCAAAATCCAGTCTGGGCGCTGACAGGTAAATCCCATGAGTCGTGCCGAAGGAACAGGCGAGCGCATCAATACCGCTTGCTTCCACAAACTCTTTTGCCTTCTGCGGATCCGTATAAATTTTGGTGTCGTCTCCGTCTGCGTCCCCTGCTCCGGATTCCCGTTTTCCCATGCTGCCAAGCTCCGCCTCCACACTAGCCCCGGTCTTTGCGGCCATCTCCACCGCCTTTTTTGTATTTTCCAGATTCTCCGCATAGGGCAGCATGGAGCCGTCATACATAATCCCTGTAAAGCCGATTTCCAACGCCTTTTCCAGATAGTCAAGCGTCTCGCCGTGATCCAGATGAACACAGACCGGCACGGATGCCTTCTTTGCCTCCGTAACCATAATCGGCCCGATCAGCGCAAGAGGCACCCATGGCTCATGGCACTGCGCAAACTGCAAAATGACCGGCAGATTTAATTCCTCTGCAGCGCTGATGACCGCCTGCAGGCTTTCCAGATTTGCGGCGTTAAAAGCGCCAACCGCAATCTTTTTTTCTTCCGCGATGTTCAGTACTTCCTTTAAGGTAACTAACATATTTTTTCCCATCCCTTCTGAATCTTCTGTTCCAGTTCGGCAAACGGTTTCAGACCGCTTAGCGCATCGTAGGCAGCCACGCAGGATGCCCCGGCTGCCGCCGCAAGATGCAGGCACATTTCCGGCGCATATCCCTCCAACACAGCCGTCAGGAACGCGGCAATACTGGTATCTCCCGCGCCGGTTCCGGACAACACCCGCTCCGGAACATAGCTTCTCTCAAAGCCGCACAGATCCGCCCACTGCGGCACAGCAAGCTCCAACTTCTTCCCCACACGTTCCAGATCCTGTCCGCATGCCGTCTGATAATAGATGCCGGATCAACCGCCGCAAAATCCAACGATGTAGCCGTCCCGTATTCCTTTGCCCGCTTCATCAGGCATACCAACTCGGCCCCGTTATTTTCGTACATGGTCTTCATCAGCGGCGGATAGCCAAAATGAAACAGCGCCGCTTTTTCCAATTCGCCGTCCGGCACGTCCTCCGCGCAGAACGTATGATTTGCTCCCGGATTATGCAAAAATATCCTGTCAATTCCCGGTATGGCGATCACTACCGAATAGGAGGTGGATTCCTGATCCGAAACCAACATCCCCTGTTTTGCACCATGGGCTTTCAGTATATTGAGGATAATTTCCCCAAAAGGATCGTTCCCGATCTTGCCCATCAGGGAAACATCCGCCCCGAAAAACTTCATGGCAAGCCCCGTATTGGCTACGGCGCCGCCCGTATGTACATCCGCCTGCCCTACGTCAACCAACCTGCCAGGGACTAGAATATCCCCCGGCTGCATCGCTCCTTTTTCAGAAAATACCGGTGTAATGTCCAGGCAAATATGCCCTGCCACAATCACTTTCTTTTTCAACAGCTCCCCTCCCTGCTTATTCAACTCCCATCAGTAGGTTCATAACGTACACTTCCTGCCTCTTTGCCATCACAAGCATTTATAATCCATGCCTTATCAATCAATACCCAACAAACTCAGCCGGTGTCATAATCGCAGGTTTTTCCAACCCCGATTCTAAAAAATCCTTATCCCCTGTAAGTAAAACATCCGCTCCTGCCTCCATAGCAGCCCGCAAAATCGGGCGATCCTCCACATCCCGAATTTGCAGCTCAGCAATATCTTCATCCGTCGGAATCGGTACTAATTCCATCGTCAGAAGCGCAATCGAAAGAAATCTGTCCAATGCTGCAAGGCGGTTTGGAAATTTCTTATTGAATATCCGTTTCATTTCATCTACATTCTGCTCACAGATTAACCCACGATTCGGATAGGTCACCGCTTTCACATATGCCTGATAAGGGACACCATTTGCATTAAGAGCCGCCGAAATCAAAACATTCGTGTCAATCAAAACCCTCATGCCTTTTCATCCTCATTTCTAAGTTCCTTTACCATTGCCATAACCTCATCTTCCGAATTTAAACCTACAAGTTCAGCGTCTTTCTCCATTTCCTGTTGTAATATCTGCATGGCATACACCGCAGAATTAACGATGCGAACAGTATTCTTCTCAACAATAAACGAAATGCGGTCACCGCTTGTTACTCCCAGAACCTCCCGGACATCCTTCGGGATTGTGACTTGGCCCTTTGCCATAACTTTTGCATTATCTACAAACGCATTTGCTGCCATAATTTTGCTCCTCCTTGCAAATATAATAAAAGTAGGGATTTCCCTACCTTTATTATACGCAACTAATCATGAAAAGTATACTCTAATTATTGACAACTCCTATTCCCCCACATACTTCGGCCGCTTCGGATCAAGCATCCTCGGAAAGTTTACTTCGGTAAATAAATCCATCATAGCCTCAAACCCTTCCTCCAATTTGTACTCGATCTCCTCTTGATACATGGGAATTGCCCACAAAAAATTGAGTTTCGTCCCGTCCTTACAAATCAACGGGTCAACTCCCGGATATACCTCTCCCAATGGGACTACC
The DNA here is from genome assembly GCA_947245585.1 of uncultured Lachnospiraceae bacterium. GTDB lineage: Bacteria > Bacillota > Clostridia > Lachnospirales > Lachnospiraceae > UBA3282. Next base: position 4,650 of record CAMXPV010000064.1, on the reverse strand, counting down.
GGCAAAAAGAAAAAGCCTCCCATCTTTGTCCCTTCCCCAAGCGGTTCATAGTCTTCACCGTTTGGCAGGGTATGTCCCGTTCCAAGCCATGTCTGATATTCATGCGGAAATCTGGCGAGGTACTTCAACCATCTGATCGGCCAGTAATACTCGTCTCCACACGCCGCGTCAATTTTCCCGAACTTCCAGTCTTTTGGCAGAAACTGGAACAGTTCTGCCCTCTCATACTCCTTTTTGTCATAATCCCCGTCAGGAAGCGTCATCGGCAGATCGCTCATTCCGCTTGTCCACAGCACATAATAATCCCTGCCGTTATCCGGGGGAATAATATTGACATCAATATGCACCATATCCGACACAATCTCGTGAAAGACAAAGGGTTTCTCCTCTTTGCAGGGAAATATCCCCTCTATATATTCCATCATTTCTTCCAAATATTTGCCGGACTCTGTCACCGGTTTCCATGACCGGTTATCATCATCACTGTAATTGATCAAATCCACCTTTGTTCCGTCTTTGGAAATTTTCTTGTTTCGCTTAAAAATAAACCCCATATCACAACTCTCCTCTCAACTCCTCATGTATCATCCCGTTTGAGGCGACAACGCTCCCTCTCCTGGAAAAAACCAGCGGCTCCCCCGCAAAATCCGTCACCCTTCCTCCGGCCTCCTGAACCAACAGCAGCCCGGCGGCAAAATCCCACGGACTTAAACGCGGTTCAAAAAAGCCACCCGTCCTGCCACAAGCCACATAAGCCAAATCCATGGCCGCCGTTCCTGTCCTGCGGATATCCTGCGCTTTGCCAAAAACACGCTGAATCCGTCTAAAATTTTCTTCCGCCAATTCTCTGTCATAGGGCGATGTGCCTACAGATATGATGGTTTCATCCAATGTCTCTGCGTCTGACACATGAATGGGATTTCCGTTCAAAAAACTGCCCTGCCCCTTCTGTGCATAATAGACATCCTCCCGAAAGGGATCGTAAATAATGCCAAGGGTAATCTCCCCTTTTTCATACAATGCCAACGATACCACACTGTGCTGATAATCGTGAATCAGATTGGTGGTTCCGTCTATGGGGTCAAGAATCCAGTAGATGTCTCCGGACATTTCGTGCAGTCCCTCTTCCTCTCCCAAAAACTGAATGCCCGGAAATCGGTTCCCCAGTTCACGGGCCAGAAAATTCTGGATATCGGTATCTACCTGCGTCACATAATCCGCCCGTCCCTTGGTCTTAATATGCCCGGCCCGCTCTCTGTTTGCCACAAAGACTTTCGTCTCCTGTATCAGTGCTATGATCTCCTGTATTTCCATGTTTTCCTCCTGATTTTCCAATTTTTTATTATAAAACGTAAAACAACCGCCCGTTATTTAACCTGCCCCTTCAGAAGCGTCCCAAACCTGCCGATAATCCTTACATAGAAACCGGAAACTTTTCAGACAAGGAGCACCAAGCATGAACAGTATGGGTATGAATGAACTAACCGCTATGAAACAGGTTTTAGATTCCATGGAGACCTCCGTAAAACTGCGCAGTCAGGCTCGCGCCGAGAGAAGGGCCGAGGAAGCGGAACGGGCAAAACGGGCATTTCAGGAAAAACTGATGCTCTCCGCCAAAAGCAAGCTTGAACTAGAAGGCATGGCTTCCGGTGTCAAAGGCGCACAGGATGCCGTACAGAGAGATCAGCTTATGTTCATGATGATGGCGGGCTTTTAACCTTTGGATTTCCTGCCATACCCCGTCACCACCGCAACGGCCAGTACCACCAACATGCACAGGGAATAATAATTCACGAAGGGCACCGACCCCGGCGCGACCGCATACCCCTCCCCAAACTGGGCGGATAGTTGCGCCGGTATGACGCAGTGCACGGTCCATGGCGCCAAAAAACAGAACACACATCCCGTACAATCCATCAAATTCGCACGGCGGTATCTGTCTACACCCGCCTTTTCCCCGATCTCATGAATCAAGTCTCCAAGGGCTACGATCGCCACAGAGATAACGCCCGTTACCATACTCAAAATCCCTATGGACAATACAATCGTCGCCTCGGTGCTTCGTTCCTTTTTCGCCATGCGGGTCAAAATATTTCCCACATCCTCAAAGAAGCCGCTGCACTCCAATACGCCTAACAGGGCAAACACGCCGATCAGCATCGCCATCGTACCCGCCGTGCCGGTAATGGCCTCTATGATTACCCCCGATACGGAAAATCCGCCGGGAAACGCGATCAGATCCTCAAGGGTATAGATACCAAAAAGCAGTCCCGCCGCAATTCCCGAAAGGATTCCCCACGACAGGGCCGTGATCAGATGTTTTTTCCGCATACAGAGTACAATGATCACTAAGGGAACCACCAACATGATCAGACTGGCCGGGTTGGCCGCTCCCGCTGCCGTCTCCATAGCCGCCCCTTTGTCCGTTGTTTTAGAAAACAGCAGGAACAAAACCAGGGCCCCTGCCGCCGCAGGCAGGCTGTAACGCGTCCTTGTCTTCACGACCGTTCCCAGATCAGCGTGCTGCGTCGCGGAGGAAGCGATCGTTGTGTCCGAAATCGGCCCAAGATTATCGCCGAACGCCGCTCCCGACACAATAGCGCCTATCATAAATTCCGGCGAAGCCCCCGCCATCACGCCCACAGGAAATAAAATCGGAATCACCACAAAGTAAGCGCCCACCGAAGTTCCCGTGGCAAAAGCCAACAGGCAAGTGATCAGAAAACTGGCCGCCACAAAAAGTTTTCCCGTAAAACCGGCCGCCACCACACAGGCCGCGATCGTCTGCACCGCGCCGCTAGCGGAAATCAGTTTGCCCGAAACCGCAGCAAGAACCACCGCCAAAACAATCACGCCAAACATGGGCTTGCTCAAGCCGTGTACCAGAGCCTCGCCATACGCTTTTTCATCTTTTGCAAAAATAACGCCCGTTACTAAAGCTGCAAAAAATGCCAACACATATCCGTTCACATTGGACTGGCTGACCGCCGCCCATAAAATCATCACTGCCGCAGCGGCAAGCGGCGCAAAGCTTCCAACCTTACCAAATCGGTATTCTATTCTCTGTACGTTACGGTCCATCCCTGTCTCCTTCCAAAATGAAAAAGCGCCCACGCCTCCTTGACCTTACGGTCATTATTCTTTTATGATGAGAACAAGTCTCCCCAATATTATACGTCCCTTCCTGCACTCCACACAATCATTTTTTGTCAAATGTCCGTCACCTTTTTGGTTTTCTGTTCGTATATAGGGTAAGAGGCCTCGAAAGTAACAAAGGAAAGGAGCATTCAGAACGTGAGCAACGAAAAAGAAGCCGAAATCAATCGGATCCTGCAAAGCTACGGCGACATGCTCTATCGCACCGCCTGGCTGCTTCTAGGAAATCCCCATGACGTACAGGACGCCTTGCAGGAAACGCTCTTACGCTATCTGGAAAAAGCGCCCGCGTTTGATTCCGGAGATCATGAAAAAGCATGGCTTCTGCGTGTGACCGCCAACTGCTGTAAAGACTTTCTGCGCTTTCAAAAGAGGCATTCCCATCTTGATATAGAAGAATGGAAGGAACAGCTCCCCGCACCGCAAGAACAGCGCCTTATGTTGGAACTCTATGAGCTGCCCGTCAAATGGAAAACGGTTCTCATCCTGCATTATTTTGAGGGATATTCCGTTCGGGAGATCGGTGAAATTCTCAGAATTTCAGAGGCAGCCGCGAAGAAACGCCTGCAGAGGGCGCGGGAAGCATTAAAGCTTGCGTTGGAATCTGAACAAACAGAAAACCAGAAAAGGAGATCAAGCTATGAAAGATAAAGAATTGGAAACAGAATTGCTGCAACTGAAAAATCAGCTCTCCATGCCCGGTGAATTGGCGGACAGGTTGGCAAAGGCTTGTCTTTCAAGCAGGGCAAGCGGTCAAATCCACCGAAAAGGCAGCCAAATCCGCCACCACTATCCACAAGGCCGTTACCGCCGTCTCTGCACCGCCGCGGCTGCCGCGTTTTTCTGCCTCTGCACCGTAGGCTCCACATCCCTTGCCTACAACGCCTATCAGGAAAAGCAGCTCGCCGTTTTCATGGAATCAGAGCTATCGCAGGATCAAATTGAATCCCTGGGCGATGAGATCGCCAAAATTGCCGAGGTCTATGACTATCGGTACATCAGCGGGGATGAAGCCTGGGCAGAATTTAAGGCCTCCTATTTCTCCGGCGACCCGGAATCGGAAGCGTTGGCCGACTCCTTTACGGAAAATCCCCTCGCCGATTCCTTCAACTATGAAGTGAGCGTCCGTTTTGGCGCAGATACACAGGCTGTCCGCAGTCAGATCAGCAAACTGCCCGGCGTGCGGAAAATCACCACCGTGCGGGAGGCGAAGCAGGAGGCGGCTGTGAAGAACTAGAAATTTTCAGGGGCGGATTTCCGCCCCTGGGTCTGTTGTGAATATTTCTCAAACTATCAGTACCTTCTTACCTCCTGATTTTTCTCATAAATTCTTATCATTTTCACTTGACATTTCAAGCGAGCATAGCTTTGTTGATCGTAGCAATTCTGAATTTGAAAAATAAGAAATAGCCGTCCCGCTCACTGGCAATGAAGTGAACTGATCTGACCCCAAAAAGTTAGACAAAATTTGTAGCTATGCAACTGACAAGGATT
>CAMXPV010000063.1 GCA_947245585.1 uncultured Lachnospiraceae bacterium | reverse complement strand
ACTATGCGGCTTTAGCCGCTGCTAATTGAATTATCATGAATAATTCAGGTTTATTTAGGGTAATTTTTCTACTTCCCACATGAATCCCTCTCCGGAACCCACACACGCATCTGATTAAGCCCCCTGTTCCCCCATGTATAATACGGAACAAACGTCATGGTACAGGGCCTGCCTTCCGGTTTCTCAAAGCTGTAAAGCTCCTCGTTCACCGTCTCCCGCCAGCCTTCCGCATACAGTTTGCGGATGCCAAACAGCTCATCCGGCAGATATTCGCTGACTTTTATCTCTCCATTTCTCTTTAAACTGAGTGAAAGAACATCATTCTCATTATCCACACCTTCAACACAATAAATGAGGGGGCCTCTTTGCAGCGCGGTCTTACCCGTATTTGCAGAGACACGATTACTGGTATACACTCGTCTCACTTTCATATCAAGTTCCACCATAATCACATCCTCCGCGGTATATGTGCCCCTCATATAGGCGTAACCGTCACGGATTTCATACTCCGCCTTCTCTCCGTTTAAGCTGATCTTCGTCTTTTCACTCCATGCGGGAATACGGATTGCCAAGGGAACTTCCATGCTCTCCTTTCCTTCCCTGGGCTCAAAACGATACTCTAATCGATCGTCATAAGGATAATCCGTCTTCAAAATCACCTTTCCGCCAAACCGATCACTCAAATCAAGGGTTCCCGCCACAAACAGATTGGAGAACAGCGTCCCCGGTATCACATGCCATGCGTACTCTGCCACAGAGCCCAATAATCTTGCCACGTTAGGCGGACAGCAGGCACAGGTAAACCACTTTGGTCTCACCGGAAGCGCATGCTTATGAGTCTGCGCCTCCCCGGAAATGCCCGGTAGCGCCTCCAACGGATTCACATAGAAAAACTTCGTACCATCAAGCTGCATTCCTGCAAGCACACAATTATATAACGCTCTCTCCATCACATCCGCGTATTTACCCTCATGACCCAAATACAGCATCTTATTGGAAAAAAAGATCAGACCAATGGCCGCACAGGTCTCCGCATATGCCGTATCGTTTGGCAGATGGTCGTCCTTCGTAAAGGCTTCCCCCTCGTATGCGGAACCGATCGCACCCGTTACATACATCCTGTGCTGCGTAATATTATTCCAAAGCGTCTTGCAGGCATCCGCCAATTCCCTGTCTCCCGTCTCCATGGCCGCATCCGCCATGCCTGTGTAGAGATACACCGCACGCACAGCATGTCCCACAGCCTTATCTTGCTGCCGCACCGGCGCATAATTCTGGGCATACTCTTTGTCATCAGGATTGTTTCCCCAAACACGCCAGGGATTTTTCTCCATCTCCTTCTTATAATAATCAGGGTCAACGCCGCGCACATTAATAAAATGTAACGCTAACTCCTTATATCTCTCCTCCTTTGTGCTGCGGTAAAGCCGCATCAGCGCAAGCTCAATCTCTGGGTGTCCGGGATATCCCTCCGCCCCCTCCTCAATAAAATGGCGGTAAATATGGTCGGCCATATCGCACATAATCTCCAAAAGTCTTCCCTTGCCCGTACACTCCGCATAGGCCACCGCCGCTTCCATCATATGGCCTGCACAGTAAAGCTCGTGAGCCTCGTGAAGATTCGTCCACCGCTTATCCGGCTCTTTCACAGTAAAATAGGTATTGAGATACCCATCCTTCTGCTGTGCTTCGCCGATCAGTTCTATGATCTCATCGCAACGTTTTTCCAATGCTTCATCCAGATTCTGGGCCAGAGAATAAGCTGCGCCCTCCAACCATTTAGCCACATCACTGTCCTGAAATACCATCCCATAAAACTCGCCGTCACATCTTCCGGTCTTTAATTTTTTGGCCGCTATCCGGAAGTTCTCTATGCAATGGCTCTTTTCCGCGCCCTCAATCTGATCGTTTAGCGCCCGCTCCTGATATGGAAGGACCACATCCTTCACCAACTTTTCATACCTTCCAAAAAAGCCTTCTCCCACCTGAAACTCCTTAACCAGTTTCAAATCACCCATTTTTTTACCCTCCATTTTCAAATCTATTACCCGAAAAGGGCGCTGCCGCTCCATCCTTTTTTCGATATATGTATTATATTCTGAATTCTCCTCTAATAAAATGGATTATATTCTTTAATATTTGTAATATTTTCGGATTTCGATTTATTTGCCGTTTCTGTACTCCGAGGGCGTACAGCCGTAGATCTCCTTAAAGGACTTGGCAAAATAACTCATCTCCTGAAAACCACAGCTTTCCGCAATCACAGAAATCTTATCCCCGGAAAGCTGTAATTTTAAGGCCGCCTGTTGAAGACGATAAGATTTCAGGTACGCAATAGGCGTGGTGCTGATCGTCGCACGAAAACAGCGAATGCACTCGCTCGTACTGATGGCGCATGCGGAAGCAATCTCCTCAATCGTCAATTCCCTGTCATAATTTGCCTGAATAAAAGTCAGCATCTCTTTGATTCGGGCATGATCCCGCTGTTCCTTGCCAAAAGATTTTTTACCTGCACTCGACTGATGTTCTGAAAGCAAAACCATTATCATAGAAAGCGCATTGCGGATATACACTTCAAATCCATACACTTCCCTCTCCGCCAAAGACCAGATCGTATTGATCCCTTCCAGAATCTGTCTGTGCCACGTCGTATCAGGTATAAAATGTACGCCTGTCTCAGACTGATTTTCCATCAGCGGCTTTACATACTTTTGCCAGATTACATTATCTGTCCCCCCGCTTACGGACCGCGGGTGAAACACAACCGAATGAATCTCGCAAAAGTCGCTGTCCGGTGTCACGGCAGCATGCAAAACATTGCTGTTAATAAAAAATCCCTCTCCGTCCTGAATCTGATATTTAGCAGAACCCGCCTCCACAACCGCCGAGCCTTCTATGATAATCCCAAGCTCCAACTCATTGTGCCAATGCCATGACACTTCATCCTGTGGGAGCCGATCTAAATAGCAGGCTACCGGAAAAAGCCGCGTCCCGTGTTCCCGCAGCTCTTCTCCCTGCATATTTGTCTGTACACTGCAAGACTGTATCATCTTTTCCTCCATTCTGAATCTACATTGTCCACTGTTTTTCTTCTAAAAATACCGTTTTTGGAAATATATTCATATATTATGCCGATTTATTTCTATTATTTTAATATATTATGATGATATAATCATATCACAAGGTAAGAAAAAAAGAAAGATCAGGAAAACCGATTCACAAGACATATATCTAGCAGGAAAGGAGAGGAGATTATGAATAAGATTACAATCCGGAAAATTAAAAACACGGAAAAATTTATCCAAATGGTACAAAGCAGCAGGGGAAACGTATTTTTGAAACTTCCCAATGAAACGTACTGCGATCTGAAGCAGAACACCGACGCTTTACAGATGCTCCGCATGATCAACCCGGAAGAAATCTGGTTAGATCTTTTTCTGACAGACGACCAGGACAGCTACAATTTCATGGCTTACATGGTAGGCGCGGGGGCTTAATCAGCCCCCGTTTTTTACAGGATCAAATTCCCGGTATGTAATTCCTGCGATACTCACTGGGCGAACATCCCTGCTGTGCATGAAATACTTTACTGAAATAAAACACATCTGAAAAACCACAAAGCTGTGCAATTTCCGTAATCGGCCGGTCAGTCTCCGTCAAAAGCTGTTTCGCCTTACGAGTCCGCAGCGTCCGCTGATATTCCCGGATTGTCTGTCCTACAGCCTTCTTAAAAAGCGCTCCCGCATACTTATAGGACAAACCACAGGCCGCTTCCACATCCGATGCGTCAAACCCTTCTATATAATGTTCCTGGATATATTCCAACAATTTTTTGACATAAGCATTTCCCACATACTCTTCTGAAACGCTCTTAATACATTCCAAAAATATCCGCCACAGTTCAACTGATGCCTGTGGAATATTCCCATGCACATGGGCATCCAACATTCTTTCAAAATACCTCTGTACCTGGCTTGTCCCTTCAAAGTCTGTCAGCTTGGGAATTGTGATATACTTTTCATTGTCAGACGGATGCAAAGAAACTTTCGTATCATAATAGACATTCTCAGGCAGCTCCTCCATCCATGGCTTCGGCTCCTCACAATAAAAATGAGCATAATACCAGGCGGACCCCTCCTCAAAAGGTTTCTCGCCCCAATGATGCACTCCCCTTTTTAAGAAAAAGAGCCGATGGGGAAAAATCTCATAGCGGATGCCATCCTCAATTATCTCCATGGAACCCCGCAACAAATAGATCGCCACATGAAAAGGCGCCGTCCGATCCGCATGAACCATCCTGTCAAGGGTTACACTATAGTCAGCCTCACAAATAAAAGGCATCGCATTACAGGGAATTTGAAGTGAGTGCCTGTCCATCCACATCTCCTCCTTTTCAAAAACTTTTTTAAAGATCATGCCAAGAAACATTGACAATACCCTTAGAAATGTTGTATCATCTTAATTGTTCATAAATCGAAGCGTGGCTCAGTTTGGTAGAGCGCTGCGTTCGGGACGCAGAGGTCGCAGGTTCAAATCCTGTCGCTTCGACTAATAAAAAGGCGAAAACATCAGGTTTCTTAAAAATCTGGTGTTTTCTTTTTGCCTTCATATAAATCAGAAAGGTGCAAAGCCTTAATTCAATAAAGGCCTTACACCCTTTAGTTGTTAGTTGCTTTTTTCGTCTGGCTGCGTTACTTCTAAAAGAATACTATCAAATTCATCTTCTAAGTCTTCTCTTTTCTCTTGTGGTACAAGTTTTAACAGCTTTCGTACAAATACTGTTAGTCTGTTGATGTATCGTAACTGTTTATCGGTCATGTTCTCGCTCATCTTTCTACCCCTTTATATATAATTGATAGTTATATTATAAGGGATTTACAAATCAGGTGTAAAGCCTTTATTCAATTACCAATGTGCCATGAAATCCTCAAATGTCCATTTTTTATCCGATCCGATACTTGCCCCCAGTTCCGCCCAAAAACTGCTGCCGAATCGGTTTTCCGTTTAAGCTGCTTCTCTAACAAAAGCATACACTTACTGTGTCCTATAAACGGGACCTTAATATCTCCCAAACAAGTTCTATCCCATCATCCATCCCTAACCGATACCCGGCCGCTCCATATACTGCCATACAATGATTCACCGTAGACAGCGCGTTGTCAACGGCCTCTTTTTGCTCTCCATTTAATCCTATCTCATCCAGTTCCTCACAAGCCTTTTCATATTCACCCATAGCTGATTGGTATTGATCACTGTTTCTCAATAATTCTTCCAAAATGCCCTGTGTCCTTTCTTTTACCAGAATATCTAATAATTCGTCTCGCGTCATATTCTTCCCTGTCCTTTCCACTATAAACATTATACTGCCGTCACAATGCCGTCAATAATAAATATGCCGTCATTTTGACATTATAATAAAGTCAAATGGAGGTTGCTTTATGAAAACGGATACTGCTAAATTTACATTAAGAACCGATCCTGATCTACTGAAAAAGTTTCATTTTGTAGCTGATTATAATGGACGCTCTGCCAATCGGGAGTTAGAAGTTCTCATGAAAAAACATATTTTCGAGTTTGAAAATGTTCACGGCAAAATAACTTCTGAATAGCCATAGTTTTCCCATAGATAAAGGCACCATCCCCTTATAGGTAATGATGCCCCTCTTATAAATGTATATGCCCTATATTTCTAATTCTTTTCTAATTATACTTGAACCATGTTTCCTATCGCCTCTTCAACAGCAGCATTTAAACTTTTTCCATGCTCTATCGCATAAACAGCAATATTTCGATGAAGTTCTGGACTGATCCTGACATTAAATGTCCCTTTATATGGTTGTTCCGGTTCCACATTTCTTTCTTTACAATCTGCTAAATATTCATCAACTACACTCTGAAAATCCTGTTCCAGTTCCTGCACAGAATCCCCTTCATAAGATAGTAAAGATTTTATTCCCACAACTTTCCCAAAAAGACAATTATCTTCTTTTGAATATTCCACCGTTCCATTATAGTTTTTGTATGACAATAAGTTACTCATAGCAAACCTTCCTTTCTTAACTTCTCAATTACCTGATCCAACACATACCTTTTTAGAATTCCATCCGGATGCGGTTTATGGAAATTTATAACCTCATTACTTCCATCCTTTATAAATTTTACTCCTGAACCGGTTCCACCCTGCTTCAATTCATATCCGAGATATGACAACAAAGATTCCATTTCATCTTTTCTTTTTTACTCACAATACTTCTCCTCGTATGAATATAATATACTATGCTATAAAAGAATATGCAACTATTCTTAGTTGCTACTGCTTTTTTGAATAACACATTGTCTTCTTTTTCATAAATATCCGCCCTCTTTGACAACATTTTACAGCACTTTTTGTTTAAATACAATTTTACTTGTTTTTCCCTAATAAAAGGTGTATTCTTATATAGCATTTGATTCTGAAAGAAGGGATTATTATGGAAGCATATGAAGTATTAAAAGATCTGGCAATCATTATTTTTACGGCAAAATTTTTTGGCGTAATGGCAAGAAAATGTAAAGCCCCTCAGGTAGTGGGCCAAATTGTGGCGGGACTTTTGATCGGCCCCTGTGTGTTGGGATGGGTCAACCAATCAGACTTTATCACACAGATGGCGGAAATCGGCGTTGTCCTTCTGATGTTTGAGGTGGGACTTGAAACTGACTTAAAGGAATTGGTTAAGACCGGCCCCATCGCCCTCCTGATCGCCTGCGCGGGCGTGTTCGTGCCTCTGGCGTTAGGTGCACTTTTATATATGGGCTTCTATGGTTTTGCTCCATGGGGAAGCGAAGAATTTTTTAAAGCTGTCTTTATCGGCACCATCATGACTGCCACCAGTGTAAGCATCACTGTGGCCGCCCTGCAGGAACTAGGTAAAATCAAGAGCAAGGTAGGAACAACTATTGTCAGCGCTGCTATCATTGATGACGTAATCGGTATCATTGTACTTACCTTTGTGATCGGTTTTAAATCTCCGGACTCCCATCCGGGTATGGTAATCATAAAGACCATAGTCTTCTTCTTTATCACCATCGTAGGCGGCATGGTGCTGTTTAAAATTTTTCTGGCTTTGGACCGCCGCTATCCGCACACAAGACGTATTCCCATCGTCGCTTTGGCCTTCTGTTTTGCCCTGTCCTATGTGGCGGAAAAATATTTTGACATCGCAGATATCACTGGCGCGTATATCGCGGGAATTGTACTTTGCAACCTAAGCGACAATACATACATAGAACGGAAAGTAGACGTGAGTTCTTACATGCTTTTCGGACCACTGTTTTTTGCGAGTATCGGTTTGAAAACCAATTTTGACTCCATGGATTCCACCCTGTTCGCTTTCTGCATCTGCTTTGTAATTGTGGCATTAGTTGCCAAGATTCTGGGATGCGGTCTGGCGGCAAAACTTTGTCGGTATACTTTTTCCGATTCACTCAAGATTGGTGTCGGTATGATGACTCGCGGGGAAGTCGCTTTGATCGTTGCACAGAAGGGATTGGCTGCAGGCCTCCTGACCGCCGACTATTTTATGGCCGTCATTTTGCTGATTTTATTTTCTTCCATTGCAACGCCAATTATATTAAAATTCTTATACGGAAAAGAAGAGAAGAAGTCAGGCGCTGCCGCCTGACTTCTTTACAGCACTTTTTTCAGTTCCGCCTCCAACTCCTCCGGGTGCACGGCACCCACAATATTTCCTACGGCTTCGCCATTCACAAATATTTTCATATTTGGAATATTCATCACCCGGTACATTCTGGCAAGACCGTCCTCCTCCTCAATATCACATTTTCCAACCTTGATCTTACCGTCATACTTTTCCGCCATCTGCGCAATCACTGGCGCCATCATCTTACAGGGACCACACCAGTCTGCATAGAAATCCACAAGCACGGGAATTTCTGATTTCAAAACCTCACTCTCAAAATTATCAGCCGTAAATTTGTACTCCATCTGCATATCCTCTCTTTCTCTTTTTGATACGGATTCACCGCAAATACTTTTATCTTGTGATGATATATTTATAGATTGGATTTCCCTTTGAGGAAAACCGCTCTTCATACTCTGTCATAACATTGCCCTGCATCATCTGTGCATCATGGTGAAGGTCTCTTGTCATCTGTACAATTTTCCACCCTGCCGGTTCCAATTCCTCCAATGCAAACTGAAACAGATCACGGTTGTCCGTCTTGAATTCAACCACGCCGTCCGCTATTAGTATCTCTCCGTATCGCCGCAAAAATTCACGGGAGGGAAGACGGCGCTTCGCATGCCTGTCCTTTGGCCACGGATCGGAAAAATTTAAATAGATACGATCCACCTCGCCAGTCCCGAAAACCGAAGTAATCTCCTCCGCATCCATACGAATAAAATAAAGATTTGGTAAAGGATCCGCCTCCTGCTTTTGTACCCCACGGATCAGCACGCTCGAAAATTTTTCAATCCCTATATAATTCATGTCAGGATTACTTCTTGCCAGATCCATAATAAAGCGGCCTTTTCCCATGCCGATCTCTATGCGGATAGGATTCTCATTCCCAAAAATTTCATGCCAGCTTCCACGATGTTCCTGTGGGTTATGTATCACATATTCACTTTCTGCAATTGCTTCTCTGGAGCCTGTAACGTTTCGTAGTCTCATCTGTATGCTCTTCCTTTTCATATATTATAGCATGAATTTTTACAAACATGTATTTTTTGTGAATAGGGTACAGTTTTTTTCCCAAATAGTGTATGATATTTATGGACAAACTTATAAAAAGATTATTTTTTCATAAACTTGTTATGATAGAAAGGTTTTACAATATGTTTCTCAAAACAAAACAATGCGCCGGCGCACTCCTTGCGCTTTCTATCCTCTTTGGCGGCTTTTTTTCCAACACGCTTGTAGTCAATGCCACCCTGGAAGAATTGGAAGAAGAGGCAGCAGCCCGCAAAGCGCTCCCCATACAATCCAATGAAATTGATAACTGGCCCACAGGTCCACAGATTGGATCACAGGCTGCCATCCTGATGGATGCCAATACGGGCGTGATTCTCTACTCAAAAAATATTCATGAACGCCTCTATCCCGCAAGCACCACTAAAATTATGACGGCTCTTCTCGCTATGGAAAACGGCAATCTGGATGACATGGTGGAATTTAGCCACGATGCTGTTTTCAACGTACCGGCAGACGGCTCCAATATGGGTATGGACGAAGGGGAATCTATTACGTTGGAGGAATGTCTCTACGGCATTATGGTGGCTTCTGCCAACGAAGCTGCCAATGCGGCCGGGGAATATGTCTCCGGCTCCATTGATGATTTTGTGGCTTTGATGAATAAACGCGCCGCGGAAATGGGCTGCACAGACACACACTTTACTAACACAAACGGCCTTCACGATCCCGAACATTACACAAGCGCCTATGATCTTGCACTGGTTTCAAGCTATTTTTTCCGAAATGAAATGCTTTGCAAAATCAGTAACACCGCCCGTTATCATTTTGAGCCTACCCCAACACAGCCAGACGATTTCTATAAAAAAAACAAACATCAGCTCATCAACGGCGAGATTCCTTACGATGGTATTCTGGGTGGTAAAACGGGATATACGGATGACTCCAGACAGACACTGGTCACATGTGCAGAGCAAAATGGCATGCGTCTTGTCTGCGTTGTCTTAAAAGAAGAATCTCCCGCCCAGTTTACTGACACGGCGGAGTTGTTTGATTACGGTTTTCAAAATTTTCACGTTTTAAATATATCCGAAAACGAAGAAAGATACAGCATCGAATCCACAGGATTTTTACAAATCGGAAATGACGTTTTCGGAAGCTCTAAACCCATTCTTTCCATAGATACGGACAGTTATGTCATCATACCGAATACGGTCGATTTCCAGGATTTGGATCCGGAAATTGATTATAGCCTGGCGGATGAAAACCGCGTTGCGGGAATTGAGTATACCTACCACGGCATGTATGTTGGCAGCGCATCTTTGAATCTTGCCACTGACAATACTTCTACTTACGAATTTGACGCTAATATGACCTCCACAGATGTCAGTGTGGAAAAAAACACGGAACCGGCAGACCCGGACACCGAACAGTCACAGGACACTATTTTTATCAATATAAAAAATGTGCTGATCTGCATTCTGGTTCTGGCCGCCGTTTTGATTGCCATCTTTATGGTACACGCGCTGATCGCCAATGGTCAAACGGCTAAACGTAGAAATAATCGGGTGAAACGCAGACAGCGCCGCCGTTCTTCTGTGCGGACGGATTTTGACGATTTTGATTTTTAAGACCGTCTTTCTAACTTAATACCACCTTGTCATCGGCAGCTCATTATTTACCCCGTTGGTAAAAAGAATCTGATGTAGATCAACAACCCCGTTCATAAAGGCGGCGGCGCAGGCGCACAGATACAGCTCCCACATTCGTACAAACTGCTCGTCAAACATTTCTGCCGCCTCTTTCTGATGTGCCTGAAAATTCCGATACCACCACAACAATGTCTTGTTGTAATGGCGGCGCAGACTTTCCACATCCACCGTATAAAACTGCTGCTCCCCCGCAATATGCAGAATTTCCCGTAAACTCGGAATTACGCCGCCGGGAAAAATATACTTTTTGATCCAGGCATCTCCCGGATATTCTTTCAGGGCGCTGATATAATGAAGCAAAAACAAGCCACCCGGCTTCATGACAGATTTTGCGCATTGCAAAAACTCTTCATAGTTCCCCCTGCCAACATGTTCTATCATTCCCACGCTCACCACTCTGTCAAATAAATGTCCGCATTCGGAAAGATCCCGGTAATCCATCAACTTTACTTCCAGTTGCTTTTCCAGACGCTCCTGCTTAATTCTTTTCTGAAATTCTGCATACTGCTCTGTACTCAGAGTAATGCCTGTTCCCTGCACACCATACTTTTTTGCCGCCTCTATCAGAAGAAAGCCCCAACCGCAGCCAATATCCAAAAGACGCATTCCCTTTTGCAGACACAGCTTTTCTAAAATATAATCGACCTTATTGATCTGCGCCTGATAAAGCGTATCTTCCGGACTGCGAAAATAGCCGCAGGAATAACTCATTGTCTCATCAAGCCACAGCTTATAAAAATCATTTCCCAAATCATAATGGGAACGGACCTCCTTCTCCTGATTCTTTTTACTCCTCGACGGATAAATTAATCTTTTTAACTTTTTATGATCGGTAGAAAATCTTCCAATCTGTCCTAGAAATAAATGCAAGGTCTCATACAGATCACCCTTTATTTCAATATCTCCATTCATATATGCCTCCCCCAATGCAATAGAAGTGCTCGTTATCAAATCCGCTGCCGACGGTGTCTTATGAAAAATGACCGAAAAGGCGGGATCGCCTGTTCCGATCAAATTTTTCTCACCCTCGATTTCTATCTCAAAGGGGCAGTCATCGAATTTTTCCATAAACGTAAGAAATTCTTTTCTAGCTAATCCCATATTTCCTCCTTTCTGCCATTATCATTTTTCCACTTACATCTAACTTTATACAATGACAAAAAGGATTATTGGGGATTTTATTCTAACCACATAGCGTCAAAAACGACTGACAGCACACGCATGTCCGAATTATTCCTATCCAATTGATTTGGCGTTACCGCATTCGGGAAAACCATGCGCAATGCCAAAAGGCCGTCCTTGATCCTATCTTTTGGTATCACGACCACCATTTCTTTCCCGATATCATTCCTAGTGCAAATCTTATTTTCTACCTTATCTCCACCCGCATATATCTGTATTTTCTGGGTATCGTTATAAAGATTAGAATATATAAAGTGAAACTCTACATCTTCTTTTTCACGATTTTCCAACTGAAAACAGATACTCAATTCATTGCTTGCCGTTGCCGCACCGTTTTCTTTATAAAGCCGGTAATTTATTTGATCTGCATACGCGTTATCGGAAGTAAAGTCAATGACATCTCCCTTCTGATATGCAATGCGGTTGATCTCAAAAGGATTCCAAAGCTCATAGTCCCACGCATCCGCGTCCCCGTGAATAATCAGTCTGCAGTGTTCCAGAGATTTGTCATAGCTTTCCAGATTAATCCGGTCCATAATGGAACTGGTGACCATATGCATTCTTTCCACATCGCTTTCATCCGTAATGTCATAAACGGACGGCCCATATGCAGAATAATCTTCCAGAAAAGTACTGGCCAAAGTAGGGCCGATATTTCTGAAATGAATCGGCGCTGAATTATATGCAAGTTCATGTGTCTCCATGGGAAGTTTGATCAAAACTGCCGGGTTGGTTTCCGGATTCCCATCGGAATGCTTCCCGTGATCTCCCGCAATGATGATTGTGCTCTTATCATAAATGCCGATTCTTTTCATCTCGTTCATGTAGGTGTATATGATTCTCATATCACCCCGAAGGACTGTCTGATCCTCCACACCATTGGCCCAAACTCTTTTAAAGTCTTCCGTCATACTGTAAGGCGGATGAAGCCCGTTCAAATGGTACAGCCGGTACGCCTTCTCATAGCCGGTTTGAAGCGTTTCGCCTGCGGCGACAAAATCATTGTGAAAATAAATATCATTTAATTCATAATCAGTATTATGAACGTTATATAAAATTGTCTCCGTAGAAAGCCAAAAGTTCTCTTTCAAAAACTGCGGCATTAACAGATAGTTTACCAACTGATAGAGAGAACTCCCAAATCCGGCGTAATCGCTAATCCAACTGTTCCCAATGGACGCGTAATTGTCAAAAGTCCCTTCCGGAAAACCGGAAATATCCACCGGATCAGAGTAAAGACGAACATCGTATCCGTTCTGATGCAGATCATCATACAGCCGGGTTTCTTCCCACGCCTCCTTCAGGTAATCATCAAAAGGCTGTTCCGGGTCTGACTCACTTCCTGTCAAAAAAAGCGGCATGGCGGCAACCGTCGGCGCACCGCCGGACACCGCATTGTCAAAGAGCGTAAAATCATCCAGTGTTCCGTCCGCCGTATAGGCTTCTGATGCCAGATACTCTTCCAACGTATCCTCCTCCAGCGTATCTATAATAAAGATCACAATATTTTCCTCTGAACCGACTAAAAATTCCCCCTCCTTGGAAAATCCATAAGATGCTTCGCTGTCCAGCGGATTCATAACGACCAAAACCACAAGAGACACCAACTGTACAGCGCTAAAAAAATAGGAAATGTACTTGATAAACTTTTCAAATTTTTCTTTTCCAAAGTAAGCGCCAAAGAAAGCGGCAACAATACAGAATATCCAGATAGCAGCGCTTATCACGTTTTCGGTACGGTATTTTTCCCATTCAATCAACGCACCATCCAAAATCGGCAGTTTGGCGTTCAAAAAATTGCTCTGGATATATGCGCCCACGGTCACGCCAAAAATGAGCGCTATATAAGAAGGCAGTGTCCTCTCACGGATCAGCCAGATCGCAATAAAATAGATACCGATAAAAAGAAATAGCGCCATACAAAATAAAATGGGAACAATTTTGACATAGTGCAAGGAAAATTCGTCTATATTTCCGAGAAACAGGGAACTGGGAGTAAAAACGGCATAAGTGACAAGGAAAAACAACACCGCCGGAAAAAGTCTTTTTAAGATCTGCTTTAACACCGCCGGTTCTGTCTTGCTGATATTTCTGATCACCCAGGTAATCCATGCCGACAACACAAATTCAAGGGCAATCCATTTCATCTTAAAACCAACGCTCATTTCAAGCAGATTAAATTCCTGCATACCGATCAATTTTAATCCGGCAAGAATACAGAGATTAACTGCAGCCGTATAAAATAAAATGTAGAAAAACACCTTTTTCCAATGAAATTCCTGATTCCTATACCGACAGATCAAATATGCCAACACACCCGGTAAAATGGCAATGATTATCTCCAACATAGCTTTATATCCTCTCCTGATTCCGCAATATCTCTTTAGAAAGACATAAAGACTGTAAACCCAAAACTGAATTTACAGCCTTTTTAACGTTCCCTGCGAGAATCGAACTCACAACTGGGGCTTAGGAGGCTCCTGTTATA
>CAMXPV010000062.1 GCA_947245585.1 uncultured Lachnospiraceae bacterium | reverse complement strand
GAAAGCATTGCTGTAATATCTCCGCCATAATAGCGTTCAAGAAAAGAGTGGCTTTTCTGACCGATATATTCTTTTTCTTCTATCAAAGGCGTGTAAACGAATACCCTGCTCTGCTTTTCATAGGAAAGCGCCCCTTTGGTTACAAGACGCTTTATTAAAGTCTGTATTGTCTTAGGATTCCATTTAGTCGTTTGGGTTAATTTCTCGGTGATTTCATTGGTACTGATCGGTGCACATTTCCATATGACTTTCATCACTTCAAATTCGGCTTCTGAAATTTGTGGCAATGCTTTCATTTGCAATCCTCCCCCCCCTTAAATCCTACAGATGTAATATACATTATAATGTGAAAATGAGGAAATGTCAATTTTTCGATAGATTTCTCCTGCCCTTAAATCCTATAATCGGAATCAGCGTCTATAGACAAAAAGGCCAACAATTAAAAAAGAAAAATATGTAAAAAAGATGGTAAAATGATGCAAGAATGATGCATTTGGCATGTAAGATAGCAATATAAAGGAGGCTGCAAGTCAAGTCGCTTGCAATGATAAAATATTATGAGTATACAAAAGAAAAAGAAGCAGCCGTGGAAGAACCGTTTTTTACCACAGGGCTCTATACCGTTAGCTGTTTTTTTACCTCTTTCGTGTTTGTACACGGAGATTGTATTCAAGTTTTCAGTCGAAACATTGCACACCGGAAGTTCCTTTGTATTTCTGGCTTTATTTTCCCTCTGTGCGGGGCTGTTTGCTGCGGGCATTATTTCTCTGCTGCCAAAAAGAGCAGTACAGATTCTAATACCAATCTATTTGGGGCTTTTATCCCTCATTTTCATTGTGGAATTTCTGGTATACAGACAGTTTAAGGTGGCATATGACATCAATACCATATTGAATGCCGCAACTGACGCGCTAGGTGGATTTGGCGCTGATATCAGGCGGCTGATTTTCTGCTTTGATGGAATCAGCCATATTGGGCTTTTTTTGCTGCCGCTCATTTTGTGGTTTGCACTGAGAGAAAAGATAATAGGGAAGTTTCCCCAAAAGGGCATTTGGCGGAGAAATACAGGGCGGGCCGTTTCTTTTTCAATGGCGCATTTGGCCGGGGGAGCTGCCTGCTATGGGGTGGCTTTGTTCCTGATTTTAGGCTGCGGTCTGCATAAGGACATTTATACCAATCAATATCATTTTGAGTCGGCAGTCATGCAGTTTGGGTTGGGCCAGGGGCTGTGTCTGGATCTTCGGAATCT
Source organism: uncultured Lachnospiraceae bacterium (assembly GCA_947245585.1). Taxonomy (GTDB): domain Bacteria; phylum Bacillota; class Clostridia; order Lachnospirales; family Lachnospiraceae; genus UBA3282. Next base: position 12,969 of record CAMXPV010000062.1, on the reverse strand, counting down.
TGCTTCCTCCAAAACGTCTGCGCATGTCTTTGAAAGCACGGAGATGGAATGCGTACAGGCAAAGGAGGCCGCCAGTGCGAAAGAGGCAGCCAATGCGCAGAAGGTGGCTATGCTGCATGAGGGGGATTCCGTCAAGAGCGTGAAAACGATGCAGAAGGAGGAACCGGTAATACCGGCTGCATATGGACAGAGTGTGTCTTCCGTTGATTTTGCTGCGCTTGCTGCCGCAGATGGAAATGATTGTGCCGATATTGACGCTTATGTTTCTACGCTCACACCGTCAAGCGAAAATGCCTATACGGGAGTTTTTGAAGGGAAAAATCTGATCTTGATCTGTGCGGAAGCCTTTTCCGGCTTTCTCATTGACCCGGAGCTGACACCGACACTTTACAGGCTTTCCACAAAGGGAATCAATTTTAATGATTATTACCAACAGTCCATCGCAGGAACAACGGGAGGGGAATACCAGCTTTTATTTGGTTTGATTCCGACTTCCGGCGGAAGCTCGATTAAGGAGATTACGCAGGAGGGAACGCATACCAATATGGGCGCGCTTTTAAATGACAAGGGCTATTTTGGCATGGCTTTCCACAACAGCACCTATACGTATTATGACCGTCATGAGACGCATACAAAGTTGGGCTACAGTGGGGGATATATGGGAGTTGGAAATGGTCTCGAAAAGCTGATCAGCCCGAAATGGCCGGCAAGCGATTTGGAATTGCTGCAGAAAACGCTGCCGATGTACATGGACAAACAGCCTTTTGATGCCTATTACATGACGGTAAGCGGACACAGTGTGTACGATTTTGGTAATAACGCCATGGCAAGGGAAAATAAGGAGGCCGTAGACGCATGGTGTGAAAAGAAAAATCTTTCCTACACGGAGCCTGTGCGTGCTTATATAGCGGCGAATCTTGAGCTTGAAAAGGCATTGGCGTATCTTGTGGAAACCCTGGAAAAAAAGGGGATTGCAGACGACACGGTCATCTGCATTGCGCCGGATCATTTTCCCTATGGGTTGGATGCGGACGCCTCTCTGGGAAATATGCCGTACTTATCTGAATTATACGGTTATCCGGTGAATACCTACGAGGAGCGGGACAGAAGCCGCGCGATAATCTGGTGTGGGGCGCTTGAAGAGCAGGAGCCAATCATTGTCGATACACCTGCTTCTTCCGTAGACATGCTTCCGACATTGTGCAATCTCTTTGGCGTGGAGTGGGATTCAAGGCTTTATGTGGGAAGGGATGTGCTTTCAGACGCGCCGCCTCTTGTTTTCTTTGGAAATTATGACTGGAAGACTGACTTGGGATATTATAGTGCGAGTAAAAATACTTTTACGCCGACGGACGAAAATGCCATTATTCCGGAAGACTACGTAAAGCAGATATGCGGTATGGTGAGAAATAGAATGACATTTTCCAAATCTGTGCTCAGCAATGATTATTATACGCATGTTTATGATGCGGCGGCAGAGGAGGAATGATGGGAAATAGAGGACCTTGCATGATTTGATTGTGCAAGGTCTTTTTACTTTATAGGAAAATGCGAAGCATTCTCTGAATCGTCGCTGCTGAGCGACGATTTTTTACAAGTTGGAAACATTTTCGTGATATACTGTTTATTATTTGAAAAAGGGAGTGCAAAAAGTTGGCTGAAATACTGATTGTGGAGGATGAAATTTCTATCAATGAACTGATACGCAAAAATCTATGTCTTACCGGACATCACTGCACGCAGGCTTTTGATGGCGTATCGGCGGTTCAATTTTTGCAGAACGGAAGTTTTGATTTGGTTGTGCTTGATATTATGCTGCCTGGGCTGGACGGCTATCAGGTGTTTGAGAGCGCGCCCGGAACGCCGACCATTTTTCTGACGGCGAAAAGTGAACTGACCGATAAGCTGAAGGGATTGGCCATGGGCGCAGACGATTATCTGACAAAACCTTTTCAGATGTTGGAACTGGCGGCAAGGGTAGAGGCGGTACTCAGGCGGACGAAGAAAGGGGAGACAGAATTTGTGTTGGGGGATTTAAAATGTGATTTTGACAGACATCAGGTCTTCTTAAAGGGAGTGGCTGTCGAATGTACGCCGAAAGAATATGAGCTGCTCGAAGTGCTTGTCAGGAATCGGAACATTGCCCTTTCCAGAGAAAAACTGTTAGACATGGTGTGGGGATATGATTTTGACGGAGGAACCCGTACTGTGGATGTACATATTCAGAGACTGCGTCAGAAACTGCATCTGGAAAATGATATCAGGACAGTATATAAACTGGGATACCGATTGGAGGTCCGCGAATGAAAAAGAAGACTTTTTTTGTGGCATTGCTTCTTTTTACCGTATTCTTAAATTCGATGATCCTGATTGTCTCCCTTGTGATCCTGAAGGATAAACTTTCCGCTGTCCGTGAAAAATGCCTTGCGGAGCATTATGTCATTGCTTCATCGTTAATCGGAGATATTCAGGCGTTAGAGCAGCGGGGAGATCATGTGGAAGAAAACATAGACAGTCTGATGCGCTTGTATTCCCGGTATTTGCAGGGAAAAGGAAACGGACTTGCGGTAGCTTTTTCAGGGGAATGGATTTATGAAAGTCCTGCATTTTCCATGGAAGAGAACATGATTTTTCCGCCGGATACCGGATATAGTCAGGAGCGTCTTGTTTATATGGAAAATGGGAGCCGGCCTGTCCTTTGCGTTTATGGCAGCTTTCCGGCTCCGTGGCAGGATTACGGTCTTATGTATGTCGGGGACTTGAGCGGGACGGTCCGGACGTGGCGGCATACGAAGAACATACTATTTCTCACGGGCGCTGTGGTATTGCTTGTGATGTCATTTTTTTTGTTTCATTTTCTGAACATTATTTTTCGGCCGCTCAGACAGATTTCCAGTACGTCGGCGAAGATTGCAAATGGAAATTACGGCAGCAGGATTCCTGTTCACGGAAAGGATGAAATTTCCCGTGTGGCATACAATTTTAATCTTATGGCCAGACAGGTGGAAATGCAGATCAAACAACTCGAGGAGGCTGCAGAGCAGAAACAGCAGTTCATTGATAATTTTTCCCATGAATTACGGATTCCGTTGACAGCAATTTACGGGTATGCGGAATATATCCAGAAGGTGATTGTGTCGGAAGAAGAGCGTTATGAATGTACACAGTTTATCATGTCAGAGTGCAACCGGCTTCAAAATATGGCTTATCAGCTTCTTGATATGGCGCTGCTTCGCGGGGATGAAAGGGAAGAGGGAGAGTGCTTTGTGAAAACGCTTTTTGCTGAGTCGGAAAAGGCGATGCGTATGAGGGCATCAGAAAAGAAAATACGGCTGACCTATGTCTGTGAGAAAAACTATGCGGTCAGAGGAAACAGGGAACAGCTTCTGATCCTGATCAATAACCTGATTGACAATGCGATAAAGGCGAGCAGGCAGGAAGATGAAATCCGTATTTCCTCCTATCGGGAGAAATCTGATATTGTGGTGGAAGTGGAAGATCAGGGGATAGGCATGGAAGAGGACCAGATATCCCATATAAAGGAGGCTTTTTACCGCGCTGACAAAGCGCGCAGCCGAGCCTCCGGCGGCGCAGGGCTCGGACTTGCCATCTGTGAGAAAATTGTACAGATTCATCATGCGGATATGTCGTTTTTTTCTGAACCGGGAGCAGGAACGGTTGTGAAACTGTCTTTTCCTTTATAATAAAAAAATTTTATGAAATCAGAGTCTTTTTACAGATCTGAAATAACTCTGATATTTTTTTGCAATAATGGCGTTTTATAGTGTACTTATCAAAACAAACCAAAGCAAACAGAAAGGAGTTTCACTATGAGACAGAAAAACATTTTAAAATTGACAGCAGCAACATTTGCCATTATTGGAGCAGGCGTTATTCTCTTTAATACGGCGGCGGAAGTGTCGTTGGCGGCGAATGACGGAAGGATTGAAACAATCCCCACAAGCTATCAGGTTCCGGAGAGTTCGGAAGTGGCATTGCCACTGTACGTGGAAAAGGAGGAAGAAAAGGAACAAAAGGAAGAGAAGAGCGGGAAAGAGACTGTAAACTATACGGTATGTCTGGACAGTCTGAATACCGGGACGCCCACAGATACGGATTTGATGATGGAAGAGGCGGCAGAAACGGGCGCCGGGTATCTGAAGAATATTTATGGGTTGGATCTGGACGGCGCATATGTGTATATGAGCTATTATTCGGGAACCGAGACCTTCCCTCGTCCGTTCTGGTCTGCCGATGTCCTGTTTCAGAAAGAGCAGACACCTGAAAGCACAAGATGGAACTATATGATAGATGCCATGACAGGGGAGCTTTTTGATGTTTGTTATAGCAGGCAGTTAGACGTAAACGTCTCACTTGGCTATGACGCTGCGCTAGAAAAAGAGTACGGAGTATACGCGGAACTTGCCAGAAAGAAAACGGAGGAATGTAAACTGATAGACAGCCCGGTGGACAGAGTGGAGTACGGCGGCCAGGGATATTCAGCTAACGATCCAACGATTCAAATGAACGTCATTGGTGGGAACGGAGAAATTGTGAGTATGTCCTTTTCACGCTATGATCAGACGTTTTTAGGATTTATCTCGGATACTTCACGGAAAATAACGGAATCTGCATTGGAACATTTAGGCTGGTCAGATTGACAGGGCTGTACCGTCTTTTCTTGCGCTCAACGAGCGCATATTCTGCCCTTAAAACCGCAAGATATATGAAAAGCGGAATGAAATATCTTGCTATAATATAGTGACAGGTCAGAAATCATAATTTTTAACCTGTCACTAAAAAAGGAGGAGGCTGCAATGCCGGGGAATATCAAAAATGTAATGGCGGCAATCGATTATATCGAAAACCACCTGCACGAAAAACTGGACTTGGAAACAGTTGCGGGGGCTGTACATTATTCAAAGTATCATCTGCACCGAATGTTCACAGGTACGGTAGGATTGACAATCCAGACTTACGTACAACGCCGCCAGTTAACCGAAGCCGCAAAACTGCTTGTTCTTTCCGACAGACCAATCCTTGAAATTGCGCTTTCTGCCGGATATGAGAGCCAGCAGTCCTTTACGGATATTTTCAAAGCCATGTATAAAAAATCCCCCAACAGGTACAGGGAGGAAGAAGAATTTTATCCATTGCAGCTAAGATATGTCTTGAATGAAAATCCTACAAATTTAGAGGAAAAAGAATGGCAGGATAAAATCGTCTTTGCAACACAGGAAGATATACCCAAATGGATAGAACTGGTTCACCTTGTCATTGACGGTTTCCCGCACTTGGACGAGAAACAGTACCTTGCACAGTTACAGGAGTATATCAAAAATAAGCGGGCATTGATTTTGAAAGACGCTGATACGGCAATCGGGATTATGGCATTTAACGAGGTGACGGGGAGCATTGATTTCTTTGGGGTACACCCACAGTATCGGAAAAGAGGGATAGCGAAAGCATTTTGTGAAAAAGCATTGTATGAACTTGCACGTTCCGCACAAATTAGCGTGACGACTTTTAGGGAGGGTGACAAGGCAGACACAGGCTATCGGGAGATATGGGGAAGCCTTGGCTTTGCCGAAGCGGAACTGTTAATTGAGTTTGGCTATCCGACACAGCGGTTCATACTTCACAGAGAAAAATCGGAGGGCGAGGACAATGAGTGACCTAAATCCACTATCACAGAGCTTTACCATAAAATCATTACTGAAATTTGCGTTTCCGACAATTTTGATGATGATATTCATGGGGCTGTATACAGTCGTTGACACAATTTTTGTGGCACGATTTGTAGATACAAATGCGCTTTCGGCATTGAATATTGTCTGCCCTGTTATCAATCTGATTGTCGGTCTTGGAACTATGCTTGCAACAGGAGGTAGTGCGATTGTAGCGCGCAAAATGGGAGCAGGAGAACATACAAGGGCGGCACAGGATTTTACGCTGATTATTTCAGCGGGCATTTTGTTAGGTGGATTGATTGCAGTGTTGGGAACGGTTTTTATTGACAGGATTGTATGGGGACTTGGAGCAAGCAGTATTCTATTTCCATACTGCAAAGAATACCTTTTTATCCTGCTGTTATTCACGCCTGCAAGTATCCTGCAAGTGCTTTTTCAAAATCTTATCGTAACGGCGGGACGCCCCGGAATGGGTATGGTGCTTGGCGTAAGCGCAGGAATCGTAAATATTTTACTGGACTATATTTTTATGGTGCCGCTTCACATGGGCATTAAGGGGGCGGCGTTTGGTACGGGCATTGGCTATATGATACCGGCGGTGATTGGATTATGGTTCTTTTCCGCAAAGAAAGGCAGTCTGCATTTTAGGAAGCCAGTCATAGATTTTTCCGTATTGGCTGAAAGCTGTACCAATGGTTTTTCGGAAATGGTAAGTCAGGCGGCAACAGCGGTTACAACATTCCTTTTTAACCGCATTATGTTGAAACTTCTTGGAGAAAATGGAGTTGCGGCAATCACAATCATTATCTATACACAGTTTTTATTGAGTGCCCTTTACATAGGCTTTTCTATGGGAGTAGCCCCTGTTATCAGCTATAACTATGGGAAGCAGGAGGTCAAACAGTTAAAGAATGTATTTTCTATTTGTATGCGGTTCATTGTCTTTGTTTCGGTCACTGTTTTTGCAGTAGCATTTATTTTTGGTTCGCCGTTGGTTGGTATTTTTGCAGAAAATGGAACGCCTGTTTATGAAATTGCACGAAACGGATTTTTGATTTTTCCCTTTAGCTTTTTGTTTTGCGGGCTGAACATTTTTACCTCTGCCACATTTACAGCATTATCAAACGGGAAGCTGTCAGCAATTTTGTCGTTCCTGCGGACTTTCGGACTGATTACAGTGCTGTTGCTTACATTGCCAAATATTTTGGGCGTAACAGGGGTATGGCTTGCAGTACCGATAGCAGAGCTAATCACTATGGTTGTAGCATTGGTTTTTCTTTATAAGAACAGGGAAAAGTATCACTACGCATAAAAAGAAGATTTTCATGCCGTCTGGCGGTTTTGAAATAACAATCAAAGCCGCTGTTTTATGTGGCAGAATAACTTTCATAGATATGGCGGTATTGTGAGGTACTGTTATGTCTGTTTTTTATTTCATGGGTAGTTTTGCCTATGAGTATGAATACACATATCATTTAGTATGTCTTAATAACTCGCATTACTCAAATGCTTATGCGCTTTCTGCTGTATGGGTATTTGCTGTAATCCCCCCTACTGGGAAGAAAGGGGGTGAGAGAAAATAAGATATTCTGAACAGTTCATGGAACATATCGAATATGCGTTTCGCACCCTGTTTGTAAGCGTTGATGATAAGTTAGTTTCTATTCTTCCCTATCACCGTAAACATCATTAATAAAGGTTTTTTGCGATATGATGTTATAAAGAAGTATCAAACACCGAAGAAGGAATGATGAAAATAGGCGCTAGAGGCGGCGGATAAAAAGATTATCTTGACAAATACTCCATGTAAGATATAATATTATATTATCAAGTGGGATATCCCACTCTCGACAATGGAGGTGACTGTATGGAGGCGGTAAGGGATTATACGGTTCATATTGATGATAAAAAAAGGATTACTTTGAGAGGTGCATTATATCAGTATTATCATGTAAAAGAATTTCAAAATGGATGTATTATGCTAGAGCCGAGAGAGCTTACTGTTCCAGATTCTATCTCTGGCAAAACCCTTGAAGATATGGATCGCGCTATTGAAAATTTTAGAATGAATAAGGTTTCAATCCCGATTGACTTATCTGATTTTTAGGAGGCCGCCAGATGGCATATGAGATACGTATGGGCATTCCGGAAATGGAAAGTCTATGGAATGAACTAAGGAAAAAGAATAAGGAAGGTACAGCATGCAAAGCTGAAAAACAGTTATATAAAAAATGGGGAAATGCCCTTAAAAAGATTTCCGAAAATCCTATGTATCCAAGTTTAAAGAGTCATGAGATCGATGTATTATCGCACAGATATGGTATAAAAGTCTGGCAGTCTTATCTGGAAAATAAGCAAAGCGGCGCTATGAGGATGTTTTGGGTATATGGACCGGAACAACAACAGATTACAATTATTGGTTTAGAACCACATCCGGAAGACAAAAAGAATGGTGCGTATGACAGGATTCATCTATCTGATCTGGAATAGGGGGAGAAAGCTACCATATTGGATGCAGGGATTAATTATTTTAATATGATGAGCGGCTGTGTAAGTAATAATAAGGGGCTTTGCATGATTTGATTGTGCAAGGTCCTTTTATTTGTTAGTCATTGCAGCCTCACGATGAATGGAAATAGAAAATTGGCATATGCTATTCAAAATCAGTTCCGCCGCTTTATGGCATCGCCGGGCAGGGACGGGAGGTAACGGAGGCAAGACAATGGAATCTGTCTGGATGAAAGGATGTGAGATTAGAAAACGGGAGCCGCTTCCGGGTGACATGGAAGCGCCGGTTGTTGTGATCGGGGCCGGACTTGCAGGAATTTTGACGGCATATTACTTAAAACAGGAGGGCATCCGGGCAGTGGTGTTGGAGGCAGACAGGATTGGCGGCGGGCATACAAAGAATACCACGGCGAAGATCACATCCCAACATAATTTGATTTACAGTCGGCTTATTCGGACATTCGGCAGTCAGATGGCGGCGCACTACGCCGTGGCAAACGAGGCGGCGATCGGGGAATATGAAAGGTTGATTCGGGAGAAAGGGATTGACTGTGAGTTTGTAAGGTGTCCGGCATATCTCTATTCCCAGACAGGGACAGAACTTCTGAAACAGGAGGCTCAGGCGGCGGCATCGTTGGGTATAGGGGCCGCTTTTGAGACAGACTGTGAATTGCCGTTTCCGGTGGCAGGCGTGACAAGGTTTGCGCGTCAGGCAAGATTCCATCCTTTGAAATTTCTTTCGGGAATAGCGGAGGAAGTGGAAGTGTATGAACAGACAAAAGTGTTGAAGGTGGAAGAACGGAAGGTGGAGACGGATAGAGGTGCAGTGACGGCAGAGCATGTTGTGTTTGCCGCCCACTATCCTTTCATCAATGTGCCGGGATACTATTTTGCCAGGATATATCAGGAGCGGAGCTATGTAATTGCGCTGGAAGGGGCAAAAAGGCCGGACGGCATGTATTTGGGGATCGATCCCGGCGGACTTTCCTTTCGAAGCTGCGGGGATTTACTGCTTCTTGGAGGCGGAAGCCATCGGACAGGTGTGAATCCGATGGACAAGACGGGTGCGGGGTGCAAATATGAGATGCTGCGAAACCGGTCCCGGGAACTCTATCCGGGATGTCGTGAAGGATACCGATGGTCGGCGCAAGATTGTATGACGCTTGACGGGCTGCCCTATATCGGCAGGTTTTCCAGGCGCAGACCCTGTTGGTATGCAGCCACGGGCTTTGGGAAATGGGGAATGACCTCCTCCATGGTGAGCGCCCGTATTCTGACGGCTTTGATCTCGGGACGGGAATGTCAGGAGGCGGATATTTTTTCACCCAATCGACAGGTTACAGTGCAGGCAGTGAAAGAGTTGGCCCTGCATAGCGCTTATACGGTGAAAGGTCTGGCAAAGCGCCTTTTGCCGCCGGGCATGGGGCGGGTCATTCCCAACTGTCCCCATATGGGCTGCCGGTTGGAGTGGAACCCGGAGGAGGAAAGCTATGACTGCCCATGCCATGGATCCAGGTTTAACCAGGACGGGCATTTAATTGATGGCCCCGCCCAGATAGACTGCAAAAAAGGGGAAGGGGAGTGAAAGGATGGTTTTAGGAAAAAGGGGATGGTTCTATGGATGGTATTTCAAATGTCAGTCCGAGACACAGACGTTGGCGGTGATACCGGCGGTTCATCGGACAGGAAGTGCAAAGACTTGTTCCCTGCAGATCATCACAGAAGAGCAGTCATGGACGGTTTCTTTTCCAAAAGAAGCATTCCGGCAAAGGGGCCGGGTCATCGCTATCGGCAAGAACCGGTTTGGGAAGAGAGGAATACGTCTGTCGGTATGCGCGCCGGGATTGAACGTAGAGGGAAAGCTTGCGTTCGGCGATCTTTTTCCGTTAAAATATCCTGTCATGGGGCCGTTTTCCCTTATCCCATTTTTGGAATGCCGTCACAGTATATGGAGCATGAAACACAGGGTATGGGGAAGTGTGTCTGTCAATGGGACTCCTTTTTCTTTTGACGGTGCGCAGGGCTATTGGGAAGGAGACAGGGGACGGTCATTTCCAAGGGAATATATCTGGACACAGTGCAGCTTCCCCGAGGGCGCTCTTATGCTGTCCGTGGCGGATATTCCGATAGCCGGTTTTCACTTCCGGGGATTGATCGGAGTTGTGGTCCTGGATGGAAGGGAATACAGGTTTGGCACCTATCTGGGGGCAAAGACATCTGAGATTGGGAATGGGAGAGTGAAAGTTGTGCAGGGCCGCATGGAACTGGAGGCGGCGCTTTTAGAGCAAACGGGGAAACCGTTAAAGGCGCCTGCGCGGGGAAAAATGGTCAGGACGATCCATGAAAGCGCAGCCTGCAGGGCGAGATACTGCTTTCGGAAAGACAATCGCACGCTTCTTTCTTTTGAGACAGACAGGGCATCTTTTGAGTATGAATTGCCTTCTTATAAATAGGAATGAGCTGATATGCAGAAATTTAAGTTAAGAGGCAGCCTCTATTCTGATAGAACAGCGGCTGCCTTTTGTTAAGTATGCCGGACGATCCAACCGGTTTTTTACTGCCTTCTTCTGTCAATATAGTCGGTCAGCATCTTCACCGACCCGTCGATCCCCAGTTTACTGCTGTTTAAGGAAACGTCGTAGTTTCGGCAGTCACCCCATTTTCCGACGCAGAAGCTGTTATGATAACGCCGCCGGCTCAAATCTTTTTCGCGAATCTTTTTGACTGCCTGACTTTCTGTCAGATGATACAGCCGCATGATGCGTTCGGTCCTTTTGTCGCGGTCGGCAAGAATAAAGATAGATATCATGCAGTCATACTGTTTCAGAATTGTCTCACTGCACCGCCCTACGATCACAAAAGATTCCCCGGAATCTGCCTTATCCCGAAGATAATCAAATTGGAGATATAACAGGTTTTCCTCCGGCGAGCTGCTATAGCCTCTTACCGTTCTGGAGGACAGGGGATTTTTATGTTTCTCGTCCAATTCTCTTAAATGATCCATCTTCACATTCTTTTTTGCGGCGATCTCGTCAAGAAGATTGTGGTCAAGCAGTTGGATGCCATAGTGCTTAGCCAGTTTCTCGGCGATTTCGTGGCCGCCGCAGCCATATTCTCTTCCGACGGAAATAATCAGTTGCCTTTCCATATATTCCACCTCCCTTTACAAATACCGAAAATAAATGATAAGCATTGATATCAGGACAACGATCACGGTTGCCGGCATCATTTTTTTACAGTAAAGGCCCCACTTAATGACATACCCTTCCCTGGATGCGGTTGCAATGCCGACAACGTTGGCTGACGCGCCTATGGGGGTGGCGCTTCCGCCGATGTCCGTCCCCATGGCCAGGGTCCAGGAGAGCATGGACAAATCGACACCGTAGGCGGCTGAGAGACTTTTAATGATCGGTATCATCGTAGTGGCAAACGGGATATTATCCACAAAGGCGCTGACGACTGCCGATAACCATATGATAATCGCAACCATGACCATGGCATTGCCACCACTGATTTTGCCGATAAATCCGGCCATGATTTCCAGGATTCCGGTCTGCTCCAATCCGCCGATCACGACAAACAGGCCGATAAAGAACAGCAGCGTCTTATAGTCTACCTTTTTTAGAAGCATGGCGGCATATTTCCACGAGGTCGCCAGAGTTGCAAGTGCGACAAGACAGCCGATTGTGGAAACGGTAAGTCCCGTCTGGGCATGGGTTACCAACAGAACTATTGCGGCCGCAAAGATAACACAGCTCACCGCAAACCCTTTTTTATCAGTGATTGTGGATTCCGGACTTGGCAGAGTGCTGTAATCCACAGTTTTTGACGCATCTGCCATAAGCTCCTTGCGGAATATCAGATAAAAATATACCAGTACCGCAATCAGACAGATGCCGGCGATCACACCGGTATTTGTCACAAAGTCTGTAAAAGAGTACCCTAGTGAGGTGCCGATGATAATATTGGGCGGATCGCCGCACATGGTAGCCGAGCCGCCGAGATTCGCACAGAAAATTTCTGATAAAATCATGGGGATCGGATTAAATTTCAAAAGCTGTGAAAGCTCAATCGTTACAGCGGCCAAAAAGAGTATCACGGTAATGCTGTCGATAAACATGGCCAGTATGGTTGATAAAATCATGAAAGTGATAAACAGCGGGATCACCTGATACCTGACCAGTTTGGCGATGCGCATGCAGAGCCATCTGAAAAAGCCAACCCGCGCCATGCCTTCCACCATAACCATCATGCCGAAGATAAACAGAATGGTCTCCCAGTTGATGCCGGTACTGCTTCCAACCGTCTCACCTGATAAATACCAGAATTCTGTCGTAAAAATGCTTTGGATATTCAGCGTTTCCAATACCGCCGTCATGCTGCGCATTCCCAGACCAAAAACAAAAATGACCGTAAACAGTGCACAAACAAGCGAAACAACGTGTCTCTCCACAATTTCGGTCACAATAAAAATAAGCATTGCAATAAAAATGATTACTGCAACAACCTGTGCCAACATATATTTCCCTTCTTTCTAAAACTGTTATTCAATTACACATTTCTTCCGTATAAACAGTTTTAGCGCCGCTTTTTGCCGTCTGACTGATACACATATTCTGTGATCCGTTCATTTTGTGTGCGGTAGAATAAATATGTTGTCGTATGATGAATATGTGATTTCCCTCGTAATACAGAACCAAATCCGGGATATGGCAAAGAAAGACCAACTATTAAAAGTCAAGTAGATAAATGAAAAAATCAAAAGAAAATT
>CAMXPV010000061.1 GCA_947245585.1 uncultured Lachnospiraceae bacterium | reverse complement strand
CCTACTCGGGGAGGTAAAGGAAAGCCTGTAAACGTCTGTGTTTACAGGTCTTTTTATACCCCAAGATAGAACCAAAATAAAGCTATATATAAACGTAAAAGAATCAGGAGTGCCACATGATAGAAATAGCAATCATGTGATTGGTAACCGAAAACAGACAGGGACTGCGTTGCACTTCTTATCTCACTTTTCTTCATTAAGGCGATGAGATTTACTTTTTTCAGCGGGGCCGCATTGATACGGGCTACTATTTCCGAGTAGGAAACGGCGGTGCTCACTTGATACTGGATGGCGAACAGAACGGCGGCCTCCAGACGGTTGTGCTTGATAGAGTGCATGGTGCAGGCTGTCCGGGAGCGTTTCTTGTAAGTGGAGCAGGAATAATAAACATTCTTCCCGCTCTGGCTCCGGGTCACGGCCTTGCCGCAGTCAGCGCACCTCAGAAAACCGCTGAATAAATGGAGCTCCCGCTTTTTAGGGGCCGTCCGGGTGTGAGGATAACGCATTGGGGAAACTTTCAGACAAGCGTTATACCATGCTCTACAACCAATACGAGGGCGAGCAGGAACAGTTGCAGGACGAGGTAAACCGTTATAAGGCTGAGCAGACACAGTATGAATATGATCGCAAATCCACAGCATGTTTCCTAAAACTGGTTGAGAGATACAGCAATGCTAAATGAGTTTGTGGAGAAAATAGTCGTTCATGAGCGTGACCGAAAAGGCGGTGCGGACACCACACAGAAGATAGAGATTTATTTTAACTTTATCGGGGAATACATACCGCCGACTATGACAGAGAAAGAACCGACACTTGAAGAACTGGAAGAAATGCGTAAAAGAGAGGCGAGAAAGGATAAACTGCATCAAAATTACCTGAAACGGAAAGCTAACGGGAAACAGAAAGAATATGAGGAATGCACCAAAACGAAGAAAAAAGCGCAGATTGACAGCCAAAAGGAGCAGATAAGAGCCGAGGACAGGGAAAAGGGTATATATTTCCATGCAGGAGTGCCAAATATACCGAGGGCAGACAAACAGGCGGTAATGTAAAAATAAGATTTCGAGGAAAAGACTATGACAGAAACGGTTGTAGTCTTTTTTCGTGCAGTGATTACCATATGGAATAACCAACCATTACTTAAAGCATGGAAATTATCTGTTAATATATTAGGCAGTCTACTCCCATTATTAGTGGGTGGAAAATCTTAAGACAGTATCCGGATTAAAAGAAGTGAAATGAAAATTCGGTTGTATTATTTTCTAAAGAAGAATACATTTCCATTGCAGGGGTTCTGTGTTGTGTTAAGTAAAAAAGGGAATATATTCTCATTACTAATGATAAAACTTTGGCAGAAAAAAATAAGGTGGAAGATGTGATACAATATGCAACAGCTTTCCTAAACATTTTGATCAACAAGAAATAAAAATTTTAAACCAATGAGATTTTTTGCTATTTTTTCCGTCTAATATATGTAGGACGAAAGCAAAGAACGCTTTGAAAGAATCCTAATTTAACTGTGCGCACAGGAGGTACTGCTATAATGCAGAAAAATAAAACAGAAGATTTAGTAAAAAAAGCAAAAAGAAAGGACCCAGATGCTTTTTCGCAGTTGATGCAGCTTTATAAGAAAGATATGTATCGAGTTGCCTTGGCTATTCTTATGAACGATGAGGATACCGCAGATGCAATTCAGGATACAATGCTTACTTGTTGGGAAAAAATACATAACCTAAGACAAATAGAATATTTTAAAACATGGATGACAAGGATACTAATCAATAAGTGTTATGATATTCGTAGAAAAAGGGAATTAACCATAAGCCTTGGAGAGTATGAAGAACCAGCAGAGGAAGATAATTATAATCTTGAATTGAAAGAAGCATTGTCCACGTTAAATGATAAGTATCGTATCATTTTAACTCTCTTTTATAGTGAAGGATATCATATTGACGAGATAGCAAGAATTTTGAAACTTCCCAAAAGTACGGTTCAGACAAGACTTCAGCGCGGAAGAGAGAATCTTGCAAAAAACTATTATAGGGAGAATGAAAGGAGAAAATGATATGAAAAAAAATGAAGAAAACATTTTTTTGGAAGATATAGCAATGCCAAGAATAGTGGAGGAAAAAATAACCGAGACATTATTAAAAATTAAAATGGAGGAAATTAATGTTATGAGAGAAAAAGAAAGCACAGATACAAAGAGGAAGAATAAATTAAAAAACCCTTTAATGCCACTGATTGCAGTAGCGGCTTGTGCAATATTAGTTGTGACATTTTTAACTAACGGAAATGTTGGCAGTAAGACCCCAAATGTATCCATGACGACAGATACTGATAAATCTGATTCACAGTGGGAGGACAAATCGAAGATATCATTTCCTGATTTTTCTATTACGGCTTATGCAAAAGAACTTGACATTGCTGAACCGAGTGAAGGAAACGTTATTTTTGTTGATGCTGGTATAGGTGAAAACGGATATACAGGGATAATGTTTAGCATAAAGGGGAATGAAATTTCAAATGTTGACATTTCGATAGATAAAGGAGAATTATATTCAGCGATAATTGATGATACTACAGAGGAAACACTGCATGATTGGATGGCGCAGGGAATGCCGGATATGGATGGTGATCCAAATACATACACCATAGTTGAAACAGATGGTCTGGAACAAAGAGAAGAAGAACAAGATATTCGAAATATAAGAATTTATCATTGTACAAAACGTGGAACAAATTTTATGGAACAATATGACAGTGAAACATATTATGGATTTTATATTCCAGATCATATCGTATCAGCAATGGATGATGAAACGGATTTAGCAGTTGCTTCTCATAATATGCTGAATATATTCGATGGCGCAGTGCTTACTGTTACGGTTACCTATTCGGATGGAAGCAGTTTTAGAAAGGAATATGAATTATCGACAGCAAAGCTTGCCCAAGATGAAAATGGTACAATCACACAAGAAGAATGGACTGGGGGAGATGAAGGAGCTTTTGTCTATGGAATAGTTGCCAGAGAGAAAAAATAAGCTTTATAGCATCAAGGCGAAAGAAGTATATAAAAATTGAATATTGTTTACCTTTAGGTAGCGATTATCTTAACAGACAATCAGCTACCTTTTTTATTTTCAGTAACTATCAACACAGCACAGAAAGAATGAGGTATCAGAAATGATTGAAAGCAAAAACGACACAAGCAGAAATTGAGAAAAGGCATTACGGGCATTGGAACAGGCAAAACAGCGTGTAGCCAACGAAAAGAAAAAGAAGAGCGAGAAAAAGCGGAAAGCCGAGAAACTACTCCCCACAATCCACTGTCCCCAATGCCGAAAATGAAAGCGAGGGCGGTACGGAATGACAAAGGCGGAGACACTGGAAAGTCGAGGTAACGTATTCACCCCGTTTACGGGGTGCGCACAGATATACCACCAGAGGTGGTATATCTGTGCGCCCTTCGGGGACTCCTGCGGAGGGCATTGTCTGTCTTGCGACAGCCAACAGGGGAAGCTACCCTTCCCAACGATTGGAGTTATGAACTTGCGGAGGAAGTCGTGAGGGAGTATGTGCAGAGGAATTTTGTTGATAAAGGAATGTGTGCTGATTGGGCAATCCATGACAGCGAGAACGACAAAGGACAGCGCAATCTCCATATCCATGTTTTACTCACAATGCGCCCCTCACTGAAAACGGAGAATGGGGAGCAAAGGCCAAAAAGGTTTATGTCCTTGAGGAAAACGGGGAGTGTGCTCCTCTCATTGACAAAAGACTGGACAGCAAAAAGTAGACAAGTGGAATAGAAAACAGTGGAAATGTCAGACCGTAGAAAGCACTGACTGGAACAGCAGGGAAAACGCTAAAATGTGGCGCAAGGATTCAGCGGTATCTTGCATTGAAAGAGGAAGTGAAAGAAGCGGAGAAAATCAGAAAGAGCGTTTACAGTATCTTGCGGCAGGAACAGCGGGAACAACAGCCCCACAGAAAACAGGATATGGAGAGATGACAGACAAGGCGGCGGATAATCGCCGCCGCCCTATTTTGGACTTTCATTTATCAGTCTTTTTTGAGGAACCTATACACAGCGGAATCAGCTGTCGGAGCTGACTCGTTGCACTTCAAAAAATACACCATCCCACGGAATAATCAGAGTGTTTTCGTCTTTTATATAAAAAGTATCACCAATGCCGCTTGCATTTTCTATAGCCACTACCTGAATAGAATCTTTGGAAATTCCCAGCGTTTCCAGACTAGTGCCTTGATAGATGGATGAAAAATCATCTACGGTCAGAATGCTTTCGATATATTGGGGGGAATCCAGACGGTGCTGGTCATCATATATAGCATAATCATTAAAGTATTCAAAACGGGTTCCCATCAGCGCAGAGCAATCTTCCTCTGACATGGCGCTGTAGGCACCAAAAGTTGATGAAGTTATCTGCCATGTGCCCAAATAGGAGGGTGAAGAAGATGATACATCTGGGGATGGGGCTACAGTTTCAGTTTCATCTTCCACTTTTTCGGGGACAGACTGAGTGCTGGGGGAAATTTGGGATTGGTTGTCCTCAGCTTGTGCGGGCTGTTCCATGTCTGGTTGTTCCGGCACAGACTGATTTTGAGTTTCCTGTGTTGCTTCTTCCTGTGCCGGTTCTTCCTGTGCGGGATTTTCTATTGGAATCGGTTCTGTAACAGGAAGTGTTGACTGTTGCTGGCTGTTACTTCCGCATCCTGTTATGGTACAAGTTAATAGCAGTATAAAGCCAGTCAGTAAAACGATAGTTTTCCGATCTATGGCAGACAGGGGGAATTTTAACGAAAATTCTTTTTGAAATAATTTATTTGTTTGTTTCATTTGTTGTTACTCCTTTCATACCTATAAGTTTTGATTTATCGGTTTGCGCCGAGAAAAATTATACCATGCTCAATTATGAAAAGCAATCTCCGCCCTAAGTCCGTTCTGACTATTCAGACGGTCAAGGGACAAGTAGTATTTTTTCACAAAGGACGCGAAAAAATCTCCACTCTTAAACCCTTGACCGTCTGGATTTTTGCCGCTGCCATTTCGCCGCCGAAAACGGAGAACAGGATTTGATAATCTTGCCCCGTTTCCCACCGCACGAATAAGGGCTTGCGTCAATAACTCAAAAAAGCACTTGACAAAACGCTTCATGACGCGCTTTGCAATCTGATTGATGTGCACGCCGATTTTCTGAAGCTGCGCCGTATGCCCTTTGACTTCCTGCAAATCAAGCGTGATCATGTATCCGTCAATGAGTAATTTCCGAGCGTAGGCAGAAGCGGTATATCAAAGTGCCGATTGACTTTTTAGTATCAAAATGATAATATTTCATGTATCAACGCAGGAGGGTGAAAGATGACAGACAGACTTATGGATTGCATTACAAATCCGGTAAAATGTAAATTGCTGCTTGAAATACATTCGCAGGGGAAAGCAACTGCGAAACAGTTAGCCGATATTTATACCGACATTCCCCAGGCCACCTTATACCGGCATCTCAAAAAAATGTTGAGCGACGGTATTTTACAGGTGGTGGAGGAAACACAGGTGCGCGGTACGATAGAAAAAACTTATTCGCTGGCGCACAACATCAACAGCGATATGGAAACAATGGTTGAGAAGAATTCCGGCGAACTTTATATGCAGTATTTCATGCAATATTTCATTGGGTTTGCAAAACAGTTTCAAGAATATTGCCACTCCCCGAATATCAACATCAAAAAAGATATGACGGGATTTTCTCTTTCTCCGCTATATCTTTCTGATAATGAATTGACTTCTCTTATAACAAGCATTTCTCAAATAATCAGCGCAGTAAAAAGCAATGAACCTAACTCAGAGCGCAAGCTGCGGACGATAGGCGTAATCGTATCTCCGGCAGAAAATACAGATACATAAAATGACCGTCCCAAATCAGAGGGACGGTTTCTATTGACTTTATATTATCATTATGATAATATTATTAAAATAATAAAATGGGAGGTAAAAATATTGAACACATTATTTAAAATTCTGCCTTTACTTGTTCCCGTTCTACTGATAGACATTGCTCTTGCAGTAGTAGCGGTAAGACATATTCTACGACACCCACGCTATCGCTTTGGAAACAGAACTATGTGGCTTGTAATTGTTGTAGTCCTTTTGCTCTTTGGACCGATTATTTATTTTGTCTTTGGAAAGGGGGAGAACGAATGAACGTCCTCACAATACAAAATTTATCAAAAAGTTTTGGAAAGCAGAAAATCATTGACAATCTTAATCTGTCTGTACCAAAGGGAAGTATCTTTGGCTTCATAGGGAAAAATGGAGCTGGCAAAACAACGACTATGAAAATGGTATTGGGATTGTTACAGCCCGACAACGGAGAAATTCATGTCTGCAATGAGCCTGTTTGCTTTGGGCAGACAAGGACAAATCAATATATTGGATATTTGCCGGACGTTCCAGAATTTTATAACTATATGACGCCGATACAGTATCTAAAGCTATGCGGAGAAGTCATTGGTCTATCAAAAACCGAAATATCAAAAAGAAGTGAAGAACTCCTCTCCCTTGTCGGTCTAAACGGTGTAACAAAGCAAATCGGTGGATTTTCTCGCGGTATGAAGCAGCGATTGGGAATTGCACAGGCATTGCTCACACAGCCCAAATTACTGATTTGCGATGAACCGACAAGCGCGCTTGACCCCGTAGGCAGAAAAGAGATTTTGGATATTCTTTATAAAATCAGCCAAACGACAACGGTGTTATTTTCCACGCACATTCTTTCTGATGTAGAGCGCGTTTGTGACCATGCCGCCTTTTTGAATGAAGGAAAAATCGCTGTTACTGGAACACTCGCAGAAATTAAGGCTTTACATGGACACGACAGCTTGCTTTTAGAATTTTCGGCAGATAAAGATTTACGACTTTTCAAGAAACAAAAATCCATAGAATCGTTGCTGCTTCATTCCGAAGAAAATAACAGGGAACTTATTTTGCATAGCCGCGATATGGTAAGTGTGCAAAAATCCTTGTTTCGCGTCCTTACGGAAACAGGGATTTGCCCCGTAAAAATAGAACTTATGGAGCCGTCCCTTGAAAGTCTGTTTTTGGAGGTAGTGAAATGAGTGGATATATTGCTTTTATAAAAAAAGAATTTACGGAAAATATGAAAAACTATCGTTTTCTTATCCTGTTCGCAGTTTTTCTGATTTTCGGTATTATGAGTGTGTTTCTTGCAAAATTTACGCCGGAAATTTTATCGGCTTTAGCCGCAGATATGGAAATGATCTCTGAACCGGTCGCTTTGGACGCGTGGAAACAATTTTACAAGAACATTTCCGGCGTTGGGTTCAGCGCATTTATCATTTTGTTTGGAAGCTGTCTGTCAAATGAATATTCCAAAGGAACCTTAGTTTTAATGGTTACAAAGGGGCTATCCCGTAAAGCTGTTATTCTTGCAAAATATACGGTGGCCGCCGCACTTATGACAATCAGTTATTGGATTGGATATGCTGCGACATACGGTTATACAACCCTTTTATGGAATGATAACGACCTTTCAAATGTTGCTTTCGCCGCAGTTTCACTTTGGATAGTCGGTTTTCTGTATTTGAGTATTCTAATGATTGGATGCGTGATATTCAAACAGACTTTCACAAGCATACTCTTTACAGGCGGCATGGTCGCCATAATATCCTTACTAGGAATGATAGAGCCGATTGCGAAATTTAATCCGTTCATTTTAACCTCAAAAAATGTAGATTTGATTTCCGGCGAAGCTGTTCCGGCAGACTTTATGATACCTGCTTTTATTTCCATCGTCTTATCCATTTTTGGGGTGCTGATAGCCATTCGCCTTTTCAATAAAAAACAGCTTTGATTGTTGAATTTACAATGATTTGAGGAAATACTCTTAGCGGCGGCTTAGATTAAGCCGCCGTTTTATTATGGCGGATTCGGGAGGTAGCCGTCATGTTGATTTCAGTTATCACGAACAGCAGATTGTCAAAAAATCCTGTCCGCAGAAACGGGATATTCCGCTTATGAGTATGAACGGTCAATTCATTTAGTACACTTTAATAACTCATATTACCAAACGCCTATGGAACCCTCTTATCTGATCCGATATCTTGTATACGACCACACCGCCAGCCCCGCAAACACGGGAATCTCCACAACATACGCCCCAAGCATCACGTGCGGCAGCCATATCGCAATATTCCCGATATTCCAAAAATCAAAATCCGCGGCGGCATACAGGATACTTGTCTGCAGGCTTACCGCGCTGGCAGGCAGGATGCTGTAAATCCAGATGCCAATCTCCTCGGGCAGCGACATGTAGACGATAACCGGCAGGATGCAGAACAGGAGCGCGGTTGAGAGACATGCTGCGATATTTTTAAACCGGGAAGAAAGAAATACGGTAAGGCCTGTCACAGAAAGCAGACTGAGCAGTCCGGACACGGCGACGAAGACCTGAAGCTGTCCGATATCCATGTTCGGCAGATTGATGATGGAATACAGCATCTGCATCGAAGTTTTGGTGCATTCCCAGCCCCAGAGACTGTTTGACACAAGGATGTATATGGCGGCGCAGAGGCAGTAGGCTGTTCCGCAGATCAAGAACGCGGACAGAACCTTTACGACGGCGAATTTTGTTTTTCCGTATTTGGTGCAGCGGAAGATATCGTCCGCGCCGGTCTGGTAGTCGGACGTAAAAACGGGGGCAGCGATGACAGCGCAGAAAAGCACGACCAGCAAGGCAAGAAGAATCTGGTAATCCATAGCGTTGGTGCTGTAGCCGGGAAAGAAGAGGTAGGGCTTCTCAACTTGATTATATAAGCGAATGGCCATTTGCTGCGCAGCCGGGTGATATTTTTGTTCCTGTTTCATCAAAGATGTAATACGTTCCCCACATACGTCGTAATAGTCATCCACTTTTTCGGGATTGATGTCCCGGATGCCGGGGGCAATTCCGGTATTCGGATTGGCAAAGGCCTCCCGGATTCCGTGCACAAGCGGGGCATAGGGCAGAATTTCGGCTCCGTAAACGCCGTCGGGCAGATCATAACTGCTTTCCACACCGTATTTGTTCAGGCAGGCCTGATAGTTTTCCAACGCTTGTCTTACTTTCTCGGGGGTGACAGTTCCCGCGATATCTGCCTGCAGTTCTTTTTCATAGGCGATGGACTGCAGTCCTTTTAATTCCACGGTTTTACCTGTCGTGTCCGTATAGCTGTTGTAGGAAAAGGTAGTGGGCAGCCAAGCCATGACGAAGGACAGCATCAGGGCGGCAGTCAACAGAATCAGCGTCAGCCTTGTTTTCAATATTCTTTTCAGTTCTACTCTTAGTAAGCGCATTGTAATCTCCTCTTCTTATACTGTTAATGTAAGTGCAAAACGTTTTACAATACTTCGTGGTACACTCGCCGATTAGTGCGGAGCGGTTTCCTGCGGGAACAGCCATAAGTATAAATCTTCCAGATGGGGCGCCGCAGGCTCGGAATCTTCCGTGTGGGGCGCATCAGCCAGATAGCGTACAGAGATGTGTCCGTTTTCCTCATTGCGGATATTTACAATCTGCAGTTTCTGCTCATATTCGGGCAGACGGTTCATAGGAATCCGGGCAGTCCATACCTTTCCTTCGACCAATGTCACAAGTTCCGCGGTGGTTCCCTGCGCGATTAGCTTTCCGCCTTTCATAACGGCATTCTGTGTGGCAATATACTCCACGTCGGAGACGATGTGCGTGGAAATCAAAACGATGCGGTCATGGGCAAACTCGGAGAGCAGGTTTCGGAATCGGACTCTCTCGCCGGGATCAAGCCCGCTGGTGGGTTCGTCCAGAATTAGGATTTCCGGCTCGTTTAACAGGGCTTGCGCAATGCCCACACGGCGTTTCATGCCACCGGACAGCTTGTTTATTTTTTTGTTCCTGGCATGGGTCAGCGTCATCTGCTCCAGCAGCTCGTTGATCCTGCGCCTGCTGTCCCTGTCGGTAAGGCCCTTTAAAACTGCCACATATTCCAGATAGTCTTTGACGGTAAATTCGGGATAAAAGCCAAACTCCTGCGGGAGATAGCCGAACACGTCACGGTACCGCTCCTTCAATTCGCGGATGGGAATGCCGTCGTATCGGATTTCCCCGGAAGAAGGGTTCATAATGCCTGCGATCATCCGCATGAGCGTGGTTTTGCCTGCGCCGTTCGCCCCCAGAAGCCCCCACACGCCTGGGGTGATCTGCAGGGAAACGTCGTTTACGGCTGTCATGTCTTTAAATTGTTTGCAAAGGTGTTCTACATATAAATCCATTGTAAGCTCCATTCCGGGGCATTTGCGCGGTGCGCGGACAATGGGTGTCTGCAGAGCAAAAAGTCTGCGCGCTGTGGATGCCCCTGATTCTCGGTTAAATTAAGTGAGTTGCATTTCCACATATGTGGAGGTCTTTATGAGATAGCGAATCTGGTGTGCGCAGAAGGCAAAAAGCAGCCCGCAGACGACAGCCCAGCCCGCAGAAAAAGTTGGTTGAAACAATAACCGGCGCTGTTCGGGAAGGAAGGCAAATGTCAGCGCCAAAGCGGAGCAGAACAGAAGACTTCCCGTGAGAAAACGGCCCGGGGGAAAATGTCCCAGCATAAACAGGCATCCGCCGCCTGCCAGGAGGAACGGAAAGCACAAATAAATGACAATGGTGTCAGCTCTGAGAGAGGTTTTCACAAGTGCGGTGAGGAAAATGCCGCCAAGAAGGGAGAGATCCCCGATGGCGATCACAATCAGTTTTGACAGCAGCAGCTTTATCGATGAAAAGCGTGCCGCCGCTTCGATTTCCTGCATTCGCCAGCGGGCGGAACGGTAGAGCAGGGGCAGCGCCGTCATGAAAACCGCAATGGACAGACAAAACAAAAGTTTGGCCAGACGCAGCGGGGCTTTCAGGTAATCGGAAAAGTCGGAGAGGACGCCGTATGCCGACAGAAGAAAAATACCCTGTATGCACCAAAGCTTCCAACCGATCAAAGGAATCTGTTTCCACAGAAAACGGGCGAAGGAAATGCGTCTTCGATTCTGTCTCTGACAGGCAGCTTTTCCGGCCTGCAAAATTGTTTCCTGTAAGTGCGCATCACTGATGACAGAGGGGGACCGATGCAGAGCCTGTCGTAATTGCCCTTCTAAATTTATTCCGTTTTTTTGTGTTCTGCTTTCCAATAATTTCATTTTTATGACGTGCCTCCTTCCTTTATTTTCTTTCTTATTAAGTCATCATTGGTTTCAACCTTGCCAAGATCCGCTTTCAGCCGTTTAAGGGCCGAGCGCAGTCTGGACTGTACCGTCCGAAGCGGCAGATTTAAGACTTCCGCGGTTTCCCGCATGGTCAGATCCGACCCAAAGCGCAGGAGAACGATTTCCCGCTGGTTTTCCGGCAGACCGCTCACAAGCTGCCTCAATGC
Source organism: uncultured Lachnospiraceae bacterium (assembly GCA_947245585.1). GTDB lineage: Bacteria > Bacillota > Clostridia > Lachnospirales > Lachnospiraceae > UBA3282. The sequence goes on along the minus strand of CAMXPV010000061.1, from coordinate 2,880 downwards.
CATATCTGATCGGACGGCCTCGAATGCCGACTCCGAGTAAGCCGGATCAATTCCCGATTCTTCCAGGGAAATATCGGGACTCCGGGTTTCCCGCCTGATATCTATGCAGGTATTCGCGGCAATCCGGTAGAGAAAAGATTTAAACTTTCCTTTATGGATATAGCGGTCAAAATAGCGCACTGCCTTCAGAAAGGTTTCCTGTGTGGCATCCTCCGCGAGAAAGCGGTCGGGTGTGTGCCAGAGGCAGTAGCGGAGAATTTCAGGGTAATATAGGGCAATCAGTTCCTCCGCTGCGCCGGGATCTCCCTGCTCCATTTTTTGTATCAATTTATCTTCACGCGTCAAGATTGTTCCTCCCGGGGAAGTCCCCTTATAAGTATATAACGAAAATTCTGCTTCCAAATGATCTGCTATATATAAAATTTTTATATTACGCGTCGTTTTTGCTTGCCAAACATGGTGGAGTATGGTATCATATCGTCGTTGGGGCTCCATGGTCAAGCGGTTAAGACATCGCCCTTTCACGGCGGTAACACGGGTTCGATTCCCGTTGGAGTCATTAGTTTTATGAGTTTGCGGACCTTTAGCTCAGTTGGTTAGAGCAACCGGCTCATAACCGGTCGGTCCTGGGTTCGAGTCCCCGAAGGTCCACTCTCAATTTAATGTATCTGGCCCGGTGGCTCAGTTGGTTAGAGCGCCGCCCTGTCACGGCGGAGGTCGTGGGTTCGAGTCCCATCCGGGTCGTTTCAAAACAAACTCATAAACAGATTGTCACAATATGCCGGCGTGGCGGAACTGGCAGACGCACAGGACTTAAAATCCTGCGGGACTAACCTCCCGTACCGGTTCGATTCCGGTCGCCGGCATTAAGAAAAAGCGGTTTGGTTCCAGTATATAAGCTGGAACCGGCCGCTTTTTTATGCGCGGATCGGAGACCGCGCGACGAGTAGAGGAAGATAGCGCTTCCCTGCTCGATTTGTCGTGGGAAAGGAGCATATATGAAACGGTTTAGAAGGTTATCCTTTCTCGGAAAAACTTTTACCGGAATGATCGCGGCATCCGTGATCCCCATGTTGGGCGGCTACCTTCTGCTGCTCCAGGTGTTGAATCTGACGTATCGGAATCATCTGAACAGGGAAGCGGAAAGTACGCTGGCGATAGCGGAAGAGTCCATGACGGAGGCTTTTTCCGATATTTTCAGGGCGATTGGCAGGCTGAGTGAGGACGAGGGGGTTGTACAGTTCCTGGACGGAGACCGGGAGGGAGTTGCGGAGGATGTTTACCGGAAGCTCTACGCGGCTTCGGGGGAATGCGGAAGCTATGCCGGTTTTTCTATTTATGACAGCGAAGGTCTCAAGAAGATGACCATGACCGATAATAAGTACGTCAGCAGAAAGCTTTCCCTGAATTGGAATATTCTCTACAGAGCTGCCAGACATCCGGGAGAGTATGTGGTCTGCAACGCCAGACTCTACGAGGGTGAAAAGCGGGTGGAATATCTGCGCGTGGGCCGGACGGTGCAGGGGGCGGACGGCGGAATAAAAGGTTATGTGATTGCCACTATTGTCAAGGACAATTTTGACAATATGCTCAAGGGTCTCGGGAAGGAGAAAGAGGGCGTCATCTATGTGATGGACGATTTTCGGGAGATTGTATATTTTTCCAGTGAGAGTTATACGGAGGAGGTTGTGAGTGCAGGAAGGGCCCTGTTTAAAATGGAACCGCCCTGCAGAAGTATGGAGAAGGACAGCTACTATTATCTGGATTACAACGAGGATTGCAGTCTGTATATCATGTACCGCCAGCCTACGGCTTTCCTGAACCGAATGAAACAATATGTGCTGGGAATTGCGGTGCTGTCCGGAGGAATCGGCGTGGCGGCCTGTCTGTGTCTGTCCTACTATTTCAGCCGCCTGATCTATAAGCCGATACGGAGGATGCAGGATGCCATCGGGGAGATCAAGCGGGGAAACTATGAGACGCACATTGAGGTGGGCGGGGATGACGAGCTTGGGCAGCTGACGGAGAGCTTCAATGTGATGTCGAAGCATCTGATAGACAACACCGAGCGTCTGATCCAGCGGGAGCGGGAGTTGAGCGACAGCAATATCAAGATGATGCAGGCGCAGTTAAATCCGCACTTTCTCTACAATACGCTGGATACAATGAAGTGGATGGCGAAGGAGAACGAGATGCCTGAGCTTGTGTCCATGTCCTCCAATCTGGCGCAGATTCTCAGAATGAGCATTTCCGCAAAACCGATTATCCGGCTTTCGCAGGAGGTTGCACTGGTGGAGGCCTACGCGGAGATTCAGAAGATCCGTTTTGCGGATAAATTTGAGCTGATCGTGGATATACCGGAGGAACTGGAGGACTGTATGCTGCCGAAGCTGACTCTGCAGCCGCTCGTGGAGAATGCCATCATTCACGGGCTGGCGGAGTGTGAGGCGGGGACGGTTCTGGTGCAGGCATCTGCAAAGAGCGGCGTGGACGGCACGGATGCGGGGGAAACAGACAGCGGCAGCTTTGCTGCGGAAGGCGGTATTTTGCGGATCATGGTGCAGGATGACGGGAGCGGCATGACGGCGGAGGAGGTAAAGCGCCTCAATGAGACGGGACAGACAGCGGAGGGAGAGACGCCCGGACATGAGAGTATCGGTTACAATAATGTGGATGCGATCATAAGGCTGCATTACGGGGAACAGTACGGATTGTATGTGGAATCGGAGAAGGACGTCGGCACAAGGGTGTATCTGACGATTCCGCTGAGCCGGAAAGGATAGTGTGAGAAGTACTTCTAAAACTCAGCAGCAGAGGCTGCTTCGCTAAGAAGTACTAAGTCTGCTTTGCAGACTTTTCTCACACAGGAGAATGCCCAAA
>CAMXPV010000060.1 GCA_947245585.1 uncultured Lachnospiraceae bacterium | reverse complement strand
TTACTTCCGTAGTTATCTCCGGTACCCTGTTTCGACTGATGTTTTCCGAGTATCCTACCGGGCAGATGAATGTGATCACGACGGCCCTTGGACTCGGTACTTTTAAATGGCTGAAAGTAAAAGCCACCGGTCTTGGCGCTCTTTTGCTTGTGGCGTGTTGGAGATGGACCGGTGTCAATATGCTCTACTTTATTTCCGGATTGAAAGCAATTGATACCGCCATGTATGAAGCGGCAGATATTGACGGCGCGACTGCATGGCAGAAATTCAGATATGTGACCATTCCTCTTTTGAAACCGACAACCGTTTATGTGCTGACAATCAGCGTGTACGCAGGATTGGCAATGTTTATGGAATCCTACATGTTGTGGGCAGGCCCCGATTCACCGAACAACATCGGCTTGACGATCGTGGGATATCTGTACAAGCGCGGCATTACCAAGAACCAGCTCGGATACGGCAGCGCGGTAGGTATCGTCCTGCTTGTGATCGCACTGGCTATCAATATCGTACAGCTCGTTGTAAACGGGACATTAGGGAAGGAGGAAGACTGATATGGCAGAAACGACCTCTGTAAAAGGCAAAGAAACTGGAGGAATGAGAACCAAGAGAACCATTTTGAGCGTGTTTGCTACTGCATTGTTTGCGGTTCTCTCCTTCCTGATCATATATCCGCTGTTTGCCGGATTGATTGCTTCCTTCCGGCCCGGCACAGAGCTGATCCGCCGGGGCCTTAGTATCAATTTGGACTTCAGCACCATGACGCTTGGCAACTATACATATTTGTTTGGCAAAAATGTGGATGGTCAAAAGTACTTTATGTGGTATAAGAACAGTCTGGTACTGATGCTTGTAACCGTATTTTTGACACTGCTTGTCTGCTACATCGTGGCCTACGGTCTGACGATGTACAACTATAGACTGAAGAATTTCCTGTTCTTTTTGGTTATTGCAACTATGATGGTTCCCTTTGAGATTCTGATTCTCCCGCTCTACAAGGAGATGATTAACCTGAAACTGGTTGACACCATCTGGGGCGTGATGCTGCCAGGACTCTGCGGCGCTTCCACGATTTTCTTCTTTAGACAGTATATGACCGGACTGCCGAAGGATTTGTTGGATGCGGGACGTATCGACGGCGCGACCGAGTACGGCATCTGCTTCAAGATCATGATGCCGATCACGAAGCCGGCGTTTGCGGCTATGGCGATTCTGTGTGCCATGGGTTCATGGAATAACGTGCTTTGGCCGATGCTTGTATATAGAAGTCCGGAGAAGTTTACGCTGCCGATCGGTTTGAACACTTTGCTTACACCTTACGGAAACAATTACGATGTGTTGATTGCCGGTTCCATGTTTGGTATTCTTCCGGTGTTCATCATCTTCCTCTGTTTCCAGAGATACTTTATCGAGGGTATGACGGCCGGAGCGGTCAAAGGCTAGGAAAATAACTTTCGGGCATACACTCCATTGCCAGGGGCTGCTGCGACACCATTTTTGGTTGAAACAGCGGCCCCTTTATTTTATAATGTGCATGTAGGCATGAGCAGTGCGTAGACAGCGGAAAAAGCGTTGGGGAGCTCGCTCACCGAAACGATTTTTCCGATGGATACATAGGGCGAAGCCCGAGAGCGAGATGGAGCAAAGCGGAATCGAGCGGCACTGCGAGGGAAAGCGAAGCCCGAGAGCGAGATGGAGCGAAGCGGAATCGAGCGGCACTGCGAGGAAGCGCGTTGGGGAGACAGGATGAATAGTTTATTCGACAGCCTGATGGATCGGGCGGGGAGTGAAAAAAATACAGACTATCTGACCGGAATGGTCAACAGGAGAGGCCTGCACGAGATTTGGGACAGACTGCCGAAAGAAGCGCATGTTCATTGTCTCTATATGGATATTGATAATTTCAAATTGGTAAACGATGTGTACGGCCATGCCAAGGGGGATGAACTGCTGATTTTTGTGAGCAGACTTCTTCAGGAGGTGTTTCCCGGACAACTGGTGGTGCGGTTGGGCGGGGATGAGTTTGTGGTACTCTGTGATGCGGGCGTGTGCGTGGAGGATACGGAAGAGAAACTGGATCTGTTGCAGAGAAGGCTCCGGGAGGAGTTTGATGAATCGCTTCGGGAGGTGCTCTCTTTCAGCATCGGTCTTGTCAGCGGTCAGAGCGTCTCGGAAAACTTATCCGTAATTCTGGATCAGGGCGATGAGGCCATGTACTATGTCAAGAAGAACGGAAAGGGAAGTTATGTAAACTATGAGGTCATACGCAGGGAACTTGCGCAGCAGAAGGCGATGAAAGACAGAGCGCTTACCGCTTTCCGGGAGGAAGAATTTGAATTGCGCTTTCAGCCCATGGTTTATCTGCAAAATTCGGATGTGTACGCGGCCAAGGCTGTCCTGCACTGGAAATTCCCGGAGGGGGAAGTCTTCGGCGAGGAAACTTTTGTCCCGGTGTTGGAACAGTACGGCGTGATTACAAAATTGGATAAGATGGTTTTTGAGCGGGTGTGTCAGTGGAAACAGCGTTGGCAAGATACCGTCTTTGCATCCCTTCAGATTTATGTCCGTGTCTCCGCCAGATTTATTCTACAGGCAGATGGGATGAACCATATCAGAAAATGTTTGGAAACATATCAGGTCAAGGCGGAGGAAATGAAAATCTGTATTGAGGAAGAGAGCTTTCTGGGACGCGGCGAGAAAATTGTCTGTGCGGTGGAAGCGTTGTCCGAAATGGGGGTTGAGATTGCTATTGAAAACTTTGGCTCTGCCTCTTCCTTCAAAGTGCTGCAGCATGTGCCGGCGAATATTCTGAAACTGGACCCGAGGCTTTTACATTCCAATACGGACAATGATAAACGACCGCTTTTGCTGCTGCGCAATGTGATTGGACTGGGGCGGGATTTGCAGTTTATGATCGTGGCGCAGGGAATTGAAAACACCGTGCAGGCAGGGGCGTTGGCCAATTTTGGCGCGCAGCTTGGTCTGGGTGAGTTTTACGGTGGCCCGCTTTTTCCGGAAGTATTCTTTGAGAAGTATCAGGACCGTTACTTCTTTGTCAGCAACCGGATTCCCACGGTCTATTCCTTTGACCATCATCTTCTGGATGCGGACGGAAAGAACGAGGGAAAGACTGCGGGCGAGGGAATTACCTATGAAGCCGGTGTGGTGGCGGGCCAGACTGCGCTTTCCTTCCCGGGAGGCAAGGTGAAGGAAAATACGGTGATTCTGCCGAAATCCGTTATGTACAGCGAAAGTTTTACCATTTGTCTGTGGGTTAACACGGCGGAAGAGCAGAGATGGACAAGCGTGGTTTACATAACGTTTATGGACGGCTTTTTGAGCATTGTGCCATGGGACGGGATCGCCAGCTGCGTGTTCCGCATGAAGGATGACAGGGAAGTGAACGAGTGGTTTGATATTTTCGGCCGGCCGGTGGTGCCCGGAGAGTGGGCTTATCTGTGCGTTTCCTATGATGTGGTCACAGGACTGGTCAGACTGTATTTTAACGGTATGTTGATCGGCAGCAGGGATAAGGCGCCGAATTTGAAAGTGCCTGACCGGGTGGTCATCGGAGGGGATGAGTATCAGAAATCCTTCCACGGCAAGGTGGCCGGACTGGAAATTTATCACTGTGTGCTGCCGGAAGAGGAGATAGAAAAAAAGTTTAAGTCCTATCAAAGTGATCCCACTTTTCTTGGAACAAAAGGGAAAAAATAGAAAACTCTCCCTATTGGGGAGAGTTTTCTATGCCGTTTCTTATTTTGCGGCACGATAGATGGCAATGAAGTCTTCTTTGGTCAGCTTTTTGGCGGAGCCAATCTCTCCATATGCGTTCCAAATGCTTTCCGCCATCTTTTCGATTTCCTCCTCCGTGGGTGAAATGCCAAGTTCCGAGAGGGTGACGGGCATACCGATTTTGCGGAAGAAATCTTCTGTGGCATCGATTCCGGCTAGCGCAGTCTCTTCTTCGGAACCTTTGGCGGTGACATCCATCACATGGACTGCATAGCGCACAAAGCGGGGCAGGCAGTCCTTGTATACGTATCTCGCCCAACTTCCCCAGACCGCCGCCAGTCCTGCGCCGTGGGTCACGTCGAACATGCCGCCCAACTCATGCTCCAGTTTATGCGGTACAAAATCGTCCGCGGTGTTGCCGCAGCCGGTGAGGCCGTTGTGGGAGAGGCTGCCGGCCCACATGACTTCCGCCCGGGCATCATAGTTGTCGGGCTCTTCGTGAAGAATCAATGCGTTTTTCATGACGGTTCTTAAAAGGCCTTCCGCGATGGCATCTGTAAGTTCCATCTTTGCGCCGTTTGTAAAATAGCGCTCCATAGTGTGCATCATGATATCGGTGCACCCTGATTCGGTCTGATAATCCGGCAGGGTCTGCGTGAGTTCGGGATTCATAAGTGTAAATTTGGGGCAGGCGAAGGCGCTGTTGCAGGAGCGCTTTTCACCTGTTTTTTTATTGGTAATCACACAGGACTTGGAAGTCTCGCTTCCGGCGGCCGAGATCGTGACGATACATCCTATGGGCAGGCAGGCCGCAGGCTTTCTTGTATGGCGAAACAGTTCCCATACGTCGCGATCCGGTTCCGCAAGTCCGTAACCGATGGCCTTGGCCGTGTCAATGGCGCTGCCGCCGCCGATGGCGAGGAGAAAGTCTGTTCCCGTCGCTTTCCCGATCCGGATGCCTTCGTACACCTTTTCCAGGTGGGGATTGGGTACGATGCCGCCCAGTTCCGAATGGTCGAGCCCCTCCGCATCGAGGGAGGATTTCACCAGATCAAGTAAGCCCAAGTGTACAGCGCTCTTTCCGCCGTATACGATTAAGACGTGTGATCCCCCGTATTCTTTGACAAGTTTACCAACTTCCTTTTCCGTATCGTGCCCGAACAGAATGCGGGTGGGACAAAAAAATGAAAAATTGTTGACCATGATGTGCTCCTTTCCAATTTCATTTCTGTCTCGGCAGAGACCTGAAGATCTTCGGTTTTTCTGTGTCCATTATAACATAAACGAAAAGGGATTTATAAGAAGATTGTGTATAAAGAAATACATATGCTAAAATAATTGTTTTTTCATAGGGAAAGGTGTAATGTATTAGTGTATGCAGATATTGTGTATACAGGGAATTGTGACCATATATTGTTGTATTGGGGAAAGAGGGAAGGAGAAATGAAAAATCTAAAGGTAAAGTACAAGTTGTTGGTGCTTGCGGCTCTTATGGTATCAGCAATGCTGTGTTGCGCCCTTTTTGCAGTTAAGGGCATGAACGGCATCAAACAGCAGGCGGCAGGCACATTGTCTGCAGAGCTGTATGCCAATTATGACAGTCAGATTAAGGAGCAGACAGAGAATGCGATCTCCATGTTAGAAGTCTATAACAGGAGATATGAATCCGGCGAATGCACCTTGGAGGAGGCAAAACAGCAGGCGGCGGATATGCTCAGGGAGCTCAGGTACGGCGAGGACGGTTATTTCTGGGCGGATGATACGGAAGGAAACTGTATTGTTCTTCTGGGAAATGAGACGGAGGGCACGAACCGCATGGACAGTCAGGATGCGGACGGCACCTATTACATGAAGGACATCATTGCCAATGGCAGGCAGCCGGAAGGCGGATATTCCGATTACAGATTTCCCAAAAACGGAGAGACGGCGGCCTCCAGTAAAAGAGGATATTCCAAGCTTTACGAGCCCTTTGGATGGGTGATCGGCACGGGAAATTATACGGATGAGATAGAGAAAACGCTGGCGGCGGAATCGGATATCATTGACGAGATCGCGAAGAAGTGGACAACCTATCTGGTCATCTGCGCGGTGGCGCTCTTGGCAGTTCTCGTGGCGTTGACCATTTACATAGCCGAAAATATCATAGTGCCGTTAAAGCACACCGTGGATATGGCGCAGAAACTGGAAAAGGGCGATCTGCGGGTGCGTGCGGGGGATAAACTGTTGGAGCGCAAAGACGAATTTGGCGTTCTGGGAGAGGCCATGGAAGTATTGGCGCAGACTCTGGATTCCGTGTTGGCAAGGGTGCAAAACAGCGGTTTTTCTCTTGCAGAGGATGTGGAGAACGTGATGACGGATGTAAGGGCATTGAATGATGAACTTACGGACATTTCCGCTACGACGCAGGAATTGTCGGCGGCGATGCAAGAGACATCGGCTTCCTCCACACAGATCGGCGAGATGGCAAAACAGATTGAGGATGTGTCGAGAAGTGTGGCAACCCGCTCGCAGGAAGGCGCGTTAAAGGTGGCGGATATTCACGGGAGAGCGGAAGCGGCGAAGGGCAATACTTCCTCCAGTAAACAGAAGGCATCCGATATCAAGAGACAGATCAGCGGGGAATTGAAGCAGGCGCTTGAAGATGCGCAGGTGGTAGATGAGATCAAGACACTGGCGAATTCCATTCAGAGTATTACGTCCCAGACAAACCTTTTGGCATTAAACGCTTCCATTGAGTCTGCGCGGGCGGGAGAAAGCGGAAGAGGATTTGCCGTTGTGGCAGGTGAGATTCAGGCTCTGGCGGAACAGACGCGGACGATTGTTGAAAATATTCAGAAGCTGACGGGAGATGTGACGACGGCAGTGAGAAATCTTTCCGGGTTTGCAGAGCAGCTTTTGGATTTTGTGGCAAACGATGTCTCAAAGGACTACGGCATGTTCATAAAGGTGGCGGATGACTACAACGGGGATGCGGAATATGTGAATGATCTGGTTACCGATTTCAGTGCGGTTTCCCAGGAGCTTTTGGCATCGGTCGAGGCGGTGGCGTCCTCAATTGCAGATGTGGGTCTTGCGACCACCGAAAGTACCACCGGCGTTGTGACGATTGCGACGGACAGCAATGATCTTTCAGCAAGATCAAGCGATATCCTGGAGAATATTCAGAATGTAAATGAGATCGCGGCTGCGCTGAAGGAGATGGTGGGACATTTCCAGTTAAGCGAAGAGACAGCGTGACAACAAAGGGGCAGCTTTTGGCTGCCCCTTATCTCGTGTATTCCCAATAAAATCAATAGTTTTCTGCATGAATCTCAAAATAGCTCTGCGGATGGCTGCAGGTAGGGCAGACTTCGGGCGCTGTCGTTCCAACGACGATATGCCCGCAGTTACGGCATTCCCATACCTTTACCTCGCTCTTCTCAAACACCGTTTTTGTCTCCACATTCTTTAACAGTGCGCGGTATCTTTCCTCGTGGTGTTTTTCAATGTCGGCCACCAGACGGAATTTCGCCGCCAGTTCGGGAAATCCTTCCTCCTCCGCCGTTTTGGCAAAACCTGCGTACATGTCGGTCCATTCAAAGTTTTCGCCCTCTGCAGCCGAAAGAAGATTTTCCGCGGTATCGCCGAGGCCATTTAACTCTTTAAACCACAGCTTTGCATGTTCCTTTTCATTTTCCGCTGTTTTTAAAAACAGGCCGGCAATCTGCTCGTAACCCTGTTTTTTTGCGACCGACGCAAAGTAGGTGTATTTATTTCTCGCCTCCGATTCGCCGGAAAATGCTGTTCTCAGATTCTGTTCTGTCTGCGTCCCCGCATACTTGGTAGTTCCCATTATGATTCCTCCTTAAACTTTAGATAAGATAATGATTCCCCATCCTGCCAGATCTTAGTATATTTGGATATGAGAGAAGGGAATTTTTGTATGAACAGTAAAATTATAACATACTTCGCCCTTGTTTGTAAGGTGGTATGGGGCGGAGGGATGGAATCAGGGTGCAGGAGTGATTTACTGCACGCCCGTAAAGAGCATATAGGAGTCACATGCCGCATCCTTGTCGTAGACGAGGGCGGCGGCAAAGGGATTGTGAAGCAGCGGAAAATTCCAATTTTCCCTGCCGTAAAACTCGTCGCAGTCGCTTTGGATTTCTTCGCCGGACAGCGTGCTGTCGATCTCGGCGGCCAGATAGCGGACCCGCTCCAGAACAGGATCTGTCTCCTGCATCGGTGCAATCCCGACATATTCTGCCAACAGTCCTTCTTCGACCCGGTAGAAGGCAGCGCACTGCAAGGTGTCTGTGGGCCGGTAGAGGCGGAAAGAGAAACCGTAGAGCATTTCGCCCTGATCCAGTGTGTACCGGTAAAAACGAAGACTGTCAATGGCGCTGCCGCAGCAGGCTGTGGCGCTTTGGCGGATACTTTCCTGAACCGATTCCCAGTCTGCAAAAAAATCACCGTCAGGGTTGCCGTCCATGCGGTAGAGGATGCGGACATCCGATGCGGGCACATCCTGCCCCAGCGTTTTGTCTTTTTCCCACATCACGTCAAATCCCCTGCCTGCCGCAAAATCCATGGAACCGTAGTACCAGTTGATGGGTTTGGCGGCGTTGAAGGTTGTGGGACAGAATTCGCCGGAGGGGAGGATGCAGTAAGACCAACCGTGCCCCTCTTCGTCGTTGGTGCGAAGCAGATAGTAGTCTTTGTGCGGCACTTTGAGCAGCGCGCCGGGAAGGAGTGCGGCATTAGGCCGCTGTTCCAGGAGTTCATAATAACGTCCGTCGCCGTAGAACTTTTCCGCAATCTTCCAGAGGCTGTCGCCGGACTGCACCTCATAAGCGATATCGGAGGAGGGGCCGAATCCCAGATGGATATAGTCCGCCTCATCGGTGCCGGGGTAAGAGGGCAGAGCGGGGAGAAGCTCCCATGTGTCGATGTCTTCTATCCTTTTTGCGCCGGTCAGATAGGGAGAGGGGTCAGCCGCATCTTTGGCGGAGAGTTTGTGTACGCCCGACTGGCGATAGACCTGAGCGGTGTTTTCCTTCACATAATAACAGTTCGTGATGGTGCCCTTGCCGGGATTGACCGTGTTGCAGGCAATGCCGTATATGGGCGCATAGAAGCTCATAATCGTCTGGCTTATGGTGGCGGTGCCGGTGTGTATGCAGGTGTCTATTGAACCGCCGTTGGAGGCACAGATACCTGCTGAGATCAGGGATTCCGTATGTGCTAAGTCGGCTGCCTCTTCCACATGGACACTGCCGTTGTTGACGCAGCGGGCGATGCCGCCCCAACTTGCGCCGACGATGCCGCCTGCCAACTGAGGACAGGTAACGGGACCGCTGTTTTCCGAGTCTTCAATGATCCCCTCTTTGGCGTTCCGGCCTACGATTCCCCCTGCGGCGTAGGTCATATAGTAATCTTCGGGCAGGCTGTGAAGCGTGACTGTCCCATCGTTTGTACAGCCGCTTATCAGTCCCTCGTTGATGCGGCAGATTGCGCCGACATAGAGAGTATTTGCGCCGGGAAAAGGGTCCGGCCGTATGATGTCCGAGGCCAGTACGGCCTCCACGCTGCCAGAGAAATGACAGTTACGGATTTGGCCATAGTTGATGTCAGCGATGCCGCCTGCGCTCCAGGCACCCATCACTTTCGCGTGGATGTCACAGTTTTCGATCACACCCTCGTTGGAAAAGCAGAGTACAGCGGCATTAGCCACATTGATGCCGCCGTTGTCTTCCTCATAGGAACTGTCCTCGTAGGTGGTGCGGGCAAAGGCGTTGCGAATGTGAAGGTCGGTGATCCGGGCTTTTTCTTTCAGAGAGGTAACCATGTATGCCTGCCAGCTGCCTGACGGGGAGAAGTCCGGATAATAGCCCTCCAACGCATATCCACAGCCGTCGAAGTGGCCGTTAAAGCTGCGCATGGGATGGTAGGTGTTTTCCGGGGGCGTATCCGCCCAGGTTTCCCAGTCGGAAGTGTCGTTCAAAATCAGGTCGTTACACAGGCGCACATTGATTTCGTCATCGCCCTTATTGATCGTGGAGATGAACCATTTGAAATCCTCCGGGCTGCGAAGCAGATAGTAGCCGTCGGCATCCTGTTCGGGTGCGGGTGCTAAGCTGCGGCTGCCAGACCGAAATATGAGGCCGGAGCCTTCTGACCGGGGCGCAGATGAGGAATTTTGATCCGCGTAGGACGAAAGAATCCCCAGGACGGGCAGACAGAGGAGGAAAATGCAGCTTGCGATGACGGTGAGCGGATTTTTTATATAAAATGTTTTCTTTTTCAAGATCACGGTTCTCCTGACAGTTTTGTTTGATTGCATGATATCACAGAATTGCCTCTCTTTCCAGTTCGGTTTCCTGTATGGCCGGCATTTGCGTGGTGGGCTGTTTGGCATTGCGTCATTGCGCTGTATCGGTTAAAATGAAGTGACTGTTATTTGAAAGAGAAAAGAGGAATTGCTATGAATTTACAGTACGGGGACAAGATGACCGGAGAGGAATATAATGAACTCCGCATCAGTGTAGGGTGGCGTCCGATCACGGAGGGACAGGCTGAGAGAGGGCTTACGCACACTACCTTTTTGACAGCAGTCCGGGATGAGGGCAGGATCGTTGGTATGGGCAGAATGCTCTTTGATTTCGGGTATACGGCATATCTGGGGGATGTGATTGTGCGGCCAGAATATCAGGGTCACGGGATCGGCAGACAGATCGTGGAAGGGCTGATTGACAGAACCATGGATGCAGCCTGTGAGGGAGACAGAATTATGTTCATTCTGGGCGCTGCGAAAGATAAGGAGCCTTTTTATGAAAAATTTGGTTTTAAAAGACGGCCCAATGATTTTTCGGGAGACGGGATGTCAATGTGGCGCGGGAAGTGAGAGGATGGACAGAAAATATCTAATTGTTAAATCCCCAGGCACACATGCAGATTTGTTTGATGAATAATATATTACAGATATGAGTAAAAGGAGGCCTTTCCGTTTCAAGGATTCCTTTTACTGATGAGGCTAGAGAGGAAAAACACATGATTAGAATAAGACCATATAACACTTCGGATGTAGATACGATATTATCGTGGTGTCAGGATGAAAAAGCATTCTATCAATGGACAGCAGGTATACTTGGTAATTATCCTATCACACAAAATGAATTTAGTTTTGTTGAATCTCTAATGCCGTTTACTGCATTTGACGAAACGGGAATCGTTGGCTTTTTTACACTAAGGAACCCGAATGAATCATTGGATGAATTGCGCTTTGGCTTTGTTATTGTTAATCCGCACAAGAGAGGGAAGGGCTATGGAAAAGCGATGCTCCAGTTAGGTTTAAAATTTGTATTTGAACTATATGGGGCAAAAAAAGCATCATTGGGCGTTTTTGAGAATAATCTTCCGGCCTATTATTGTTATAAAGCAGTCGGTTTTAGCGATGTAGTTCTTGAAACAACAGAAAAATATTGTATTCTGGGTGAAGAATGGAAATGTAAAGAATTGATTATGGAAAAATAGATAAAGGACTTTTAATACAAAAGTCAGAGAGGAATGTACTGTATAAATGATAATAACATATAGGTGAAAGAAGATGAGCGCCAGGTAACGAGTTTGATATAGAATCGCAAAAAATAAGTGATAAAAATAGCACTATCCGGGATTGCGGTAGTAATGATAGTTTTTGCAGCTCTGTTGCTGTAAATTCCGAAGTTGTGGAGGTAAGTGATATGTGGTTTTGGTGGTTTATGCTCTGCTGCGATTTATTAATTCCTTTGTTAATGATCATTGTTGGACGATTCATGTGGAAGCGTCCGCCGCAAGAGATAAATTCTTTGATTGGATATAGAACCTCTCTTTCGAAGAAAAATATGGATACATGGCGTTTTGCTCATCATCATAATGGAAAACTTTGGTGGAGAATTGGTTGGGTTATTTTGGTTCCATCGATCATGATTCATCTTCCGTTTTACGGAGCTTCAGATGAGGAGATCGGAATTGTTGGCTTGATTTTGACATTTATTCAAATTGTGCTTTTAATAGGGTCTATATTTTTGACAGAGAAGGCGTTAAAAAGAACTTTTACAGAGGAAGGGGTTCGGAGATAATTCAAATAAGCAAATCCCCAGGCACAAAAGGGGTACTGGCCAAAGAAGAATACAACGACTTTTTGGCTATGTTCGGCAGCTGCCGATTAACAGTGCAAGACCTGATTCTGGCGCTTAAATATTCCGATGACACTAGAACTGTGCCGAAAATTGATAATTTCTATATTCCTTCGGAGTCATTCCGGTATCTTTCCGAAACGTTTTGGAAAAATAAGGAGCATCTGAAAATCCACAGCGAAAAGCAATTTCTGTAATTGAGTCATTCGTTTCCAGAAGCATTTTCTTAGCATGATTCAGACGATAAGCAATCAGGTATTCGCTTGGACTCTGATGAAGAACACGTTGAAAGCAGCGTTGCGCTTCTCTGGCACTAAGGCTGGCGCTAGAGGCAATTTCCGCCAGGGATAGTTTTTCTGAATAATGAGTATGAATAAATAGAAGCATATTCCGTAATTTGTTTTCATATTCAGAGGGACATATAGTTCCATGAAAGTTTGTAAGCAATTCTTCCTGCAACAGGAGCCAAGTCTCTGATAAAAGATTTCGAGTCTGGATTTCAACATTAGGATTTCGCTGCAATTCCTTTAGTTTAATAAGGTTAGACAGAATAGCATTGCCTGACGGAGTACCATGCCGAATAATGTGTACTTCTATTTGTCTGTTTTTCAAAATGGGATTAAGATATTTGGTCTCAAAACGGCTTTTAAAGTGTCCGCTTAGAAAAACAGGATGAAAAATATGATTGATTTCCAGTGCGGTTTGTCCTGGAATAGCATTTCTTTTCGTATCCATAACATTTGTGTTGATGAAAAATCCATCACCCTGATGAATGGTGTACTCGGCATTTACCGTTGTGATAATGCTTGTTCCTGTTTCAAGATAACCCAGTTCTAGTTCTTCATGCCAATGCCACGGAATTACAATGTTCGTCAGATTACGTTGGTGCATACAATAGGGATAATCTGTTGACATTCCTTCAATTTGTTCAATTTTGTTTTCGTCAAGATTTAAAATCTCCATAGAAAGATTCCTCCAAAGCAGAGCAAATTTATAATAAATATACCATATTTGTCGTAATAATACAAGAAAATGACGCGTTTATCATGGAAATAATGTATGTATTTAGATAAAATGCACATAAGAAATTCAAGAAAATCAGGAGGAGACAGAGAATGGCAAATAATTTTGAGTATTATTCACCGACCCGCGTAGTATTTGGGAAAGCAACGCAACAGCAGGCAGGTAAACTAATCCGGGAATATGGAGGAAGCCGTGTATTAATTGTATATGGTGGAAAAAGTGCAATTCGTTCTGGTCTGTTGGAAGAAGTAAAAACTATTTTATTACAAGAGGAGCTCCACATTGCTGAACTGGGTGGAGTTGTTCCGAATCCGCGTCTTGAAAAAGTATATGAGGGGATTCAGATTGGTAAAAGAGAGCAAATTGATTTTCTGTTGGCAATTGGTGGAGGAAGTGCCATTGATACTGCAAAAGCGATTGCTTATGGATTGGCAGAACCGGAAAAAGATGTGTGGGAACTTTATGAACATACCAGAACGGCAGAGAAATGTCTTCCGGTTGCAAGCATATTGACAATTTCTGCGGCAGGTAGTGAAACTTCCAGGGGGAGCGTAATTACGAATGAAAAGACACATGCAAAACGTGCCTATGATGATAATCTTGCCCGGCCTAAATTTGCCATTATGAATCCGGAGTTGGCAAAAACACTGCCAGATTATCAGACAGAATCCGGCTGCGTAGATATCAGCTACAACAAGAAGAACCTTGAGAGGGAGTTTCAGAACGAGAGCCGACAGCACAACAGGCAACAGAACAAAACGAAACGGAGGGAGGAAGAAATTTAATGGAAATTCGATAGAAATATGAGTATGGTTATGGTATTCTATTAGAAATACAAATCGGAAGTTATGGAGGTAGATATTGAAAAATGAAAATAATAATGACAAGCTCTATAGGTGGCTCGATAAAGGAAAATGGTAAAAGAATACCAGCACCATTATTGGGGTATAACAATTTTTTAGAAAAAATTCAAAATGAGTGGATTCACAATTCTAAAGTGATGATTATCGCAGCTTCGCCTAATGACTATGAAAGAAATGATACGATTTGTGAATGTTTTACACAATCATTCC
Source organism: uncultured Lachnospiraceae bacterium (assembly GCA_947245585.1). Classification (GTDB taxonomy): domain Bacteria; phylum Bacillota; class Clostridia; order Lachnospirales; family Lachnospiraceae; genus UBA3282. The sequence continues at coordinate 738 of CAMXPV010000060.1, read as the reverse complement.
CTATGAGTGGACTAAGTATTTCTTGTATGGAGATATGCGATAATAGAAATGAAAAATTAGCAGACAAAATTAAAGAAATGGATGTTGTGCTGTTAGCAGGAGGACATGTGCCAACGCAAAATAACTTCTTTCATAGAATTGGTTTGAAAAACAGACTGGAAGATTTTAATGGACTTCTAATTTCTTGGAGTGCAGGTTCTATGAATTGTGCTGACATTGTGTATGCTGGACCTGAAATGGAAGGAGAAGCAATCGACCCTAATTATACGAGATGGATTCAGGGACTTGGTATCACTAATATAAATATACTTCCTCATTTTCAAAGCCTGAGAGAGGAATGGCTTGACGGGTTTCGCTTGATTGAAGATATCACATTTGAAGATAGTATGGGACATGAGATAATTGCTTTGAACGATGGAAGCTATATAACTATTGAAGATGGTGTTACTAGACTTTTTGGAGAAGCATATAAAATTATAGATGGAAAGATTGAAATAATTTGCCAAAATGGAATGTCAATTGTTTTGAAAGAATAAGAACAAATTCCCGTTTGTCTAAACAACCATTACTACAATCACAACTGAACAAGTAACACAGCGTCAGAGCGTATAGAAAACAAATCTATGCGCTCTATTTTATTGTAAAGGAGCAGATTTATGAGCAAAGACAAAAAGGCAGGACAAAGAGCCACCCGACAGCACCCACCCACAAAAATTATCGTGGAAAGGCACTATGTAG
>CAMXPV010000059.1 GCA_947245585.1 uncultured Lachnospiraceae bacterium | reverse complement strand
CGAAGAAGATTGAGGAGATGGGTGCGGATTCCATCTGTATCAAGGATATGGCGGGTCTGCTCGTTCCTTACCGCGCGGCAGAGCTCGTAAAGACCTTAAAGGAGAGCACAAAGCTTCCGATTCAGCTGCATACCCACTATACGTCCGGTGTAGCGTCCATGACCTATCTGAAAGCGGTTGAGGCCGGCGTGGATGTGATCGACTGTGCGATTTCTCCGTTTGCGCTTGGTACGTCCCAGCCTGCGACAGAGGTTATGGTGGAGACCTTCAAGGGCACACCTTACGATACCGGATATGACCAGAATATCTTGGCGGAGATCGCAGATTACTTCCGTCCTTACCGTGAGGAATGTATCGAATCCGGCCTGATGAGCACGAAGGTGCTCGGCGTAAACATCAATACGCTGCGCTATCAGGTTCCGGGCGGTATGCTGTCCAACATGGTAAGCCAGTTGAAGGAGCAGAAGGCGGAGGATAAATATCAGGATGTGCTCGAAGAGATTCCCAGAGTCCGCAAAGACTGCGGCGAGCCCCCGCTTGTTACGCCCTCTTCCCAGATTGTCGGCACGCAGGCAGTATTTAATGTGCTGATGGGTGAGAGATATAAGATGGCGACAGGAGAGTTCAAGGATCTGCTTCGCGGTAATTACGGACAGACGGTTAAGCCGATGAGCCAGGAAGTGATCGACAAGGTAATTCCCGGTGAGCCTCGTTCCACCGCACGTTCCGCAGAGGCGACCGGCCACACTGAGCCGGAGCTTGCAGGTCTGGAAGCGGAGATGAAGGAGTGGAAACAGCAGGACGAGGACGTTCTGTCTTACGCGCTGTTCCCACAGGTGGCGATCGACTACTTCAAGTATCGTCAGGCGCAGCAGGAAAAAGTTGATATGACCCAGGCGGATACGAAGAATAACGTATACCCTGTTTAAGCACAAAGCAGAGCAGGCGTGAAAGAAAGTGATCCCGGAAGTTTACTTCCAAGGGGTCACTTTTTTTCCCTAAAAGGGCTTGACTTAGGTTACATAATGTATTATAATAACATACGTTACCAAAAGATGCTGTAAAAAGTTACAAGAGAGGTACATTCTTATGGCAAGAAAAGAGACAATCACGAAAAACGACATATTGAGCGCGGCCTTTGAGATGGCCAGGCAGGAAGGGTTTGACCAGGTGAGCGCGAGAACGCTTGCGGCCAGGGCGGGATGCTCCACCCAACCGATCTTCCGGGTTTATAAGAACATGGAGGAGTTGGGAGAAGATCTCTTCGTGAAGGCAATGGAATTTTTCAATACCTACTACGAGGAGTTCCCGAAGATCAACAATACGCCCTTTGTCAATCTGGGGCTTGCCTACATTCGTTTTTCCCAGGAGGAGCAACAGCTTTTCCGCCTTTTATTCCTTTCGGAGAACCGGCACGGTAAAAGCCTTTATGATATGTTAAACGGCAAGAACGGTGCGGTGGTGCGGGAGATCAACAGTGCAAAAATTTTTGGCTGTAAAGATCCCAGCGGCATGTTCATGAAGATGTGGATTTTTATTCATGGGGCGGCTTGTATGACATTGACAGGGGATTACGATTTACAGGAGGAGGACACCATCAAGCTGTTGGAGGAGTCCTATAACGCCTTTCAGAATATTTGATAGCGCCGGGAGAGCGGTAACATGGTAATAGAGAATCGTTATGACATTATAACCAGAATTAACGAATATTACGGCAAGATGAGCAAGGGGCAGAAGGCGATCTCAGCATTCATTTATGACCACTATGATCAGGCGGTGTTTATGACGGCGGCAAAGTTGGGGGATACGGTGGGTGTCAGTGAATCCACCGTGGTGCGTTACGCCATGTTCATAGGCTATGAGGGCTATCCTGAGTTTCAGAGAGACTTGGAATACTGGGTGCAGAATAAAATCAACTCCGTACAGAAGATCGGTGCGAAGTATGGAAAGAGCAGCCAGTCTGAAATCTTAAACTCCGTTTTGCAGGCCGATATTGAGAAGATTCAGGATACCATTCACAATTTGGATCCGACTGCTTTTGAGACGGCGGTGGATATCATTCTGGAGGCAAAGACGGTCTACATAATGGGGGTCAGAAGCTGCGAGCCCTTAGCAGATTTTTTGCAGTTTTATTTGAATATGATCCGTGGAAATGTGGTGCTCCTTCGGACTACCAGTGTGTCGGAGACCTTTGAGCAGATGATCCGCATCGACGAGCAGGACGCTTTTGTGGGGATCAGCTTTCCGAGATATTCTATGAGAACTCTGAAAGCGATGGAGTTTGCCAATGATAGAAACGCAAAGGTGATTGCAGTGACGGATTCGGTGCATTCTCCGATGAATTTGTACTCCTCCTGTAATCTGTTTGCCAGAAGCGATATGGTGTCCATCGTGGACTCCCTGGTGGCGCCCTTAAGTATGATCAACGCCCTGGTGGTGGCGATGTGCTTAAAGCAGCCGGAGGAAGTGAAGGATAACCTTAAGAATCTGGAAGAGGCTTGGAATAATTATCAGGTTTACCTGAATGATGAGATTAACTTTATAGATGAGGAGCCGATGTTGAATTATCCGCTTCGGAGGAAATCGGACTAGAAAGATATGGATATGGAAAAAGATCAGGTTGTCGTGGTCGGCGGGGGCGCGGCGGGCATGATAGCGGCGGTCGCGGCGGCAGAATGCGGACGCCGCGTTATTATTGTAGAAAAGAATGAAAAACTCGGGAAAAAACTTTACATTACCGGCAAGGGCCGCTGTAATGTGACCAATGCCTGCGGGAGGGACGAGTTTTTTGAACATATTGTGAGCAATCCCAAATTTCTATACAGCGCTTTTCATGAATTGGACAACCGTGCGTTGATGACGCTCCTGGAAGATAACGGATGTTCTTTAAAGACGGAGCGGGGAGAGCGGGTGTTTCCCAGTTCGGATCACGCGTCAGATGTGACGGCGGCCTTTCAGAGGCTTCTGAAGAAAAAAGGAGTTGAGGTGAGACTGCACTGCGGAGCGCGCCGGGTGGTGAGCGAGGAGAGCCGGGTGACGGGCGTGGAACTTACAGATGGCAGTGTGATTGTGGCAGACAGCGTGATTGTGGCGACGGGCGGTCTCTCCTATCCGACAACAGGATCAACCGGGGACGGATACCGTATGGCGGAATCGCTCGGCCACAAGGTGAAGACATGTGAACCGGCGTTGGTGCCTCTTGCAGCTGCGGAAGACTGGTGCAAAAAATTACAGGGGTTATCCCTCAAAAACGTGTCTTTGACCATGAGCTGTGGAAAAAAGAAACTCTATCAGGGATTCGGAGAGATGCTCTTTACCCATTATGGGGTGAGCGGGCCGCTTGTCTTGTCGGCGAGCAGTTTTTTTGGGAAAAAGAAGGGAGAAGAGGCGGTGTTTCTCACGGTGGATCTGAAACCGGCCCTTTCAGAGGAACAGTTGGACAAGCGGATTCTGAGGGATTTTGAGGAGAATGTAAACAGACAGTTTAAAAATGCCCTGAATGGGCTCTATCCGGCGAAACTGATTTCTGTTATGATAGAGAGGTCGGGGATTGATCCGGAGAAGAAAGTACATGAGATCACCAGACAGGAGAGAAGGCGGCTTGTGGAGCTGACGAAGGCGTTTACCCTGAAAGTACAGGAAAAGAGAGGGTATGACGAGGCGGTGATCACGCAGGGAGGAGTGACGGTGAAGGAGATCAATCCCTCCACGATGGAGTCAAAGCTTGTGCGGGGACTCTATTTTGCGGGAGAGGTGTTGGATCTGGATGGATTGACCGGCGGCTTTAATTTACAGATTGCCTGGTCCACGGGATATCTTGCGGGGATCAGCTGTGCGAGAAGAGGAAGGGAGTAATTGGCATGGGATTTAATATAGCGATAGACGGGCCGGCAGGCGCGGGAAAGAGTACGATTGCAAAGAAGATAGCGGCGAAAAAAGGGTATATCTATGTGGACACAGGAGCCATGTACCGGGCTATGGCGTTGTATTTGCTGCGGGAGAAGGCGACGCCTGACCAGATCGATGAGAAATGCGAGGGGGCGGATATCACCATAGGCTATGAGAACGGTGAACAGGTGGTGTATCTAAACGGCGAAAATGTGAATCCCTATATCCGCACGGAGGAAGTGGGCAGAATGGCTTCGGTCAGCAGTCCAAACCCAAGAGTGCGGAAAAAATTGGTGGAGCTTCAACAAAAGCTGGCTGCAGATGCGGATGTGGTTATGGACGGCAGGGATATTGGCACTTGTGTGCTGCCAAAGGCGCAGGTCAAGGTCTATCTGACAGCGGACAGTCATGAGAGGGCGCTGCGCCGTTACAAAGAGCTGACACAGAAGGGGGAGGCCTGCGATCTTGCCACCATCGAAAAGGATATCATTGCGCGTGACCGCCAGGATATGACGAGGGAGATTTCACCCTTAAAGCAGGCGGAGGATGCCGTTTTGATCGATTCCTCCCATATGTCGATTGAAGAGGTGGCGGATGCCATTATTGCACTGTGTGGAGGCTGATTATGGAAGTGATTTTAGCCGAACACGCGGGCTTTTGCTTCGGCGTGAAGCGTGCGGTGGACACGGTGTACGAACAGATAGAGAATCATAAGAGGGACGGGGGGCTTATTTACACCTTCGGGCCGATCATACATAACGAGGAAGTGGTCCGGGATCTTCAGGCGAGGGGTGTGAAGGTGCTCTCCTCGTTGGAGGAGGCCGAGTCTCTTCCGGCGGCTGACAGGGGCACGGTGATTATCCGCTCCCACGGGGTGGAGAAATGTGTCTGCGAAAGGCTGAAGGAACTTGGATTTGAGGTGGTAGATGCCACCTGTCCTTTTGTCAAACGGATTCACACTACGGTGGAACGGGAGAGCGCGGCGGGAAAGCATATTATCATTGTGGGAAACGCGGGACATCCGGAAGTGGAGGGAATCAGAGGCTGGTCCGGTTCTTCCACCTGCGTGATTGAATCCGTGGAAGAAGCGGAAAAGTTTGTCTGCAAGGACGGGGAGGAATTGTGTATTGTTTCGCAAACGACATTTAACTACAAGAAATTTCAAGATGTGGTTGAAATTTTCAATAAAAAAGGTTACAATGGTAGTGTTGTGAATACTGTATGTAACGCTACGGAAGTGCGACAAGCCGAGGCCAGAGAACTTGCGGCTCGGGTTGATGTAATGATAGTAATAGGTGGGAATCATAGTTCTAACACAAGGAAACTCTATGAGATATGCAGGCAGGAGTGCCGGATGACCTACTATATACAGACACTCGATGACTTGCATTTACAATTACCTAAATCTGTCCGACTGGTGGGTATTACAGCAGGGGCTTCCACCCCAAACAATATTATCGAGGAGGTTCAAAATTATGTCAGAATTAACTTTTGAACAAATGTTAGAGGAGTCTTTAAAGACAATACACACAGGAGAGGTTGTTGAAGGTACTGTTATTGATGTGAAACCGGAAGAGATCATTCTCAACATCGGATATAAGTCAGATGGTGTTCTTACCAGACATGAATATACAAACGAACCCAATGTTGATTTGACAACTGTCGCGAAGCCGGGAGACACCATGGAGGTAAAGGTGCTCAAGGTGAACGACGGAGAGGGACAGGTTCTTCTGACTTACAAGCGTCTTGCGGCGGACAGAGGAAACAAGCGGATCGAGGAAGCTTACGAGAACAGGGAAGTACTTACGGCTAAGGTGGCGCAGGTTCTGGACGGTGGTTTAAGCGTCGTGGTAGAGGAAGTGAGAATTTTCATTCCGGCAAGCCTTGTATCGGATACTTATGAAAAGGATCTGACCAAGTATGCAGGTCAGGAGATTCAGTTTGTCATCAGCGAGTATAATCCGAAGAGAAGAAGATATATCGGCGACAGAAAGCAGCTGATCCTTGAGGAGAAAGCGGAACTGCAGAAGAAGCTCTTTGAGACCATTAAAGTGGGAGACACTGTGGAGGGTACGGTTAAGAATGTGACAGACTTTGGCGCATTCATCGATCTGGGCGGCTGCGACGGCCTGCTCCATATCTCCGAGATGTCCTGGGGCAGAGTGGAGAATCCGAAGAAAGTATTTAAGGTTGGCGACGTGGTGAAGGTGCTGATTAAGGATATTTCCGGCACAAAGATTGCGCTGAGCCTTAAGTTTGAGGATCAGAATCCATGGAAGAATGCTGCTGATAAGTATGCAGTCGGCTCCGTGGTGACCGGCAAGGTGGCGCGAATGACGGATTTCGGCGCATTCATTGAGCTTGAGCCCGGCATTGACGCACTGTTACATGTTTCTCAGATTTCCAAAGAACATATTGAAAAGCCTTCGGACGTTCTCAAGAGCGGTGAGGAAGTAACTGCGAAGGTCGTTGATTTTAACGAGGCGGACAAGAAGATCAGTCTGAGCATTAAGGCGATGTTTGCAGAGCCCAAGGCGGAAAAGGCTGAGGATGAGGATGTTGTATCTGTAGATATTGATGCGGTAATTGCGGAAGAGAGCGCAGACGCAGAATAAATTATTGGGAATTTGCATTTCGCAGGCCAATCTATCATAAAAGTAAAGTATAGGGGACGGTGAGTATTCATGGGATATGATTACGAGTACTTTAAGAAAGCGGTTTTCGACCTTACCAAGATTGATCTAAACGCCTATAAAGAAAAGCAGATGAAGCGTCGGATTGACACGCTGATTTCAAAAAATAAAATTGTGGGATATGAAAATTATATTTCCCTTTTGAAAACGGATACAGCAAAGTTTGAGGAGTTTGTCAATTATCTCACAATCAATGTATCGGAGTTTTACAGGAATGTTGATCAGTGGGAGCTTTTGGATAAGGATGTTTTTCCGGAGCTGATTAAGCGCTACGGCAAGAGTTTAAAGATTTGGAGTGCGGCGTGTTCTACCGGCGATGAGCCCTATTCTCTTGTAATGGCATTGTCAAAGCATCTGCCTATCAACCAGATTAAGATCTATGCGACGGATCTGGATAAGCAGGTGATTGAGAAGGCGAAGTTGGGCTTATACGGTGAGAAGAGCGTGGCGGGTGTGCCGGCCGATTTGAAGAAGAAATTCTTTACGAAGATCGGGCCCTCCTATCAGATTTCCGATGAGGTGAAGTCCAGAGTGGAATTTAGGGAACACAACCTCTTAAAGGATACATATCCGACAGATTTTCATTTGATTGTGTGTCGTAATGTGTTGATCTATTTTACAGAGGAGGCGAAGGACGAGGTCTTCCGCAAGTTCCAGAAGAGTCTGAAGCCGGGTGGATATTTGTTTATCGGCAGTACGGAACAGATCATCAACTACAGGGATGTGGGATTTGATCGAAAGAATTCTTTCTTCTATCAGAGACCCGTTTAAATCAGAGTAAATTTTAAGGCAGCGATGAATCGCTGCCTTTTTGCGCGAAAGAGTATTTCGGTTAGTAAGTTTTCGCCATCTTTCCGAGCAGATATTGAGCGTAGCGGGAAAAGAATTCCCGGTCGGTTTTGCGCTCGTCCGTCAGCTCAAAGAAGCATTCTTTGTCCTTGTAGCTGCGTTTGAAGAAGGGCTCGATAAAGATGTCCCACTGCGGCAGAAAGAGACCGAATTTTCTCGTGTAACAGGTGGATGCCGTGGCCTGGATACGGCGGGATTTATCCACGAAGGAAGACACTGATTTATGTAGGGCAATGTCTTCTTCCGGCAGATAGTAGTAGTCTTTGTAGTTGAAATAAAAATATTTCATCTCTTCTTCATAGAGAGGCGCTTTCAGGATAGCCTCCCTTTTTTCTGCACTGAAATAACATCCGTTTGCCAAATTGGCAAGAGGGATGGGGAGGGCTGTCGGCAAAAGCAGCTTTATCAGAAGTTCCAACCTGTCCTGACCATTATAGTCAATATAACTGTTCGACTGTACTTTTTTTGCGCGAATATCTCCATTGAAAAGATCATAGAACGCTAAGAGGGGAAGAATCTGCAGCATGCCTTTCATATCGTCGCTGTTATGTAGGAGCAGAAGAGAACTGGCGTCTGTCGAAGGATTTTTTACATAGTTGCAGTATACTTCAATCAGCTCTCCGCCATTATAGCGGTCTTCTCTGTGGATGCCGAGGAGATTTTCAAGGGACTTCTGCTTGCAGCTTGGAACATGCAGAAAAGCCTTATAGGGGGAAATGCGTTTATACAGATCAATTCCCTCAAAATTGTTGAAATGATACGGCAGCTTATACTGTTCGCATTTTTGAAGCAGATAGGGCAGATCAAAATTGTTGCCGTTAAAGTGAATCAGGTGGGTGTAGGCAGTGGCAAAAGAGAAGAATGCGTCAAGCAGGGAAGGTTCTTCTATGGGCGTTTCACAAAACCATTGCCGAATCTGCCAGTTTCCTTCAGCGTAGTAGGCAGCGCCGATCAGATACAGGGAGGAAGTTTTTGCGGTAAAACCTGTGGTTTCGATATCTACAAACAAAATTTTTTCCAGGGGTGCGATCCGCTCTAAGGGATATTCTATTTTGAATGATTGTAAAGTACGATTTACGATCTGCATGGGTTACCTCCGTATTATTTGGATGAGTACATCTTAACATATTTTTTGAATTAGCAGTAGTTTTTTTCGTCGAAAAATAGTATATTTATAGTAGCGGTTCAATCGGACCCAAGGGAAGAATGGAACGTGAAAGGAGAAGGATTACAGGTATGGCAAAACGAACATTTAACGGCGGCATACATCCCTATGACGGGAAAGATCTGTCGAAGGATAAGCCGATCAAGGCTGTGCTGCCCAAGGGAGATCTGGTATATCCGTTGTCCCAACATATTGGCGCGCCCGCCAAGCCGATCGTGGAGAAGGGTGACAGGGTGTTGACAGGGCAGAAGATCGCGGAGGCAGGCGGATTTGTATCCGCTCCCATTTACGCGACGGTATCGGGTACGGTGAAGGCGATTGAGCCGAGACGCGTTGTCACAGGTGACAGCGTGATGAGCATTGTCATTGAGAATGACGGTCTCTACGAGGAGGTGGAGTATCCGAAGCGGAAGCCTCTCGAGGAGATGACGAAAGAAGAGATTATTGAGTGTGTGAAAGAGGCAGGCATCGTTGGTATGGGAGGTGCGGGCTTTCCCACTTTTATTAAGCTATCGCCAAAGGAGCCGGAGAAAATTGACTATGTGATAGCAAACTGCGCGGAGTGCGAGCCTTATCTCACCTCCGATTACCGCAGGATGTTAGAAGAGCCAGAGAAGCTTGTCGGGGGATTAAAGGTTTCCCTGAAGCTGTTTGAAAACGCCAGAGGCATTCTGGCAGTGGAAGATAACAAACCGGACTGTATTGAAATACTGAAAAATCTGGTAAAAGACGAGCCCCGCATCAGCGTCAAGGAGCTGAAAACGAAGTATCCTCAGGGCGCGGAGCGGCAGATCATATATGCTGCCACGGGAAGGGCGATCAATTCATCCATGCTTCCCGCTGATGCCGGATGTGTGGTGAACAATGTGGACACAGTAGTTGCGATCTATCATGCGGTGATAGAGGGCAAGCCTTTGATGAACCGTATTGTCACCGTGACTGGCGATGCCATTGCGGACCCGCGCAACTTTATTGTGCGGATCGGTACAAATTATCATGAGTTGGTGGAAGAGGCAGGGGGATTTAAGCAGGAACCGGTAAAGGTTATTTCGGGCGGTCCTATGATGGGGTTTGCCCTCTTTGGTCTGGATGTACCCACGACCAAGACGGCTTCTGCGCTTCTGTGCCTGACTGAGGATGAGGTGTCGCAGATGGAGCCAAGCGCCTGCATCAATTGCGGCCGTTGTGTGGAGGTCTGTCCGGGACGGGTGGTGCCTAAGTTACTGGCGGTTGCCGCAGCAAATGGAGACGAGGAGACATTTCTTTCCCATGATGGTATGGAGTGCTGCGAGTGCGGCTGCTGCAGTTTTGTCTGTCCGGCTAAGAGGCATTTGACACAGAATATCAAGTCCATGCGTAAGCTCTTGCTTGCCAAGAAGAAAAAATAAGAAGAAAGGAGCATAGACTGAAGAGATGAATGAATTAATGAAAGTGTCTTCCAATCCTCATGTCAGATCGAAGTCCACTACTGCAAACATTATGCTGACCGTGGTGATCGCCCTTCTTCCTGCGGCGGGATTTGGTATCTATAACTTCGGCCTGAAGGCGCTGCTGCTGATCCTTGTTACAGTGGCTTCGACGGTGTTTACAGAGTTTGCATTTGAAAAGATTTGCAAGAAAAAAATAACAATTGGTGATTATTCCGCTGTGGTGACGGGACTGCTTCTGGCGTTAAACCTGCCGGTGTCCGCACCCTGGTGGATTGGCGTGGTGGGTGGCGTGTTCGCCATTTTGGTGGTTAAGATGCTGTTTGGCGGTTTGGGGCAGAACTTTATGAACCCGGCGCTTGGCGCACGGTGTTTCCTGCTGATTTCCTTTACCTCCATCATGACGAATTTTGACTGCGATGCCTACACGGGCGCGACGCCTCTGGCGAATTTAAAGAGCGGGGAGGCTGTCAATATTCTGGATATGGTGATCGGCCGCACGGCGGGAACCATCGGCGAGACCTCCATGATCGCCATTGTGGTCGGTGCGTGCATTTTGATTTTGTTCGGAATCATTGATCTGCGGATTCCGGGCACCTACATTGTGACTTTGGCAATTTTTGTGAGTATCTTCGGGGCCCACGGCATGAATTGGCCTTACATATCCGCCCATCTTTCGGGCGGCGGTCTGATGCTTGGCGCGTTCTTTATGGCGACGGACTATGTGACCAGACCGATCACGAAAAAGGGTCAGTATTTATTCGGCGCTCTGCTTGGCATTCTGACAGGAATCTTCCGTATCTTCGGACCCTCCGCGGAGGGAGTGTCTTATGCAATTATCATCGGCAATCTTTTGGTGCCGCTGATTGAGAAGATCACTCTTCCGAAAGCATTTGGTAAAGGAGGAGAGAAGGCATGAAAGAAATGATGAAAAATACCGGAATTCTTCTGGTAATTACAGTGATTGCAGGCCTGCTTCTTGGAATTGTTTATCAGGTGACCAAAGCGCCTATTGCAGAGCAGGAGGCGAAGGCGAAGCAGGAGGCGTGTCAGGAGGTCTTCACGGACGCGGCATCCTTTGACATGATCGGCGTGGAGGCGCTTCCTGCAGATTGGAATGATGAGGGGTATGCACAGGAAAGCGTTGACGAGGTGATGGAGGCGAAGGACGGCTCCGGGGAGCTGCTTGGCTATGTGATTACCGTGACCACAAAGGAAGGCTATGGCGGGGACATCCAATTTTCCATCGGTGTGCGTCTGGACGGAACCGTAAACGGCATGTCAATCCTTTCGATTTCGGAGACGGCGGGTCTTGGCATGCAGGCCGAGGCTGTGTTGAAGCCCCAGTTTGCGGGAAAACAGGCGGAGAAATTTGAGTACACCAAGAACGGCGCGACCGCCGACAATCAGATCGACGCGATCTCCGGCGCGACGATCACGACGAATGCGGTGACCAATGGAGTCAATGCAGGATTATACTATTTCCAGACAGTCTTGGGAGGAGGTAGTGCAAATGAATAGTGCAAAGGAACGTCTTGTAAACGGTATTGTAAAGGAGAATCCGACCTTTGTCCTGATGTTGGGGATGTGTCCGACGTTAGCGGTGACAACCTCTGCGATCAACGGGTTAGGTATGGGTCTGACAACGATGGTGGTGCTTGCGCTGAGCAACGTTTTTATCTCCTTGCTTCGAGGTATCATACCGGATAAGGTAAGAATTCCGGCGTTTATTGTCATTATCGCTTCTTTTGTGACAATGGTGGAGCTGCTTTTGCAGGGCTTTATTCCGTTCCTCTATGACGCGCTCGGTATTTACATTCCGCTGATTGTGGTAAACTGTATCATTCTGGGGCGTGCGGAGGCCTATGCGTACAAAAATCCTGTGATTCCGTCGCTCTTTGACGGGATTGGCATGGGGCTTGGCTTTTCCGTGGCCCTCACTTGTATCGGCGCGGTGAGAGAACTTTTGGGCGCAGGTGAAATTTTTGGCGTTCACATTATGCCGGAAAGCTATGTTCCGGTGAGTATCTTTATCATGGCGCCCGGCGCGTTCTTCGTGCTTGCCACACTGACGGCAATCCAGAATAAGGTGAAGATTGCCGGTGAGAAAAAAGGGAAAGATATGTCGAAGATTCAGTCCGGCTGTAATTCAGACTGCATGAACTGCTCTGACAGCGGCTGTACGCACAGATTATATGACGAAAAAGCGGGAGAGGGGGATAAGAAATGATGAAGGAATTACTTGTGATTTTGATTGCATCCTCGCTCGTAAACAATGTGGTTTTGAGCCAGTTTTTAGGATTGTGTCCGTTCCTCGGCGTGTCTAAGAAGACGGAGACAGCCACCGGCATGGGCGTGGCGGTTATCTTTGTCATCACATTGGCATCGGCGGTGGCGGGAGCGATTTACCAGTTTATTCTGGTGCCTTTTGATATCGCTTATCTGCAGACGATTGTGTTTATTCTTGTTATTGCGGCGTTGGTGCAGTTTGTGGAGATGTTTTTAAAGAAATTTATCCCGGCGCTTTATCAGTCGCTAGGCGTGTATCTGCCTTTGATTACAACTAACTGTGCGGTGCTCGGCGTGGCGTTGACCAATGTGCAGAAAAATTACGGAATATTGACCGGAGTAGTTAATGGTTTTGCCACGGCGGTAGGTTTTACCATTTCTATTGTGATATTGGCGGGTATCCGTGAGAAGCTGACCTATAATGATATACCGGAATCTTTCAAAGGGATGCCGATCGTGTTGGTGACGGCGGGTCTGATGGCGATTGCGTTCTGCGGATTTTCCGGACTACTCTAAGGGGGACGAAGGTATGGATATAGCAGGAATTTTAATGGCTACGGGGATCGTGGGAGCGGTCGGGCTCTTTGTGGGCTTGTTCCTCGGCGTGGCCGGTATCAAGTTTAAAGTGGATGTAGATGAGAGGGAGGAGTCTATCTTGGGCGTTCTTCCCGGAAATAACTGCGGCGGCTGCGGCTACGCGGGGTGCTCCGGTCTGGCTGCGGCGATTGTAAAAGGCGAAGCGCCCACGAATGCCTGCCCAGTAGGCGGTGAGAAGGTGGGCGCGCAGGTGGCCCAGATCATGGGCGTGGAGGCCGGTGAGAGTACGCGTATGGTCGCTTTTGTAAAATGCAGAGGCGATAAGGAACGTACCCGTGTGGACTATGACTATACGGGAGTTGCAGACTGTGCTATGGTGGCATTTGTGCCAAACGGCGGGCCGAAAGCCTGTAACGACGGCTGTGTGGGCTTCGGAAGCTGTGTGAAGGCCTGTCCTTTTGACGCGATTCATGTGATAAACGGCGTGGCAGTTGTGGATAAGGAAGCCTGCAAGGCCTGCGGCAAGTGTGTGGCGGCCTGTCCGAAGCACCTGATCGAACTGATTCCCTATGACGCGAAGCATGTGGTGGCGTGCAGTTCCAAGGAGAAAGGGCCTGTCACTATGAAAGCCTGTGATGTGGGCTGTATTGCCTGTCAGTTGTGTAAGAAGAATTGTCCGGCGGACGCGATTGTGATTGAGGATTTCCATGCGGTGATCGATCAGGAGAAGTGTACCGGGTGTGGGACATGTAAGGAGAAGTGCCCGAAGAAGGTGATTGTGTAATTTTGCTTAAAAACGAGGAGAAATATTTCATGTATGATCGGATATCAAGTTGGCTAGATGATGTATTGACTCAATGCGTTCCAGAAGATGTTGTCGCTTTTGGCTTTAATTTGTATGAAGACGAAGACAATAACTGGTCTATGGAAGTGGTCGGAACCAGTCGTTTTGACAGAGAGGATGATGACTGGTGTTGTGATGAAGTGACAGATTTCGGAACGAGAGAAAAGCCTTTGACATGGGAGCAAAATGCGACATGGGATCACATTCTTGAAGAAATCGTTCTATCTTTGAAAGAATATCTTACAAGTGGGAAACATGCAAATGTGTTAAAAGATAAAGTTGGCATTGGTGTTGGATTTGTAGATGGTGATATCGAAATTATTTATGAAAAATAGGTGTCAACTCTCGGCTTGATGTAAGGGAAACGCTTTCCTTAAAAGGAATCATGACAGACTGATGGAGGAACAGATGGGAAAAATAACGGTTACACTGGGAAAGACCGGGATTGCGACAGATAAGAACGCCTTCGGTGCGCTGCCGATTCAGCGGATCAGTGATGACGAAGCGGTGAAACTTCTGCGCAAGGCCTATGAAAACGGTATGACTTTTTTTGATACGGCGCGGTGGTATTCGGACAGCGAGCACAAGGTGGGGCTTGCCTTTGAGGGAATGCGTGAGAAAGTCTTTATCGCCACCAAGACGGGAGCGCAGAATGCGGAGGGGTTCTGGAAAGATCTGGAGACCAGTCTTACAAATTTGAAGACGGATTATATTGACATTTACCAATTCCATAATCCGGCCTTCTGCCCGAAACCGGGGGATGAGAGCGGGCTTTACGACGCGGCTTTACAGGCAAAGGAACAGGGAAAGATTCGGCACATCGGTATCACGAATCATCGGCTTACAGTGGCCCATGAAGCCATTGACAGCGGGCTGTACGAGACATTGCAGTTTCCGTTTAGTTACCTGGCCACCGAAAAGGATATCGAGTTGGTGGAAAAGTGTAAAGCGGCGGATATGGGCTTTATTGCCATGAAAGCTCTTTCCGGCGGCCTGATTACCAATTCGGCGGCGGCTTACGCTTATCTGGCGCAGTATGACAACGTGCTGCCGATCTGGGGCGTGCAGAGGGAGAAAGAACTGGACGAGTTCCTGTCCTATATCGACAATCCGCCTGTGCTGACAGAGGAGCTTTCGGCGGTGATCAAAAAGGACAGGGAGGAACTTTTGGGAGATTTCTGCCGGGGCTGCGGTTATTGTATGCCATGTCCGGTGG
>CAMXPV010000058.1 GCA_947245585.1 uncultured Lachnospiraceae bacterium | reverse complement strand
CCGGGCTTATATGTATTTGCTGTCATATGTTCATTCCTCCTGTAATGAACGCCCGGCAAACAGTATGTGCTAACCTTATTATAGCGCACTTATTCCTGTTTGTCATTGGGCGGTTTGACGGTTTCCGATTTTATGAGTCGTATCATCTTGTCGCGGAGCCGTTCCGAGCCGCCGCAGGAGGTAGACACTTCATAGTATGTGCCGCCGATTTTGTAGCAGACGGTTTCCTCTGTCGGCTTCCCTTTTTCCGGCAGATAGCCGCTGTCCTTGATTTCCAGTTCCCAATCCATTCTTTTCCCTTCCTTTCCGTATTTGCTAAAGTGATAAGTTTCGGAGCAAGCATAGGAAAAGGGTACCCTTTTCCGTAAATCTGCCCGTCCGCGCTATGGCTTGCCGGACAGATTTTGCTTGTTGGGAAGAATCCCAAACCCTCTTGAAAGTTCTCTCACTACCTACAACACCGCACAGGGCATTTTTGACAGAGTTTTGAGAAAAATTCTTCAAAAAGATTTCCTTGTTTTTTAATACGGGGAAGTTTGGAAAATGCCAAACAAACACAACAGAAAATTTTGCAATCCATATTTCCAAAGCGTCCATATTTAGTCAAAATTCAGTATTTCTATTGACATTGGCGGAAAATAAATCTATAATAGTGAACGACAACTGAATAGAATGAATGTCTTCAAGGCAGGGTGAAATTCCCGATCGGCGGTAAAGTCCGCGAGCGTGTAAATGCTGATTTGGTGAAAATCCAAAACCGACAGTATAGTCTGGATTAAAGAAGGTGTATTGGATATGTCAGAGTCATTCTGATAATATGCACTTTTTTGTCTGTCTGTAAAATGCTTTGTTGACATTTTTCGATACACCTTAAAATTGTAGCACCTAAAGGCATTTCATTGCTTTTAGGTGCTAATTTTTTTAGGAGGTATTTTTCAATGAACAGTAAAACGAAGAAACTCACAACAGTAGGTATGCTTTGCGCTTTTGCTTATGTGGCTACCGTAATTGGACGTGTTCCGCTTGTACTCTTTTTGAAGTACGACCCAAAGGATATTATCATTGCAATTAGCGGATTGATTTTCGGCCCGTTCACATCATTTTCCGTCGCCTTAATTGTTTCTCTAATCGAAATGCTTACCATCAGTGAAAATGGTATTTTAGGATTTTTGATGAATGTTATTTCAAGCTGCTCCTTTGCGTGTACTGCTGCATTTATTTACAAGAAAAAACGCAAACTATCGGGAGCTATTGTCGGGTTGTTTTGTGGGTGGGGGTGCATGGTTTTAGTAATGCTGCTTTGGAATTATTTAATCACGCCTATTTATATGGGCTATCCAAGAGAGGCGGTTGTTGAACTGCTGATTCCGGCTTTTCTGCCTTTTAACTTGATTAAGGGCGGTTTGAATGTAGCAATGACCATGATTTTATACAAACCTGTTATAACAGCTTTAAGGCACGCTCATTTAATGGAAACTAATCAGATAAAAACTAAAGCTAAATTGAATATTGGACTTGTATTGATAGCCTTGTTAATAATCACTACCTGCATACTGCTTATACTATCCATTAAGCATGTGTTTTGAATGTATCTTAAATAGCAATGAGTTAGTTTATACAATGCTTTAAATATTTAAAAATATCTGCCGCACGACGGCAAAAGAAAAAAGCCGTCGTCTAGCAGATACTTTTTCATGCGCTCATACGCGGCGGCTTTTGAGAAATCAAAGCCGCCGTTTTTTTCAGAAGAGAGAAATATCTCTAATGCAAGGGATATGGCGGATAAAGGAGGTAGCCGCCATGAATCTGAAAATATATCAAGAAAAACCGCCGGTCATTGACTTGTTAAAAAAATCCTGTCTTGTGGAACGGGATATTCTGCCTATGAGTATGAATATACATATCATTTAGTATGTCTTGATAGCTCATATTACCCAAGAACCTATGCGGATATATTCTGCATGGGTTTTTGTTGTAATAACCCCCTACTGGGAAGAAAGGGGGTGAGAGAAAATGAGATATTCAGAACAATTCATGGAGCATATCGAATATGCTTTCCATACCCGCTTACGGATACTTCCATCAATTTTGCTGTAGTCTTTTTTAGCTTCATCTGTTATCCGTATGTTCCACCCCCATTATTCAAATTCCACACTTTCCGATACTTCTTCCAATTCTTCCATCGAAAAACCTTGTTCTTGTACAAAAGATTCAAAAGAAGATGTATTATCATTTGCTCTATTTTCGGCAAGTTTTTTTTGTGTATTTCTATTATATTGTAAATTATGTGCCCGTTGCATTCCTGCTTATCTGTTGGTACAATGAGGGCATCACTTAATAAGGCGGTACATTCCATGATTTCAACTTATGAAGAGTATATAACCATGCCGGAGAGTCTTACCCTTGAAGAAATGCAGTCACTCCACAGGGAGATAAAAGAAGAAGTAGGCCACGACAGGGTGATCGACTGCTTCAATATACTCGAAAGATACCTGAAAAAGAAAGGAAAATCCGCCGCATGGCGTGAAATTAATAGATTTCTATTGTCCTACGGCGTATCTTGCAATCTATTTCTACATATGCTATAATGCCGATAGGCAGACAGAGGGATTACAATGATATCTGTCATCTTTAACACCAAAACGAAACCCCCAGAGCGGCATCTCTGAGGGTTTCTTGTTCCTTTACGGGGAACCAGTCCGACATCTTCTCCACCCCCTCCCCGTTGCCGGATTGGGTATGACAACAAGACAAGCATAGCATATCTTGTCGAAATTAGCAAAAACTTGTTTGCTGTTTGGCGTAGAAACCGTTATAAACAAGAAAGGCCATATTGACAGTGTTGCTTTACTCATGTTAAGATACTTTGACGTTGAACGAATTGTTCGGTACGGTGAGGGATGAAGTGTTGAAATTCTCCTTTTTATCAGTGTTTTGGGGATTAGCAGGGTTTTCGATTCCCCCTCGCCTGCTCTCTTTATTTTGTAAGGAAAGCCCGCAAATTGCGGGTTTTTCTTATGCTAGTCCGCAAAAGCGCGCAGGGAAAGGAAACGAAAGAAATGTGGGTCTGGTTGGTGTTGCTTTATGGCATACTGAAAGGTGTACGTGAGATTGTCAAAAAAAAGGCTTTGGAGAAAAACTCTACCATAGAGGTATTGTTTATGTACACTTTCCTGTCTTTTGTGATGGTTTTGCCTTCTGCAGGGGCGGCTATGGGAGCGGAGCCACGCTTCTATTTTTATATTGCGCTGAAATCTTTTGTCATTTTTCTGGCATGGATGTGCAGCTTCCGTGCGATCAAAAGGATGCCGATCAGCCTCTATGGCGTGTTGGACTTGTCAAGAGTGCTCTTTGCGACTATGTTTGGCGTTGTGGTGCTGCAGGAGGCGCTTGGCTTCTTTCAGGTTATGGGACTGATTTTCGTATCAGCCGGACTGCTTTTACTAAAATACCGTCCGCGCAGCGTGCGGGAAGCCGCGGCCCTTTCCGGTGAAGCGGTGGAGGTGCGGTATGTGGTGATGGCCTTTGCATCCTGTCTGCTAAACGCTGTCTCAGGGCTTTTGGATAAAATTTTGATGCGGAATATCACAAGCTCCCAACTGCAATTCTGGTATCTGCTCTTTTTGACGGCGTTTTATTTGCTCTACATTCTGATCGCCCGCATGCCCATCAACTGGAGGCGGGCGTTTGGCAATCAATGGGTCTGGCTTTTAAGCCTGCTCATCGTCATCGCGGACCGGGCTCTCTTTGTGGCAAACGGTATGGAGGGAAGCCGCGTCACGGTGATGACGCTCTTAAAGCAGGCAGGCTGCATTGTGACGATTTTGGCGGGGCGGTTTTTGTTCAAAGAGAAAAACACGACGCACAAACTGGTCTGTGCGGCAGTGATCATAGCCGGGATCGTGATCGGGGTCATGTGACGGAATATACCATAAAAATGGCGAAATGTGCCATCAACATAGTGGAATATATATAAAAGTATTGTCGCCCTCCAAGACGGTATGGTATACTGAGACATAACTTTGCAGTTCACTCTACAGACGAGAAGAGGGAGGACAGAAATGGAAAAGGACAGTGTGTTCGATGGGGCAAAAGCCATGAACAAGGCGGCCATTGCCTGCCATACGGTGATCGTGATTGTGTTGGAACTTGCCTATCTCATGGAGGTGGTCAAGGGAAGCAGGACAGTGGGATATTATCTGCTTTTTTCGGTGGTTGCCATATTGCCGGTAGCGATTGAGTTTTTTATGTTTCAAAGAGAACCTTCGGATATGCGGCTTAAGTATGTGATCGGCGTCACGTACAGTCTGTTTTACGTTTTTGTAGTGTTTACCACGGTAAGTATGGTTGCTTTTACTTATATTATACCTCTTTATCTGGTATTGATTCTCTATTCGGATGTGAAGCTGTGTGCATGGGTGTCAGGGGCAGGGCTTGTAGTCAATTTGGTGTTTCTGGGTTGGCAGGGTATGATAGGCGGCCTGGCAGGGGCGGATATGGCCAGTTATGAGATCCGGGTTGCGCTTCTTTTGTTGGTTGCGATTTTTCTCTGCCTGTCCACTAAGACGTTGGAGAAGATTAATACCTCAAAACTACAGGAGCTGAACCGGGAGAAAGAGAATGTCTCAACGTTGCTTGATAAGGTGATGAGCGTGTCGGGACAGATGTCAGGCGGCATTCTGGACATGGCGGAACAGATGGCGGAGCTTGGCGAGGCGGTTTCCGAGACCAGAAACGCCATGCAGGAGGTGTCCTCTGGCACGAATGAGACTGCGGAATCCATTCAGAACCAGTTGGGTAAAACGGAAGAAATCCAGAACCATATCGGACAGATGGCGGATGTTATGGGTGCCATCACGCAGAGCATGGCGGAGGCGAAGGACAGCGTACAGCTTGGCAGGGAGAATCTGACGATCCTGACAAAACAGATGGAGAATTCCGAGAAAGCAGGTATGCGGGCCGTGGAGGATATGAAGGAATTGGAAGAGGACACCGCCAACATGCAGACCATTATTGACATGATTACGAATGTGGCCAGTCAGACCAGTCTGCTTGCCTTGAATGCTAGCATTGAGGCGGCGCGTGCCGGAGAGGCCGGCAAAGGATTTGCGGTGGTGGCGACGGAAATTTCCAATTTGGCTAATCAGACGCAGGGCGCGACGGTGAATATCACAGATGTGATCCGCAGCGTTTCGGAAAAGCTGAAGATTGCGGCCAATGCCGTGGAAGAGTTGATGGAGAGCAACCGGAGGCAGAGTGAATCCGCCGCGCAGGCGGCCGACAGCTTTGAAAAGATTGCGGTCGGCACAGATCAGGTGGATGCGCAAAGTAAGCGGCTTGACAGCTCCGTGAAACAGTTGGCGGAAGCCAACAAGGTGATTGTGGAGAGCATCCAGACGATCTCTGCGATTATGGAGGAGGTGTCCGCCCACTCCCAGGAGACCTTCCGCGTGAGCGAGAACAATACGAATATTGTCTCTGAGGTTGACAGATTGGTGGAGGAATTGAGCAGTCAGGCACAGCAGTTAAAACAGTCGCAGAGTGTATAGCGGCAGATGTATCAATAATAATACCGGGGAAGGTGGAGAAAAAATGGGATTTTTAAAGAATCAGTTTTCCAGTGTAATTGAATGGAATGAGAACGGCGCAGGTATTTTGTTTTACAAGTTTCAGAATCAGGAGATCAAGAAAGGCTCCAGACTGATTATTCGTCCGGGACAGGATGCGATTTTTTTGTACAACGGAAAAGTGGAAGGTATTTTTCAGGAAGACGGCGACTATGATATTGAGTCGGACATCATTCCTTTCCTCACCACATTGAAGAGTTTTAAATTCGGTTTCAGTACCCCTCTGCGGGCGGAAGTGCTCTTCATCAACACGAAGGAGCTTCTGGTCAAATGGGGCACGAAGAATGCCATCAATCTGCCGGCACCGGGACTTCCGGGCGGTATGCCGGTCCGTGCCTTCGGCACCTTTAACTGCCGGGTGGCGGCCCATGACGTACTGATTGAAAAACTGGCGGGCATTCGGCAGACTTACACAGTGGAAGATGTGAAAGAACGGATTATCGCAAGCCTTGACCAACTGCTGATGAGTTGGATCAGCAAAGAAGGCAGGGATATGTTTAACCTGCAGGCAGATGCGAGAAATATTGCGAAGGGCATCGAGGGCGAGTTGGATGCGGATATGGAAACGCTCGGTATCGGCATTTCCGGGTTTACCATCGAGAGTTTCTCCTATCCGGAAGAGATTCGGAAGATGCAGGAAAAGGCGGCGGCGCAGTCCATGGTGGGCGATATGAACAAGTATACCCAGATGGCGGCGGCGGACTCTATGGGAAAAGGCGGCTCCGGTGCAGGTATGGCCTCCGATATGGTGGGACTGCAGATGGGCATGGCCATCGGGCAGCAGATGGTGAACCAGATGAATCTAAACGGCGGCGCAAATACGCCTGGACAGGGACGGCCTGCGGCACAGGGCGGGCAGGGGCCGAAGTTTTGTCCAAACTGCGGCACGCCTACTACGGGCAGCAAGTTCTGCGGGAATTGCGGTACACAGCTGTTGTAATTCGCCAAAGAGAAATGGACTAATAAGGATAAGTTTTCCGGGAGTAGGGGCAAATTTACATGAGTATATATGATACCTTAAATGAGAGGCAGCAGCAGGCCGTCTTCCAAACGGAGGGGCCTGTGCTGATTTTGGCGGGCGCCGGTTCTGGCAAGACCAGAGTGTTAACGCATAGGGTGGCATACCTGATCGACAGGGCGGGTGTGGCGCCCTATCATATTTTGGCGATCACCTTCACAAATAAGGCGGCGGGAGAGATGCGGGAGCGCGTGGACAAGATAGTAGGTTTCGGCGCGGAGCAGATCTGGGTGTCCACTTTTCACTCCACCTGTGTGCGGATCCTGCGCCGCTATATAGACCGTCTGGGTTACGACAATCATTTTACGATCTATGACACGGACGACCAAAAGGGCATTATGAAGGAGGTCTGCAAAAAATTGCAGATCGACACGAAGATGTTGAAAGAGCGGGCGATTTTAAGCGCGATCTCCTCCGCCAAGGACGAGCTGATTGGCCCGCAGGAATATGAGATGCAGAACGGTTACGACTACAACGGCAGCAGGATTGCCAAGGCTTACCGGGAGTATCAGGATACACTTAGAAAAAACAATGCGTTGGATTTCGACGACCTGATCATGAAGACGGTGGAGCTGTTCAAGGCGGACAGTCAGGTACTGGCGGCCTATCAGGACCGTTTTCGTTACATTATGGTGGATGAGTACCAGGACACCAACACGGCCCAGTTTGAGCTGATCAGATTGTTGGCATCGGGACACCGGAATCTCTGTGTGGTGGGTGACGATGATCAGTCGATTTACAAGTTCAGGGGGGCGAACATCCGCAATATCCTGGATTTTGAGAAAGTTTATCCGGATGCCTGTGTCATCAAACTGGAACAGAATTACCGTTCCACACAGGTCGTTTTGGACGCGGCCAACGCTGTGATCAAAAACAATACGGGACGCAAAGACAAGGCGCTTTGGACGGAAAAGACGGAAGGCAGCCGTATCTGTTTCAGGCAGTTTGACACCGCCTATGAGGAGGCGGAATACATTGCGGGGGATGTGGCGAAGAAGAGAAAGGCGGGGCAGGTTTCCTACGGCGACTGCGCCGTACTCTACCGCACCAATGCGCAGGCGCGCCTTTTGGAGGAGCGTTTTATTATGGAAGGGATTCCCTATGATGTGGTGGGCGGCACCAACTTTTATTCCAGACGGGAAATCAAGGATGTGCTTGCCTACTTAAAGACCATCGACAACGGCAGGGATGACGTGGCGGTAAAACGAATTATCAACGTGCCCAGACGCGGCATTGGCGGGGCGACCATCCAGCGGGTGCAGGATTATGCCGATGAGCAGGGTATCAGCTTTTATGATGCTTTGCGGCAGGCGGATCAGATCACAACAATCGGGAGAAGCGCAGGAAAACTGGCTCCCTTTGTCACCATGATACAGGGGTTTCGCAGTAAAACGGAATTTTACAGTCTCTCGGAGCTTGTAAAGGATGTGCTTGATCTGACGGGATATCTGAAAGAGTTGGAGGAGTCCGATGAGGAGGATGCGGCCGACCGAATCGAAAACATTGACGAGTTGGTCAATAAGGTGGTGGCCTACGAGGAGGAGCACGACGAGCCGACACTGAGCGAGTTTTTGGAGGAAGTGGCTTTGGTGGCGGATATTGACAGGGTGGATGAGGAGAGCGACCGGGTTCTTCTCATGACGCTGCACAGCGCTAAGGGACTGGAATTTCAGCATGTCTATCTGGCGGGCATGGAGGATGGCGTGTTTCCAAGCTACATGACAATCACCGCGGACGATCCCATGGAGATCGAGGAGGAGAGGCGGCTTGCTTATGTGGGAATTACCAGAGCGAAGGAAGAATTGACCCTCACCTGCGCAAAGCAGCGTATGATCAGGGGAGAAACACAGTATAATCCGGTCAGCCGTTTTGTCAGGGAAATTCCGCCTCTGCTCATGGACAGCACGCCCGCGCCCACGAGGCAGAGAAGAGAGGAGATTTACGAGGAAGATTCTCCGGAAAAGAACCGCCTGCGGACAAGACCTTACGCGGCCCCGGCTCCTGCCCGGACAAGACAAGTGCCGGTGGGCGGCAGGCCCTTTGGCGGCGTCGGCTTCGGGAAGCCGGCGGGTGAGCTCGCCTATGGAAAGCCGGCTGGCGGGATCATGAAGACAACGGCAGCAAAGACGGCGGCAGCAGGCGCGCAGTCCGCGGGTGCGGAGCCTGCCCGTGCAGGAATGGAAGGAAACGGTGCGTCGTCAGGCGGGCTTGGCTACGAAAAGGGCGACCGGGTGCGGCATACGCGCTACGGGGAAGGCACGGTCCTAAAAATCGAGCCAGGACCCAGAGACAGCCAGGTGACGGTGGTTTTTGACGAAGCAGGGCAAAAGATCATGTATGCGGGATTCGCAAAATTGCAGAAGGTGTGAACGGCGAAAGCATAAAATTTACATATTTTTCATAAAATAAAATATTCAGATATAGTAAAATAGGAAAAGACGTGGTATACTATACGCGATGGCAATGAGTATTCGTGAGCGATCAAAATGTATGGGAAAGAGAGGGTTACAGGATGAGTAAGAAGGAGATTTTGAATAAATTGGATGAGATCATGGACAATGCGGGTGTGAGTGATCTTTTAGGCAGAAAGCATGAGGAGGAGAAGAAGAGCAATACCCTTTTGTGGGTGCTTGCCGTGATCGGCGCGATTGCTGCGGTGGCGGCGATTGCTTATGCGGTATACCGCTACCTGACACCGGATTATCTGGAAGACTTTGAGGACGATTTTGACGATGATTTTGATGATGATTTCTTCGAGGACGAGGACGAAGACGAGGAACCGGCTAAGTAGGGATTTTGGGTGAGATAAGAGAAAAGGATGGGGCAGATTTGGGGTATGGACGGTATCCTGAATCTGCTTCTTTGCGTTAAAAAGCGCAAGGCGCAGAACTTTTGAGGTTTCGGTAAGGACAGCGGCTTTGCGGAGATTGAAAACAGGGAGGTTAAAGTGAAGAAGGGACAGATCATAGAGGGCATTGTGGAGCGCACCGACTTTCCAAACAGAGGAATTGTTTCCTGTGAGGAAGGGGTGTGTATGGTGAAAAACGCCTTGCCGGGACAGAACATACGGGCAGTTGTAAATAAAGCGAGAAATGGAAGGTACGAGGGCAGACTTTTGGAGGTGCTTGCGCCGTCTCCCCTTGAGACGGAGAGTCCCTGTCCCCATTTCGGGATCTGCGGCGGCTGCACATGGCTGTCTTTTCCCTATGAGGAAAGCCTGAAAATCAAGGAACAACAGGTGCGCCGCCTTCTGGCTCCCGCGCTTTCCATGCAGGAGAGGGCGTGTCAGTTTGAACCGATTAAGGCATCCCCGGCCATCTTTGGCTATCGCAATAAGATGGAATTTACCTTTGGAGATGAGGTGAAGGATGGCCCCCTGACCCTTGGTATGCACAAGAGGGGCAGTTTTTACGATATTGTTTCCGTGACGGATTGTCAGATTGTGGAGGAGGATTACCGGAAGATTTTGCGCTGCACCGTCTCCTATTTTCGGGAATTACAGGAGCGGGGATTGGATATCACTTTCTATCACAGACTGCACCATGAGGGATATCTGCGGCACCTTGTGGTGAGGAGAGCGGCAAAGACAGGGGAGATTTTGGTGGCGCTTGTGACTACGGCACAGGTAAGCGGCATGGAGCGGGAAATACTCGACGGTTTTAAGGACAGGCTGACAGCTCTGCCGCTTGACGGCAGGATCACCGGTATTTTGCATGTGAGAAACGATTCTGCGGCCGATGTGGTACAGAGCGATGAGACGACGGTCTTGTACGGACAGGACTATTTTTATGAGGAGCTTTTGGGCCTGCGGTTTCAGATATCGCTGTTCTCCTTTTTCCAGACCAACAGTTTGGGGGCGGAGCTGCTTTACAGCACGGCACGGGAATTTATTGCGGACTGCTTAAAGCCCGGACAGACGGTATATGACCTCTACAGCGGTACGGGAACCATCGCCCAACTGATGGCATCGGTGGCGAAAAAGGTGATCGGCGTGGAGATCGTGGAGGAGGCGGTAGAGGCGGCGCGCAGGAATGCGGAGCTAAATGGTTTACATAACTGTGACTTTATTGCCGGGGACGTGCTGAAGGTGTTGGATGGAATCGAGGAGAAACCGGATCTCATTATATTAGACCCACCGCGGGACGGCGTGCACCCGAAAGCGCTGCGAAAGATCATCGGCTATGGCGTGGAGCATATTTTATATATTTCCTGCAAGGTGAGCAGTCTGGCAAGGGATTTGGAGGTGTTTCTTGCGAACGGGTATGGGGCCGTGCGCTGTGTGCCCATCGACCAGTTTCCGTGGACAACGGGGGTGGAGACGTGCGTCCTTTTGTCGCGTAAAAGGTCTACTACCAAAATAGAGATAGAAATGGATCTTACAGAAGCAGACAGGAGGGAATGTATCGGAAAAGCAACCTATCAGGAGATTGCTAATTATGTAACGGAACACTATCAGACATATGTTTCACGATTATATATAGCGCAAATAAAAAGGAAATGTGGATTGGATGTTGGGGAAGCATATAATAAACCTAAATCTGAAAATCCTAAAGTACCAAACTGCCCACCAGAAAAGGAGAGGATGATTAAAGAAGCATTAAAATATTATGGAATGATTAAATAAGAGATATATTGATTTCAAGAGGTAGCGGATAATTTTGCTATCTCTTTTTTGTTGCAAAAAAAATTATAATTTTTGTTTTTCTGCTTATCGTATAGGGACAATGAAGGCCAGGTGCAGACAGGTTCTAATTGGCAGGAAAAGGGGCGGTTATACCGCTAAATTTTGAAAGGAGAAAAGATATTATGCAGGAAACAAAAGTAAGAAATGAAAAAACAGGGAGGGCGATGTTATGAACAGGCTGATTTTACATGGCAGAATGACAGCAGATCCCAAAGTAAGGTATGGAGAGGATGAAAACCATACTTGTTTTGCAAGATGGACCATGGCAGTTGAAGACAGAAGCTGGAAAGTGGATGATACATACCATGTTGATTTTATCCCTTGCAAGGCTATAGGAAATATGGCGGCCGTGGTTGCAAATACCTGTTACAAAGGAAAAGAGTTAGTAGTGTCAGGGAAGATGCAGAGTGGTTCCTATGAAAAGGATAACAAAAAGCATTATTTCATGGAGTGTTTTGTGGAATCCATTGATTTCTGTGGAAAAAAAGAGACACCACCAGATTCAGCGGAAGAAGGATTTATGAACATACCAGAAGAAATGTTAGCAGAGATGCCTTTTAAGTAAGGCAGTTTTGAAAGGAGAAAAGTATGATTAAGGGAAAACAGAACTGGACAGTAAGTAATATCAAGAAAATGTATGAGAGCAAGCAGGTTCTTAGCTTTTCACACCCGATTCAAAGATCGAGCGAATTGTGGGATATTATGCAGAAAAGTCTGCTTATCCACTCAATGTTGGCAAATTATCCAATCCCGAATATTTATGTATTGAGGGAGGACAGTAGACAGGTAGATGATAAGGGAAAGCATATTTTTATTTTCAGCGTGATCGATGGAAAGCAGAGACTTACCAATGTATTGTCATTCCTGCGAGGGGAATATGCGCTGTCAGACAATGTTCCTGATGTTACGATTGAGGAAGAAACCTACAGCATAGCAGGGAAATATTTCGCTGATTTGGATGAACCTGTCAAATATGAACTTCAAAGGTATAAATTTGAAATTTATTCATTTGAAGAATGCAGTAATGATGAAGTGGAAGAAATCTTTTTCAGGCTCAACAATGCTACACCGCTGACAAAGGCACAAGTGGCAAAAGCGAAAGTGGGAACCAGCAATGCTATTTTTATCAATAAACTATTAGGCACAAGGTTCATGTCAGAAAGCTGCAATTTCAGCAGGGCTCAGAGAAAAAATTCTGATGATCAACGGGTGATTCTCCAAAGTGCCATGTTGTTTGACCGCAATTACAAAGGAATGGAAATTACCGATCTGAGCGAAAAGTCTATTATGGAGTATGCAGAAAGTATCAAAGGAAACTTTTCTGCACAACAGGAGAATATTCTGCTATCAGCTTTTGAATATCTGTCAGATGCCTTTCCACCAGAGATAAACAAAAATCTGAGGAAGATAGTTTTGCCAATGGTTATCTATATGGCTGATTATGCTCTTGACAAAGATGTAAAGGGAATGTATTTTCGCCAGTGGCTTGACTTCTTTTTCAGCGAGGATGTATTGCTTGAAGATTTTAATCAGAACTGTGGATCGGGCAGCACGAAACTTGTAAAAGTAAATGCACGCCTAGCAATTATGGCAATGTCGTTTGCAAATTATTTTGAAACAGATGTGCCCGAAGAATTAGCAGAGCTGGTTGCGGAAGTGAAAGAGCAGATTGCGGAGAAGGCAGAGGAACAGGCTGCCATTCCTGATGCAGCGGATGCTCTATCTGAGGAATTGCAGGAGGAAACTGAAGCAGAAGATATTCCTGAGAATGAATCGGAAGACAAAGAGGAAGAACAGGGGGAATGTGATCCGTTACCGGATCACATTCCAACCGAGGAAGTAGCAGAGGGTTAAGCCTGCATAATGCAGATGTTAAGCGTCTGCACTTTCAAAATATATTAACAGTGCAGGCAGGGAAATGAAAATATTGTTCTCTGCCTGTTTTTTGGATTGGAGGATAAAAAAATGCTTACGGAAAAAGTAATTATGAACGAACAGGAATTTTCAGATAATCATTACCAGTTTTTCGGTGTTCCGATGGTCTGTACACCTGCGTTTAGAGATGCTTTTGGGGAGGATTATGCTTTGGTGGCATTTGCTGCACAACAGATGATAGCAGAGAAATATCCTGATAAGAATTGGGATTATTTGCAGACATTTTCCTATAAAGGCATTAGTTTCTGGTGTATTGCTGATGCAGATCAAAAAGAACATTGGAAAGAGGAACATATCACTTTTCTAATGCCGAGTGACTATTAGAAAGGATGTAGAAATTATGAAATGGTTTGATGTAAATGAGATTAAAGACCTGAATAGTTTGCGAAGTACATATAAGAAATTTCTAATCAAGTACCACCCTGACAATAATGCAGAAGATACAACTGCGGACATGCAGGAGATCAATGCGGAGTATGCTTTGATGTTTGAAAGGTTAAAAAATGGGTTTGAACATTCAGAACACTATGACAGGGCAACTGACCGACAGAAGCAAAATTATAGCTGGGAAAAGGACAAACAGATAAGGGAAATGATTATTGCACTAAGCAGGCTGGAAGGACTGATTATTGAAATCTGCGGAGTATGGATATATGTGCGTGGAAATACAAAACAGCATAGGCAAGAATTGCGGGCACTGGGACTCACATGGAACAGGCAGAAAGAGTGCTGGATTATCCACTTTGATGATTATTACAGGCATGGTCAGCAGAGTATGAGCATGAACTACATAAGGGAAAAATATGGTTCTGTGTTTGTTAAGAGTGCAGAAAAGGCAATGATTGAGTAAAGGTTTATGTGATACTTCAAAAAAGTGGAATTATTCTGCAATGGATTTGTATAGTATAATACCTCTCGAAAGAGGGGCGAACCTGTCAAACATAAATACAGAATAAGGACAGCTTTTTGGCCGATTTTTATTTGGGTTTATTTTGACGCAGCCTGAGAGGGAGCGGCTCAATAAAGACAGTAAAAAGACCTATGTTTTTTTCATTAGAACATAGGTCTTTTACATATCTTCATTTTGCGGTTTGCTTTCTTCATCAGGGAGATATTCAATAATATCGTATATCTGACAGTTTAGAGCCTTGCAAAGGTTATCTAACGTATAAGTAGTAATGCTTTTTCCCTTTTTAATACAATTTATGGTATTGGAGTTAATGCCTTTCTTTTGGATTAACGTATAAATTGATATATTTTTTTCTTTTAGAGTATGAAAAAAGGGGGCATAAGAAACCATGAAATCAACTCCTTTTTCAATTTATTATAGGCATATAGGTAAATTCTTAACATAGATAAAGATTTACCATAGATAAAGTTTTATCAATATTGTGCTTGATAACAGGGGAAAGCTACGTTATAATGAGTTGGTGTTTGAACATTAGAAAAGGAGAGACTTGAAATGAAGAAAAATGTTATAAAAAAATGGGCAGTAGTTGTTGTAACAGGTATATTTATGACATCCCTTACAGGGTGCGGAACAAAGACAGGGGCAACGGAACAAGTCCCTGAAAGTAGCAATGAGGTCGTTGAAGTTAGCAATGAAAATATCGAAACAGAAGTTACTGAAACAGAGATTGAAATTGAAGATGATGCTGAGGTTTCAGATGAATTCGTTGGTGCGGAAGATGAGAACATAGTTCTGTATGCAGAAGTTGGAAGTCAGGATTATTGTCCATTAGATGAAAAGAATTATGAATCAAGTACTGATACTGTATCAGCTATGGAAGATATTCCTCTTTATAATAGCGGCGGTTATGCAGTTGGATACATCAAAAACGGCTCAAGCATTACACTTGATGAAACTGGAACCGATATTGGTTGGGCAAGATTTGAAAATCCCATTGCAGGAACAGACTATGATTATCTCTATGTATTAAAGGATTATATAACCAATGAAGATGAAATCCGTTTAACAGCAGAAACTATGAAACAAAGAATCATTGATAGAGTTTTAGACAGTCCTGTTAATGATGATGTTCATTATGTTTTCTTAGATGAAAAAGAGTCTGATATGGAAGTCTATGAATGCAATCTGATGTCTGTTTATACAGATGAACTTGATTTTCAGTATTGGCTTGATGAAGAACTTACACGAGATTTCAATATGCTCGATTACAAGACATTGTATGTTGAGTGTGAGGATGATGCAGACGGTTGGATTACAGTAAGACTTTACTACAAAGACATAATCGACTGGACTCAGATTCAGTAAAAAAAATAAGGAGCTATGTACATAGCTCCTTTCAGACTGTCAAAGAACCCCTGTTATGCAGCAGCACAGCAGAGGTTCTTTTTTA
>CAMXPV010000057.1 GCA_947245585.1 uncultured Lachnospiraceae bacterium | reverse complement strand
GCCATTTTACAAATTATTTCAACCAGTTTATAGGGCTTGCGCCGGGTACTTACCGCGAGATATTTTCGGAAAATTCCCGTGCTCTGTGAGATATAGAAGGGAGGTGTTGAAATGAAGAATAGGAGATCAGCTGGGCATCTGGCGGCGCTGTTCACCATCATCATATGGGGGACGACATTCATATCCACCAAAGTCCTGCTTACGGATTTTAAGCCGGTGGAAATATTGTTCTTCCGCTTTGTCATGGGTTTTGCGGCATTATTTTTGGTTTACCCGCACCGTATGAAAGGAGTGGGGCGAAGGCAGGAGCTGACTTTCGTGCTGGCGGGCTTAAGCGGGATATGTTTATATTACCTGCTGGAGAATATCGCACTTACATACACGATGGCATCTAACGTGGGAGTCATCATTTCGGTTGCACCGTTTTTCACGGCAATCCTATCGCGCTTGTTCCTGAAATCAGAAGGGAAGCTAAAAGCAAATTTTTTCATAGGCTTTGTGGTGGCGATGGCGGGTGTTGCGCTGATCAGCTTTAACGGCTCTAAACTGGAACTGAACCCGATGGGGGATTTGCTGGCAGTCCTTGCGGCATTTGTGTGGGCGTGTTATTCCATACTGACAAGGAAGATCAGCAGCTTTGGCTGCCCGGTCATACTCACCACGCGGCGGACATTCTTTTACGGCATCCTGTTCATGGTTCCGGCATTGTTCCTTTTTGATTTCCGCGGGCAACGAGCCAAGTGGGTGTGCTTGCACGAACATTTGGCGACTGTCGCGAGAGTACACAATTTTACTGCTTTTGGTAAAATTGTGTACCGTGAAATCGGGTTGGAACGGTTTGCGGATGTGACGCATCTGCTCAATATCCTGTATCTTGGGTTGGGGGCTTCCGCACTCTGCTTCGTCACATGGAATCTTGCGGTAAAAGTGCTTGGCGCGGTCAAGACAAGCGTCTATATTTACATGGTTCCCGTCATAACGGTGATGACCTCCGTGTTGGTGCTGAAGGATCCGGTGACGTGGGTTTCCCTTATGGGGACGGTTCTGGCGGTCGCAGGGCTTTTCCTTTCTGAATATAACGGGAAGGACCGCTGTTATCAAAAAAATCAGGAGGAGAAATTTTCCAAAGAACAGGAGGACTGAAAGATGGATTTACAGAATGAAAAATGTGTCATGGTGATTGACGAGAACCTGCCGCTTGGCATCATAGCGAACACGGCGGCAATCATGGGCATCACGCTAGGGAAACAGATGCCGGAGGTCGTAGGCGCGGATGTGTATGACAGGACAGGAAACGGGCATTTGGGGATTATAGAGTTTCCGGTACCAATCCTAAAAGGCAATGTGGAAGTAATCAAGTCTATCCGTGAAAAGCTGTATGGGCCGGAGTTTTCAGACTTGACGGTGGTGGATTTCTCAGACCTTGCGCAGGGGTGCAAGACCTATGACGAGTTTATTGAAAAGATGAAGGATGTTTCAGAAACAGACCTGAATTATTTTGGTATTGCCATCTGTGGGACGAAAAAGAAGGTTAATAAATTGACGGGAAGTATGGCGCTGCTGAGATAAAGTATGTACAAATCAAGTAGTGTGCTATTGGGCGAAGAATAGAAAAACCTTGAAATTGCGTTCACTGCCGGATATGAAAGCTAGCCTGGCATGGATGGAACTGGTGCATCTTGTGATTGACGGTTTCCCGTATCTGGATGAGGGGCAGTATGTTGAACGGCTCAAAGAGTACATCAGGAACAGGCGTGCATCCGCAATACCGGAAAAAGGGAATAGCAAAAGCATTTTGTGAAAAGGCGTTGCGCGAACTGGTATGCTCCGAAGCAATCACCGTCACGACTTTCAGGGAGGGTGACAAGGCTGCTACCGGACACCGGAAGACGATCAAAAGTCTTGGGTTTGCCGAGGCAGAATTGTTGGTCGAGTTTGGTTACCCGACACAGCGCCAATTAAGTTTGGAATCGGGTGGTTTGTGCTTCTTATGCATTTTTCATCTTATAATAAAAATCCAACGCATCACTTAAATCTTTATTATCCGGATGCCCTTTTGCAATACCGCCGACTAGTTTGAACGGCCCAAAAGTATCAAAACCGAGGCAGCCATAGATTCCCACAATATGCGCTTTTTTCGCCTCCGCGATCTGCCGGATGGCATTCGTGTATGAATTTCGTTTCACACCGCAGGTATAAAGAAAAAATACTTTTTTGCTGTCAGGCAGATTTTTTTCCGCACTGTCTAAAACGTCTTTGTGGAATTTTTGGTAGTAGATGCCAGAAGCAAGTCCGATCAGGTCATAATCCGACCAGTTCAAATTGGAATTTTCAGATGCATTCAGCAGAGTGACATCTCCTTGCTGTGCGATTGCTTCTACTAGCTTTTTTGTATTGTCATGGTGTTCTGAATGGTAAACAATCAATACTTTCATGATACGCATACGCTCCTTTTTCTTTTATGAGTAGGAAATTTCAATAGAAAACTCTTTTCCATCAGTTACAGGTGTGACAGATAATGCGTTTCATGCCACGTCCGGCATTATGGATGATTATTTTTCCATTCTGAAAATCCAGTTTCCACTGATGTAATCTCGTACCTGTCTGCGCGTGAAAAATTTTTCATAGAGTGTCATAGTGTTTTCCTCCTGAAAATATGAATGATAAAAGTTAAACGGGCGGAAACAATGCAACGATAGAAGAAGTAAGAATCCCTTTAATTATTTCCGTATCTGTTCCGTCATAATAACGGAGCAAGGTCCCTGTACCGGAAAACAGAAACATTAGTTTTGAGCGGTTTTCTGGCGTGTTCGAGATTTCTCCGCAAGCTAAAGCTTTTTCTGACAAAGTGTTGCAGAAATACACGAAGGCGTTCTGATTAAACGGGATATTTTCTTTTTTAAAAAAAATATCGTCCCGGAAGATAGATTCTTGTAAGGAAGTGGTTATCAACTTGTTTGCGAATTTTTCCGCATTGGTAAAAAGCAGCGGCATATAGTCCATCCGCTCCACGATTTCTTTCAGATGACGGCTTAAGGCATCCTGATACAATTCATAGATATCTCCGTAATGCAGATAAAAGGTTCCTTTGTTGATTTCTGCTAACGCAGAAAGTTCCGTTACGGTAATCTGGTTCAGGGATTTTTTTTTCAATAGGTCCTCCAGAGCCTGATATAGGGCTCGTTTTGTTTTACGTATTCTGAGATCTGATTTTTCTTTTTTCATTGATTTCCTCGTTTCTAAAATGGATGATTCCTGTTTTATCCTTTTTAATAGACATTTTTATGGATTTTGTTTATTAATCATCAATTCAATAAATATCGATGGTTGAATAATGAACGAGTATCTATTAACATGCTACCATTGATAAATAAAAAAGTCAAAATATTTTTGAACATTTTGCAGGAGTGACAGATGGGAAAATCGACATTTATTACAGGAGCAAAGCATTGGGATGCCATTACCTTTAATGGGCACATAATGATGGATGCCCTTGCTAAGCATCTTTTGGGACTGAGTACATGGGGGATGACTGATGTTGGCGAGGTGTTGGAGACTTATTGTCATTTGAAAAACGGGGATGAAGAAGTTTGGATTGACGAATGGCGTTGTCTGGCATCCAGACTGAAAAGGGAGGCGGAGGAAAAGGAAAAGAAAGGTTATATTGCTTCGGCGGCCAGTTTGTATCTGCGCGCCTCTGTTGATTTTAACGCCTGGGAGGGATACATGGGCGGAGGATACCCGATGGGTATTTGAAGGTGCGCTGAAAAGAGGAATTCACTGCCTTACTTATGACGGGCCGGGACAGGGGTACGCCTTGCAGATGCAAAAGCTTCCCTTCCGTCCGGACTGGGAAAATGTGCTGACACCTGCTATAGATTTTGCGCTGGCTGATCAGAAGGGGATTGATGCGTAGAGAATCGGCGTGATGGGATTCAGTTTTGGTGGTTTTTTGCTGCTTCGTGCGGTTGCTTTTGAGAAACGGGTGAAGCTCTGTATCACAGATCCGGGCAACATGGACTGGGGCACCCATTTTGCGGATATCTTCACGAAGGCAATGAAGCTGCCGGCACCGTTACGGCCTAAAATGTTACACAATCTGATGGCGGATTATGCGTGGAAACATGGCGTGGAGGTTTCAGAGGTTGTGGAAGAGCTTAGAAAGTATAATAACGAGGATATTTTAGATCAAATTACCTGTCATATGCTTGTGTTGGATGGAACGGCGGAAATCAATAAAGGCTGCGCCAAGGTTTTCTATGACGCGTAAAAAAACTGTAAAAAGGATTATAAACTCTTCGACGAGACTACTACTGCACAGTGCCATTCACAGATGGGAGGGTACGCATACGCCGGGGAGTGGATTTGTGATTATCTGGCAGAGTATCTGTGAAGAACGGCGGATAGTTAGAGTGGCTGTAGTGTGAGAATTCATCAATAGAAAAGGAAAAGAAAAAATGAGCAGACGTAAAAAAGTTGTGATAGCTGTCATAGCGGTAATAGTGGCAGCCGCTATAGTTGGCGGAGGTATTTTTTACTGTACCTTTTTCCCGAATCCACTTGCAAAGAAAATTCCGATCAGCGACATATCTGCAGGAACTATGTCTGTGACAGGTGAGAGCAATGTGCTTGTAGCATATTTCTCTTTGACAAATAATCGGGTGTATACGGCGGATGAAATGGATGCGGTGTCCTTGGCAAGCCTCAAAATAGAAGATGGAACCGGATACGGCCATGCGGAGCTTTTGGCACTTGCAGCACAGTATGTAACCGGAGGTGATATTTTTCCTATTAAGGTAGACGACCTTTACCCGGAAACTTACGGCGGAGCGTTTGACCGGCACCATAGCGAGATGGGTACATCAATTCGGCCAGAACTGACAGAACATCTTGAAAGCATAGAAAATTACGATACGGTGATTATTATTTACCCGAACTGGCTAAGCAGTATGCCGGTGCCCGTTCTGTCATTTTTGGAGGAATATGATTTTTCGGGAAAGACGATCATACCGATTGCCACCAGTCAGGCATTGGGTTTGGGTTCCGGCCCGGAGCAGATTGCCGCAGCCTGCCCGGATGCAGTGGTGGCGGATGGGCTTTCTGCAAGAAGTGAGGACGGCGTAAAAGAATTCCTGGCAAAAGCTGGTCTGGCAAAGTAAAGGAGGCTTCATGCGTATCAAAAAGGTTTGCAAGTTATGTATAGATATAGGGATGTTGGTTATTATGCTTATGCTTATGGCTTCGGAGAGAACGGGGATTGGCCTGCATATGTTCCTGGGGGCGGCTTTGTTCGTCTTAGTAGTTGCTCATTGACTTTTTACTGGTGATGATAAGCGGGATTCTGTATGCGGCCTCACTGCATAGGATAACGGCGCTCTTATTTTTGATTCTGACAGTGGTACATATAAGAGTGCATTGGAAAAAGGCTTGCCGGTTTATCCGCAGCGGTGGTTATTACGCCCATGCTGATTACTTTCTGCGGATTTACAGCGTATGAGGCGGTAGGAATTGCACTGGCTTCTGATGTGTTGGCCTCGGCAGTCACGGCATACACCTATGGGAAAAATAAAAATCTTGATATTAGAAACGGGCTTATAATGATGGCCTCTGTACTTGTATTTACGATTTTGGGGAGCTGGCTGTCCTCACTCCTTCCCAATGCGGTCTTAGGGGGTAGCTCTTATATTATGACATTTACGGCTTTGACAGGGGCGGTTTCTCATGTAATCATTGGCGGTACGGTAAATGTGACAGCGCTTGTGGTCTGTGTGATAGCAGCATTGGTCGGGGCAAGAGCTTCGGCGTTATTTGCGAATAAAGTAGATGCAAAAAAACAGAACATGGTTACAGGTGTTGCTTTGTGTGGATTAGGAGCTGTGTTGGCTCTTCTCTGATCAGCCTTTTTTCGGCAAGGGGGACGCAGGTTTATGAGATTGCACAAAAAGGGTTTTTGATCTTCTCATTCAGTTTTTCGTTCTGCGGACATTTGGGCTGATACTTGTGCTGCTGCTGATCCTGCCGGAATTCATGGGAGTGACGGGGGTGTGGCTGGCAGTACCGATTGCGGAGCTGCTTACAATGGTGATGGTTCTGGCTTTTCATTTTTGATATCAATGAAAAATATTATATATCTACGTCCAGTCATGGTATAATAATGGCAGGACAATTGGGGAAGGGAACAGTGAGGAAACGATCCATGCCTATGTTGATGCAGGTGGCGGAGAAATTCAGTGGATTTTCAGGAGGAAGAGCTATGAATTTTTTGTTTGTAGCCCTTGGCGGGGCAGCAGGGGCAATGGGGCGGTATGCCATAAGTCTTATCCCGTTAAAAAATGAGTTTCCCATTTTGACATTGGTAACAAATTTTATTGGTGCCGTGTTGATAGGGTTTATTGTCGGAATGGTAAGTGAAAAGGAAAATATTTCTCCAGGTGCAGTATTGTTTTGGAAAACAGGTGTGTGTGGAGGCTTTACAACATTTTCCACGTTTTCTCTTGAAGCGTTTACCTTATTTGAAAACAAAGCCTGCCTTTCTGGGGGAATCTATATCATATTGAGCGTTGCAGGCTGTATTGCGGGCGTTTGTTTCGGGAAAAAACTTGCCGTGTTTTTTTACTGATAAATGGCTATCTGTGTAGGTAGAGAGTATGGTGGTGGTGACAGAACAGATACGAATTATTTTGCTAAATTGACATGATACGAAAATTGGATTAAGATATAAAACAGCAGGGGAGCTTGTGTGACAGGCTGAGAGGAAGGTAGACCTTCGACCCTTAAACCTGATACGGGTAATGCCGTCGGAGGAAGCAGTTGCGCTATGCGCTTTTTCTGGGGATGCCGTATTTGGCATCCCTTGTTTTTTTAAAGGAGGTCATACAATGTTTGCACAGTTTTTTGAAAATGTACGGCAAAAGGCTCCGTTGATTCATAATATCACTAACTATGTTACAGTCAATGACTGTGCCAATATGCTGTTAGCTTGTGGCGCATCTCCAATCATGGCGGATGAACGGGACGACGCTGTGGAGATTACGGCTATCTGCGGTGGGTTGAACATCAACATAGGTACTTTGAATCAGCGGACAATTCCCGCCATGTTTGCGGCAGGGAAACGTGCTAATGAAATGGGGCATCCTGTGGTGTTGGATCCTGTGGGAGCCGGGGCGTCTGGACTAAGGACAGATACAGCAGTTCAGTTATTAGAGAAGATTAAATGCAGCGCCATCAGAGGAAATATTTCGGAGGTCAAGACTCTTGCTCTGGGCAGCGGCACTACCAAAGGAGTGGATGCTGATGTGTCAGACAAGATAACGGAAGAGAATTTAGATGAGACTGTGAACTTTGCTAAGGAGTTCGCGCGCCGTACCGAAGCGGTGGTGGTAATCACCGGTGCTATCGACATTGTGGCAGATGGAGGGCGGGCTTTCTGCATCCGCAACGGACATCCGATGATGAGCAGAATTACAGGCACGGGGTGTCAGCTGTCCGCTCTGACGGCGGCGTTTGTAACCGCCAATCCGGAGCAGCCCTTGGAGGCTGCTGCCGCCGCCGTATGCGCTATGGGGCTGTGTGGAGAGTTTGCCCACCGACGGCTCACTGAACTGGAAGGTAACGCAACCTATCGAAATTATATCATTGATGCCATGTACCGGCTGACTCCGATAGCCTTGAAGGAGGAGGCAAAATATGAAATGCGATAGGAAACATATGCTGCTTTATGCGGTTACAGATCGGGCATGGACTGGAGAACGGTCGCTTTATGAACAGGTGGAGGCGGCATTGAAAGGCGGCGTAAGCTGTGTACAGTTACGGGAGAAAGAATTGGATGAGAAGGATTTTCTTCAGGAGGCCAGGGATATCTGTCAACTTTGCCATCGGTATGGCATTCCTTTTATTGTCAATGACAGTGTGAATATTGCCATTGCTTGTGGTGCGGATGGAATCCATGTGGGACAGGAGGACATGGCGGCAGACGAAGTACGTCGATTGACAGGAGAGAAAATGATTCTGGGTGTTTCTGTTCACACGGTGGAGGAGGCGCGACGGGCAGTAGCTGACGGGGCGGACTATTTAGGTCTCGGAGCCGTTTTTCCCACCACCACCAAAACGGATGTGGAGCAGATGCCAAACAAGCTTCTTCGTGAGATTTGTGACGCAGTGGATGTTCCTGTGGTAGCGATCGGCGGCATTAACAGGAATAATATCAAAAGCCTTTCAGGCAGCGGTGTGGATGGCGTGGCTCTGGTGTCTGCGATTTTTTCAGCGGCAGATATCGAGGAAACCTGTCGGGAATTGCGGGCGTTGGCGGAGGTTTGTACTCTGGCCGATTTCTATCTGGAGGATTTATTATGAAAACAGCATTATCAATCGCCGGGACAGATCCCAGCGGAGGCGCCGGGATTCAGGCAGATTTGAAAACAATGACCATGAATGGTGTTTTTGCCATGAGTGTTATTACGGCTTTGGTGGCGCAGAACACTACCGGCGTAAAAGAAATCGTCGAAATGACACCGGAATTTCTCGGGCAGCAGATCGATGCAGTATTTGAGGATATCCCGCCGGATGCGATTAAAATAGGTATGGTGGCTTCCGGTAGACTGATCGAAGTGATCGCGGAGAGGCTGCACTTTTATCATGCAAAGAATATTGTAGTAGACCCGGTGATGGTGGCTACTAGCGGAGACAGACTAATCTCTGAGTCAGCGGTGGATACTTTGAAGAACTGCCTGCTTCCGTTGGCGGCAGTCATCACGCCCAACATTCCGGAGGCTGAAATTTTGTCCGGGATGGAAATTCATACGCGGGACGATATAGAAACTGCAGCCAGGCACATTGGAAATGCTTATGGATGTGCAGTTTTGCTCAAGGGCGGACACGATATCAACGATGCCAATGATTTTTTGTACGGCAGAGGGCAGGAGCAGTGGTTTTATGGGAACCGGATTGACAACCCTAACACGCATGGCACCGGCTGTACGCTTTCAAGCGCGATTGCTGCAAATCTGGCAAAGGGGTTTGAACTGCCTGCATCTATTCAGCGTTCCAAGGACTATCTTTCTGGTGCACTGGGCGCTATGTTGGATTTGGGGAAAGGACGGGGGCCTATGATGCACAATTTTGATTTAAAAGGGAAATATGCGGAGGAGTGTAAGTCATGAGACGATGTGTAGTGATCGGAGGGGCGGATATCGGACGTTATGAACACATACGTTCCTATCTGCGGGTAGACGATTTCTATATTTGCTGCGACAGCGGTTTGAAACACAGGGAGGGGTTGGGGATTGTTCCTGACCTGATTGTAGGGGACTTTGATTCCTATGAAAATCCGCACTTGGAGACGGAGACCATCGTTCTTCCCTGCAAGAAGGATGATACAGATACGGTGTTTGCGGTAAAAGAGGCGCTGGACAGAGGGTTTCATGAATTTCTTCTGGTGGGAGTGATTGGCGGACGGTTGGATCACACGCTTGGGAATGTGTCTTTGCTGTTAATGTTGGATGCTAGGGGAAAGGCGGCGGTGGCGGTAGATGATTATTCAGAAATGGAGATTGTGTCAAATCGCCCGGTACAGATAAGCGACCACTATGCTTTCTTTTCTCTTTTGAATATTTCCGGGACTGCGCAGGGAATCAACATCAGAAATGCCAAGTATCCGTTGACTGATGCGGAAATTACCTGCGAGTACCAGTATGGTATCAGCAATGAGGCGCTTCCGGGCAGAATTGCGGAGGTGTCGGTGGAAAGAGGACGATTGCTGCTGATTAAGGTGCTTCCTTGACTGACATTTTTGTTCAGCACGTGACTTTAAAAAGAACTATCTTAAGCTGTTATTGAAGAAACATTTATAGGGAGCAGAGGCAATAGGCAGGTCGGTAAAATCCCAATTTGTTGATTTGTCGAATCGCAAATAGATGTGGAAAAAATAAGGGGGATTTTATATGAGAACAGAAGATATTGATATGATTATCGATATTTTTCAGAGTGTTTATGTAATAACCGAAAATGATATTTTGATTCAGATATGTTGCCAGAGTATAATAGATAAAATAGTAGATAAAGCTAATAAAGCGCAGCATTCAATTGAAGAAAAGATTCAAAAAGTTAGTGAAGAATTAAAAGATAGAATTAAAATGTATTTATTTACATATAAAAAGAATGAAATAAATATAGGCTTGTCTTGTTTGAAGGCATATTTTAAGGTGCTAATAAGTAATACAAATGTTGAACAGAATAATTTTGAATATAGTATGCGGTTAGAAGAATTATTAAATTTAATTTTGTTAGAAAATGAAAGCCATGAAACAGGTAACAACAGTATCATTAATGGTAGTAAAAATATGCAAATCAGTTTTAGATTGGCATATTTTTATTGTGTTTTGTGTGATAACATAGAACATTATGCCATACAAAAAGAAAAATACGAATGTTTGTTAGAAAATGATTTAAAATTAATATTTAAAGAAGGATTTTTTTATTCTGAAGAATATTCTAATTATATGGATAGCTATCTTTTTATGAATTTATATGAAATGCCTGAAGACAGTGTGATTAAGACACCAGAAATAAGAAGACAAATGCAAAAAAAGGATCTCACAATAGAAAAAATTAGATATCTACAGGAAGCAGCTGTAAAAATGTATCTAGGATTCTCATTTGATAATCTAAGGCTTTTTATTCAATTTTTGTCTCAAAATCAAGACAACGATGTATATTTCTTTATGGCGGAGAAGAGTATTGTAGACGAGATGGAAAATAAATATGGTTTGGGTGCTGAAACAAAAAAAATAATTGATTATTTCTCTATGGATTTTTCAATGATAAATAGTGCTCAAAGGGTGAATAAAATTAGATTACTTGAACTTAAAAGTATATTGAAGATTGATGGATTTTTGCTAATATTTCCGTTAGAATTTGTTTATAATTCAAACTGTTTTGAAAAAATTGTTCTAAAGAAACATTTTATAAATTATGTGGATATTAATTTACTCGATTCTCAAAAAATAGAGTTTGGGAAAATGTTGGACAAACATGAAGAAAAATTGTCGAGTTTTTTAGCATATGCTTTGTTGGATGAATTTATCGTAAATGATTATGTTGTACCTAAATGTGAAGATGGACCAATAGCTGAAATTAAGTGTATTAATAAGGTGATGAAGGACAAGAAACAGAAAAATATATTAAATGACGGAAAAAACAAAGGAGATATTGATGTTTTGGCAGCAGATCTGAAGAAAAAGGAGATATATAATATAGAGATAAAATATTATCAACCTTTAGGCGGTATTGGAGAAATGCATTCTGTGAAAAAGGAAAATGAAAGGAGCAAAAATATTGTCAAGCCTATCTGTAGAGAGCAAATATTATATGATAATATAGAAGCAGTATTACAATTCCTTGGATTGGATTATTGTGAGGCAGATAAATACAAAATAAGAACTATATTTGTAACGCCGCGGCCAGACTATTGGTTAAAAATGGAAAAATATCATATTGAATATTATGAATGGGTTGAAATAGTGGATGGAATAAGAAAAAAATATTGTAATTATAAGAAATATAAGAACGCTTAAAGGTTCCTTACTTCCAACGCGAGAGCGTTTTAAGTTGGTTCAAGTTGGACCTGTTGACAAACTAAAGAAAAATGACCTTCTGTATGGTATAATTGTTATATCAATTGCAGAAGGCCATTTTTATGATGGGAAAACAGAGTGGACAAATTCGGATGGTGATTCTGCATATAGATTCTATGATTCCACAGAACCATCTTCTGAGACAGATTAAAGACCGTGTAAACTTTGATTTCATATACGAAAAGGCTGCTCCTTATTATTCCAATGCTAGAAGAAAATCTATTGATCCGGTTATCCTAATGAAAACGCTTCTGATCGGTTATCTCTATGGGATTAAATCAGAACGGAGACTTGAAGAGGAAATGTCGCTTAACCTTGCTTACCGCTGGTTTTGCGGACTCGATCTTATGCAAAGGGTACCGGATCATTCAACTTTTAGCCAGAATAGAAAACGACGTTTTAAAGATGCTAGTATATTCCGGGAGATTTTTAATGAGATTGTACTGCAGTGTATACAGCTCGGAATTGTATCCGGAAAAACAGGTGTTGCTGACGGTTCATTCCTTCCATCTAATGTATCATGGGACAGCCGTTATGAAGCGGTTGAAACAATTAACCGATCCACTGTCAAATATATGGAAGAACTAGAAGTGGAACTATCTTCTATGCCGGGTTATAAAAAGCCGGAAAATGTAGAAACAGAAAAAGAATCCCTCAAGAACCGTACTGATCCGGAGTGTGGTTATATCCATCAGGCACGGAAAAAGGGATTGGGATATCTGACGGAAATGACAATGGATACCAACCATGGCATTATTACTGGGGTTGACTGTTACCCTGCTAACCAACGGGAGAGTGACATTATCCTGAACCACCTGAAAGAACAGCCATGTGAATATCAGGAAATAGGATTGGACGGAGGGTATGATATAGGAGCAGTACACAGAGGACTGGAGTTATTAGGTATTAATGGCTATACGTCTATACGGGAATATCAGAATAATGCGCTGAAAAAGGGATTCTGTTATGATGGTGAAAACGACCGGTTTGTATGCATGCAGGGGGGAATATTTAGAATTGCAGAAACTGATCTACAAAAGAGCGACACAGGACTATTACCGTTTATATAGCCGTTCCCAAAAACAATGTAAAAGCTGCCCAGTGTTTGCCACCTGCGCTACGGATATGGGGACAGTCAGAATTAATGCCAGTGCTTATTATCCATCTTTTCATCGGAACAGGCAGAGAATAGGGAGCAGCGATTATCTGCGGGTCATGCGGTTGAGGAAGATATGGACGGAAGGAACATTTGCTGTAATTAACCAGATAGAGTGACATGAAAAGAGAAAAGTGAGAAAATCCGAAAAAAGGTGAGAAGCACCGAAAAATAGAGGGATTTGGAAAGATGATCGCTTGAAATATGTCGTTTTAAATGAGTAGAAAAAATGGAAGCGAAAGCTGGGAGAAATGCCCGGCTTTTAATATTTTTAAAATATCTTCAAAAAGTTAAACTCAAAAAGCTAGGTTTTTAGC
Organism: uncultured Lachnospiraceae bacterium; assembly: GCA_947245585.1. Classification (GTDB taxonomy): domain Bacteria; phylum Bacillota; class Clostridia; order Lachnospirales; family Lachnospiraceae; genus UBA3282. Next base: position 4,956 of record CAMXPV010000057.1, on the reverse strand, counting down.
TGTTTTGAAGATTGGTTGAAAAACTTGTAAAAAAGGTGTAAGAAAATTTGAAATTTAGGTGGGAAACAAAATGAGGTTTTAGAAAAAAGAGTTTCCCACCCATCAAGCGTGCATGAAATCTGGAAAGAAACAAAATGAATAGTGGAGGTGGGAAACAAATATACAATTTAGATGAAATGAAAAATAACCTTATTAAATGTATGAAGATTTAGTTTCCCACCCAATCCTGATTTTACATTAGGGGAGTAAAAAGCTACAAAAATAGCTACTTTTAAAGGATGTTTAAAAGCAGTTAAAGATCATTTAAACTTTATGCAAGCATGTCATGAGCATCATCCGTCGTCGCTGATCCGGAAGTGGATGACAGCTTTTTTCTTTTTATCTGATACTGTTCATACTTGTAGTTCAACATATGAATAATCTCATCTTGACTATCCTCTGGAAGAGCACGAAGTCTTTCTATGAATTGCAACTCTTCGTGAGATAATTCAGATTTTTGAGTATTTATAATATCAGATTTTCCGACCAGATAATCAATAGAACAATTAAAATAATTAGAAATTTTAATAAGCATTTCGCCAGAAGGACAGTATCCCTCCTTTTTCCAAGTAGATATAATACCTGAAGATACGCCAATTTCCTTACCAACGGGAGTTGGTTTTTTGTTGTTCATTTCACATAAGTGATAAAAACGTTCCCAAAACATAGTGACCTCCATCAAAATTCAAAAATTTGAGCTAAACCTATTGAAAAATTCAAATTTTTGAGTTATCCTATTACCGTAGGAATACATGTCTATATTACCACAGCAATAGGAAAGAAAGGAAGTGAAAGTATGAGCGTGGGAGCAAATATTAAGGAAAAGCGTGAAAAATTAAAAATTAGCCAGAGCAAGTTGGCAGAGGCTATCGGGATTAGTCAGTCTTTGATGGCGCAGTTTGAGCGTGGCAGTAAGATACCAAACTTGATGTTGGGCAGGGACATTGCAAGGGTTCTCCAGTGTGATCTGGATGAGTTGGTGAAGGAGTGAGGAGGGCGTGATGTTAAGGGATAAGATGATAGACCGCTGGGTCGAAGAGCTTGACAGGGAGATTTATGATCTGTTGGAGCTCAGGGAGGAAGTGGCGGGCGAGAGGCTTGTGATAGAGGATGGAGCTGACAGGCAGTATGCCACGGGAGCTCCATTCAATGGAAGAGGAGAGAAAACATGATTAGAGAAGTAAAACTTAATACGTTGGATATGTTCAAAAACGAAGACACAAGGGATTGTGACTATGATTTGTTGCAGAAGATAGCGGAATTTATGAACGGAGAAACAGCGCTTGTGATTGAAAGCGCTGCAAATGACGGTCAATATGTTTTTCTCGGATTGACAGATGCAGAGAAGAATAAGGAACTATTTTATATGTTTGAACAGGATAGCATTGTAGGTCTATACATTAACGACAGAGAGGAATTTGACAAGGCGTGGGATAGCGAGGAGTACGAGCATGACGGGTGCTTTTATTTAGAACCGCAGTATTTGATTTTTGGAGAAAGCGAGGTTATAAATCCTCCTTCATAGTGATTTTCCGTTCTCGGCAAGAACAGTAGTTACAGGAGGATTATAACATACATCCCGATAAAGGGACAGGCGTTCAGCCGAAACAGCGGAGCGATCCGCTGTCTGCCGGGGATGGTCTACCGGCACTGATGAGGCAGACCGGGAAGGAGGATGAAAATGACTAGATTTCAGGTATTACAGGCAATAACAGATGTTCATGAGTATGTGCATGGTGTTTGGTCTATGGTACACAGCATGAAAGATGAACAGGAGTTTGAGAATGTACTGCGTTCAGAGATATCAGAAGAAGGGCGGCAGTGTATGCTCAAAGCCGCCCGAAATAAGGATTATCCGTTATCTTTAGAACGATTGCAGTAATGGCATCCATTTGGGTTTGGACATTGCCGCATGTATGCCCAGATTTCTGCGGTTGTGTAGGATTCACAATTATAGATGCTTTCTGGGGAAATCGCATCAATGTTACACTGTGGAGTCTCAAAATCAAGGTCATGGATTTCGCCAGTGTTTAGGTTCAGCAGATAACGGTTTCCATTAAATGGAGACTGGTATCGTCTCATAAGTACCCTCCTCTCTCTATGTATTCGGCCGTGCAGGGCCAGTATGTGGATTATAACACAGATCAGGGAAGGAGGACAGCCGAAACGGGGCGCAGCCCCGTCTGCCGGAAGTGGTCTACCGGCACTGATGAGGCAGACCGGAAAGGAGCGGGGATGAAGAAAAAGATTATTGAGTTTTTACAGGACATGTTGGCAGCGGCATCGGTTTTTCTGTTTCTCTGGGCCTTATATATGCTGCTGTCGGCAGTCGGATAGGAAGGAGGATCAGGGTGGAGGACAAAAAAGAGATTGTGATGTTGTTGAAACATCTGCTTCAGGTGACGAGGGCCGGATGTGATATTGACGATCTGATGATGAGTGAAGATGAAACGACTGTAATGATCAGATTCTGTAACGGGCATACCCGGAATGTGTGTGTTGAGGCAGATTCCGGTATTTCAATGATTATGGATGTAGCAAAGGCGATTGTATAGGAGGGGGAAACAGACAGTGAGGGATGTACTGGTTAAATGCGACAGATGCGGGCTGATCATAACCGAAGATGTGATAAAAATTTCAATGGAAAAAGTGCACAGGATGCTTCCAAACATGCGAAGGGAATATATCGGGGCATTGAAGGAACTGGATTTTTGTACGCGGTGTGCAAATGATATAAAGCGCATTATTACGATGCCGCTTTATCAGACAGGGGAGGGTGATGAGAATGAAACGCCGCAGGATACATGATCTTGGGACTTTCCATAAGGAGGCGGCAAGGCGCGGCCTTACCTATGCGGAAGCGCAGATCGAGGAGACATGTGATAAGATCGGCCCGGTGCGGGCGCCGGAGGATCAGGAGGGGAAAGCGGTTTACCAGAAGGTATCAACACGAGACATGCTGCGGAAACTGGCAGGTTCAAAATAAAAGAATGGAAGGAAAAACGATGGAAAGAAGAGAAGTATATGAAATGGGATCATTTGGAGGGCCGAGGGAAACAGATTTCAGTGAGGCACTGGCGTATGTGAAGGATGGCGGCAAGGCAGCTAGAAAGGGTTGGGATGGGTGGAACCGGGGAAGCATGTGGATTCGTCTGGTGGATCCGGAAGGAAGCTCGGATTTCGATTACGGTATGGAGAACATGTCATACCTTGAACTGAAAACGGCGGACAGGACGTTGATTCCGTGGGTAGCCACGCAGGAGGATATTCTGGCGGAAGACTGGGTTCTTATTAATGCAGAGGCAGAATAAGCCGAAACAGCGGAGCAATCCGCTGTCTGCCGGGGATGGCCTTCCGGCACTGATGAGGCAGGCCAGAGAGGAGCGTGGGAAGATGGGAGATACAGAAAAGGATATGGAGGTACAAGAAAGTGTCGAAATAGTGCCTTCGTTGCGGAAGATGGCAGAGGCCATTCGTGAGGATCATAAGCATATACAAGGGTATGTTGACAGAGTGGTTAGAATACTTGAAATTGTGGCGGAGGAGTCTGGTACTACAGTGCAGGATGCTCTGGATCTTCTGGAAGACGCCAGAAATACCCTGCTGCAGTACCAAATGATCAGTTAAAAGAGCCGATCTTTTTTGCCGACACGTGCTACTGAACCGGGAGCCTTTTTCCTGATGGTTTCGATTTCTTCATACCGGGCGAGCACCTTTTGAAGAAATTCCTCCATAGGAAGATCACAACCGCTTGCCTCATAAGCAAGCGCGGCGGCAAACATCTGGTCTTCGGTCAGGGTTTTAATCTTTAACATGGCATAACCTCCCTTCCTGTGTATTCGGCCGTGCGGGGCCGTATGTGGATTATAGCACAGAACAGGGAAAGAGGACAGCCGAAACGGGGCACAGCCCCGTCTGCCGGGGATGGCCGCCCGGCACTGATGAGGCAGGCCAAAAAGGAGCGTGATAAAAACAGATGGAATATATTTCAGTACCGGAGTATTCAAAGCTGACCGGGAAGACTGACCGCTATGTACGGCAGCAGATAGTACAGGGAAAACTAAAGGCAGTCGGAATGGCCGGGGGGCTTGGCGGCGGGAATGGCGGGATCTCCTACCGCATCCCGGTTGACCCAAACACGATGGATCCGAAAATCTACCGGAAGTACCGCCGGGAGCAGGAGAAGAAGTTTGGCTTTATGGTTCCTGCGCCGAAGCCGCGGATTGAAATTTCGTGGGAAGACATGACGGAGACGGAGCGGTGGGAGGTAGCGTTCTGGAAAAAGACCATTGAGGAGTGGCGAGCTTTCCGGGAGCAGGACTGCTGCAAGGGGGAAGCGGACAAGGTTTTTTTAAAAAAACTGCAGGAGCAGTACCCGGAAATGCAGCTTTCCGTGCGGATGATCCAACGGAAGGACCAGGCATGGCGGGAGCAGGGGGAGGCGGCCCTGATCGACAGGCGGGGCAAGCACAAAAACCACAAAAAGGCAATCCCGGACGAGGTCTTTGCCGTTTTTACCAGTTTCTATCTGGATGAAAGCAAGAGGAGTGTGCGCAAGTGCATGGAGCTGACGGAAAGCTGGCTCCGCCATGAGCACAAGGAGGACATGCTGCCGCTTGCATCGCCGCAGACCTTTACGAGGGAGATCCTGCGGAGCATCCCGCCGGGGGCGGTCGTCCTGTGCAGGAAGGGCTTAAAGGCATGCACGGTGTAACGCGGCACTTTATAGCAGACGAAAAAAGCATTTTATTTTCGACAGTATAAACACCATTACGGCACCTTCATTTCGCTGACCGCACACTACTGTCAACGAAACTGTGCGGTCAAATCGAAACCTTCCAACCCAAATTGTATGTACAATGAGGCTGCTGACAGCATATGGGACCAGATAAGCGGGACAGCCGGGAGGCAGGGCCT
>CAMXPV010000056.1 GCA_947245585.1 uncultured Lachnospiraceae bacterium | reverse complement strand
TAAAGTGCGTAAGTTTTTGTTACCGGTAACTTACACACTTTATATTACACTCCCGCGCCTTTTGGCTTTCACATATTTTTATCTTACAGTTTATTTTTCATCCGCTCGATCTCAGCGCGGAGCTGTGCAATTTCGGAGTTTTGCTCGGCGATGATTCTCTGATGGGCCCGGATATCTTCCTCATACTCGATTCGGCCCTGCTCTAGGGCAGCCTCCTTCTCGGCGATGATTCTCTGATGGGCCCGGATGTCCTCCTCATACGCGATATGATCTTGTTTCATGGCCGCTTCTTTTTCTGCAATCACTCTCTCATAATTGCGCAGATCCTGATAATACTCCTCCCTGTCCAGACAGCGCAGGCGGATTTCCTCCTCAGAGCTGTTGTAGAATAAAGCCTTGGCGGCTTCGTATAAAGCCTCATCTTCTTCTGCTGTCATTCTCAGTTCCTCCCATGTTTTTGCTTTCATGAGCCTTGCCCAACTGTCGATGTGATACTGCCTGTCCTCCTGTGTGGCAAGTTCAATCCTTGTCAGGTCAGCAACATACAAAGTCAGGCTGTCGCTGTAGACATGATGGCTCTTTACGTTGATCAGTTTATAAGCGGCATAGAACTCCGGATGTTCCGCAAAGAGGGTATAGTCCAAAAAGCCGATATGGACGGCAGGCTTTGCCTCCGCGTATTCCTGCCCCCTGTTCAGTTTGTCGTAGGTGCGGCATAAGTACATGACGGAGCGGTCAGGCCAGTTTAAGCGGTTGGCCACCTGCATCTCCAAATTAATCCGCGTGCTGTCGTTTAGGAGCAGGTGGATATCCAGGTGGAAGGCCTTGCTGTCAATGCGCTCCCCCAGAAGGATGGGGTTTGTGACTTCCACAGAATGTACCTCCGAGTCGGCAAGGTGGAGGAGGGAGCAGAGGAGTCCCCTAAGGGCCTTGTTGCTTGACTGGAAAACGGCCCGGAACATGTAGTCGTTGGTCAGGTTATAGGGGATTGCGCCGGAGGCCGCCTCAAAGTCCCCATCGCGGACTGCTTCCGGGATCCGGGTAAAGGTGTTGTCGGGTGTCTGGCTGTACTCGTGTTTGTTCATAGATGTGCTTTCCTTTCGTAAGAAGCAGCGGGAAATGCCGCGGGTGATATAAAATCCAAAAGAGTGGACTTTATGGGTGACAATAAAGAAATGAAAATAAGAATCGATACAGCAAACTGTAATGATCTATAAACCAGATATAACACAGATGAAAAAGAAAAACAATAATAAGAGCGGAAATAGAATGTAGAAAAATAGTAGACGATATACTGATAAAATGCAAAAGATAACAAGATATAGAGCAAAACAGGGAGATAACAAGAGTTGGGATACAAGATATGGTTTGTGCAGTTTGTCAGGAAATTTTGTGAAGAAATTGTTCCCTGTGCCCTTGCCAAAATGAGGAAAAAGATCGATACTATTAAATAGGAGTATCATATTTGACATTTTATTAGACAGACATATGTATGATAGACAGCACTCCGAACTTCCAAAATTTTAGGGGGGGGGGCAAAATCATGTCAATGTTAATACAGCACAATATGGCCGCATGGAATGCGGAAAGGCAGTTTAATATAGTCACAAAAGCGAAAGATAAAAAGTCGGAGAAGCTTTCTTCCGGCTATCGAATTAACCGCGCTGCAGACGATGCAGCCGGTTTGTCTATTTCAGAGAAAATGCGCAGGCAGATCAGAGGTCTTAAGGTAGGCACGGAAAATGCCGAGATGGGTATTTCGTGGGTGCAGATCGGGGAGGGCGCGCTCAACGAGGCGCACGATATCCTGCACCGGATGAACGAGCTTTCCATCAAGGCGCAGAACGAGACGAATACGCTTGTGGATCGGGCCTACATGGAGGCGGAGTTTGAGCAGCTCCAGAACGAATTAGATCGCATCAGCACCACAACTACCTTTAATGAATTGAATATTTTTGAGGAGCACGAGCCTGTTTACGACCAGATCAGCGGCAATATTGGTTGGGACTATGAGGAATACCATGAGGTGTTGGCAGGCAAAAACGAGCTGACTATCACCTACCGGACGGAAGCGACGGCGGCGGCGCAGACGATGACCATTTCCGTGGCGGCCGGGCGGTATACCACGCATGAGCTGATTGACGCGATCGACGATGCGTTCGGCGTTGACAGCCCTATTCACATGGAGCTTACGGATAAAGGAATCTGCAGGTTGAATCTGGAGGGCGGCGAGGTCATGGACTCCGTGACGGGCGGCCTGACCTATCTGCTGTGGGATAATTACGACGGCGGCGGGTATGGTACGCTGATCGGTACGACTTCGTTTTTTGACAATACGACGCCCATATTGGATGTCGTCCAAGGGCAAAACGATAAAATGGAGTTCTGGATCGAGTATTTTGACGACGACGTAACGAACCCGCATCCGCCGCAAAAGATATCGATTGATCTGCTTCAAGGAACCGGTAAGACGAAGGATACGCTGTCGAAAAACGATGTGATGAAGCGGATTAACGACCAGATTACGGTTCAGGCGCCTACTAGCGGCTTAAAGGCTAGCGATCACGGCGAGGCGATTCAGCTTGCTAGTCCTGACGGTATTGTCACCGGCTTTAAGGGCAATATGTTTAAGATGGAGGTACCCGGGAGGGATCCGAAGACCTATCACGGCGCCTTTTACGACAATATCAGAGAGGGATATGTGTGGCAGGATCCTGCCTTCGTGGTGGGCGGGGCGGTTCTCACCACGGATACCCGTGATAAGGAGCACAATCGCTATTACATTGACGCGACTAACGATACTCTGGTTTTGTATCCGAATCACAAGACATCGGCTGAGACGGGGCCGACTACCATCAAGCTTACCCATAACACCACAGACGGTTACACAGCGCAGAAGATGGTGGAAGAGCTGAATAAGCAGTTTAAGGCGATGGGTATTGACGGGGAGGTGCAGGCGCATCTGGTTCGCTCCAAATCCAGAGATCCCTTTCCGGATAACAAGAAGCCTGACGGCTCCGGGACGGCGGTCGCGGAATCGGTGGGAGATACCAGTGTGATTTTTGAGGGCGTGGAGATTCGGACAGTCAAGGAAGGGCCGGACGCTATCGTAAATTTCGTGAAGACGAAAGATAACGATGGCAAGGACACCAATCAGGTTGACAAGACTCTCAGCACGGCCTATGATACCCTGTTTACGACAAAGGAATGGAACAACTACAGCGTGACGGCAAGCGACGCTAAGGTGGCCAATCAGACGAAAGCTGATGTTAATGCATCCGCTTACAGCGCTAGCGTCTGGAGTTCTACAGATAAAATTACCATTAAGAATAATGTAAACGATAAGTTTAAGATCACGCTGACCAGTAAGAACAAGAATGGCGGACAGGATTTTACCTATAACAAGGTGATTGATATTTCCAATGACAGATCAAAGTCTATGAGCGCAAGCGATATTGCGGCGGCCATACAGAAGCAGATAGATGCCGATTCTACGTTAAAGGGCAGGCTCAAGGCGGAGGTAGGGACAGAGGGGGTCACTAAAAATAGAATAGTGATTCGGGATAACGAGGATCTGACCCTTGACAAGGTAGACGATGATTACATGAACTGGACGACCTCCATTTCGATTGAAAATGCAGGCAATAACGCCGGCTATCGGGATATCTTTCAGGAGAAGTATTATTATTATGTAGATCGGACAGTCAGCGGAAACGGTTCTCTGACGCTTGATGTGACGAAGAAAACCGGCAATACCTTAGTGGTTTACATCGACGGAGAGAGGACCGAATTTGACGTTACAGGTACTACCGCGAGCCAGATCGCGGCATCGATGAACAAGACCACGCCCATAAAGTTTTCGTCTGTAAGCGGTGAGGGTACTACATCGGTGAGAAACGTCAGTGCGAGCGGCGCAGGCGCGACCACGGTGACGCCTTGGGGAGCCGACAAAGACACGGGTACCTCCAAAGAGCATGAGGGCCGCCCGGGCGTGTATGCGAACCAACCGGCACAGCTTGCCATTGGGCCAGCTTGGGCCTATCTGTGTGAGAAAGATGGTAAAACTCTTAAAAAGAATATTGACATCAATGACAGCAACAATACTATCAGCATAAATATCAACGGCCAGGGTATGACGGAGTTGAAGTTGGATAAGAAAGTCTATGCCACGGTGGACGATTTGGCGGAAAATCTGCAAGATAAGATTAATGCTGCTTTCGGGGACGATACCGGTTGGGGCCGCGCAACGGTGGATGTGGTGGGCGGACAATTTGTCCTCACCTGTACCATACCGAAAGGCAAAAAGGGGGAGGACACCTCGATTCAGTCTTCCAATGACCCCTCCAAAAATACATTCTTTGCAGACCTGAACACTACCAAGTCGGCGGCTCGGGCGGTGAGCAACCAGACTCTGAACTCAGGCGAGTTTACGTTGACGGAGGGTACGAACGATACTTTTACATTTACCTTTGACGACGGCACCGGCACCGGTCCCCGAACGGTGAATGTGGATCTGATAAAGGGTGCCTCTGTTACGCCGGGCACTACGCGGAAGTTTACTAGCGGAGCAAAGGCGGTGGAGGCGATCAATACCGAGCTGACGAGCATGGGCGAGAGGGTCAGGGCAAAGGAAGAGAATGGCCGTATGGTGCTCTACAGCTTGGATACGAGGGATGGCATCTCCATCTCCTACAATGGCAACGGCGGCGGAAGCGGCGGCATAAACACCATCGACGACGGGATATTCGGTCTGTCCAAGGAAACGACGGCGTCGATCACGCTAGATAAGGCGGTTGTGTCAAAGCCCACATTCACGGAGACAAAGAGATTTAGCTTTGTTCTGGACAACAACCCGGTGTTTGTGGATATTGGCAAGTGGGATAACAGCAGCAGTAAGGCAAGCGATCATCTGGACAGTAAGCTGAACGCGGCGTTTGTCGCGAAGGGCTTGGGTGTGGAGGCCAAGCTTGTGGGCGGTAAGCTTACCCTGACGAAAACAACGGCAGGCAGCGGCAACCTCAGTATCAGCTATGATGCTTCTACCGGCTCGGTTATGGGGGATATGTTCGGCTATGAGCCCAAGCCCAACGTGACGGTGACGGGTAATAACACGAAGAAGACGATTACCATCACAGCATCGGGGAAGAAGATATCCGTGCCCTCCGGCACCAGTTCGGGACTGGTTCAGCCCACGAAGGTGACGGCCTATGCGGACGCCTATGAGACCAAGGGCTATCACTCCGCCGACTACAGCACTCTGACTAGCACCACGCTGGATGCGGACGGCTATGAGCTGAACCGGTGGAACAATGACTTTAAGTTCCATTTTACGGAGGACGGTGGAAAAACCTATAAGGAGTACAGCGTTACCCTGGATAACAGCACGCCCGGAACGAAGACCTCCCTGAGCGACATCAAGGATCAGCTTCAAGCCAAGCTGAATACCGCCATGGGAGGCAAGAAGGTGGAGGTGCTGCTTGACAACAATAAGCTTACCCTGAAATCCGCGAAGCCGGGCGCGCAGTTCCGTTTCCTGACAGGAAATCAGACGGCGACTGTGGGCGGCAAGACGGTGCGAGGGCTTCAGAGCGACAGCGCGGACGACGGCGAGGTGGGCGGCGGCTTCTTCCACCATGTGATGTGCCGCAGCACACCGAAGAAGAATGATTTTGCGGATCGCTCGGATATCAATGGTGAGCAGTTTGCAGACGATATTTTTGCCATGGGACGTCATGATGTGGTCTTTGACCGCGCAAGCCTCCATCCGGGCATCAGCGACACCCTGATTTTGGATTTGAATTTCATTGCGGATAAGGATCATAACGGCAAGTTGGATGCTGCAGAAAAGGCTGATATGAAGGTAATCTCGTTGGAGCTGCATCCGAAAACGAAAGTGGAGGACTGGCTGACCTCTAGCGATAAAGAGGTTTTGGCCACGTTTCGGGAACAGATCAACGATGCGATTGACAGGTGGAATGCCGGAAAGGACGCAAAGGCCTTGGGTATTCAGCTTAATAAAGGCATGATCGAGGTGGATATTGGTAAGCATGATACCGGTGTTTACGGCAATAAGGATAAGGTGGCCATCAGTTTCACCATGACAAAAAATCCCGATATTGCCACGCCGGCGGAGGGGTATTTCTATATCGATGGTATCCGGGGCAACGCAGCCTACGAAACCTTCTATCATACTGAGGGCGATTTGATCCCCGCTTATATTGTCGGGACAAAGGATATCAGCAAAGGTGTGACTTTTGGCAAGGATGACAATGAGATGGTCTTCCTGGTGGACGGTGAGATGAAGAAAATTGATTTGTCGAAACTGGATAAAAACCGGGTGATTTCGGCAGAGGAAATTATCCAGACGATCACAGATCAATTTCAGGATCAGGGACTGCATCTTGCGGCATCCATTACCCAAAAGGGCGCCTTGAAGATCTCCTATGATAAAATGGGACTGCATACAATCGAGCAGGTGACCGGCAGCGCGAGAGACATTCTTTTCTTTGAGGAGCATACGAAGAAGCGGCTTCCCAATGAACGGGCAATCAGGGTCAGCAGCAATGAGGGTGACAGAATTGAAGTGTACAGCCCCAGATTCTCTACGGCAATGCTAGGTATCAACTCCATCTGCGTTTCTACGGTTAAGAATGCGGAAAAGGCGACAAACAGGCTGAAGGAAGCGATCAAGAAGGTGGCGGACATGAGAACTACCTTCGGCGTAATCCAGAACCGGATCGAGCACACGATCAATAACAACCGGAACAAGGAGGAAAATACGCAGGCCGCGGAATCCCGCATTCGCGATGCGGATATTTCGACGGAGATGGTGGATTTCTCTAATCTGAGCATCATACAGCAGGCGGGGCAGGCGGTTTTGGCGCAGGCAAACCAGTCGAGAAATGCAATGTTGTCGTTACTGGGTTAATAAAGGAAAACGGGGGACAGGACGGAAAGGTTCTGTTCCTCTTTTTTATCAGAGGTTTGACCTTGCAACTTTCCCCATTTTGTTATATGATAATCCTATATTTTCTGAGAGGCAAAGGAGCAAAGTATCATGAGCGAATCTTATGTGGAATATCTGGTAGCGAGAAAGCCTTCTTTTATCATGCAGTTTCTGAAAATTTTGTTGATCATGCTGACAGTGGTGTTTGTGCTAGTCGGATTCATATTTCTGCCGGGGATACCGGGCCTTCTGGTGGCGGCTGTGACGGCGATCGGGGCCTATTTTGCTTATCTGAATGCGAGTATTGAGTACGAGTACCTGTATGTGGACAAGGAGATCAGCATAGATAAGGTTTTGGCGAAGAGCCGCAGAAAGAAAGCAGCTAGCTATTCCCTGGAGCAGATGGAGATTTTTGCGCCTTTGAATTCCCACAGGTTGGATTCCTATAAAAACCGCCAGATGAAGACGGCGGACTACAGTTCTGGCATTGCTGCGCAGCCGGAGCGGAGATATATGATGATTTGGAATGGGGATACGAAGGTTATTTTAGAGCCAAACGCTGAGATGATTAAGGCGATTCAGAGCGTTGCGCCCCGTAAGGTTTTTACGGATTAGCATAATAAAGTGTTGAATAAATACTGTCAGTTGAAGGGCTGGCAGTATTTATATATATAGAAACAGACAGTTTATCATCACAACACAGGAGGAGAGAAGATGGGTCAGATTATTGGAGAAGGAATTACGTTTGATGATGTGCTTTTAGTGCCGAGCTATTCGCAGGTGATTCCAAATCAAGTGGACTTGACAACGAATCTTACGAAGAAAATCAGGCTGAATATCCCTATGATGAGCGCGGGGATGGATACGGTGACCGAATACAGGATGGCCATTGCCATGGCCAGACAGGGCGGGATCGGTATCATTCACAAAAATATGTCCATAGAGGCGCAGGCTGAGGAGGTCGACAAGGTGAAACGTTCCGAGAACGGTGTTATCACCGATCCCTTTTCTCTGACTCCGGAGCATACACTGGCTGACGCTGACGCATTGATGGCAAAATTCCGCATTTCAGGCGTTCCGGTTACACAGGGACGGAAGTTGGTCGGTATCATTACCAACCGTGATTTGAAATTTGAGACAGACTTCAAGAAGAAGATCAAGGAGTCCATGACTTCCGAGAATCTAATTACCGCGAAGGCAGGCATCACCCTGGATCAGGCAAAGGAAATTCTGGCGGCGGCAAGGAAAGAAAAACTGCCCATTGTGGATGACGATTACAACCTGGTGGGCCTCATTACTATTAAGGATATTGAGAAGACGATCAAGTATCCGCTTGCGGCCAAAGACAGCCAGGGCAGACTTCTGTGCGGGGCAGGTGTGGGCATTACGGCCAATGTGCTTGACCGGGTCAAAGAGTTGATCGCCGCGAAGGTGGATGTTGTGGTGCTCGATTCGGCCCATGGACATTCGGAGAACGTGCTCAAATGTCTGCGGATGATTAAGGAGAAATATCCGGATTTACAGGTGATTGCAGGTAATGTGGCCACCGGGTCGGGAACAAAGGCTTTGATAGAGGCAGGCGCTGACGCGGTGAAGGTCGGCATCGGCCCCGGTTCCATCTGTACCACACGAGTGGTTGCGGGAATCGGTGTGCCGCAGATTACGGCGATTATGCACGCGTACCAGGCGGCGAAGGAATACGGCGTGCCGATTATTGCTGACGGCGGCATCAAGTATTCGGGCGACATGACGAAGGCGATTGCGGCAGGCGGCGATGTCTGCATGATGGGCAGCATGTTTGCAGGCTGTGAGGAGAGTCCGGGCAACTATGAGCTTTATCAGGGCAGAAAATACAAGGTATACCGCGGTATGGGTTCCATCGCGGCTATGGAAAACGGCAGTAAGGACCGCTATTTCCAGAGCGACGCTAAGAAGTTGGTGCCGGAAGGCGTAGAGGGCCGCGTGGCATACAAGGGCAGCGTGGAGGATACGGTGTTCCAGCTGATGGGTGGCCTGCGTTCCGGTATGGGTTACTGTGGCACAGCTTCCATTCCGGAGTTAAAGGAGAACGGCAGGTTTGTGAAGATTTCGGCGGCTTCCCTGAAGGAGAGCCATCCGCATGATATCCATATCACGAAAGAGGCGCCGAACTATTCGGTAGACGAATGATAGGAGAAAAGTATTATGGAAAAGAAAAATTTAGCGGCAGAGCTCGCGGGCAACGCCTATCCGGGCCGCGGCATTGTGATCGGAAAGTCGGCGGACGGAAAACACGCAGTGACTGCCTATTTTATTATGGGCCGCAGCAGTAACAGCAGAAACAGGGTGTTTGTGGAGGATGGCGAGGGAATCCGCACGCAGGCATTTGATCCCTCCAAGTTGGAAGATCCCAGTCTGATTATCTATGCGCCGGTGCGGGTGCTTGGCAACAAAACGATCGTTACCAACGGCGACCAGACGGATACGATCTACGAATTGATGGACAGGCAGCAGACTTTTGAGCAGGCGCTGCGCACTAGAGAATTTGAGCCGGACGCGCCCAACTATACGCCCCGCATATCGGGGATCATGCACCTGGAGAATGGCAGCTATAACTATGCCATGTCCATTTTAAAGAGTAACAACGGCGATCCTGCTTCCTGTAACCGCTATACCTTTGCATACCAGAGTCCGGCGGCGGGAGAGGGGCGGTTTATCCACACCTATATGGGGGACGGCAATCCTCTTCCCAGTTTTGAGGGAGAACCGACGCTTGTAGGAATCGAGGGCGGTATCGATGAATTTACGAAGATGGTCTGGGAGAATTTGAACGAGGACAACAAGGTGTCGCTGTTCGTGAGATATATTGAGATTGCCACAGGAACATATGAGACGAGAATAGTAAATAAAAACAAATAGGAGTAAAACAGAGACGATGAACGAATTGGAATTGAAATACGGCTGTAACCCGAACCAGAAACCCTCCCGCATTTTTATGGCGGACGGAGGCGAGCTGCCCATTCAGGTATTAAATGGCAGACCGGGGTATATTAATTTTCTGGATGCGTTCAACGGTTGGCAGTTGGTCAGCGAGTTGAAAAAGGCCACGGGACTTCCGGCGGCCACATCTTTTAAGCACGTTTCTCCTGCCGGAGCGGCGGTAGGTCTGCCATTAGAGGAGACTTTGGCGAAGATTTACTGGGTAGATGACCTGGGAGAATTATCACCGCTTGCCTGTGCTTATGCGAGGGCAAGAGGGGCAGACAGAATGTCTTCTTTCGGCGATTTTATCGCTCTTTCCGACGTGTGTGATGTGGACACTGCCAGACTGATCAAGAGAGAGGTTTCCGACGGCGTGATTGCGCCGGGCTATGAGCCGGAGGCGTTGGAGATTCTGAAGGCGAAGAAGAAGGGCGCTTACAACGTGATTCAGATCGACGAGAGCTATGTGCCGGCCCCCATCGAGGTGAAGCAGGTGTACGGCATCAGCTTTGAGCAGGGAAGGAACGAACTGAAAATTGACGACGCTTTCTTTGACAATATTGTGACGAAATCCAAAGACATGCCGAAGCAGGCGAAGATTGATCTGGCCATCGCCATGATTACACTGAAATATACCCAGTCTAACTCCGTGTGTTATGTGAAAGACGGACAGGCCATCGGCATCGGCGCGGGGCAGCAGTCCAGAATCCACTGCACCAGACTGGCGGGGACGAAGGCGGATAACTGGTTCCTGAGACAGTCTCCCCTAGTGTTAGACTTACAGTTCGTAGACGGCATAGGACGGGCGGACAGAGACAACTCCATCGACCTCTATATCGGGGAAGATTACATGGACGTGTTGGCGGACGGCGCATGGCAGAAGATCTTTAAGGTAAAGCCTGAGGTCTTTACGGCGGAAAAGAAACGCGCATGGCTAGACCAGATGAAGGGCGTGGCGCTTGGGTCGGATGCGTTCTTCCCCTTCGGGGACAACATCGAGCGGGCCCACAGGAGCGGCGTGCAGTATGTGGCCCAGCCAGGCGGATCGGTGCGTGATGACAATGTGATTGAGGTCTGCGACAAGTACGGCATGACCATGTGCTTTACAGGGATACGGCTGTTCCATCATTAAGAAAAAGCGCCACGGGCGGAGAATGTTTCAATGTCGCCGCACCCGGGAAATTGATTTTTTTCGTTGTTAGTGGTAAAATTTAGGAGTCGTGAGGGCGCGCAGCGCGTGTTTGCGAACCTAATAAAGTAAAGATAATAAAACAAAGGAGTGGAAAAGGGACAATGAGTAAGAGCTTTGAGGATTTGTTATCGAAGGTATCAGAGTGTGAGATGAAGAAGGTCGCGGTAGCGGTTGCTCAGGACAGCGCGGTGCTGGAGGCAGTGGCAGCGGCTAAGGAGCGCGGTATCGCAGAGGCAATTCTGGTGGGCGACGCTGACAAGATCAAAGAGGTGGCGGCGGCTGACAAGGTGGATATCAGCGGCTTTGAGATCATTGACGAGAAGGATAACTACGAGGCGGCTTTGAAGGCTGTTCAATTGGTGCATCAGGGAAAGGCCGACATGTACATGAAGGGTCTGATCGACACCAAATCTTTCTTAAAGAGCGTGTTGGATAAAGAGGTGGGTCTCAGAACCGGAAAGGCTCTGTCCCATGTCTGTGTGTTTGAGGTGGAGGGAATCGACCATCTGTTATTCCTGACGGATGTTGCATTTATGACCTATCCCACACTGGAAGACAAGGTACATATCATCGAGAATACGGTGGATGTGTGTCATGCCTGCGGCATTCCGAACCCGAAGGTGGCTCCGCTAGCGGCAGTGGAGGTTGTGAATCCCAAGATGCCCGTCACGGTGGAGGCCGAGGAGTTGACGAAGATGTGCGAGGAAGGAAAGATTTCCGGCTGTGTGGTGGACGGACCTCTTTCTCTTGATCTGGCGATCGACCCTGAGGCGGCGAAGCATAAAGGCGCGGAGGGCAGAAAGATTGTGGGCGACGCGGACGTACTGCTCTTCCCCGATATCCATGCAGGCAATCTGGTTTACAAGTGTCTGGTACATACGGCGAAGGTAAAGAACGGCAACATTCTGACCGGCACGAAGGCTCCGGTGATCCTGACTTCCCGTTCCGATGATTTTGAGACGAAGGTAAATTCCCTTGCACTCGGCGCGGTGATGGCGGGCGCGATGGCTGAATTAAACTAAAAAAATATGTTAGGAGGACGACATGGCTATTAAAAGTTTGATTATCAATCCGGGTTCCACTTCCACGAAGATTGGCGTTTTTGAGGATGAAACTCTCCTGTTTGAGGAGACTTTGAGACACTCCACGGAGGAGATTGCACAGTTTGATAAGATTGTGGACCAGAAGGATTTCCGCAGAAAGATCATTGAGGATTTGCTGAAAGAGAAAAATTTTGATATCAATTCCCTGAATATGGTGGTGGGCCGTGGCGGCATGTTAAAGCCCATTCCGGGCGGTACCTATGCGGTGACCGACGATCTGTTGGAGGATTTGAAAATTGGCGTGCAGGGGCCCCATGCGTCCAACTTGGGCGGCATTCTGGCGAGAGAGATCGGCGATTCCATTGGCGCTCCCTCCTACATCGTTGACCCTGTTGTGGTTGATGAGCTGGAGCCGGTGTCCCGGTATTCGGGTGTGCCGGAGCTTCCAAGAACCAGCGTATTCCATGCTTTGAACCAGAAAGCGGTTGCAAAGCGTTATGCGAAGGAGCAGGGCAAGTCTTACGATTCCCTGAATCTGATCGTGGTGCATATGGGCGGCGGTGTGTCCGTGGGCGCGCACAAGAAGGGCAGCGTGGTGGATGTGTTCAACGCGCTTGACGGCGACGGCGCATTCTCTCCCGAGAGAGCGGGCGCAGTGCCCAGCGGCGCACTCATAAAGATGTGCTTTTCCGGGAAATATACGGAGAAAGAGGTCTACAAGAAGTTTGTGGGCGGCGGCGGTTTCAATGCTTACTGCGGCACCAACGATATGCGCGATGTAGAAAAAATGGTGCAGGGCGGCGACAAGAAGGCAGAGGAAGTGAGAGAGGCTTTCATTACCCAGGTGGCAAAGGACATCGGTTCCATGGCCTGCGTACTGCAGGGTAAGGTAGACCAGATTCTTGTGACCGGCGGTATCGCATACGACAAAGTGGTGGTTGCGGGTCTGAAGGAGAAGGCAGAGTGGATCGCTCCCATGACCGTTTATCCCGGTGAGGATGAGCTGATGGCTCTGGTGCAGGGCGGTTTGCGCATTCTCCGCGGCGAGGAAGAGCTGAAGGTATATTAAAGGGATCATAGATGAAAAGAATTGAGATCAACGAAAATGGAATCCTCATGCTGTTTGAGGTGACGGAGGAGCGGATAATCAAGCTCCTCCATTTTTCGGCTTCCCCTTTTTCGGATCAGGACATTTCGACCTGGGGCGGTAAGGAGCCTTTCACAGTGGCTGAGGTACAGGTCTCCGGCCTTGACCGACCGGGGGAGAGGCACGGCACGAAGTATGTGCGCACGTCGCCGGGATACAGGCTTACGCTCAAAGAGTTTCGGGACGAGAGAAATGCCTTGGGCCGAAAAATTGAGGTGGAGATGGAGGACGGGGAGACGGGACTGCGCGTCACCAGTCATTACCAGTTCTACGACGGCATTGCGGTGGTGCGGGCGTGGACGGCTCTTTACAACGGCGGAAAGGAAGACCTGGGGATCGAGTACGTCTCCTCCTTTGCCATTACGGGCATTGAGAAGGAGGGGATCAAGCTTCCCGAGGATAAACTGGAACTCTGGATTCCCCACAATGGTTGGCAGAAGGAGCTGCATTGGAACAGGTACCGCTTAGACGGGCTTGGCATGAGCAGCACCCAGCCTGAGGCCATTCGCCGTACCTCCAAGACCATCGGGATCAACAATGCGGGAAACTGGTCCACCAAGGAGTATATTCCCATGGGTTATCTCTACAATGCCGAGGCGGGCAGCTCCCTGTACTGGCAGATTGAACACAACGGTTCCTGGTATTGGGAGATCGGAGATCAGGACGGGCACCTGTATCTGAAACTGAGCGGCCCTACGGAGCATCAGTCTCACTGGTGGAAAAATCTGACACCGGGGGAGAGTTTTGAGAGCGTTCCTGTCAGCGTAGGTTCTCTGCTTGGCGGCTTTGACGAGGCCATGGGTGAGCTGACGAAGTACCGGCGCGTCATCCGCAGACCCAATGGGGATAATGAAAAGCTGCCGGTGATTTTTAACGATTACATGAACTGTCTCTTTGCCGACCCCACCACGGAGAAGGAAATGCCCCTGATCGAGGCGGCCAAAGAGGCGGGCTGCGAATACTATGTGATCGACGCGGGTTGGTATGCGGACGGTTTCTGGTGGGACTATGTGGGAGAGTGGCTTCCCTCCAAAAAGCGCTTTCCCAATGGTCTGGAGGAAGTCACAAACCGCATCATAGAAAAGGGAATGATTCCCGGTGTCTGGCTGGAGATCGAGGTTATGGGCATCAAATGCCCGCTGGCGGAGCAGGTGCCGGAGGACTGGTATTTTATCAGGCACGGGAAGAAGATTTCGGACAGAAGCCGTTACCAACTTGATTTCCGCAATCCGGCCGTGCGCGAGCGAGCCACGTCCGTGATCGACAGGCTCGTGAAAGATTATCATGTGGGCTATATCAAGATGGACTACAACATCGAGCCGGGCGTGGGCACGGAGATCGGTGCGGACAGTTTTGGAGAGGGGCTGCTTGGCCATGAACGGGCTTACCTTTCCTGGTTGGAAAGCATTTTTGAGAGATACCCGGATCTGGTGATTGAGAACTGCTCTTCGGGGGGACTGCGGATGGATTACGCCATGCTTGCAAGGCACAGCATCCAGTCCACCTCGGACACGGAGGATTACATCAAGTATTCCACCATTGCGGCAAACGCGCCCTCGGCCCTTACGCCGGAACAGGCGGCCATCTGGAGTTATCCCCTGAAAGAGGAGGACGACGAGGAGGCCATTTTCAACATGGTCAACGCCATGCTCCTGCGGATCCACCAGAGCGGTCATTTGGCGGAAATAAACAGGGAACGGTTTGCGTTGGTGAAAGAGGGCATTGATTACTATAAGAAGATCAGAAACAATCTGCGGGAAGGGCTTCCCTTTTGGCCGATCGGGCCTGCGTCCTATCAGGACGGTTGGGCCTCGGTTGGTATCAGGAAGGGAAAAAAGACCTATCTGGCGGTTTGGCGAAGAGGCAGTCAGGAGAGCACCGTCACCCTGCCCTGTAAACATTTGAGGGGAAGGAAGGCGGAGGCGGTCTGCGCTTATCCGGCTGACGGCCGGGGCTGTCGTTATTCATGGAATCATGCGACGGCGGAGCTGACGGCAAAACTGTCCGAAAAGATCAGCGCCAGAATCTTTGAAATTACAGAGGTGTAGGCAAAAAACCACGGGTGGACCTGCTCGTGGTTTTGCTTGAATTAAAAGGGTATATCTGGTAATATATAATTTAGTGTTTTGTTATGATGGGATTTTGTGAGAGAAAGGCATGCGTCCTCCTGAGGGATACATGGGATTGAGAAAATATGAGCGTAGTACAAAAATTATTCGGAACCCACAGTGAGCGGGAGATTAAGCGAATCAACGGTCTTGTGGATAAAATCGAAAATCTGCGGCCTGAGATGATGGAGCTTTCCGACGAGCAGATGCGCGATATGACAAAGCAGTTCAAAAAGAGGCTTTCCGAGGGAGAAACTTTGGACGACCTTCTGCCGGAGGCCTATGCCCTTGTCAGGGAGGCGGCCAGAAGAGTCCTGCATACGGAGCATTACAGGGTGCAGCTGATCGGTGGTATCGTTCTCCATCAGGGACGAATCGCGGAGATGAGAACGGGTGAAGGGAAAACCCAGACCTGTCTGCTGCCGGCCTATTTGAATGCGTTGGAGGGCAAAGGCGTTCACGTGGTCACGGTCAACGATTATCTGGCAAAGCGTGATGCGGAGTGGATGGGGCAGGTACATGAGTTCCTTGGCCTTAAAGTGGGCTGTGTGCTAAATGACATGAAATCCGAAGAGCGCAGGGAGGCTTACAACTGTGATATCACTTATGTGACCAACAACGAGTTGGGGTTTGATTATCTGCGCGACAACATGGTGATTTATAAAGAACAGTTGGTGCTTCGAAACCTGCACTATGCGATTATCGACGAGGTGGACTCGGTGCTGATCGACGAGGCCAGAACACCGTTAATTATATCCGGCCAGAGCGGCAAGTCCACAAAGCTTTACGAGGCCTGTGACATTCTGGCAAGGCAGCTTACCCGCGGTGAGGACATGGAGGACCTTTCCAAAATGGACGCGATCATGGGTGTGGAGAGGGAGGAGACCGGGGACTTCATTGTAAATGAGAAGGACAAGGTGGTAAACCTGACGGCCCAGGGCGTAGCCAAGGTGGAGCGGTTCTTTCAGATTGAAAATCTGGCTGATCCGGAGAATCTGGAGATTCAGCACAATATCATACTGGCTCTGCGGGCTCACAATTTGATGTTCCGGGATCAGGATTATGTGGTGAAGGAAGATCAGGTTCTGATCGTGGATGAGTTCACCGGGCGTATTATGCCGGGGCGGCGTTATTCTGACGGCCTCCATCAGGCGATTGAGGCCAAGGAGCATGTGAAGGTGAAGCGGGAGAGCAAGACCCTTGCCAATATTACCTTCCAGAATTTCTTTAATAAATTTGAGAAAAAGGCGGGCATGACCGGTACGGCGCTCACCGAGGAGCGGGAATTCCGGGATATTTACGGCATGGATGTGGTGGCCATTCCCACAAACAAGCCCGTGATCCGCGTGGATCATCAGGATGCGGTATACAAGACAAAGAAGGAAAAGCTGAAGGCTATTTTGCAGGCCGTGCAGGAGGCACACGCGAAGGGACAGCCCGTGCTTGTGGGCACCATCAATATCGACGCGTCGGAGGAGCTCTCCGCCCTCTTTAAGAAGAACGGATTGGAGCACAAGGTGTTGAACGCAAAGTTCCATGAACTGGAGGCGGAGATCGTTGCGGATGCCGGTATTCATGGGGCCGTTACCATTGCCACCAACATGGCCGGACGTGGTACGGATATCAAGTTGGACGAGGAGGCCAGAGCGGCCGGCGGTCTGATGATCATCGGCACGGAGCGGCATGAGTCCAGACGAATCGACAATCAGCTCCGTGGACGAAGCGGCCGTCAGGGCGACCCCGGTGAATCCAAATTTTATATTGCACTGGAAGACGATTTGATGCGGCTGTTTGGCTCTGACCGCATGATTGGCATGTTTAATGCGCTTGGCATCCCGGAGGGACAGGAGATTGAGCACAGCGCCTTGACGAAGGCCATCGAGACAGCCCAGAAGAAGATCGAGAACAATAACTTCGGCATCAGAAAGAGCCTGCTTGAGTACGATCAGGTGATGAACGAGCAGAGGGAAATCATCTACGAGGAGAGACGCCGCGTTCTGGACGGCGAAAGTATGCGGGATGCCATCTACAAGATGATTACGGATATCACGGAAAACTGCGTGGATATCTGTATCGGCGACGATACGGACTTCGAGGACTGGGATTACAATGAGTTAAATACCCTCCTGCTTCCCACGATTCCGTTAAAGCCCATCGATGCGGGCCGGGTTTTGAAACCGAAGAAGAACAGCCTGAAACAGCAGTTGAAGGAAGAAGCCGTGAAACTTTACGAGAGCAAGGAGGCGGAGTTCCCCGAGCCGGAGGCGATCCGGGAGATCGAGCGCGTGATTCTCCTCAAGGTGATCGACAGAAAGTGGATGGATCACATCGACGATATGGACCAGCTTCGTCAGGGCGCGGGCCTACAGGCTTACGGTCAGAAGGATCCGCTTGTGGAGTATAAGCTGAACGGCTACGAGATGTTTGATGAGATGACGCAGAACATCAGGGAGGAGACCGTCCGCCTGCTCTTCCATGTGCGCATCGAGCAGAAGGTGGAGAGGGAGCAGGTTGCCAAGGTGACCGGCACCAACAAGGACGATACCCTGCAGAAGGGCCCTGTAAAGCGCATGGAGGCAAAGGTTTATCCCAACGATCCATGCCCCTGCGGAAGCGGGAAGAAGTATAAACAGTGCTGTGGGAGGAAATAGCATAAGCATATGATCAATGGGGGCGGTTTGACCGCCCCTTTCTTCGGATTGTGCTTGCGTGATCCGGCCGGATATGATATCCTGAATACACTTGGAAAATCTAAGAACAATCTATTGCCCAAAGGGCATCGCAGGGGCGTCTCGCTCCGGAATTTCCAATAATGAAACCATAAATGCAAGGAAGAGAAAAAAGGAGGACGAATGATAAAAGAAAATTTGATGTGGGAGGAGCAGCCTTTGACGGGGAAACTGGAGTACAGGCTGACCAACGATTTTATGTTTAAGGCGGTGCTGCAGGAAAATGAAACGGCCTTAAGGGGGCTGCTCTGCGCCCTGCTTGGCATGGAGCCGGAAAGGATCAGAACCGTGCGGGTGATGAATCCCATAGAGATCGGGAAGAAAATCGAGGACAAACTGATGATGCTTGATTTAAAGTTGGAGATGAACGACGACTGTATCATGGACATCGAAATGCAGATTTTGGATAAGGGAAACTGGCCCGTGAGGTCACTGGCTTATCTGAGCAGAAGCTTTGATCAGTTAGAGAAAGGCGATTCCTACCAGAGAGTAAAAGAGACGATACATATCGGGATTCTGGATTTTACCCCAAAAGGATTCCCGGACAGGCTGTATCTGGACTATTATTTTTATAATTTAGATACCGCACATAAATATAGTGACAAAATGTCAATCCGTGTGCTACAATTAAACCAACTCGGGAAGGATGAGGACGAAGCGGGTATGCCGGAGCTGTACCGGTGGGCACAGCTGTTCAAGGCGGAGACATGGGAGGAAATGCGGATGTTGGCGGAGAAAAGCGCGGCAATCAAAGAGTGCGTGGTTACCTACAAGGAACTGACTGCGGATGAGAGGGCAAGGATGGAGGCCGAGGCAAGGGAAGACTATTACCGCTGCCAGAAGGACTTGGAGCTGTATGCCACGGAAAAGGGCATGAAACAGGGCATAGAACAGGGGAGAAAACAGGGAATGAAGCAGGGAATCCAACAAATGCTTGTTTCCACGGTGGACAATGCCAGGAAGAATCTTTCTCTGACGCTCGATGTAACGCGGCACTTTATAGCAGACGAAAAAAGCATTTTATTTTCGACAGTAT
>CAMXPV010000055.1 GCA_947245585.1 uncultured Lachnospiraceae bacterium | reverse complement strand
GATCAGGAGTATATGGACGCGATGACCCTCTCCGGGACAAAGGTGGAGGGCTACACCAGACTGGACAAAAATCTGGAAAAGATTGTGGTGGGACAGATTCAGAAAATCGAAAAGCACCCCGATGCCGATAAGCTGATCGTCTGTCAGGTGGATATCGGAAACGAGGTCATTCAGATTGTCACAGGCGCGCCCAATGTGAAGGAGGGCGATAAGGTTCCCGTGGTGTTGGACGGCGGCAAGGTGGCGGGAGGCCACGACGGCGGCCCTCTGCCTGAGGACGGCATTGCGATTAAGGCCGGAAAGCTGCGCGGCGTGCCTTCAAACGGCATGATGTGCTCCATCGAGGAGCTTGGCTCCGACCGGAATTTCTACCCGGAGGCGCCGGAAAACGGCATTTATATTTTTGAGGACGATGTAAAGGTGGGAGATGACGCGGTAGAGGCGCTTGGACTGCACGATACGGTGTTTGAGTATGAAATCACCTCAAACCGCGTAGACTGTTACAGTGTAATCGGCATTGCCAGAGAGGCGGCGGCCACCTTCCGCAAGCCGTTTGTACTGCCGCAAGTGATAGTAAAGGGAAACGGTGAAAAGGCGGAAGATTATATTTCCGTGGAAGTGCAGGACAAGGAACTGTGCCCGAGATATTGTGCGAGAGTTTGCAAAAATATCAAGATCGGTCCTTCCCCGAAATGGATGCAGAGACGGCTTGCAGCTAGTGGCATCCGCCCCATCAACAATTTGGTTGACATAACAAATTATGTGATGGAGGAGTACGGACAGCCCATGCACGCCTACGATCTTTCCACCATTGCGGGGCAAAAAATCATTGTCCGTAGGGCGAAGGACGGCGATGTGTTCCGAACACTGGACGGTCAGGACAGAAAGCTAGATGCGGATGTGCTGATGATCTGCGACGGCGAGAAGGAAGTGGGTATCGCCGGCATCATGGGCGGTGAAAATTCCATGATTACCGACCATGTGACTACCGTGCTGTTTGAAGCGGCCACCTTCAACGGGGCCAATATCCGCAAATCCGCAAAGCGTGTGGGTCTGCGTACCGACGCTTCCGGCAAATTTGAGAAAGGACTTGATCCTTACAATGCGGAGGCGGCCATCAACAGGGCCTGCCAGTTGATCGAGGAGTTTGGCTGCGGTGAGGTGGTAAGCGGCATTGTGGATGTGTGTGGGGAGTTGAAGGAAAACGTGGTGCTTCCCTTTGAACCTGCGCAATACAATAAACTTCTTGGCACGGATGTTTCCGAGCAGGAGATGCTTTCCATTTTCGAAATGATTGAGGTGGAATATGACGCGGAAAAAGGTACGCTCACGGTGCCAAGCTTCCGCCAGGATATTTTGAGACAGTGCGATATCGCGGAGGAAGTGGCGAGATTTTATGGCTACGATAAGATTCCGACGACTCTGCCCACCGGTGAGGCCACGACCGGCAAACTGCCCTTCAAGCTGCGGATTGAGCAGAAGGCCAGGGATATTGCGGAATACTGCGGCTTTTCACAGGGCATGTGCTATTCCTTCGAGAGCCCGAAGGTGTTTGATAAGCTGCTCCTTGCGGCGGACGATCCGGCAAGGCAGGCGATTACCATTGCAAACCCTCTGGGAGAAGACTTCTCCATTATGAGAACCCTGTCTTTAAACGGCATGTTAACCAGTCTTGCAACCAACTATAACAGAAGGAACAAGGATGTGCGGCTCTATGAACTGGGCAATATTTATCTGCCGAAATCCCTGCCCTTGACGGAGCTTCCGGAGGAGAGAGTACAGTTTACCCTCGGCATGTACGGGGACTGCGATTTCTTTGACATGAAGGGCGTGGTGGAGGAATTTTTAGAGAGCATCGGTATGCACAAGAGAGAGTCCTATGATCCGAAGGCGGGCAGGAATTATCTGCATCCGGGCAGGCAGGCAAATATTTTGTATGAAGATCAATTGATCGGCTATCTGGGAGAGGTGCATCCGGAGGTCTGCGATAACTATGACTTGAAGACAAGGGCCTATGTGGCGGTGTTGGATATTCCGGCGATTCTGCCCTATGCTACCTTTGACCGCAAGTATGAGGGCATTGCCAAATATCCGGCCGTGCTTCGGGATATCAGTATGGTGGTTCCAAAATCCGTATTGGCAGGGCAGATCGAGGCGGTGATTGCCCAACGCGGGGGAAAGATTTTAGAAGATTATCAGCTCTTTGATATCTATGAGGGCAGCCAGATCAAGGAGGGCTTTAAGTCTATGGCCTATTCGATCACGTTCCGCGCGAAGGACAGGACATTGGAAGAGGCGGATGTGGCAGGAGCCATGAAGAAGATTCTGAATGGTCTTGAGGGCATGGGCATTGAGTTGAGAAGTTAAGAAAGAGAGGCAAGGAACTATGGAACAAAAAAATACATGGGAAACCTACAACGCGAAACAGTTAAAGGAAGTGGACGCTTTTGCCAGAGAATATATGGATTTTCTGGACAATGGCAAGACGGAAAGAGAATGTATTGACCAGATTGTAAACACACTGGAGGGCGCGGGCTATCAGGAATTGGAATCCCTTGTAAAAGACGGGAAAAAGGTAAAGGCGGGGGACAAAGTTTACTCCGTATGGATGAATAAATCCATTGTTTTCTTCCAGATTGGCAAAGAGAAAATGGAGAACGGCATCAATATTCTGGGCGCGCACATTGATTCTCCCCGTCTGGATGTGAAGCAGAACCCGCTGTATGAGGACGGCGGCTTTGCCTATCTGGACACCCATTATTATGGCGGTGTAAAGAAATACCAGTGGGTGACAATACCCCTTGCCATTCACGGCGTGGTGGTGAAAAAAGACGGCAGCACCGTGGAGATCAACGTGGGTGAAAATGAGGACGATCCCGTATTTTTCGTCTCCGATCTGCTGATTCACCTGGCGCAGGAGCAGATGGAAAAGAAGGCCAATAAAGTGATCGAGGGTGAGGCCCTTGATATTATCGTGGGCAATAAACCTCTTGTGATTGAGAAAAAGAAGAAGACGGACGATGAAGAGAAAGGCGCTCCAAAGGATGCTGTAAAAAAAGGTATTCTGGACATTTTAAAGAACAGTTACGACATGGAGGAGGAGGACTTTATCTCCGCAGAACTGGAGGTAGTGCCTGCCGGAAAGGCCAGAGAGGCCGGGTTTGACCGCAGTATGATTTTATCCTATGGTCAGGATGACCGGGTGTGCGCGTTTTCTTCCTTAAAGGCGATGTTGGAGGTCGGACGGACAGACAAAACGGCCTGCTGTATTCTGGTGGATAAGGAGGAAGTCGGCAGTGTGGGTGCAACCGGTATGCAGTCTAAGTTTTTTGAGAATGCGGTGGCGGAGGTGATGAATCTGCTTGGAGAGTACAGCGAGATTAATCTGCGCAGATGTCTGGCTCATTCCTGTATGCTCTCCTCCGATGTGAGCAGCGCCTTTGATCCCACCTATGCGGCGAGCTTTGACAAAAAAAATGTGGCTTATCTTGGCGGCGGCATGGTGTTTAACAAGTTTACCGGTTCCCGGGGAAAATCCGGCTCCAATGACGCGAACGCGGAATATCTGGGACACATCCGCGGCATTTTTGAGAAGGAAAAGATCAATTTCCAGACTGCGGAACTTGGAAAGGTAGATTTGGGCGGCGGCGGCACTATCGCCTATATTCTTGCGCTGTACGGCATGAACGTGATTGACAGCGGCGTGGCGGTATTAAATATGCATGCGCCCTGGGAGGCCACAAGCAAGGCGGATGTGTACGAGACGAAACGCGGATACGTGGCGTTTTTAAAACATGCGGATTTATAAGAGGAGTATCATGACAGAATTAAAGAAATCGGATTTCTATTTTGACCTGCCGCAGGAGCTGATTGCGCAGGATCCGTTAGAAGACCGTTCCGCTTCCCGGCTTCTTGTGCTCCACAAAGAGACGGGAGAGGTGGAACATCATACGTTTAAGGAGATCACGAATTATTTAAGACCGGGCGATTGTCTGGTCTTAAATAATACCAAGGTGATTCCGGCAAGGCTGATGGGCGTGAAAGAGGATACTGGCGCGGCCATCGAGGTGCTGCTGTTGAAACGGCGGGAGAATGATGTCTGGGAGACGCTTGTAAAGCCCGGAAAAAAGGCCAGGCCGGGAACGAAGATTTGCTTTGGAGACGGAGATCTCAGGGCAGAAGTGTTGGATGTGGTGGAGGAGGGAAACCGCCTGATACGGTTTCAGTACGAGGGGATTTTTGAAGAGGTATTGGACCGCCTTGGCGAGATGCCGCTGCCTCCTTACATAACCCATAAACTACAGGACAAAAACCGTTATCAGACCGTGTATGCGAAGTATGACGGCTCTGCGGCTGCGCCCACGGCGGGTTTGCATTTTACAAGGGAGATGCTTGCACAGATCGGGGAAATGGGCGTGAGCATCGCTTATGTGACTCTGCATGTGGGGCTTGGCACTTTTCGGCCCGTGAAGGCGGACAATATTTTGGAACATCACATGCACTCCGAGCACTATCAGGTGACACAGGAGACGGCCGAGCTGATTAACCGAACGAAGGAAAAAGGCGGGCGGGTGATTTGTGTGGGCACCACAAGCTGCCGTACCGTGGAGAGCGCGGCGGACGAGAGCGGTAAGGTGCAGGCGGGATGTGGGGACACCGAAATTTTTATTTATCCGGGGTATCGGTTTAAGGTGTTGGACTGCCTGATCACAAATTTTCATTTGCCGGAGTCTACATTAGTGATGTTGGTTTCTGCGCTTGCAGGCAGGGAAAATGTGTTGTCGGTATATCGGAAGGCAGTGGAGGAGAAGTACCGGTTTTTCAGTTTTGGGGATGCTATGTTTGTCTGTTAGAAGATGTTTTGGTCGAATTTAACCGAAATATCTTCTAATGTATTGCGTTTTGGTAAAATTTGGCGTATACTAAAAGAAATTTTTGGATGAACTTACCGGGATATCTTTCAGGAGTGTGTGTATGGAACTTGAAATCAAAAGAGACTATTATCTGGAACAGTTGATTGATCGTAAACAGAATGGTTTAATCAAAATTGTTACCGGCATTAGAAGATGCGGAAAATCATTTTTGCTTCGCAACCTGTTCAAGAAGCATTTGCTGGAAAATGGTGTGGATGAGAGTCATATCATTGAAATGTCTTTTGATCTGTTTGATTATATTGACTATAGAAACCCTAAGGTATTCTATTCATGGGCAAAAGCGCAGATTCAGGATGATGGAAATTATTATTTTCTTTTGGATGAAGTGCAGATGTTGGATGAGTTTGTGAGTATTCTCAATAGTCTGGCGGATCGAAAGCAGTGTGATGTATATGTGACCGGAAGCAATGCAAAATTTCTTTCAAAGGATATCGCAACGGAACTTGGAGGCAGAGGTGATGTGGTTCCTATGTATCCTTTGAGTTTTTCTGAGTTTATGACAGTTTACGACGGAAACCGCTATGATGGATGGAATGAATATATTACTTATGGCGGCATTCCAATGGTAGTTTTGGCCAAAACGGAAGAACGAAAGATGGCAATGTTGGATCATCTCTTGGAAGAAACCTATATCCGTGATATTGTAAGACGAAATAGAATCAGAAGTATCTGCGAAATGGAGACGCTGTTAGATGTGCTGTCATCTGCAGTGGGGACATTAAGCAATCCAAATAAACTGAAGAATGAATTAAATGATGTAGACCAATCAAAAATAACCGCAACGACCATTACAAAATATATCGAATATTTGGAGAACGCGTTTCTGATTGAGAAGGCAAACCGTTACGACATCAGAAGAAAGGCCTATATCGGTACGCCGATGAAGTATTATTTTATGGATATGGGGCTTAGAAATTCGAGAATTAAATTCAGACAGATGGATGTGGCGCATTCTATGGAAAATGTCATATATAATGAGCTGAGAATGCGGGGGTTCCGTGTCGATATAGGAAATCTTTCTACGGTGGAATCTGGTAAAGGCGGTAAACTGAACAAAAAGCAGTTAGAAGTTGATTTTATCTGCAATAAGGGTTCGAAAAAATATTACATCCAGTCAGCGTATGCGTTTGATTCCAAAGAAAAAGCAGAACAGGAGATCAGGCCATATTTGAAAATTAATGACTCCTTTAAGAAAATTGTCATTACCTCAGATACGCCAAAACCCTTTTACAGTGAGGAAGGTATATTGATCATGAATGTATATGACTTTTTGCTGCAACAGGATTCATTGGAACAATAGGGAATAGATAAACTATTTGTAATTCAGGGAAAGCAGGCGGCATGAATAGAAGAAAAAAGGGAAACGTTCTGTTGGAGCTTGGCGTGATTGCCGTATCTTTTGCGGCGCTTTTGCTGCTTTTATACTTTGTGATGGTGGTGTCTTTCCAAAATGGAGCGGATTCTGCCGGCGTGACTATGCAGTTGGCGGAACAAATTGCGAGGCGGATTTTTGATCAGCCGACCATGGATCAAATTTCAACTACGGCACTGATGATTCGTTATGGCGCGCATCTGGGACTGTTCTTTGTGGTGGGATTTGTAACCACTTTTGTGAGTATGGTGGTTTTCAGGGGGTATTACAGGATATTTGGGGTGATCGGCGCAGGTGCGGTCTGCTATGTTCTGGCTTACTATACGGAATACTATAAGCAGTTTGTGGAGGGCAGACATTTTCAACAGTCCGACGCGGCCCTCAACTGGTATGGGAGTGTGGCGGGAATTTTATGTATGACAGGCTCGTATTTTCTCAACAGACTGTTAGTGAAACTTTCGTGAACAGCAAAAAATTGAATGAAACAAGGAAGAGGAAAAAATAATTATGGAAGAACGCAGAAAAAACAGAAGATTGGAGCTTTCTTCAAAGCTCCTGATTAAGAGACTTGACGCGGATCATGCGGCCAAAGAAGTGAATATTGACGTATCGGACGTGTCGAAATCCGGAGTTGGTTTTACATGCAGTGAACCGTTGGAAATCGGTGCGGTCTACGAGGTGTTTTTGACACTGTGGACAAAGGAGGTACTCCACTGTTTTCTTCAGGTTGTGCGCATTGAAATGAGTGGAGAAAATCAATACTCTTATGGTTCCATTTTTATCGGCATGTCGGAGGCTGAGGCCAGCAGAATTGAAACCTACAGCACCATTGCAAGGATGGATGCCAAAGAGGAAGAGACAACATAGTTTTTGGCAGGCAAAAAAGGCGTTATATACTGAGCCGCTGTAAATCTTGATAGAAATCGGGGTAGCTGATGTTTACCACATCGCTGCCCTTTATTGTTGTCTCGCCCGCTGCAATCAGAGAGGCGATGGCAAAGCTCATGGCAATGCGATGGTCCATGTGGGAATCCACTTCTGTGCCGTGTAACGGCCTTCCGCCCACAATGATCATGCCGTCTTCCGTGCCTGTGATATCGCAGCCCATTGCGCCCAGATATTGCACCATCACGTCGATGCGGTTGGATTCCTTAACTTTCAGTTCAGCGGCGTTGCGGATGACGGTGGTGCCTTCCGCACAGGCAGCCATAATGTTGATGATGGGCAGCTCGTCAATCAGTGTAGGGATGATATCGCCCTCGATGACGACACCGTGAAGATGGCTGTGTTTTACCAACAGATCAGCAGTCGGTTCCCCGTCATAATTTTCATTTAATACCGTGATATTTCCGCCCATTTCCTGTGCAACTTTTAAAATGCCGTCGCGGGTGGGATTGATGCCCACATTTTTGATCAGTACCTCCGCGCCGGGCACAAGGAGTCCGGCCGCGATAAAGTAGGCGGCGGAAGAAATGTC
Organism: uncultured Lachnospiraceae bacterium; assembly: GCA_947245585.1. Lineage (GTDB taxonomy): Bacteria > Bacillota > Clostridia > Lachnospirales > Lachnospiraceae > UBA3282. The sequence continues at coordinate 14,289 of CAMXPV010000055.1, read as the reverse complement.
CCCGGGCACATGGATTTTCTGTCCTTGCAGACGGGGTTCTGGACAGACCTTTGCCGTCCTGTCTTCGGAAGTCAGATCGGCCCCGAAAGTGCGCAGCATAATTTCCGTGTGATTGCGGCTTAAAGAGGGTTCCGTTACAAGGGTTTCCCCGTCGGCGTAGAGTCCGGCCAGGAGAATTGCGGATTTTACCTGTGCGGAGGCCACTTTGGAATGATAGTGTATGCCGTGCAGAGGAGAGCCGGTGATGTGAAGCGGCGCGCAGCCGTTGCCGTTTACGCTGACAATATTTCCACCCATCATGGTCAGCGGTTCCATGATCCGCCGCATGGGACGTTTTTGAATGGAGGCATCGCCGGTAAGGGTACTCTCAAAAGTCTGCCCGGCAAGGATGCCGCTGATCAGCCTTGTGGTCGTGCCGCTGTTTCCCATATCCAAAACACCGGAGGGCGCTTTTAGTCCGTGAAGTCCCCGGCCGTGGATGAGGATGCTTTCCTGTGTGTTCTTGATTTCAATGCCCATTTTCCGAAAGGCGTCTATGGTGGAAAGACAGTCCGCTCCCTGCAAGAAGTTAGTGACTTCCGTTGTGCCCTCGGCCAGAGAGCCGAACATCACTGCGCGGTGGGATATGGACTTGTCACCGGGGATGGTCACTTCCCCCTTTAATGTTTTCACTTCCTGAAATTTCATGTTAATCCTCCGTTGTGCCGTTTTTACTGGGTATGGATGATATATCCATGGCCGGTCATAACATCGACTGCCCGAGACAGCGTGTCCTCGTCATAAAATTCGATGCGAAGCGCCCCCTCCGCAAGTTCCCTGTTGTGGTTGATACCGATATTTTTGATGCTCACATCGTGCATGGCCAGAAGGGACGCAATGGCGGCGATGGCACCCGGTTTGTCCGCGATATCCACAGTAAACACATACTCTGTCTTGATGGGTCCGCTAGGCGCGCTGATAAAGGATTCCCTGTAGGTTCTCGCCGTGTCAAAAAAGTTGTAGAGACTGTCTTTTTTATGGCCGCCTATATCGTCAGCAATGACCTCCAGATACTGTATGTAGGTGCGGAGCAGCTTCGCGATATTATCCGCGTTGGAAAGACAAATCTGCCGCCACATTTCCGGTGAGGAGGAGGCGATTCTCGTGATATCCTTAAAACCTCCGGCGGCGATCATTTTCATGACCCCCTCTTTGGAATCGCTGCTTTTTACCAGATTCACAAGGGATGCGGCGATCACGTGCGGCAGATGGGAGATGGCTGCGGTCACATAGTCGTGCTCTTCGTAAGATAAAACCAATGGGATTGCGCCTATGGTTTCCACAAGCGTCCGGTAAGCGTCTACCTTTTCAGAAGAAACCGCTTCGGAAGGGGTCAGAATGTAGTAGGCGTTTTCCAGAAGGGAGGCTTTGGCGTTCTGATAACCGAAGCGCTCCGAGCCGGCCATGGGATGGCCGCCGATAAACTGAGATTGCAGCCCGGCCTGGTTTATCTGCTCATGAATCCCTGTCTTGACGCTTCCCACATCGGTGAGCAGCGTGTCAGGGGAGAGGATGCCTTTCAGGGCAAGAAGGTTTTCGGCATTGCAGGAGACCGGCGCACACAAAAAAATATAGTCGCAGTTTCCAAATGAGCCGTCGATGGAGAGACAGATTTGGTCGATTACTTTTTCTTCTTTAGCCAGATCCAGAGAGGCAAAGTTAGTATCGTACGCAATCAGTTTTGTGTCCGGCAAACGGTGTCTTAGGGCCTTGGCGATGGAGCCGCCGATCAGGCCAAGCCCGATAAAGCCGCATGTGAGAGTATTCATAAAAGCAGTACCTTCCATGATTTTAATTTTCGTATTAACGATAGCACAAAAAGGGAGGGGGTGCAAGAATGTAAAAAAGGACATTTTGTGGTAAACTATAAAATAAAAGATTACAGAAAGCGGGGATATGATATGTGGTTTTGGTTTGCATTATTGTCGGCGGTTTTTGCGGCGCTGACTTCCATTCTGGCGAAAGTCGGCATTGAAGGGGTAAGTTCCAATCTGGCGACGGCCATCAGAACGGCAGTTGTGGTGGTTATGGCGTGGGGCATCGTCTTTTTGACAAACGGGCAGAGCGGGATTTCGCAGATCAGCAGAAAAAGCTGGCTGTTTTTGATCCTGTCCGGTCTTGCCACAGGCGGATCGTGGCTGTGCTATTATAAGGCGCTGCAGGTCGGAGAGGTATCAAAGGTGGTGCCCATTGACAAGCTGAGCGTGGTGATCACACTGGTTTTGGCCTTTGTATTTCTGCATGAGGACTTTACGGTGAAATCTTTGATCGGGTGTTTTCTGATCGGGGTAGGGACACTGATTATGGCGTTGTAAGAATCTGTGCAGAATGTATAAATAGTTGTTGAAATTGTTCTGAAAATTTAGTAAAATGTATTTACAACTTGCGTCATGGTTTTATTTGGCCTTGGTTGGAAAAAAGAACAACAGAATTGGAGGGTTACAGGGCATGAATGTTTACACGACGGATAAGATTCGTAATGTGGTTTTGCTGGGGCATGGGGGCTGCGGTAAGACCAGTTTGGTGGAGGCGATGGCTTACCTTTCCGGCATCACGTCCAGAATGGGAAAGATAGACGACGGAAATACAGTGAGTGATTTTGGTAAAGAAGAGCAGAAACGCCATATCTCCATCGCTACGTCCGTTGTTCCGATCGAGTGGGAGGGCACAAAAATTAATGTGCTCGACTCTCCTGGTTTTTTCGATTTCGTAGGCGAAGTGGAAGAGGCAGTGAGCGCTGCGGATGCGGCGATCATCGTGGTGTCCGGCAAGGCCGGCGTGGAAGTGGGCACGGAGAAGGCGTGGGAGATCTGTGACAAATATAAACTTCCCCGGTTTGTGTTCGTGACAGATATGGATATCGACAACGCGTCCTTCAGGCAGGTCGTGGAGGATATGACGGAGAAGTATGGGAAGAAGATTGCGCCTTTCCATCTGCCGATCCGTGAGAATGAAAAATTTGTGGGATATATCAATGTGATTACCGAGCAGGCTTATCGTTGGGAAGGCAAGGAAGTTGTGGAGTGCGAGATGCCAGAATACAGCAAGGCGAATCTGCAGCTGTGCCGCGATACGTTGATGGAGGCGGTTGCGGAGACGAGCGAGGATTTTATGGAGCGCTATTTTAACGGTGACACCTTCTCTGAGGCGGAGATCCGTGCGGCTCTTCGCACCAACGTGATGGACGGCAGCATTGTGCCCATGTCCATGGGTTCCAACGTGCTCTGTCAGGGTGTGTTCACCCTGCTTGACGATATTGTGAAGTATATGCCGAGCCCGGAGAACAAGGAGATGGCCGGTATTGATTTAAAGACCAACGAAATCTTCGAGGCGAATTTCGATTTTTCCAAGGCAAAATCAGCTTATATATTTAAGACCATCGTTGATCCTTTCATCGGCAAGTATTCTCTGATTAAAGTCTGCTCCGGTGTGTTTAAGAGTGACGATACGATCTATAATGATGAGAAGGAAGTGGAGGAGAAGATCAGTAAGCTTTATGTGATGCAGGGCAGCAAGCCCATTGAGGTAAAGGAACTTCACGCGGGCGATATCGGCGCCATCGCAAAGCTGACGGCGGCCAGAACAGGCAATACGCTCTCCACGAAGGCGCGCACGATCAGATACGGAAAGACTGAGATTTCCACGCCCTATACATACAAGCGGTATCGGGCGAAGAATAAGGGGGATGTGGATAAGGTTTCTCAGGCGTTGCAGAAGATGCGGCACGAGGACCAGACTTTGCAGGTAGTAAACGATGCGGAGAACAGACAGTCTTTGCTTTATGGTATGGGCGATCTGCATCTGGAAGTGGTGGTCAGCCGTCTTCTCAATGAATACAAGGTGGAGATTGAACTTTCCGAGCCTAAGATTGCATATAAGGAGACGATCCGCAAGAAATCCGATGTGGAGCACAAGTATAAAAAGCAGTCCGGCGGACACGGCCAGTACGGTCATGTAAAAATGCGTTTTGAGCCTTCGGGCGATCTGGAGACACCGTTTGAGTTTGCGCAGGAAGTGGTTGGCGGCGCGGTGCCGAAGAACTATTTCCCTGCAGTGGAGAAGGGATTGCAGGATTCCGTTCAGGCAGGGCCTCTGGCGGCGTATCCCGTTGTGGGCGTGAAGGCGGTGCTCTACGATGGTTCCTACCATCCTGTGGACTCCTCCGAAATGGCATTCAAGATGGCGACCATTCAGGCCTTTAAGAAGGGCTTTATGGAGGCAGGGCCGGTGCTCTTGGAGCCGATCGCTAACTTGCAGGTGACTGTGCCGGATTCCTACACGGGCGATGTGATGGGCGATTTGAATAAGAGAAGGGGCAGAGTGCTTGGCATGAATCCTGCGGGTGACGGCAAGACCGTGGTGGAGGCGGATATCCCGGTGGCATCTCTGAGCGGCTACTGCACCGATCTTCGTTCCATGACAGGCGGACGTGGCACCTATAAATATGAGTTTGCCAGATACGAGCAGGCTCCTAGCGATGTGCAGGAGAAGGAAGTGGCGGCGAGAGCGAAGGCAGTTGCGGAGGCGAATGCGGACGCGTAGCGAGGGATAAAAGATGAAGAAATTACAGGTAAAGGCAGGTTTGTTTCTTTCCTTTTTCCTGTGTATGAAAGCGGGCTTTTGCGTGAATGCGCAGGAGTCCGTTTTTGACAAGGACGGGGGAGTCTACCTGATTCAGTCCGCGCAGGACATGCGCACGCTTGCTTTGTTGGTGAATGGTAACAAAGAAGTGGAGCCGGGGGTGCCGGCCCACAACGCGTCCTACCGGCTGACAAGGGATATCGATCTTTCTCCGTATTGTACGGGGGAAGAAGGTTGGGAGCCCATCGGGTATCGGGATGTGGAGAATGAAAGTTTGAGGGATATATTATGGGAATTAGATGAAGACACAGGAGAGCGCGTAGAGACGAATGCAGGATATTTTAACGGTACTTTCGATGGTGCGAATCATGTGGTTACAGGACTCTATATCAACCGCCCGGAAGAGTATGGTCAGGGATTGTTCGGACAGAGAAGGGATTTGATGAAGGAAGATTCAGACAGTGCTGCATATACGAGCAGGGAGAATACGGTTATCGGGAATCTCTATATCAAAGAATGTGATATTACAGGAAAAACTGCCGGTGGAGTTATGCAAGGTATGATATGTTGGGGATTTGAAAATAATGGGAATCTTTACATAGAAAACTGTCATGTGACAGGAAAAATAATGGGAACAGTGGGTGCAGGCGGTATTGTTTGCGACGCTTCCAGTGTAAAAAATTCCAGTTTTAAGGGCACAGTGAAAGCCGAAGGTGCAGGCGGCATAGCAGCGCATGCTTACTATATTTATGGGTGTACTGTAAATGCCGTAGTAGATGGGAGCGGCGCAGCAGGTGGGATTGCTCGATCCTCTTGGTGTGTACGAAACAGTTATATGACTGGTTCAGTGAAAGGCTATGAGAATGTTGGGGGTATTGTTGGACTTGGAGCCTGTCTGACTGGGTGTTATACCCGTGCCGATGTGACGGGGTACAGTCATGTAGGGGGATTGATTGGAAATATACTGATTGAGGATATGGAAAGTCTACTCGCTGTCATGCCGGAAGGCGCATCCGTTACTGCCACGATTCAGAATTGTCTGATGGGAGGAAGTCGGATAGAGAGGGCGCAGAAAAAGCCGGACTCGCGTTATAAATATGGAAACAATGGTTATATTTACGGCTTTGCGTCAGGGGACGTCTCTGATTTATATAAACGTGCTTACTATAGAGAGGGACTGGAAACAGAGGGTTTTGCTAGTGGAATATATGACTTTGCAGATTGGAATTGTAAGCCCTGCGACTGCACCCATCTTGAGGAAACGGATTTTCAGGAGTTACTTGGAAGACCAGAGGAAGAGTGGTCGGATGTGTGGTACTGCGCCGCCGATTACGCGTGGCCCATTTTTGCATGGGAAAAAAACAGCCGCTTTGGCTATACGCTTACCGTCACGGTTCAGGAGGGGGACAGCCTGTGGAACCTAGCCGATAAAGTATATGGTGACGGGTATTTCTGGACGCAGATCTATGAACAGAATAAGGAGCTTATCGGCGGGGATGCGAACCTGATTGAACCGGGGATGGATTTGGAAATCATGGTAAACGCGTCGCAGGCCGACTATGCGGCAAAGGGGGATATTTGGGAGCAGGAAAAAGAGTTTTTGGCAGAGGGACGAAAACGGGGCATAGCGAGGGCAGAGCTCAAAGACGCATACCGCAGGCTGCTCGCGGATGATCTGTGGAACGGCGTGGTATGGAGATGGGAAGGTGCGTCGGAGGATTCGCCCAGGCAGATCAGCGACTGGGTGATCGGTGATCTGGACGGAAACGGGCAGACGGATATGGTGGTGATGGCGGGCGAGGGAAGTCTGTTTGTACCCGGTGAAATCTGGCTCTATTTCAATGAGGAACCGCCTTATATCCTCAAAGACGAAACGGCTTACTATGAGGATTATTTTTGCTTCGGCTCGTCTTTTTGGGAAGAGCCTTTCATGGTGGATCTGGACAACGACGGCAATCTGGAATTACTGTTTGCGGTTGGAAACGGCGGCAATGGTGGGCCGGGCGGCAGGAACAATTGTCTGTTTCGGCGTGTAGGGAATGAATGGGTGGAATGCCTGGAGGAGCTTCCCAATGATTATGGGGAGCGGGGCGGGGCCGATACCGGGCTGTGGGTTTATGTAAAGTGTATCGGTGTGAATCGGTATGAGGCATACTGCCCCTATCTGGACGAGCGCATCGAATTTGACGGGCGAAACAGCAGGGAAATCGGGGAAAACGAGTATGGACGCAATGGCGGCGCGAACGTCAGGGGATTCTTTGATTTTGAATGTGTCACATATCAGGGGAAGAATGCCCTTCATTGCAGGGAATATCTGAGCGGCGAAGGAGGAAATGCGCACGGCGTTGGAGAAGCGGTGTTTATTCTTGTCTGGGATGATAACGGGGTATGCCGCGTGGCGGACTGGCGGGTGGATCCCTATCATTGACTTCCTTCGGATTTTTGTGGTACAATCAGTGTGTTTTACAATGGAAATTAAATAGGAGTATATTCAGAAAGGTGGCTTAAGCGTGGGAGTTTTTATTCGTTGTGCACGCACCCGATAACCGGGGCAGTAAAAATCAGATGATTTAGTCTCATGTAGATGGGATTTTTTTGCGTGCGAATAAAAGCTGCCATATTGTCTGCCTGACAGATGTGAGAAAAGTCACGTCTGAGCAGTCTGCCTTTTATGCGCAGGCCCGCATATGGAAGTTTGCTGTTTCACAGCATGCGGGCCGCGCGGCGAGTAGGGAAAACCTTCTCTACTCGATTAGCGTTTAGCGGGAAGATTCTGTTTACAGGGTCTGGCCTGCTTTTTTACTGCCTTTTTTCGGGAAACGGATTCCTCTATGGAGGAATTGCAGGGCACAGGATAAAAAGGAGGCGCGCTATGCAAAAAGACAGGAGACAGAAAGATTATGACTATGTAAAACAGGTATCGGATTCCCAGAATTTTCTGACAAGCCGAAAATTGATTCAAAGGATCGTCGGGCTTGCCGGGCTTCAGAGGGAAGATACGGTACTTGAGATCGGCACCGGAAAAGGACATCTGACGGAAGAACTTTGCCGGAAGGCCGGTAAGGTATGCTCGGTGGAAATTGACAGCAGGCTTGTGGAGAATGCAAAAAAACGGTTGTCAAACTATGATAATGTAGAGCTGACAGCGGGAGATTTTATGAAATACCGTCTGCCGGAAAAAGGAGCTTATCAGGTGTTTGCCAACATTCCTTTTTTTCTGACCACGCAGATCGTGGAGAAGCTGACGCAGGGGATGAATCCACCGGCGAATATGTGGCTTGTGATGGAGAAGGGAGCGGCCAAACGGTTTTTGGGTCTTCCCAAAGAGACCCAGAAATCTCTGGAACTCAAGGTGCGGTGGAAGATGAAAATGGTATACCATTTCCGCAGGGAGGATTTTCATCCGAAGCCGTCAGTGGACTGTGTTCTGGTACATTTCTCAAGGAAGGCGGTTCCCGATTTAAATGGGAGGGAGTACACGGAGTTTCAACGGTTTATCGGGCAGGCAATGAAGTACGGTCTGACAGGGAAGGGCGGGCCGCTGACCAAACGGCAGGCGGCGACGGCTTTAAAGAAAGCGGGGATGTATCATGCCTATGAGGACGGTGCAACGCTTTATATCCAGTGGCTCTGTTTGTTCCGATGTTATCAGGAATTAAGGGGCAGGAGGCGGTAGGGGCGGACATTATTGATTCTTTTATTGTCAGCTTGCATTGTTCGATGTAAAAAATGTAATTTCAATGCAAAATTCGTTGTAATTTTTGCGATTCTACGCTATAATATATTGATATTTGATGACGGAGGTATGTCTATGTACCGAATTGCTATTGAAAAGCTGTTAAAATGGAAAGCAAGCAGGCATCGCAAGCCGCTCATCATTGAGGGAGCGCGACAGGTCGGTAAAACTTGGCTGATGAAGGAATTTGGCAAACAAGCGTATGCACATACCGTATATATTAATTTTGATTCTAATTCCAGTATGGCGGAACTGTTTGCAGCCGATTTGGCCACGGACCGTCTGATTCTGGGACTGGAGTTGTATGCAGAACGTAAAATTGACCCTGACAATACTTTGTTGATTTTTGATGAGGTACAGGAGGTGCCGAGAGCATTGACATCTCTCAAATACTTTTATGAGAATGCGCCGCAATATCACATAGTCTGCGCCGGCTCAATGCTTGGTATTGCTTTGCATGAAGGTACGTCTTTTCCGGTGGGCAAGGTTGATTTTTTAAAGCTTTATCCGCTCTCTTTCAGGGAGTTTTTGATGGCGGCCGATAAAGAGCGCTTTGCCAAGCTTTTTGATAAGCAGGACTTTGAGATGATTGCGGGTTTTAAGCAAACATACATGGATGCCTTGAAGCAGTATTATTTTGTGGGCGGTATGCCTGAAGCGGTGCAGAGCTTTATCGAGAACAGGGACTTTAACGAAGTTCGGGGCATTCAAAAAAGAATTCTGACGGCTTATGAGCAGGATTTCTCCAAACACGCCCCCAATGAGATAGTCCCTAAAATTCGTATGTTATGGAATAGTATTCCTTCACAGCTTGCAAAGGAGAATAAGAAATTCATTTACGGTCTCGTCCGTGAAGGCGCTCGTGCCAAAGAATATGAAACAGCCATTATGTGGCTTTCCGACTGTGGTCTTGTCCATAAGGTCAGCCGGGTCAATGCGGCGGGCATCCCGTTGAAAGCCTATGAGGATTTGAAGGCATTCAAGCTGTTTATGGTGGATGTCGGATTGCTTGGCTGTATGACGGGACTGCGACAGCGTACATTGCTTGACGGCAATGATCTCTTTACTGAATTTAAGGGAGCTTTGACGGAACAGTATGTTTGCCAGCAACTCAAAACGATTGACGATTTGGGAATTTATTATTACACTAACGACAGGGGTTCCTGCGAGGTTGATTTTATTGTTGACACGGGGGAACAAATTATTCCGGTTGAAGTGAAAGCGGAAGTAAACCTTAGAGCCAAGAGCCTGAAAACATATCGGGAGAAGTTTTTGCCTGATGTATCTGTTCGTACTTCAATGAGAGATTTCAAAAAAGAAGACTGGCTCATCAATTTGCCGCTCTATGCGATTGAGAAGATTGTTGAAACAGCAGCTGCGGAAAACAGTTGACAAATCCCGCAGGTATAATAAAATAAGTAGAGTATTGGAAATGGTTTAAAACTGCGATGGACAGGACGTTAACAAACGCAGATTGCGATAAGAAAGGATTGGATGATAAAATGGCAGAAGTTTACAATCACAGGGAAGTGGAGACAAAATGGCAGAAGATCTGGGACGATGAGAGAGCCTTTCAGACTTCGGAGGATTATTCCAAACCGAAATACTATGCGCTTGTGGAATTTCCTTATCCTTCGGGACAGGGACTTCACGTGGGGCATCCGCGTCCTTACACGGCGCTTGACATTGTGGCGAGAAAGAGGAGAATGCAGGGGTACAATGTGCTTTATCCGATGGGGTGGGATGCCTTTGGCCTCCCCACGGAGAATTATGCGATCAAGAATCACATTCATCCGAAGATCGTGACCCAGAACAATGTGGCTCGTTTCAAGAGCCAGCTCCATTCGCTTGGCTATTCCTTCGACTGGGAGAGGGAGGTCAATACCACAGACCCCAATTATTACAAATGGACACAGTGGATTTTCCTGAAACTGTTTAAGGCCGGACTGGCCTATAAGTCCGAGATGCCGATTAACTGGTGTACCTCCTGTAAGGTGGGCCTTGCCAACGAGGAGGTGGTAAACGGTGTCTGCGAGCGCTGCGGTTCCGAGGTGGTGCGCAAGGTGAAGAGCCAGTGGATGTTAAAGATTACGGAGTACGCGGACAAGCTGATCGAGGGGCTTGACACGGTGGATTATGTGGAGCGCGTCAAGGTGTCCCAGAAGAATTGGATCGGCAAGTCTATGGGCGCGGAGGTGGATTTTTCCATCAAGGATAAGGAGGATAAACTGCGCGTCTACACGACTCGCTGCGATACCCTGTTCGGGGCGACCTATATGGTAGTTTCTCCGGAGCATCCGATCATTGACAAATATAAGGACGAGCTGAAAAACTGGGAGGAGATCTGTGCGTACCGTGAGCAGGCTGCCAGAAAGTCTGATTTTGAGCGTGCAGAGCTTGCGAAAGAGAAGACAGGCGTGCGCATCGACGGCATGTCGGCGGTGAATCCGGTAAACGGTAAGGAGATTCCCATTTATATTTCCGATTATGTGCTGATGAGTTACGGCACGGGCGCGATCATGGCGGTGCCCGCCCACGACGAGAGGGACTGGGATTTTGCCAAGAAGTTTGGACTGCCCATTATCGAGGTGGTAGCGGGCGGTAAGGACGTGCAGGAGGAGGTCTACACGGATGTGGCGGAAGGTACACTCGTGAACTCGGATTTCCTGAACGGACTTTCTGTGGCGGATGCCAAAGAGAAAATGATCGCTTTTCTGGAAGAGAAGGGCGTGGGCTGTGCCAAGACCAATTTCAAACTGCGTGACTGGGTATTTTCCAGACAGCGTTACTGGGGGGAGCCGATTCCCATTGTACATTGTGAAAAGTGTGGCTTTGTGCCCCTTGACGAGAGCGAACTTCCTCTGGAGCTCCCCGAGGTGGAGAGCTATATGCCCACGGATAACGGCGAATCGCCGTTGGCGGCTATGACTGATTGGGTCAACACCACCTGTCCGTGCTGTGGCGGGCCGGCGAAGCGGGAGACGGACACCATGCCTCAGTGGGCGGGATCTTCCTGGTATTTCCTGCGCTACACGGACCCGAAAAACGACAAGGCTTTGGCGAGCAAGGAAGCGCTTGATTACTGGATGCCTGTAGACTGGTATAACGGCGGTATGGAACACACCACGCTGCATCTGCTCTATTCCCGTTTCTGGCATAAGTTCCTCTATGATGAGAAGGCGGTGCCCTGTCCGGAACCTTACGCAAAGCGGACGTCCCACGGCATGATTCTGGGCTTGAATCCCCATTGCTTTTCGAATCTCTCTGCCGCAGAGCAGGAGGCGCTCTTAAAAGAGCATGGCAGTGAGAAGGCGGCCAGGGAAGCCCTGAAGGAGAAATTTGGCGAGATGGCAGAGCATCCTGTGGTGAAGATGTCCAAGTCTCTCGGCAATGTGGTAAATCCTGACGATATCGTGACAGAGTACGGCGCGGATACGCTGCGGACTTACGAAATGTTTATCGGCGCTTTTGAGCTTAGCGCGGGTTGGAGCGAGGACGGCGTAAAGGGCTGCCGCAGATTCCTTGAGAGAGTGTGGAAGTTACAGGATATTCTTACCGACGGGGATGGCTATTCCGCCGACATGGAAATCAAGGTGCACCAGACGATCAAGAAGGTGAGCAGCGATTTTGAAAATCTGAAATACAACACGGCGATCGCGGCGATGATGACCCTTGTCAATGAGTTTTATAAGAAAAACGCGGTGACGAAGGGTGAGTTTAAGACGTTACTTACCATGCTCAATCCCGTTGCGCCTCATATCACCGAGGAACTTTGGCAGATGGTTGGCTTTGAGGGCAGGGTATACCAGACCACATGGCCCGAGTATGAGGAAGCAAAAACGGTAGAGTCTACGGTGGAGATTGTGGTGCAGATCAACGGCAAGAACCGGGCGACCATGAACATCGGCAAGGACGATCCCAAGGACGAGGTCATTGCCAAGGCAAAAGAAGCGATTGCGGATAAGCTGACGGGTACGATCGTGAAAGAGATTTATGTGCCAGGCAGACTTGTGAACGTGGTGCAGAAATAGAAAGCAGGGGCATTTTCGTTTTTGAAAATGTCCCTTTTCTCAGGGAGAAGAATATGTTTGTCGATTATCATGTGCACACATCCTACAGCGACGATTCCGATTATCCCATGGAGGATGTGGTGAAGGATGCCATTAGGCTTGGCATGGACGAAATCTGTTTCACTGATCATGTGGACTACGGGGCCAAGGTGGACTGGGACAGCGGGGTGGAGATTCCTTACTGTAACGGCCTTGCCATGGTGAACGTGGACTATCCGAGCTATGTGGAAGAGATCGGAAAACTGCAGGAGCAGTATAGAGATCAAATTGCGATACGGATGGGGATGGAGTTTGGGATGCAGGTGCACACAATCCCGCAGTTTGAGGCTTTGTATCAAAGATATCCCTTTGATTTTATCATTTTGTCGGTGCACCAGGTGGAAGATAAAGGTTTCTGGTCGCAGGAATTTCAGCAGGGGCGCAGCCAGAAAGAGTACAACGAGCGCTATTATGAGGAGCTTTTGCAGTTGGTAAAAAGCTATCAGCATTACAGTGTGCTCGGCCATCTGGATTTGATTATACGCTATGATAAAATGGGGATGTATCCCTTTTCCAAAGTGAGGCATTATGTGGAAGAAATTCTTGCTGAGGCGATTAAAAACGGAAAAGGGATCGAGGTAAATACCTCGTCCCATCGCTATGGGCTGAAAGATGCAACGCCGTCTGCCGAAATTCTTAAGATGTACCATGATATGGGCGGTCAGATCGTCACGATTGGGAGCGACAGCCATGCGCCGGCGCATCTGGGCACTTATATGGAAGAGGCGAAGGAACTGCTAAGCTCCATAGGGTTTCGACAGTTTTGTACCTACGAAAAAATGCGGCCGATATTTCATGAATTATGACGGTGAGATAGAAAGAGGCGGGTGGTGCGTATGACGCATCACCCTTTGTTTTTCCGCATTCGCATCATCTTATCAATGACGGCGGCATCTTCCGGCGTAGATTCTTTTTTGATGACTTCGACAATGGCACCAATCTCCTCGTTGGAGAATGTAATATGATCCGCCTGTCCTCTTTTGGCTACGGCCATCAGGAAGGGAAGCATTTGTTCCTTCTGCAGACCGCGGCTTTCAAAGACAAGCGCCTGCAAAAATTCAAGTTTTGTTTTGTCAATTTCGGCGAGAGCCGGATCGTTCATCCAATCTTTTGACATGGGTAACTCCTTTAGGTATTATTTTCGTGATTTTCGCCGAAAGGCGATTGGGAGAAGGCTCGATACATTTCGGCCTGTTCAGGGGTAAGCATGTTCATCAGCATATCCATCATGGGAGGGCTGCCGGCGGAATCCATATTCATGTCGGGGAAAATTTCCTGCATGGCGCTCATGGTCTGACTCATTTCCTGAACGGTTTCAAAAGTTTGCAGTATGTTCTGTATCTGTTCTAACTGTCTGATTTCCTCCGGGGAAGAATAGAGGGAAAGTTCTTTGCACAGCTTTCGCAGATCGGGCTTTTCCGGTTGGGAAAGCCCGCATCCGCTAAGCGTAGTGGGGTGTCTTTTTGTATAGTTCAGGGTGTATTGCAACTCCATATATTTGATGTAGACCGCCAGATGCTTTTGCATGGAAGGCTCTATGTAGGGGAGAAGAACCTTGAGCTTCTGGATTTGATTGGTGGTATATAAGGCATCAAATGCCATAACGCTTGCTGCGTCTTCTTTTTTGTCCGCCATAAGCTATGCCTTTCTGATGCCTTTTTTCTCTACAGTATATGACACACGAGAGAAAAATAGCCTTCGAACGAAGAATGCCCAAAATGAGGGCATTCTTCATCCGAAATTCAGACGTGTGTCAAAGATGTGATTGTGTCAAAACGTGTAACTGACTGCGCTTAGTTGTTGCAGCAGCAGGATAACAGGATC
>CAMXPV010000054.1 GCA_947245585.1 uncultured Lachnospiraceae bacterium | reverse complement strand
ATAAACCTGCATTTTTTCTTCGGCGTTTTCTTACATTTTATCATTGGCGCTAACATGCTTATCCTGACGCTCCTGCATTTCAGCCTGTTCACGTTCAATACGCTCCTGTCTCCGCTGATTATTCCGCTCATATTCATCTGCCCTCTGCTGCCGTATATTCCTGCACGCATTACTGACATTAAGGATATCATTGAGAATCGTATCATCCGGTTTCGCTCTATCAAGCAGACCGCCGTATTTATCTTTGGATTCTTTTTCACGTGCCATTTTTGTCGCATAATCTATATTTGCATCGTCCATGTATTTATTCAGTAAACCACCATATTTGTCATTACTATTTGTTTTTGTCATAATTAGAATTCCTCCCTCTAATCTGTATTTAGTATGGTTTCACTTCAACCATCAATAATCTGTCATAGATATAATCTGGTATGCTGTTCTTATATTTAGCAGCTACAATCAATATATCTGCCCTTTTCAAAACTCTATATTCCTCAAACGCCTCTTCCGCAGTATCCCACTCAGACAGCGGTATCGGCTTTTCTGCACCTGTAAACGTGATCTCGCTTGTATATTTACGCGTCTTACCATTATACCTGACTCCCAACGGTAAAACATTATCAGGCGTTTCACCATCTTTATAATGTTTCTTTGCATTGGCAAGCAGCGTATTTAATCCCTTTGGCAAGATACAGCAGAAATCGGGATGATACATACCCGAACCATCTCCAAAGAGGTCTTTATCAACATCCATTTCTTCATCGCCGCATTCATAGTAATGTTCCAGATACCATTTTACAAAAGACTTTGGATCATCAAGCCATCCTTGCCACATACCAGTCTTGTTATAGCATTTATGGATGGAATCGGTTTCTTCTGTAGATCTACACCTTGCCAAAACGCCATTGTACACCTTATAAGCATGATAACTGGCTTTATTCTCATATTCTATGTATTCCTGCTCCAGATTCAATTCCTGCCATGTGACTTTACCCGCCTTCAGTTCCTTATAATCATCAGGCGAAACAGTCAGAAGATTCTTATACCAGTTATTTGACTCATCCCCGTCTTTGTGCCATACTTTGAATCTGCCCTTATACTTGACCAGAAACGCATCAACCACTAAATCCTCTGGCGTAGTCTCACGCTTATATCGGTTTCTCTCCACTTCGCCCGTTAATTGTCCACGCTTATTTTTTACGGGATCATATGCAATCTCAAAAACCGTATAATGACATTTCCCCTGTTTATGCTCATAAAAAGTGTTTTTATCTTTGTGATTCAGGTTATTTACACATCTTCCATAGTTACTGATCCAGTAATTTTCAGTGCCATCCACTCCTACAAATACTTCAAAAGCATTCTTCAACTTATATTTGATTGGATATTCTACTACTTTGCACTTATCCTTTGATATTTCCTGTAATTCGCAGTTCTCATCCAGGATAAACTGCATTTTTAATTCTGTTTCTTCTAAATTTTCTGTGATAATTTCTTTATTCATTGATTTTAATGATAAAATTCCTTTCAATCTTTGATATGTAGTTAGATAACTCAGCGCCATTTTTGTGCCAAGTCAATAATTGAGCATCCTGACTGTATGCCCTGAATCCTATTCATAACAAAAGAGACAATATGACCTATTCACACCGTCTCCGCTTTTGCACCATTATTCAATTTTCATCCATGCGGCAGCAGTCCCAAAACAACCGACTCCACCAAAATCCCCATCACTTTCCCCTACCCTCTATCTTATCCACCAACCTCTCACTCGCCCGAAATTTCATCTTCCTATGTTCCGGCACAAAACATTCAGCCCCGCCAATCGGAATCCTGCCCGTTCTCTCCTTGAACGTCTTCATCTCAAACTTGCCGATGCCTGTAAACACCACCTTCCTATCTTCGCTCATATAATCCGCAAGGGTCTCAAAGAACAGATCAACTCCCCTCCTTGCCTCTTTCTTTGTGATCCCGCCATTTTCTGCCATCCTGTCTATAAATTCTTTCTTCAATACTGACATATTCCGTTTTCCTCCTTTCGACTGGAAATTTTATTTAATTGTTAATAATAATCATTTGATACAAGCCTCCCTAACACTCTGTGAGGCTCATACAGACGTTTTGGGGTCTTCTGTGGAGAGAAAATGTGTTTAATTGCTAAACCACATAAATAAGCCCTCTGGCAATCATATTTCACAACTGACAGAGGACTTATTTACATGTCCTAACAACATATGTACTTGTCACGATGTACAGAATTTCTCCTTTCTTCCACGATTTTGAATCGAACATATGTTAGATTACTTTTGTGATTACCTTTTGATTACCTCGAAAATACAAAAAGCCCGGAACACTTGATTTTACAAGGATTCTGGACTTCTCTTGAATAGCGAGAGGGGGACTTGAACCCTCGACACTACGGGTATGAACCGTATGCTCTAGCCAGCTGAGCTATCTCGCCACAAAATTACGAGGAAGCCGTCTCCGACTCCTCAAAATGGGGCCTATAGGGCTCGAACCTATGACCCTCTGCTTGTAAGGCAGATGCTCTCCCAGCTGAGCTAAGACCCCGTTTATAGGCGGGCCATTCACACAACCCGCTCTGCTAGTATACAATTGATTGCCATAGCTTGTCAAGTATTTTTTCAGAAATAGATCATCCTGAAGTAATTCAGCCATGCCCATTCATAAGTTGATGGCATATCTCATTCACTATCCTGCTATAACCAATTCCGACAACTTATTTCATGTCGGGCATCCGCCCTATAAAATAGAATATCCAAATCAGCTTATGTGAGCAAGCTCCCAACGCCTCTTCGGATATTCTATTTTGCATGGCTGAATTGTTGCTCACATCCGCTCCGGCGCTGAAAAACCAAGTAAGTCAATACTGGTTTCCAACACATCCCTGGTCAATGCAAGCAGCGCAATCCACCCGGCCTTTTTCTCCTCATTCTCTTCCGTGAGAATCTTTGTCTCATGGTAAAAATGATTAAACGCATTGGCAAGATCATAAATATAAGCACAGATCCTGTGCGGCGCAATTTCCTCGCACGCCGTCTCCATCATGGCGCTATATTTCGTCAGTTCCAACATCAGACTCTTTTCTGACCCGCTTGTCGCTTCTTGTATGACTGTATCAGTCAATTTTCTGCCCTGTTCCTCATATTTGGCGAGGATTGACTTAATCCGTACAATCGTGTAAAGAATGTATGGACCGGTATCTCCTTCAAAAGATGTGAATCTGTCCATATCAAAAATATAGTCCTTAGAGGCCTGATTGGAAAGATCACCATATTTGATTGCCGCAAGCCCAACAATCCGGGCCGTCTCCACGGCCTGCGCCTCATCCTCCTGATACCCTTTCTCCTTCGCGTTCTCGTGAATCTTGCGAATCATTTCCTCGTTGATCTCACGAATCAGGTTTTCCAACCGCATGACACCGCCCTCTCTTGTCTTAAAGGGCTTGCCGTCCTTACCGTTCATGGTTCCGAACCCGATGTGCACTAGCTCCGTATTTTCATTGACCAACTTGGTCTTTCTCGCGCAGCGGAATACCTGTTCAAAATACAAATCCTGCCTTTTATCGGTCAGGTAAATCATCTCGTCCGGATGATAATTCTCCATACGATCCATGATGGTCGCCAGATCCGTCGTATTGTAAAGGGAAGCTCCGTCAGATTTCAAGATCATACAGGGCGGCACTTCCTTTGTATCCGTGTCCTCTTTCACATCCACCACCAGAGCCCCGTCGCTCTCATAGGCATAGCCTTCCCTCCTCATCATTTCCACCATATCGGGAATGAGATCATGCACATCGGACTCGCCCTTCCAGAGATCGAACTCCACATTCAGGTTCTGATAGTTTTTCTTCAAATCCGCTACCGACACGGCAATGATGTGATCCCACAATGCACGGTAACCCCGCACGCCGCTCTGGAGCTTATAGGTCGCCTCCATAGCATCAGCCTTGTACGCCCCGTCCTCCTTTGACTTCGCACTGGCCGTCGGATAAATTTCTTCCAGTTCTCCTATGGTAAAGGGCGCTTCCGCAGGATATTCACCCTCGTAGGAATCGTCAAAGTAAACTAAGTCCGGCTGCCTTTTTTGCAGTTCTGTGATAATGAGACCCATCTGCAGTCCCCAATCGCCCAGATGAATGTCTCCAATCACCTCATGGCCCGCGTAACGGCAGATTCTCTTGATACTCTCGCCGATAATCGCCGAGCGCAGATGCCCCACATGGAGCGGTTTTGCCACATTTGGACCACCGTAGTCAATAATAATTTTCTTCGGCTTTTCCGGCCTGACCAAGCCAAACTTTTCGCTCTCACGCATGTTCCGCAGATAATCCCTGACAAAGGACTCTTTCACTTTCATGTTCAAAAAGCCCGGTTGGACAGCCGAAACTTCCGCTAAAACTTCACTCTCCGTCAGCTTCTGCGCCACCTCTTGGGCAATCGCAAGGGGCGCTTTGTGGTATTTTTTCGCTCCCGCCATAGCGCCATTGCACTGGTATTCACACAGATCGGGACGGTTTGAGAGGGTTGCCCTGCCAAGCTCTGCATCATACCCCGCCTCCTCAAAAGCCTTCTTGATTTCTTCCGAAATGATATCCAATATTTTCTGCATCTTTGCTTCCATGCCTTTCCGTATTTTGCTTTTTTTCTGCAGCAAGACCGGGTTGCACCCGCTTCTTTAACAGTATATCCGTTTCCCACATCAAAAGCAATAACGCGTTTCTCTTTTTACCTTGCAACGCGCGAATACACACAGCCGCAGTAATCCTGCCTGTACAAATCATACTTCCTTGACAATTCAATGGAGCGCTTGTAGCCGTCCCGCTTCTTGAAATCCGAAGGCAGCCATGACACGCCATACACCGCTGCCAAACGTTCTCCGATTTCGTTCAGTTTCGCCGCATTCTTCAACGGGCTGATGGAAAGCGTGGTGGTAAAATAATCATAGCTTCCTGCCTTGGCCCGCTTTGCCGTCTCCCGAAGCCGCAGCTCGTAGCAGGCAAAACACCGCTCTCCGCCCTCGGGGCAAGATTCCAATCCTTTTGCCATCTCAAAAAAACGGCCCGGTTCATAATCGCCCTCCATGATCTGTATTGGGCAGCCACCGCCCGCCGCATTATATGCCGCAATCAGCCGCTTCTGCTCCGCCACCCGTTTTTGGTACTCCGTATCCTCGGTAATATTCGGATTATAATAAAAAACGGTAATCCGAAAATACTGCCGCAGATATTCCAGTACATAACTGCTGCAGGGCGCGCAGCAGCTATGGAGAAAAAGATTCGGCGCGCCCCCTTCTGCCACACCGATCTTTTCTATAATTTTATCTAGTTCTTTCTGATAATTTCTGATTACACTCATGGATTGCCTCGTCTTGCAATCGACGCAATGTCAATCAGCGTCAATTCTTCCTGTTTCTCTGCATTTTCCAAGCTGGTCACAAGGGCTGTGGCCGTGTCCATAGCCGTGATACAGTTGACACCGGTCTCGATGGAGGTTCTGCGAATCAGGAAACCGTCCCTGTTCTTGTCCCGTCCCTGCGTGGGTGTGTCAATCACCAGATCGATCCGGTGTCCCAAAATCAAATCCATAACGGTGGGGGATTCCTGATGAATCTTATTAACCTTTCTCGCCTTCACGCCCGCCTCGTTCAGCGCCGCCGCCGTGCTTCTGGTGGCGTAGATGATATAGCCCAACTTTTCAAAGCGGCGCGCCACCTCGATGGCCTCCCCCTTATCCGCATCCTTCACGGTAATAATCATCTGCTTATGCTTGGGCAGGTTGATGCCTGCCCCAAGGAACGCCTTGTAAAGCGCCTCGTTAAAAGTTTTTGCAATGCCGAGGCACTCGCCGGTGGACTTCATTTCAGGCCCCAGGCTGATCTCCGCACCCCGAATCTTCTCAAAGGAGAATACCGGCATCTTGACCGCAAAATAATCCGCCGCCGGCTGTAATCCCGGCTCATAGCCCAACTCCCGTATCTTTTTCCCGATAATCACCTCCGTGGCCATATCCACGATGGGAATCCCCGTCACCTTGCTGATATAGGGCACCGTGCGGGAGGAGCGGGGATTGACCTCGATCACATACACCTCGTCGCCCATGGCGATAAACTGAATGTTGATCAGGCCGATCACGTGGAGGGCCTTTGCCAGTCGTCTCGAATACTCCGCAATAGTCTCCTTCACCTTCTCGCTGACCGTAGGCGCGGGATAGACAGAAATACTGTCGCCGGAATGCACACCCGTCCGCTCGATATGCTCCATAATGCCCGGAATCAAAATATCCGTGCCGTCGCAGACCGCGTCCACCTCCAGCTCCTTGCCCTGCAGATATTTATCCACCAGAATCGGATGATCCTGCTCGTAGCGGTTAATCACCGCCATAAATTCTTCGATTTCCTGATCGGAAAGGGCGATCTGCATTCCCTGTCCGCCTAGCACATAGGAGGGCCGCACTAGTACGGGATAGCCAAGCCGGTTCGCCACTTCCTTGGCCTCCTCGGCCGTATAGACCGTGCCGCCTGCCGCCCGCGGAATCTCCGTCTCCTCCAAAATCCGGTCAAAAAGCTCGCGATCCTCCGCCGCGTCCACGTCCTCCGCCTTGGTGCCCAGAATCGGCACGCCCATCTTCATCAGGCTCTCCGTCAGCTTGATGGCCGTCTGGCCGCCAAACTGCACCACCGCCCCGTCGGGCTTTTCCACGTTGACGATGTTCTCCACATCCTCCGGAGTCAGCGGCTCAAAGTAGAGTTTATCCGCAATGTCAAAGTCGGTGCTCACCGTCTCCGGGTTATTGTTGACGATAATGGTCTCGTAGCCCTCTCTTGCAAAGGCCCATGTGGCGTGCACGGAACAGTAGTCAAACTCGATGCCCTGTCCGATGCGGATAGGCCCGGAACCAAGCACCAGCACCTTCTTCTTCGGATGCTTCTCCTCCACCTCCGTCTCCGAGCCGAACACGGAATAATAGTAAGGAGTGCTCGCCGCAAACTCCGCCGCGCAGGTGTCCACCATCTTAAAGGCCGCCACGATGCCGTTGTCATAGCGCAGCTTTTTGATCTCTTCCTCGCTCTTCCCCGTCAGCCTTGCAATCACATTGTCGGGAAACTCAATGCGCTTCGCCTCCCGTAACAACTCCACCGTAAGCGGCCCCTTTTCCAACGCCGCCTCCATCTCCGTCAGAATCGCGATCTTATCAATAAACCAGTGATCCACCATGGTAATCTCGTGGATCGTGTCATAGTCTATCCCCTTGCGGATGGCCTCCGCAATGATATAAATTCTCTGGTCGTCCACAATCTTCATGCGCTCCAAAAGCTCTTCTTCCGAGAGCGCAGAAAAATCATAACTGCGCAGGCAATCCACATGCTGTTCTAGGGAACGGATCGCCTTCATCAGCGCGCCCTCAAAGTTGTTGGCAATGCTCATCACCTCGCCCGTGGCCTTCATCTGGGTGGTAAGTGTGCGTTTTGCCGTAATGAACTTATCGAAGGGCAGTCTTGGTATCTTCACCACGCAGTAATCCAACGCGGGTTCAAAGCTCGCGTAGGTCTTGCCCGTGATCGCGTTCTTGATCTCGTCCAACGTATAGCCAAGCGCAATCTTAGCCGCCACCTTGGCGATCGGATATCCCGTGGCCTTACTTGCCAATGCGGAAGAACGGCTCACACGGGGATTGACCTCAATCACGCAGTATTCAAAACTGGTGGGATGCAGGGCAAACTGCACGTTACACCCCCCTGTAATCTCCAACTCGTCGATGATGTTAAGAGCCGCGCTCCGCAGCATCTGATACTCCTTGTCCCCCAACGTCTGGGAGGGAGCCACCACAATGCTGTCGCCAGTATGCACGCCCACCGGGTCAATATTTTCCATATTGCAGACGGTAATACAGTTGCCCGCGCCGTCCCGCATCACCTCGTACTCGATCTCCTTCCAACCCGCGATACACCGCTCCACCAACACCTGTCCCACACGGGAAAGGCGAAGTCCGTTCGCCAGAATTTCCTCCAATTCCACCTGATTATGAGCGATACCGCCACCGGAACCGCCGAGCGTATAAGCCGGTCGAAGCACCACAGGATAGCCGATCTTTCTCGCAAAAGCTATGCCGTCTTCCATATTTTCCACCACAAGGGAAGGCGCACAGGGCTCTCCGATTTTCTCCATAGTCTCCTTAAATTCCAGACGGTCCTCCGCCTTGCGGATGGTCTTTGCCGTCGTGCCTAAAAGCGTCACGCCGTGCTCCGCAAGAAACCCCGACTCGTCTAGCTCCATCCCCAGATTCAGGCCCGCCTGCCCGCCCATATTGGGAAGCAGGGAGTCCGGCTTTTCCTTTATAATAATCTGTTCCAACACCTTCGCCGTCAAAGGCTCGATATACACTTTATCCGCAATATCGCCGTCGGTCATGATCGTGGCCGGGTTGGAATTGACTAAAATCACTTCCATCCCCTCCTCCTTTAAGGAGCGGCAGGCCTGCGTTCCCGCATAGTCAAACTCCGCCGCCTGCCCGATCACAATGGGGCCGGAGCCGATCACTAATACTCTTTTTACATTTGGATTTTTAGGCATGGTATCCTCCATTTCGCATGTTTTCAATGAACCGGTCAAACAAATACGAGGAATCCTGCGGCCCGGGGCACGCTTCGGGATGAAACTGCACCGTAAAAATATTTTTACCCGTATAGGAAAGGCCCTCGTTCGTGCCATCGTTTACATTGACAAAGGCCGGAACCGCCACCTTCGGATCAAGCTTATCCATATCCACCACATACCCGTGATTCTGGGAAGAAATATAGACCCTTCCGGTAACCAGATCTTTCACCGGATGATTGCCGCCCCGATGGCCGTACTTCATCTTGAAAGTGTCCGCCCCGGTGGCCAACGCCATAAGCTGATGCCCCAGACAGATCGCAAAAATCGGCGTATCGGATTCGTAAAGTTTTCGGATTTCTTCTATAATAGTGGTACACTCTTTCGGATCGCCCGGCCCGTTACTGAGCATAATGCCGTCGGGCTTGTCTGCAAGGATCTCCGCCGCCGCGGTATGGGCAGGATAAACCGTCACATCACACCCTCTGGCGGCAAGCGATTTGGCGATATTATTCTTTGTCCCAAGATCAAGGAGCGCCACCCGCAGGCCGCTGCCCGAAAGGCCTTTTACCTCATATTTCGCCTCGCAGCTTACCCGCTCCACTACCTTGCCCGTCGTATACGCTTTTAGCTTTGGAATGATTTGTTTGAGATCATAGTTTTCATCGGTCGTGATCATACCGTTCATAGTGCCTTTTTCACGAAGGATTCTGGTGAGGGCTCTGGTGTCGATCCCGGCAATACCCGGCACACCGTTTTCCTCCAAGAATTGTTGAATAGAAATGTCACATCTGAAATTACTGGGAATCCGCGATAGCTCCCGCACGATCAAGCCGTCCGGCCATGGCTTTCTCGATTCCATATCCTCCAGACACACCCCGTAGTTGCCAATCAACGGATACGTCATACAGACTGCCTGTCCCGCATAGGACGGATCTGTCAACACTTCCGGATAACCCGCCATCGAAGTGTTAAAAACGATCTCGCTGATCACTTCCTTCTGCGCCCCTATGTGACTGCCCGCAAACACAGTGCCGTCTTCCAAAATTAAGAATGATTTCATCTTATGCCCTGTCCCTTCCGCTTCGTTCCTCTATCTTATAATCGTTTAATTATAGCACAAGAAGAATATAGCTTCAACCGTGAAAACAAGGTTTTTCAATCATCATCTTCCTAACAAACGCATTAAATATCCGAATATTTTTCATCCTTATTTTTCTCAAAAATAATCAGGTTGCCCTGATAGCGCTTCATCAATTCTTTTCTCAGGTTTTTAACAATGGGATCATTATGCAGACGAGGAACGGAACTACAGACGATTCTCGCACATATTCTTCTTTTTAGCACCGTTCCATATCTATCAATCGTTTCCTTTAATTGCTGCACTGCATGAGAAACATCTCTCCCTTTCAGCTCAACAAAAACCGCTGTCGGATTATCCGGATCATAAATGATATACAAAAAATCACATTTTGACACATTTGTTTCTCCATAAATCATTCCACCGTCTATATGGAGTAAAGCAATCATGAAATTTTTATCATTTATAATATTATATCTTTTTTTCTATTCTTCGCAGACTGCATTTTTTCTGAAATCTCTATAAACCACACAATTTTCCTTGTTTTTACATGCAAATCCTTCATTTGTACAGCATTCCTGTAGTTTATCACAAATCATATTTTATCTCCAACAAGTCTAATCTTTCTGCTTCTTCGTTAATCTTCTCCGAAATAGAATCAATTTCTATTGATTTTATCAACCCGGACGATTTATCAATGATGTCCCTCAAAATATCTCCACTGTTTTCATTCATCTTATATGCTGAAATCTTTTGTGGTGAAATTCTAAGTTGTTTTTTAATGATTGCCTCTTCATTCTTAACCACAGCATTGTTTTCGACCATTCCAGACTGTATCAACAAATTTGCCGAGGATAAAATATACGGGCTATGAGTCGTAACCAAAAATTTACTATCACTTGAATTCATCGTTAATGCTATAAATTCTACCATATGCCTTTGCGCCTCCGGATAAAGATGCGCTTCTGGCTCTTCCAATACAACATACGCCTTTTTCCTTTCAAGAATAATAACAAACAGTAACAACAATATCCACAATGACTCTTGCTGCCCGGAAGATCCATAAATCAATTTAACCCAATGTGTATCGTCAAAATACAATTTTTCACCATCAGAGTCATTCACATAATCCGCCTTTAGAATATATTTAATCAACTCTTTGGCTATATCGATATCCATATTCTTGATCTGTCCCTGTACTGTTTTTAAATAATCGCTTACTACGCTATCCAACTTTGTTCCGAAACGTGTTCGAGTTATCCTGATTCTTTCTATAAACTCTTTCATTGACAAATCAAGCGTCGAAATATCAATCACATCCAACTGATCCGACAGCACTGATAAAAGGCTTCTTCCCGCCGGAATATATATAATATCTTCATTAGAACCAAATATTTTATTTGCCAATTCCGTAAAATGAATTTTAATCTCATTTTTCAAAGAAAGTTTATTGTTGAAACTGGCAACAAAACTCATGTTTGTCTGCGATTGGTTCTCTCTGTAAATATGATATGCATCAACAAGAGAAGCCCGTATGTCTCTCTCCAATTCATTGGAAAACCTAAAGAAAGCATACCTTTCTTTTAAACTGATTGTTACTGACTGTCCACTCTGATAGGAATAAGAAATTTCAAACGGTGACATATGCGTTGTCGTTCCAAAACATCCCATAAAATTTCTACGAACATACTTTAGAAAATTAATATACAGCTCATTCGGATGAGTTTGCAAAAAGAACGTATCCTGCAAAATAAAATCAACATAATAATCCCTTATCTTTTTACAAAAAAACAAAACCTTTCCAATTGTACTTTTTCCCGATGCCTGCGGGCCAATTATCACATTAATGTTCTTATCTACGTCAATTTTAAGATTATTTATCGGCCCAAAATTTCTTATTTGCAATATACTCATACACTTCACCTTTCATGAAATAAGGCTTATTTCTATCCCTATGATCATCCATTATATCATATTTTTTTGATTTTACAAAGAAGTCAAAGACCAAAAAAGCATTATAGAAATGTGAATTTTTCTTAACACTACTGTGGTAGTATTGACAATCCAATAGGAAAGGTATAATGTGTAACCAAACAGAAACTACTGTGGTCTTATAAGAAGGAGGATAAAAATGGATATTAAACTTTTCGATTCAGAATTAAAAGTAATGTGTGTGCTTTGGAGCGAGGGCGATACCACGGCAAAACATATATCTGATGTTCTGAAAAACGAAATTGGCTGGAACATGAATACCACCTACACACTGATAAAAAGATGTATTAAAAAAGGGGCGATTGAGCGTTCCGAACCGAATTTCATGTGCCATGCCCTTATTCCCAAAGAGGAAGTACAGGAAGCAGAAACAAATGAATTAATTGACAAGATTTATGACGGTTCAGTTGACAAACTGTTTGCAGCCCTGTTAGGCAGAAAAAAGCTCTCCGCTGAACAGATTCAGAAGCTCAAGCAGATTGTGGAAGATTTGGAATAGAGGTGAAACAAATGAATTTGTTGCAAATGAATTTACTGCAAATGAGCTTTTCAGGGGCTGCTTTCATTACTGCGGTAGTGACGATCCGTGCGGTGGCAATCAATAAACTGCCGAAAAAGACTTTTCTTGTTTTATGGGAATTGGTGATATTAAGACTGCTTATCCCGTTTTCGATTCCGTCAATGTTCAGTATTTATACGTTGGTAACTCATAGCATATTTTCTACAATATTGCCGGGAACTGGAACAGATTATAACATTCCCACTATGCAAGGGCTGTTTGTTACAACACAGGGAGCAGAACAGCCGCCAACGGATATTTCATCATCTGTTTCTATGTGGTTTATTGTATGGTGTGCAGGGGTAATACTTATTGCATTGTTTTTCGTAATATCCTATTTGCGTTGTCTGATCGAATTTCGGACAGCTTTGCCCGTCCACAACCTTTATGTAGAAAAGTGGCTAGCGGAACGCCCATTGAAACGTCCAATTTTGGTAAGGCAATCTGATAGGATAACCGCCCCATTAACTTATGGCATTTTCCGTCCTGTTATTTTAATGCCGAAAAAAATAGACTGGAATAATGGAAAACAACTGCTATATGTCCTCTCACATGAGTATGTGCATATCTATCGCTATGATACAGTAACAAAGTTGATTGCGACACTTGCCCTTTGTATTCATTGGTTCAACCCTTTTGTGTGGGTGATGTATATTCTTTTTAACCGTGATATAGAACTGGCTTGTGATGAAAGCGTTATACGGCAATTTGGAGAAAAATCAAAGTCTGCCTATTCGTTAATGCTTATCAACATGGAAGCAACAAAAAGCGGTCTATTGCCATTTTGTAATAACTTTAGTAAAAATGCTATCGAAGAAAGGATAACTGCCATTATGAAAACAAAAAAAATTACTATTTTCTCACTTGTTTTAGCCAGCCTTATTGTTGTCGGGGTAGGTACTGCATTTACGACTTCTGCACAAGCTAACAATAATAATCCAACTTCTGAGGAACAGGAGTACAAAACAATAAATGCTTCCGAAAATGCTTCCGATCATAATGCGATAGAAACGTCCGGCGGCAATGTTGACTATGGGATATATGAAGAATATGGATTGATTTATGATAAGAATAGCAAGTGCTACACTTATAAGGGAAATGTTGTCCGATTTTTTAATGACCCAGTGGGCGGCGCAAGTTTTACCAATTTCTTTACGGGAACAGTGGATATTGAAGCGGAACGAGATACAAACGATAAACTTATTGGTATTCGGGAATGCACAAAAGAAATTTATGACAGACATACAGAAAAGTATGAAAATTCAGGACTTAAATCAATGCCCGCTAGCACTTCTATAGAAAGTGGAGATGAAAAAGTAAATGTGGATATAAT
This sequence comes from uncultured Lachnospiraceae bacterium, assembly GCA_947245585.1. GTDB lineage: Bacteria > Bacillota > Clostridia > Lachnospirales > Lachnospiraceae > UBA3282. Next base: position 8,833 of record CAMXPV010000054.1, on the reverse strand, counting down.
TCAAAATTATGAATCTTACGGCGTGGAATCCGGGGCTAAGACAGGAAACATGAATACGCTCCAAGACTATGAATCCTATGGCATAGCTTATCACCCAGAAGATGGACATTGGTACTACAACGACCAGATAATCGGCATGTTCATTGACAGTGAAAAACCCATCATCTATTTTGATGACAGTGGCAGTATCTATCTTTCCATTGCTGAAAATAGTGAAAATGGAGTTATGGAGATTAAGGAAATTTCCGAAGCGGAAGCGCAAAAACTTTTACGGGATAATAATTAGGGCAACTTTTCTTATTTGAAACGCGCCGCAAAACAGTCTGTCTTTTTCTGTCTTGCGGCACTTGTATTTTTAAATTTTATATATTTAAGATACACACCTTACAGCCCCGCCGTCATCTCTCGCACATATTCCCCCACATAGGGCGCGGCCTTGCTGCCGTACTTCTCAATAATCTTCACAATGGCAGAGCCTACAATGGCCCCGTCGGAAATCCCGGCCATTTTCGCCGCCTGTTCCGGCGTGGAAATGCCAAAGCCGATGGCACAGGGGATATCCGTGTTCTGCCTAACCACCTCGATCATGGACTGTAAGTCCGTCTTGATCTCGCTTCTGGTCCCTGTCACGCCGAGACTTGACACAATATAGAGAAACCCTTCCGCCTCTTTCGCAATCATGGCAATCCGGTTTTCGGAAGTGGGAGCAATCAGGGAAATCAAGTCCACCCCGTAAGTATGACAGAGAGGCAAAAACTCCTCCTTCTCCTCATAGGGCAGATCGGGCAGAATCAACCCGTCCATACCAATCTCCCTGCATGTGGAAATAAACCGCTCCGCTCCGTAAGAAAAGACCACATTGGCGTAGGTCATAAACACCATCGGCACATTTACGTCCTTTCTGAGTTCCTTTACCATATCAAAAATCTCGTCAGTCGTGACTCCTCCGGTCAATGCCCGCAGATTGGCTCCCTGAATGACAGGCCCCTCGGCCGTGGGGTCGGAAAAAGGAATGCCTAGCTCGATCAGATTCGCCCCGTTCTCCACCGCCGCGCGCACGCAGGCCGCCGTGGTGGATAGATCCGGGTCCCCACAGGTCAGAAAGGCAATAAAAGCCTTTTTATTTTCAAATGCAGACGCTATTCTACTCATGAATATCCTCCCCTCTGTAACGCGCGATGGCGGCGCAATCCTTATCTCCCCTTCCGGAAATGGTGATTATAATCACTTGGTCTTTTTTCATAACAGGTGCAATTTTCCTTGCATAGGCCACCGCATGGGCCGACTCGATGGCGGGGATAATCCCTTCCGTCTTAGACAAGTATTCAAAGGCCTCCACCGCCTCGTCATCCGTGACAGGTACATACTCCGCTCTTCCGATATCGTGCAGATGAGCGTGCTCCGGCCCGATTCCCGGATAGTCAAGCCCCGCGGAAATGGAGTAAACCGGAGCGATCTGCCCGTACTTGTCCTGACAGAAATAGGATTTCATCCCATGGAAAATCCCCACCCTTCCCGTATTGACCGTGGCCGCTGTCTCAAAAGTGTCAATGCCCCTGCCCGCCGCCTCGCAGCCGATTAGACGCACGTCCTTATCTTCGATAAAATGATAGAAACTGCCGATGGCATTGGAACCGCCGCCCACGCAGGCAATCACCGCGTCGGGAAGTTTCCCTTCCTTCTCCAGAATCTGGGCCTTGCTCTCTCTGGAAATCACCGCCTGAAAATCCCTGACAATCGTAGGAAAGGGATGAGGCCCCATCACCGATCCCAGACAATAGTGGGTATCAGCGATGCGCGACGTCCACTCCCGCATGGCTTCGGACACCGCATCCTTCAAGGTTCCCGTCCCGGATTTCACGGGAACGACTTCCGCCCCCAGAAGCCGCATACGATACACATTAAGGGCCTGTCTGACGGTATCCTCCTCCCCCATGAACACCACGCACTCCATATCCAGAAGAGCTGCCGCTGTGGCAGTGGCCACCCCATGCTGACCCGCCCCCGTCTCCGCAATCAACCGGGTTTTTCCCATCTTCTTTGCCAGGAGCGCCTGTCCCAACACGTTGTTTATTTTGTGGGAGCCGGTGTGGTTCAGATCCTCTCTTTTCAGGTAAATTTTTGCGCCGCCCAAATCCCTCGTCATCTTTTCCGCAAAATAAAGCCCAGACGGTCTGCCCGCATAATCATTTAACAGGGCTGTCAGCTCCTCATTAAAAGCCGCATCATCCTTATAATGATTGTAGGCCTCCTCCAGTTCGATCACCGCATTCATCAACGTTTCCGGTATATACTGTCCTCCGTGAATACCAAAACGTCCGTTATTGTTTGTCATAATCTCTGTCCTTTCTTTAAATGTCCAAATTGAACAAATTTTCATTGCGCAGAATACCGTCCATTTACGCATTTCCTGCATGGCGCACCGCGTCTACAAACGCCCGCATCTTCTCCGCGTCCTTCACGCCGTCCGTCTCAATTCCCGAACTCACGTCCACCCCATAAGGCCGCCATCGCTTCACAACCAGCCTCACCATGTCGACATTCAATCCGCCTGCCAGAAAGTAGGGGCGATCCATCAAGGTGAGCAGTTCCCGGTCAAAAGCAGTCCCTGTGCCGCCGCTCCCAGAATCCAAGAGCACATAGTCCGCCGTACTGGCCCGAGCCCTCTCGATATCTGCTTCACCGTCCACCCGAAAGGCTTTTATGAGAGGTCTGTCCGTGCGTTCCCGCAGCCTCTCAATATAAGCCTCGTCCTCCCCGCCGTGAAGCTGAGCCAGATCAATCACCCCCGCCCTGAGCAAATCGGCAATCCGTTCAGGCTTCTCGTCCACAAAGACCCCCACCGCCAAAATCTCCTGGCGCAAAAGGCTTTTCAGTTCGGCGGCCTGCTCCGATGATACATAACGTCTGCTCTTTTTTGCAAAAACAAAGCCGATATAGTCAGGCCAGAGTTCGTTCGCCACTTCTATATCACAGGGGCGGGTTAATCCACAGAGTTTAATCTTGATTTTACTTTCTGTCATTTCCATTTAATCCCTTTTTCACGCATTTTTAATAACGCCTGCTTTTTATCTGTTGCCCTCATAAGAGCCTCTCCCACCAACACCGCGTCCACACCGATCTGCGCAAGCTGCTTCACATCCTCCGGCCCGCTGATGCCGCTCTCGGAGACATACAACACATTTGACGAAATCATGTTTCTGAGTCTGCGGCTGTTTTCGGTGTCCACCGTAAAATCCTTCAGGTTGCGGTTATTCACACCGATGATGCGGGCCCCCGCCAGGAGAGCCTGCTCCACCTCTTTTTCGTCGTGGGCCTCCACCAAAGCGGACAACCCTAACGTGTCGCAGACCGCCAGATATTCCTTCATCTGCTCCATACTTAAGATGGAACAGATCAAAAGCGCCGCCGACGCACCCAACACTTTTGCCTCATAGAGCATATATTCATCCACGGTAAAGTCTTTGCGCAGACAGGGGACGGAAACCGCCGACGCGATCTCCCGCAGATAAGCGCTGCTCCCCAGAAACCATTTCGGCTCCGTCAGCACCGAAATGCAGTCCGCTCCCGCCGCCTCGTACTCCCTGGCGATCTGCACATAAGGGAAATCCGGTGCAATCAAACCCTTGGAGGGAGAAGCCTTCTTGCACTCGCAGATAAAAGAAATCCCCGGCCTTTGCAACGCCTCCTCAAAAGAAAATTTCCCTTTCTCCATAGATAACGCCTGTTCTTCCATCTCTGAAAGCGGAATCTTCTTTTTCGCCTGTTCCGTCCGGTATTTGGCGTGTTCCGCCAGTTGGTCTAAAATGTTCATATGCCGCCTCCCTGTTGCCACATGATTCCATGCCGCTTTTTCATCCATCCGCATGTCTGTCCGCCAAAGTCATGCTCTGCTCTACGCCTCGTTATCTGGCCGGTTACTCACCTCGATAAACCGCTCTAATGTCTCCGACGCCTTACCGGAATCAATCAGCTCCGCCGCCAGTTTCACACCCGCGTCCATGCTTTCCGTCTTTCCCGCGATGTAGAGCCCCGCGCCCGCATTCAATAACACGGCGTTTCTCTTATGTCCCTTTTCTCCTTGCAGGATGGACTTCGTAATGGCCGCATTTTCCTCCGGCGTGCCGCCCTCCAAATCCGCTTTGGAACAGCGGGCAAGACCAAACTGCTCCGGCGTAATGGTGTAGGACTTAAACCAACCGTCCTTAAATTCACAGATTGTCGTGGGCGCGCTCATGGATATCTCATCCAGTTTATCCTGCCCGTACACCACCATACCCCGCTTTACGCCCAGACTGATCAACACCTGTGCAAGCGGCTCCACCAAATATTCGTCGTACACGCCCAAAAGCTGCATCTTGGGGCTGCCAGGATTGGTCAGCGGGCCAAGGATGTTAAACACGGTACGGAATCCCAATTCCTTGCGGATCGCTCCCACGTATTTCATGGAAGTGTGATACTTCTGTGCGAAGAAGAAACACATGCCCACTTCCGCAAGCAGCTCCTTACAGCGCGCCGGGCTCTGCTGAATGTTCACGCCAAGGGCTTCCAGGCAGTCCGCTGTCCCGCACTTGGAGGAGGCCGCCCGGTTTCCGTGCTTTGCCACCTTCATGCCGCCCGCCGCGCACACAAGCGCCGCGGTGGTGGAAATGTTAAAACTCTGGGCATTGTCACCGCCTGTCCCCACAATCTCAAAGACATCCATCCCTGTCTCTACCCTGGTGGCGTGGTCCCGCATAGCCGCCGCACATCCGGCGATCTCGTCGGTGGTCTCCGCCTTTGCGCTCTTGGTGGAGAGAGCCGCAAGAAAGGCGGCGTTCTGGGTGGGAGAAGTCTCCCCGCTCATAATCTCATTCATCACCGCGTAGGCCTCGTCGTAAGTGAGGTCTCCCTTGTTTACAATTTTCACAATCGCTTCTTTAATCATAATTCATTCTTCCTTTCCCCTATATTTTCATAAAATTTTTTAAAATCTGCTTCCCCTCCGGTGTCATGATGGACTCCGGATGGAACTGCACGCCGTAAATGGGATACTCGCGATGCTGCACCGCCATCACTTCTCCGTCTGTGGTACTGGCCACAATCTTCAAACAATCCGGGATCGTTTCTTTGTCCGCCGCCAGTGAATGGTATCGGGCCACCTCCATCCCATCGTGACAGCCTCGGAATAAAGAACAGTCGTTATCAAAGTGAATCTTTGACTGTTTCCCATGCATGAGTTTCTTCGCATAAGTAATCGTGGCTCCGAAAGCCGCGCAGATCGCCTGATGTCCGAGGCACACACCAAGTGTCGGAATCTCTTTTCCAAGCGCTTTTACCGCCTCCATGATCACACCCGCATGTTCCGGCCTTCCCGGGCCGGGCGAAAGGATGAGGTGATCGGGCGAAAGGGCTCTGATTTCCTCCACGCTCATCTCGTCGTTTCTGACCACTCTGATATCCGGATTGATCTCACCCACAAGCTGATAGAGATTATAAGAAAAACTGTCGTAATTATCTATCAATAGTATCATTTTTACCTCCATTCCGAACAAAGCGTTCACTACAGGCCTCAGATATCCTCCTCGGACATCTCTAGTGCCTGTATCACCGCCTTCGCCTTGTTGATACACTCCTGAAACTCCTTCTCCGGCTCAGAGTCCGCCACAATACCGGCCCCGGTCCTGACAAACACACGTCCGTTTTTCTTATAGGCAATGCGGATGGCGATACAGGTGTCCATATTGCCGGTGAAATCAATGTAACCGATGGCACCGCCGTAAATGCCCCGCTTGTTGTTTTCCAATTCCCCGATCAACTGACAGGCTCTGATTTTCGGCGCGCCGGACAACGTTCCCGCCGGAAGCACCGCCTCAATGGCATCCAGTGCGTCAAATTCCTCCCTGATTTCGCCCCGCACCGTGGAACCGATGTGCATGACATGGGAATAACGCTCGATCGAATGAAACTTCTCCACCTCCACCGTGCCGAACTTACTGATCTTTCCCAGATCGTTTCGGCCAAGATCGACAAGCATATTATGCTCCGCCAGTTCCTTCTCGTCTGCAAGAAGCTCCGCTTCAAGCCTTTTATCTTCCTCCTCCGTCTTTCCCCTTGGCCTCGTCCCCGCCAACGGAAAGGTGTGGAGCACACCGTTCTCCAATTTCACCAACGTTTCGGGAGAAGCCCCGGCCACCTCCACATCCGTACCGGAAAAATAAAACATGTAAGGCGACGGATTCATGGTTCTTAACACTCGGTAGGTATTCAGCAGACTTCCCTCAAAAGGCGCTTCCAGTCTGTTGGAAAGGACAATCTGGAAAATGTCTCCCTCCCGGATATGTCTCTTTGCCTCCTCGACAATCTTGCAGTAGGCCTCCCTGTCAAACAGCGGCCTTACCTCGCCGAGAAGCCTCCCGCTTTCCTCCTCTTTTTTCTCACCGGTGCGAAGCAGATCGGCAAGCTGTTTCAACTCCCTGACCGCCTTATTGTAACCGGCCTCCCCGTCCGCCAGAGACATATTCGCAATCAAAATGATCTTCTGCCTGAAATTGTCAAAGGCAATCACCTTATCAAAGAGCATCAGGTCCACATCCTTAAAGGCTTCACAGTCCTGCACCCCAACCCGGATCGACGGTTCGCTGTAACCCAGATAATCATAGGAAAAATACCCCACAAGCCCGCCGGTAAAGGAGGGCAGATAGGAAAAGCGCGGACTCCTGTACTCCGAAAGAATCTGCCGCAGAGAAGCGGAAGGGTCTTCTGTATGAAACGTAAGACTGCCGGCTTTCATCTCCCCGTCCACACAAGTGATCTCCATCTTGGGATCATAGCCCAGAAAAGTGTACCGCCCCCATTTTTCTTTCTCCGCCACCGATTCCAACAGATAACAGTGGGCGGATACATTTTTCAGTATCTTTAAAGCCTCGATGGGGGTACAGATATCGGAAAGCATTTCACAGCTCACCGGCAGCGCCTTGTACTCCCCATCTGCAGCGATTTTTTGCACTTCTTCCAGGGATGGTGAAATTTTCATTTTGTTCGCTCCTTTCTGACTCTGCTTATGTGCGCAAAAGAAAACGCCCTTGACAGACTCTCTCCAAATCTGTCAAGGACGAATTTACCCAATCCGCGGTGCCACCTCGATTCACGGGAATCCCCGTGCGCTTAGCAGGATACCAACATATCCCCGGCCTCTGACGTGGGCCTTACGTTGCAGAATACTCTGCGCTCTCGCGCATTTGACTGCACCCTCAGCGGTCCATTTGATGACTTGTTTCTTACCTGATTCTCAGCAGCACAGGCTCTCTGTAAAGGCATTATCACCGTTATCTCCGCTTCAACGGTTTAACTCGTTAAATTTTCTATAGAATACCACTTGTGAAAAGGGGTGTCAAGGGGTATTAAAAAATTTTTGGAACGCACTGAAATCAATGGAGAAATCCCCATAGATTCCCACCGATACGCTTTCCTGAAAAGTATAGGTACTTTCCTCGTCTTTTTCAAACCGATATACCGCAACTTCCTTTTCCATCGGATCAACAATCCAGTATTCCCGCACACCCGCCGTGCGGTATTTAAACAGCTTAGTCTTCCGATCCATTTTCACGCTGCCAGGTGACACAATCTCAATCACCCAGTCTGGCGCACCATGACAGCCCTTCTCGTCCATCTTGTCCTCATTGCAGATCACCACGATATCCGGCTCCACATAATTGTATTCGTCATTGTTGATATAGACGGCAAAAGGCGCAGCATACACTTCACAGGAGCCTTCCCCGTCTTCAATATAATTGGCTATCATCCTAAGCAACGCAACTAAAAGCCGCTGATGTACCCGGCCCGGACTCGCCATTTCATACATCTGTCCATCAATCAGTTCCGCGCGCCTGCCCTCCGGCAGCGCCTCGATGTCCCTGACCGTATACCTTTTCCCAGACATCTTATCCATTTCTTCTCTTCCTATCATTCCATTCTCCTTTTCCGCAGGAGAATCGCCTTGTTTTCGTTCAGTCCGTCTCCCGCTTTTGTATGTTTGTTGGATGCAAAAGCATAGATTTTCTGAACAGTTCTTAGAATCGTAAGATGCGTAAAATACGCTATGACATCAAAGAATATATGCTTTCTTGAAATATTACCATGCTCCCTTCGGAATGTCAATAACTTTTATTGACAAAAAATATTTATGCTGTATAATACAACACTGTATAATACAGTTATTAGAGGGATAACTGAATGTCTACCATTGATTTAATCATTTTGGGTTCCTTATACCAAAGCCCCAAAAGCGCATATGACCTGCAAAAACAAATTGAAGCGCGAAACTTATCCAGATGGGTCAAAATCGGATCATTTACCGTGTACAAAAAAGTGGTGCAATATGAAGCCAAAGGATATGTCGTCAGTGAAACTGTTAAGAACGGCCATATGCCGGAAAAAACCTTGTACACTCTATCGCCAAAAGGAAAAGAAACCTTCAAGGAACTGATGGCTAAATTTTCTTTCACCGAAACAAGAGTTTTTTTAGATTTTAATGCCGTTGTCGTAAATCTGTCCTTACTTGACGAAACTTTTGCAAACGAATGTATTGGCAATATCAAAAACAGTATTCAAAACACCAAAAAGCAGGTTATGGAACAGTTACCCACACATAAGGACATTCCTTTGTTTGGCAGGACAATACTGGAACAGCAGTTCTTGCTTTTAGAAACATTAGAAAAATGGGAAGAAAATTTTGAAAAAGAATTGGCGAAAGAGAGGGACAAAAAATGAGTTTGATACATTTTGTGTTTTTGAACTTGGGAGTGTAATATAAAGTGTGTAAGTTACCGGTAACAAAAACTTACGCACTTTA
>CAMXPV010000053.1 GCA_947245585.1 uncultured Lachnospiraceae bacterium | reverse complement strand
CATCATGGGGAAGATGATTGGACAGCGCTTTCTGCGGATACGACAGAGGAGTCTACATTATCAGGTGGAAAGTATTACTTATCTGACAACGATGGCGATAAAAACATAGCAATGGGAACAATTAGCATTGATGGTGATGTGACTTTATGCTTGAACGGTCAGACATTGACACATTCAGGCGATACAGGGAGTGTAATTGTAGTGAACAGCGGCACATTTACCCTTTGTGATTGCGAAAATGATGCTGGCTGTATTACGGGAGGAAAAGGGGAATTAGATGGCAATTCATTATATGGCGGTGGAATTTATGTATGTAAAGGTGCTCGGCTTATTATGCGTGGGGGAACAATCCGTGGAAACACAGCAAAATACGGAGGTGGCATTTCTATAGGTGTTGGTAATAATAATGCAGGCACTTATTTTACTATGAGTGGAGGAGTAATTGAAGATAATACTGCAGATAGTCAGGGGGTGGTATTTTTTGCGGCGGAATCGGTGAAATGACAATAACAAACGGAGTTATTAGGAATAATACTGCTAACAGTAGGGGTGCTGGTATATTTGCAGGAACTGCAGCAACTGTGAATCTACTAGCAAATGGCGAGACGGATAAGGTGTCCATATGTGGAAATAAAGTAGTGGAAAGTAATGGTAATGGAGGAGGATATACAGACTTTCAAAAAGCTATATTGAAAATAGAAGGTAATGTAAACATTACTGGGAATAAAAGAGATCAAGATGAAAATAATATTGCTCTGTTGAACGGGCGAGTTATTCTGCTTACTGATAAATTAACAGGTTCTTTTGGCGTAACGACATGGAATGCACCGTATAGTGAGAATAATACAGATGTTAATAATCCATATAAAACCACGGTACAAGGTGCTGACGGCTATGAAGTTTCTTCACAAGACTTAGCTCGTATTAGTAGTGATAATACGAAGTATTCTGTTTTGATGATAGAAGGCAAGATAGTGAATGGTGCTGATGATGAAACGGGTAAGGTGCTTGTGCTTGGAAATGAAGATACCGGAAACCTTTCGGGCATGGATTTGTCTATAAAGGATGGTTCTAGCGGAGAGGAAATCAAATTAAGCCCCGATTTTGCTGAAACCACTTATGAATACACAGTCACAGTGCCTAATAGTGTCAGAGCAGTAAGTATAGTGGCAACACCTAAAATACTGACGCAGCTGTGGCGATGACGATCCAAAATGCTGACAATGCAACCGATACAACCGTACAGGCAGACAATATACTGCTTGCAGAAGGGGAAAATACGGTTAAAGTCAATGTGACAGAAGGCGATGCCTCGAAGGTTTATATCGTCACTATCACAAGAGAGGCTCCGGCAGGTAATCCCGTCACCATAACCGCCTACAAGGACGGCGCGGAGTGGACGGCTAGCGCGCCAGTATTCAAACTGACTTCCGACAACGGCTCAAATTTTGTCACAGACCTCACGGCAGTACCCGATGGCACCTATCACATTTATTATGATTATGGCAGCGATAAGGATATTGACACGGGCAAGACAGTAAATGTTAACGGCGCGTCGCCAGACGACATCAGAGTGGATTACTTTACGGTCACATTCTATGACGGAGATACTAAGCTGCTAACCCCGGCGCAGCAGATTGTTTTAGAGGGTGCTGCGGCATCTGCCCCGGCAACTAATCCCACAAAGACAGGCTACACCTTTGACAAGTGGGTAACAACGAAGGGCGGCAGTACACCATATGACTTTGCTAATAAAACAGTCACAGCCAAAACTTCGGTCTACGCAAGCTAGACGGCAGAGAAGTATGACATCACATACAGCGGCATGGACGGCGCAGCGCTTTCGACCAAGCCGACACAGCACACCTACGGAAAAGATACATCGGTCGGCAATCCGACAAAAACGGGCTATACCTTCGCGGGGTGGAAAGTAAACAGCGGTAGTACAGCGACTAAGGATCTTACTTTAGGTGCAACGGATTATACGGCGGCTATCACACTGACGGCGACATGGACAGCGGAACAGTATGATATCACATACAGCGGCATGGACGGTGCAGCACTTTCGACCAAGCCGGAAAAGCACACCTACGGAAAAGATACGGAAGTCGGCGATCCGACCAAAGAGGGCTATACCTTTGCGGGGTGGAAGGTAAACGACAGCACTACAGCGACCACGAGTCTTACTTTAGGCGCAACAGCTTATACGGCGGCTATCACACTGACGGCAACGTGGACACCCAACACCTATCAGGTGACACTTGATAACCACGGCGCGACCGGCGGAGACCTTACCGCGAGCCAAACGGTGACCTATGGCGGCAAATATGGCACCCTTCCCGTACCATCCAGAACCGGCTATACCTTCAAGGGCTGGTACACCGCCGAAGCAGACGGGCAGGGGACTAAGGTTGATGCGAATACCATTGTAGCAACGGCGGATAATCATACCCTTCACGCCCGTTGGAAAGACGAAACCGCACCAGATAAGCCGGTATTGCAGGATAGCGTGACCCTGCCTACAGACTGGACAAATGCACAGGACAAAATCCCGCTGAAACTGTATGACGGCGTGGGCGTGACCGAACTGTGGGTAAGCATTGACGAAAACGACTCCTATACAAAAATAGACGGTTTCACACCCGGCACAGCCAGCATGACCTATGATTACCCTTCCGTCACGGAGGGAAACCATACCTATCGCTTCAAGGCGGTGGATGCGGCGGGCAACACTTCCACTGAGACCATAGAGATCAGGATTGATGTGACTGATATCTCCGAAAAAGTACCCTTACAGGATAAGGAAGTGATCGGGAGAGGCATCGAGGCTTGCAGCGAAGAAGTGTCCGGGCTTGTGCTTGGCATGTATGTGGATATCTCCATGTTTATCAGGATCGGGGCGGGAGACTGGAACGCCATTACCGAGACGGACGAACCCATAGAAGTGGTGATAAACATCCCCGAAAAACTGCAAAGCGACGGCAGGGAGTTTCTGATCATCCGCGCCCATAACGGCGAATATACTATTATGAATGATCTGGACGATACACCTGACACCATCACGGTAAGTACAGAACTGTTTTCAAGCTATGCCATCGCTTATGCGGAGACAGACGCGCAGACACAGATGCAAAGTGCGGCCTCTGCCATATCTGCCCGACCTTCCTTGGGATATGCTGCTTTATCTGGTTGGCGATTATCTTAGCGGTAATGGTGGTCGTGGTGATTTTGGTTCTGCGGCGAAGGAAAGAAGAGGAGTGAGATTCTGGTGGTTATCCTGCTTTTTTCGTGTTATACTGATAAATACGAGAAGGCAAGGAGGAATCGGGTATATGATAAAAATGGAAATTCGTATGGATGATGAAAAAATATTACAGGAACGAAAGTATAATCTGAAAGCTGTTCATGATGCCGTGGATAAGGCTTTTGCCCGGTGGGGGTTTAAGGGGGAAAAGACGGATTCTGGCTCCGTGGTCTATAAAGACAACGGAAGTGAGCGGGATTTTGGGCGGTTTGGCTGTATTGTAAATGCCTTAAAAAAGCAGGAATGGTTTATGAGGAATGTGCTGACATGGATACTGTATGACAGTGATGATTCCGATTCGCCAGAGGATTTTGCGGCAGAGGATCTTCTTGCTCATTATGCAGGAAAGAGGGTTGCGGGCGCATAGGGGATTGAGGTTGGTGACAAATGAGGAAAGCACATGGAGAAAAAATATCTGAAGGCCATCAATTTTGACCTGAGCGTCCACGAACTGGAGAAATATTATCCGGATTACAAAAAAGCATATTATGATGTGAAGAAATTTTTTGTCAGACAGGGATTTGAGCACAGGCAAGGATCGGGGTATGTTTCGCAAAAGAAACTGACACAGGCGGATATCATAGACCTTCTTGATCTGATGAATACAGAATTGCCGTGGATGAGTGACTGCGTTACAAAAATTGATGTAACCAATATCGGGGCACAGCATGACCTGAAAGATATGTTGAGAGGGATGTCGGTGGCTTCGGAAGAGGAACTGCTGTCATTAGAATAAGGGCATGGCTTTCGGGTCATGCCCCGTTTTTTTAACAGCGGTGGTCGTGGTGATTTTGGTTCTGCGGCGAAGGAAAGAAGAGGAGCAGGAAACGGAGAAATAAATAACGGATAAAAGAGGAAAAACCAGTGTTTCCGGAATGGAGGCACTGGCTTTTCATGTAAATCAGGGGGCCGTATGGGCCCCTGTGCATACTCAAATATTATATTTCTGAAAAAGCTCTTCCCGGTACTGAGAATCCTTTGTGGCGCGTTCCAGTTCTTTGATCAGCCCGTTAAAAAGTAAGATAGAAGTCAGGGTGGCCATTCTGTCTACTCCTTCAGCATGGCCTTCAGCACGACCCTCAGCACGTCCTTCAGCGCGACCCTCAGCGCGGCCTGCTTCCCGTTCCTGCTGTTTTATCTGCAAAAGTGTCATAAACTCCACCTCCCATTCATTGTGTTCCCTGGCCCTGCTGACCAGATCATCCAGATTCTTTGTGAAAGGATCAGATGCTGGCTGTCCGGAGAGATATTCCAAAAACGTTGCAAGTTCTTTTGGCACGCCGTTCTTGTCACCAGATGCGTTCAGGAATACTTTCGTGGAACCGTCTTCCAAAACCAGATCTGTGCATTCCAAACATAAGTTGTTAAAGGTATACAAGCATCTGCCACGATCAAAAGGATCCTGCAGACAGATAAAAATGATGTAACTCTTTCGCAGCTGACTGTACGCTGCTCCCCTTTCGATCAGGTTAAGATCGATCATTCCCTGATAATAACGGGTTCTTTTGGGCAAGTCGCTGTTAAGAGTCGTCTGCATTTCAATGTCATAGACGGTATCATCACCTTCCAGATACACATCCAACCGGATTCCCTTTCCATCGTCCGTGATCCGGATTGTCTTTTGTATTTCCAGAGTATCGGCATCGTCAGGGACTCCGATTCTTGTAATCTTACGGCCCAAAATCATTTCCAGAAGCTGTTTGCAGACCTCCGGATTCGTCTGCATGATCTTGCCAAACATAAAATCATTGGAAAGATCAAGTTCCTTGTAAGATTTGTTCATTTAATTTCCCATCATTGTTATGCTTATGAGTTTGAAGTGTCTTTGATTATTATGGCTCTATTATAGCAGTTTTACCACGCAGATGCAAGGAAAGCACTGGCGGCAAGGAACAGCACGAGCAGTAGCCTTATTTTTGATACAGCACAAACGCTTCATACGGTTTCAACATGATCTCATCCCCGGTATAGTTCCCGTCCCGATTGGAAATCAGACACGCCGCGCCGATAAATTCGTCAGGGATGGTAAAGGCCGTCTCGTGATCGCAGAAGCTGCACACTACCAGAAGTTTTTCCTGCTCCAACGTTCTGGTATAGACGAACAATTCCTCACTGTCTTCCATCACCGCCTCGTATTTCCCATATACGATGACCGGATGCTCCTTCCTAAGTGCAATCAGCTTCCGGTAATAATGGAATACGGAATCGGGATCAGCCGTCTGTGCTTTGGCGTTGATCTCCTTATAGTTGGGATTCACTGCAATCCAGGGCGTGCCCGCCGTAAAGCCGGCCTGCTCGGAATCGTCCCACTGCATTGGCGTTCTGGCGTTGTCCCGGCTCTTGAAGACAATACAGGGCCAGAATGCCTCATGGGATAATTGGCCGTCGAGACACCATTCCCGATAGGCGTTGATGCTTTCGATGTCGCGGAAGTCATCGGGGCGCTCAAAGGGGTAATTGGTCATGCCAAGCTCCTCGCCCTGGTAGATGTAGGGCGTACCCTGCAGCATATGCAGGCAGGTGGCAAGCATCTTGGCGGAAACCTCCCGGTATGCAGGGCGGTCGTCTCCGAAGCGGGAGACAGCCCGGGGCTGGTCGTGATTGTCCCAGAACAGGCTGTTCCAGGCGCGGCCATACAGTTCGGTCTGCCAATGGGAGAGAATGCTTTTCAGTCTGGTAAGGGGAATTTTTTCATCTGTCCACTTGCCATATTTGCCGTCACCCTCCACGTGCTCAAACTGGAATACCATGTTCAGCTCCCGCGTGTTTTCTCCGGCGTACTGCGCGGCCAGTTCTGTGGTCACGCCGGGGGTTTCGCCCACCGTCATGATATCGTATTTCGACAAGACTTTTTCATTCATTTCCTGCAAATAGTTGTGGACATTGGGGCCGTGCACGCAGTACGGGCTATAGTCTCCGTAGAGATCGTGCACTTCGCCGTCGGGCATTTCTTTCGTCTTGGAAATCATGCTGATTACATCCATGCGGAAGCCGTCGATACCTTTGTCGCACCACCATGTCATCATGTCAAATACTTCCCGGCGCACATGTGGGTTATCCCAGTTTAAGTCCGGCTGTTTTTTGGAAAAAAGGTGCAGATAATACATATCCGTTGCCCCGTCATACTGCCATGCCGAACCGCCAAAACAGGAGCCCCAGTTGTTGGGCGGCATCCCGTCGCTCTTTCCCTCTCGCCAGATATAGTAATCCCGGTATTCATTATCCAGGGATTTTCGGCTTTCCACAAACCATCTGTGCTCGTCGGAAGTATGGTTTACCACCAGGTCCATCACAATTTTTATGTTCCGCTCATGGGCGGCGGACAAAAGCGCGTCAAAATCCGCCATGGTGCCAAACTCTTCCATAATGTCCTGATAATCGCTGATATCATATCCGTTATCGTCGTTAGGCGATTGATAAACCGGGGAGAGCCAGATCACATCGATCCCCAGATATTTCAGATAATCAAGGCGGCTGATGATTCCCTGCAAATCGCCGATGCCGTCCCCGTTGCTGTCCATGAAGCTGCGCGGATAAATTTGATAAATGACCGCTTCCTTCCACCATGTCCTATTCATAAATAAGATCCTCCATTCTGCCGTATGGCGTCACACAAAAGTAAGCAAACCGGTTTACAGTTCCAAAATCAATACCTGATACCCCTGCAGGGTAAGAATTTCGCCATTCTGCACGAGATTTTTGTAATTGTTTAACAGTACGTTTTTGTATGGCGCAGGCAGTACAACTTCCTGACTGTCTTTTTGAAAGTTTCCGATGACAAGCAGCGTGGGCGTTCCCTTCCGGTAATAGGCCATCAGATTATGCCGCTCCTGCCAAAGGGGCTCCAGAGCGCCGTAGACGATGGTCTCCTTGTAGGTGGGGTCTTTGCGCAGGGCAATCAGCTTCTTGTAAAAAGAGTAGAGAGAATCCTCGTCCCCGGTCTGCGATGCCGCATTGATGGCGGTATAATTGGGGTTTACCTTAAGCCAGGGCGTGCCGCTAGTAAATCCTGCGTTCTCTTCATCCGACCATTGCATGGGCGTGCGTGCGTTGTCGCGGCTGTGGGCGGAGATCGCTTTGATTGCCTCCTCCGGTGAAAGGCCTGCCTGCAGCGCGACCTGATATTCGTTGCGGGCGGAAACGTCGTCCACCTCGTCGATGGACGAGATCGGCAGATTTTCCATTCCCAATTCCTGCCCCTGGTAGATAAAGGGGATGCCCCGCAGCATAAAGCTCAGCGCAGCCAGCATTTTCTTGCTTTCGGCGCAGCAGTCGCCTTTGGGTATGTAGCGGCTGACACCCCGGGAGCCGTCGTGGTTTTCAATAATGTTTGACAGAAAGCCAATGTCTCCTACTTTGGCCTGAGAGGCAAAACAACAGTTTTTATAATCATCCGGCGTGATGGGCGAAGCGTCGTACCAACCCTTTTCGCTGTGGCCGAAGATGGTCGCGTTAAAGTCAAACATACTGGAAAAGTAGCCGTTTTCGCCTATGAAATCGGGCAGCTCGCCGGGTTTTTCGTCAAATACTTCCGCCACGGAAAAAGCATCATATTTTTGAAAGGTGTGGTCGCGCATTTCGCCCAGAAATGCGCCGATTCCCGAAGCTTCCTGTAACATGGCACGGATGCTGCAAAGTCCGTCCGCCCGGTCAGGCTCATAACTGTGCAGGGGAAGCGCTTTTTTGATGTTGATAATGGCATCGATCCGAAAGCCGCCCAGGCCCTTTTCCAACCACCAGTTGATATTTTTATAAACTTCTTCCCGAAGCTCGGGATTTTCCCAGTTCAGGTCAGGCTGTTTTTTATGGAATACATGGAGATACTGTTTGTCTGTGCCCGGCAGATCGTCCCACACGGGGCCGCCGAAATAGGAACGCCAGTTGGTGGGCAGTTCACCCTCTTTTTTATCCCGCAGATAAAAATAGTTTCCGTATTTTCCGTCGGGATCTTCGCAGGCTTTGGAAAACCACTCATGTTCATCGGAACAGTGGTTGACCACCAGATCCATCAGGATCACCATATCCCGTTTTTTAGCCTCGGCAATCAGACGGTCCATATCTTCCATAGTGCCGAAGCGGGGATCAATGTTATAGTAATCGGAGATATCATAGCCCTGATCGGCCAGAGGGGACTGATAACAGGGAGACAGCCAGATGATATCTACACCCAGGTCCTTGAGATAGTCCAGTTTGTGGATAATGCCGGGGATATCCCCGATACCGTCGCCGTTGGAATCATAGAAGCTTTTGGGATAAATCTGATACGCCACTTTGTCATGCCACCATTTTCTGTTCATAACCGTACCTCCTGTTTTGTATAGCTGCCTTTTTGTGCGGGATGCCGTGTCCGTACCCGCCGCTTTGGTTTAGTCGTTATCTACATTTTAATGACATGCGCGGCATATGTCTTACGGTTATTTGATTAAAAATTCCGGTATTATGACTTTTAATGCAACTCAAGACGTTTTCGATACTGCAAAGGGGTAGTGCCGGTACGCCGACGGAACTCCTGCAGGAAATTTCCCTGATTGTTAAAACCGCATTCCAGGCAGATTTCCATTACCTGCAGATCGCTTTCTTCCAGAAGCTGTTTTGCCTGTTTGATGCGGTATTCGTTGATATATTCCACCGGGGAACAGCCGATTGCCTTTTTAAAAAGGCGGCAGAAATACTGTTCGTTTAGGTTTACCTGTTTCGCCAGGTCGGATAGATATATTTTTTCATGGTAATTGTCCTTGATATAAGTAAGCGCGGTTTTAATCATTTCCACGCGCTTGTCAAAGTTTGTCTCCGCAGGGGTGAAGAGCCCGTGGGCGGAAAGAGTGGCCAGAATATAAAGCAGGGAAGATTTGATATATAGCTGGCTGGTCAGATCGTTTGTGACAAGACTGCTGTCCGCAGCAGAATCTTCCTGCATTTGTCCAAAGGCGTGCATGATGTCGGAAAAAGCGTTGCGAAGCGGGATAAATGCGGGATGCTCTGGCATGATACAACGAGGAAAGAGAAGTTTTCCGCTCCGGATCGGTTTCACCAGATGAATCTGTGCTTCGTCATAGGAATCGAAACTCAGGATGCCGGGGGAAAAGACGACGGCATCCTCCCAGTGGCTCTCGGAGGTTTCCGTGATGATGCTGTGCAGTTCTCCGGGGTTGATGAACCAGAAGCATTCTGACCGGATTGGAAAAGACTCCATATTGATTTCCAGACGAAATTCTCCGTCAGAAAAGTATAGAATCTCCACTTCCTCATGCCAATGGTGTTTGACCAGGGTGCCCTTTCCCAAAGTATGGGTGCGGTAGGCGGCGCAGGGGAAAGACTGCGTCCCGTGGGTCCGTATTTCTTTGAAATCAGATGACTGCTGTTTCGTCATGGAAATGCTCCTTACATGCTGATATGAAAGAAGGGCTGTTGCTTTGGCAGACGATGAATCTGCTTTTGCAACAGCCCTGTGTATTTGTTTTCGATTAACAATAACTGTTAAACATCATGCCGCTGTACGCGCTCGTGATATAAGGACTTGCAAAGTTCTTTCCAGGATTCTTGTAAGCCACAATCACATTGTTGACGTAGTGCATCGGGTTTAAGGATACCTGATTCGATTTGCGCAGGACGGAATTGGTGAAGCCCTTCATGGAGGAAAATGCATCCTTGGCATCTTCACTGGTAGCTTTCTGACGCAGTACGTTGTTGTCTACTTCCAATGTGCCGTCCAGATTCAGGTTCAATCCCGCGGAAGTCAGCCCCTTGGCATAAACTCTGGCAACGCTGCTCATCTCGTTGAAAAGCCGGTTGCTCTTGGGCTGTACGGCGCTGTACTCGGAAACCGCCTGCAGGAAAGAGTTATAACCTTTTACCAACGTGTTGATGTTTTCCGCCAGGGATTCCACATCGGTCTTGATGCCGATGGAAGCCGTCTCGCCCTCCTCGCTGCTCACACCGTTCAGTTTCAGATCATACGTGTTAGCCAGTGTATAATGGTTGGAGGGAGAAGTGCGTTCCTCGCCGTTTACAAGGAAGGAGGCGTTGGTAGCCGGTGACGCGGTGTAATCCAGTCCCAGATAATCTACCACACCGGCGGTTTTACTGGTGCGCTGATCCGATATCACAAACTGCGCTTTTCTGCCATCCTTTAAGCCGGTGGCGTCTGATTCCATCCGCAGGGCGGAACCGCCTTTATCGTCGGTAATCACCTTTGCAGACATACCGATATTGGCATTGGTAATCAATCTGGACAGACGCGACTGTATGTCGTTGTTGGTATCGCTTGCCTTGATGCTGAACTGGAATTCGTAGTTCAGGTCGTCGATCCCCACGTCAAAGGAATAGGTGGCGGGGGAGAGGGTATTGGGTTCGTCAGCGGGAAGGAACTTCCCGAGATTCACCTGGGGGGAAGCGAGATGCTTCACCTCTACCTCATAGGACGGAAAATCATCATCCGGCTTTTTGGAGCCCACATATTTGGCGGACACAATGTCCTCATTGCTCGAATAGGCAACCTTCTTGTTGAGAAGTTCTTCCTCGTCGAGACCGCCGAGAGACGCGATGGTGTTGCGAAGCTCCCTGGCGTTTTCCTTTATGCCCACTGCAAACTGTTGGGATTCCTTGCTAGTGTCTAAGATGAATAGAGGGGCTTCCTTATTCATCTTGACAATCGAATTGTACACGCTGCGAAGCTCACTCTTCTTATGCGTGTCATAAGGCGTGCTCGACTTCGGCGCGTAGGTTGTCATATAGAAATTATAGACATTTGTTAAATTGTTGATGGTGTTGTAAGCCATAAGCCCTCCTTTCCTCCGTGAAAGCATAATAGACACCTCTTGCGGCTTTCCATAGCCTACAAGGTATCTCGCCGGGCGTTTCTACATATTAAAATATATACTTACTGTCATTTTAACATTTTACCCGCGAAAAAAGCAAGTATTTTGGGAAAAAACGCGTAATTTTTTCCCTTTGCGGACTCTGTATATCATATATATCGTATGGGAAAGTTATTTAATAAAGAGTCTTTATGAAAAAATCTATATTTTTTGTATGGGAAAGTTCAAAAAGCAGTTGACTTGGGGCGTTTCATATGATATATTGTGTGAGCGAGATAAGATTTAGGTCTTTTTTTTATGCTCAAAAAATGAGAGATACGAGATCAAACGAATCGTAATACAGGTGGAGGTGGCAAGATGCGCACAAGAATCACATTGGCATGTACGGAGTGCAAACAGCGTAACTACAATACAACGAAGGACAAGAAGACTCATCCGGACAGGATGGAGACGAAGAAATATTGCAGATTCTGCAAGAGACATACTCTGCATAAGGAGACGAAGTAAGAGATCGTCGTTTTGAAAAGGAGAGAGTTACTATGGCAGATTCAGCGAAGGTGGATAAGAAAGCGGTCAAATTCTTTGACGGCGTGAAGGCTGAGTTTAAAAAAATCAGTTGGCCGGATAAGGATTCCCTTATAAAACAGTCTGTCGCGGTCGTGATTATTTCCCTGGTGGTGGGAGCGATCATTGCGGTGTTGGATTTTGGCCTGCAGTACGGAGTGGATTTCATCACTACGCTGCATTTTTAGGACAGATTCTTAATCTATAGGTAAGACAGGGAGGATCCGTATGGCAGAAGCGAATTGGTATGTTGTGCATACTTATTCCGGTTATGAAAATAAGGTGAAGGCCAACATAGAAAAAACGATTGAAAACAGACATCTGGAGGAGGAGATTCTGGAGGTCAAGGTGCCGATGCAGGATGTTATGGAGTTGAAGAACGGCGCGCGCAAGACGGTTCAGAAGAAGATGTTCCCCGGCTATGTTCTGATCAATATGGTTATGAACGACGACACCTGGTATGTCGTAAGAAATACCAGAGGCGTGACCGGATTCGTAGGACCCGGAAGCAAACCGGTGCCGTTGACCGAGGCGGAGATGAAGCCGCTCGGCATTAAGATGGAAAATATGAGTATTGACTTCGCAGAGGGCGATACGATCGCAGTGGTAGCGGGTGTCTGGAAAGATACCGTGGGCGTCGTGCAGAGGATTGATTATGGTAAGCAGACGGCTACCATCAATGTGGAATTGTTCGGCAGAGAGACTCCTGTGGAGATCAGCTTTGCGGAAGTGAGAAGTATGCGATAGATATTTATTCTGCTTCGGCAGTTTAGATATGTGTGGAAGTCGAAAGACGTTTGCACCACAATATTATTAGGAGGTGCCGATATGGCAAAGAAAGTAGAAGGTTACATCAAGTTACAGATTCCTGCCGGCAAGGCAACGCCGGCACCCCCGGTTGGTCCTGCACTTGGACAGCACGGGGTAAACATCGTTGAATTTACAAAACAGTTCAACGCAAAGACGGCCGATAAGGGCGATGTGCTCATTCCGGTTGTCATCACAGTATATGCAGACAGAAGCTTCAGTTTCGTTACGAAGACTCCCCCTGCGGCAGTGCTCTTAAAGAAGGCATGCAATATTAAGTCCGGGTCCGCTGTGCCCAACAAGACAAAGGTGGCTACCATCTCCAAAGCGAAATTGCAGGAGATCGCTGAGATGAAGATGCCTGACTTAAATGCGGCAAGCGTTGAGGCAGCCATGAGCATGATCGCCGGTACGGCCAGAAGTATGGGCATCACAGTAGAAGAGTAATGGAGGGTTCGAGATGAAACACGGTAAAAAATATCAGGAGGCCGCTAAACTGGTAGATCGTGCGACTATGTACGACACTGCCGAGGCGATTTCCTTAGTGAAAAAAACAGCAACAGCGAAATTCGATGAAACTGTAGAGGTTCACATCAGAACCGGATGCGACGGTCGTCATGCGGAACAGCAGATCCGTGGCGCAGTAGTGCTGCCCAACGGAACCGGTAAGACGGTTCGCGTGTTAGTATTTGCCAAGGGCGATAAGGTAAACGAGGCTGAGGCAGCGGGTGCAGATCACGTAGGCGGCGAGGAGCTGATTCCCAAGATTCAGAACGAGGGATGGCTTGATTTTGACGTGGTGGTAGCAACTCCCGATATGATGGGTGTTGTTGGCCGTCTGGGTAAGGTGCTCGGCCCGAAAGGCTTGATGCCCAACCCCAAGGCAGGCACGGTTACCATGGATGTGGCAAAGGCAATCAGCGATATTAAAGCCGGTAAGATCGAGTACAGACTGGATAAGGCGAACATTATCCATGTGCCCGTAGGCAAGACCTCCTTCGACGAGGCAAAGCTGCAGGAGAACTTTGAGGCGCTGATGGAGGCGATTGTGAAGGCTAAGCCTTCGGCTTTGAAAGGTCAGTATCTGCGCAGCATTACGTTGGCAACCACCATGGGCCCCGGCGTAAAGGTAAATGTGGCGAAGTACTAAGCCCATATAAAATTTAAAAAGAGAAACAAAGGACGGCCTGTAATTGTGGGCCGTTCTTTTGCGTGTATAGAAAAAACTGCCCAACCGGCGGTTGAGTGCCCCGATTCAACTGCTGATTCGTGTAACAAACACGGGATTAGGCGTATTGTCTATGGCGAAAGGAGAAAAGAAGATGAATCAGGCAGAGATCGGAAAGTTTATTGCCGAGCGCCGCAAGGAGAAAAAACTGACACAGGCGCAGTTGGCGGAAAAACTGAATATTACGGACAGGGCAGTCTCCAAGTGGGAGACGGGAAAGAGTATGCCCGACTCGTCCATCATGTTGGAATTGTGTGAAATATTGGGGATTACAGTAAACGAATTGTTGAGTGGGGAGAAAGTGGATATGGAAAGTTTGGAAAAGAGGGCAGATGAAAATTTGATTGCATTAAAGAGAAAAGATGAAAATAACATGGCCAGAAGTGTTTTGATTTCCGTAATTTTTTCAATGGTGCTATTTGTGGGGATTATGGTATGCCTGATTTGCAACCTTGCAGTATCCGGTCGGGTAACATGGTCATTGATTCCGGTCAGCTCCATTGTCTTTGCGTGGCTGATCTCTTTTCCGGGCATTTTGTTTGGAAAAAAGGGAATTCGGATAAGTCTCATTTCGTTCAGCATTTTTTTACTTCCCTACCTGTTTTTGCTGGGAAACCTGGTAAAAGTGCAGGAAGTGTTTTCCCTGGGTGCAAAAATAGGGGCGGTTTCGATTGTATTCTTGTGGGTTATTGCTATTATTTTTGGCCGTATCAGGAGGAAGACGGCGGCTTTGGGGACCGCCTTTTTGTCAGCTGTTCCGTTTGTGTTTGTTGTTAACATCATACTGTCAAACATGATCGGGGAACCTGTCTTTGATGTGTGGGATCTGTTGACTGTGTTTGTGCTGTTAATGCTTGCGGCAGTTTCTTTTCTTTGCGATTATGCCGGAAAAAAGGGATTGGTCAAAAAGTAAGTTTGCAATGTCTTTTGCTGTGACTGCTGATTTGTGGTACAATAGTCGCATGGCTAAGAAGAGATCGCGAAAAAATAATAAGAAAAAGAAAATAAGGCTTCATCGCAGCTTTATCATGACGTTTTTTATTACGCTGACTGCGGCAGTGGCGGTGGGCGTATTGGCTTTGGCGGCCCATCAGTGGATTATGGAGCCGGTGAAGAACCGGACTGACGATACGGCGGTGGTCCGGGAAACAGCGCAGGGATTGACACAAGGGGAGCACGCGCCTGTGACGGAAGTTGAGAGCGGGGAGGAAGAGCCCGAGGCGACCTCCAAATACCAGGAACAGCTGGAGGATACCGCGTACATGGAGGAGAACAATATTTATGCGGCCGAGCCGGCAGTACCGGGACAGGTAACGATTGCCTTTGCGGGGGATGTACTGTTTGATGACCACTATGCCATCACCGGACCTGTCCGCGGGGACGGGGATATTGCCAAAGGCGTGATGCCGGAAGTAATCGAGCGGATGCAGAGCGCGGATATCATGATGCTGAACAATGAATTTGCTTACTCCGACAGGGGCGCGCCCACTGAGGGAAAGCAGTTTACTTTTCGGGCCAGACCGGAGACGGTGCAGTATTTGACCGATATGGGAGTGGATCTGGTATCCCTTGCCAACAACCACGCCTATGATTACGGGCCGGAGGCATTGGCGGATACGTTCGATACGCTGCGTGAGGCGGGAATCCCCTATGTGGGCGCAGGCAGGGAAATCAATGAGGCGAGAAAACCAGTTTACTATATTGTGGGGGATATCAAGATCGCTTTTGTTTCGGCCACGCAGATAGAACGTCTGGATACACCGGACACGAAGGAGGCGACGGAGGATTCCCCCGGCGTTTTCCGCTGTTGGAACGGGGACAGGCTTATGGAGACGATTCAGGAAGCTGATGCAAACAGCGATTTCGTGGTAGCTTACATACACTGGGGAACGGAGAATGTGGCGGAGCTTGACTGGGCGCAGTTAAAACAGGCGCCGGAGCTTGCTGCGGCGGGAGCGGATCTGGTGATCGGAGACCATCCCCATTGCCTGCAGCCGATCGGTGTGGTCGGGGGTGTGCCGGTGATCTACAGCCTGGGAAATTTTTGGTTCAATTCCAAAACGTTGGACACGGGAATGGTTGAGGTTGTGATAGACGAGACGGGAATTGTGAGTTATCAGTTTGTACCATGCCTGCAGAGCGGATGTAAAACGACCCTTTTGGAGGGGGAGGAAAAGGAGCGGGTGCTTTCCTATATGCGCGGCATATCGGAGGGCGTACAGATTGATGAAGACGGATTTGTGACCTGGTGAAAGCCGGGCAGCGCCAGAATTGGAAACAGAAATGAATAGATTTTATTCGGAATGAAACTTTCCCGGCGTATGAATCGTATTAAGGATAGAAGGACAGATTTCCCATGCGGAAACAAAGCGCCGGACAGAAAGGGAAAAGAGCTATGAATATAGGAAACAGATATTCTTCGTGGATGCACAATGCGCCGGGAACGGGATATGGAAACCGCTCCGGGCAGACCGGTAAGACAGGCGCGGATAAAGCTTTCTTCTCCGGGAAGAAGGAAAGTGACGAAAGTGTCATAAAAGACGAAGCGGCAGAAAAGACAGAGGGGAAAACGAAAGAGGAGGAAAATGCTGACGCCAAAAATCCGGAGGAAATGACATTGCGCGAGCAGATTCTTGCGCATATGGAGGAGATGGCGAAGAAGGTGCGGGAAGGAAAGGTGGAACCCTCTTTCCGGATCGGCGGACAGGAATTTACCATCAAGGAATGGGAGAAACTTCTGGCGGATTTTGACGATGCCGAGGAAGGATTACAGGAGCTGATCAAGGAGCAGATTGTGGAGGTGGAAAAACAGGCGGCGAAGGAGGCGGCGAGAAGAAAGGCCGAGGGTCAGCCCGATTCCGACGCAGCCGGGACGGTTGTGACAAACGTGTCAGTTCCGACGGATGCACAGCCGAATGTGGAAGCAGGCGGCAGCGTGGCGAATCCCCATACGGAACCGGCGGGCAGCGCTACGGCAGTCCCGGCGGCTTCGGCAGCAGTGGACGATAATGTCACAGAAGTGGAGGTGACAGACCCGGAGGAACTTGCAGAACTGCTCACGGGCCAGATAGCTAAGAGCACTTTCCCCACTGACGATCCCAAAAACAAGCACTGGTTCATTACCTGCTTCGGGCAGGACGGGATCACGTGCAGGGAAGCATATATGGAAAACGGCAAGTGGGTAAACAGGAGCTGTTGGAATCTTCCCTACACGGAGCCCGGACAGCGCGAGAAGGTACTGGCATTTATACAGCGTTTTCCGCAGGATGCCAACCTGCGCTTTGCCTGTCATGAAAATTTCTGGGAGGATTTCCTTGCAGGAGAGATTGACGAGGACGATTTTGTCAACTTCTTTGAGACTTCCACTGACAAGGACGGTGTGCCAGATTACACGTATGAAAAGGATGGCTCTACCTACATAGATCGGGAGAAAGTCAAATACGCCAAATATATGAATGATTTCGGCGTGAAGTTTTATACGGCCGAGGAGATGGATTTGCTCTGGCGGGGAATTATCCATGAAAACAGCAAGAAAGTTGGGCATGAGGAGGATGACCTTGAGACCAAGATCATCACCAAACCTGACGGCTCCACCGTATTACAGATCGAGACGAACTTTGGCGTGATGGAGGTGGAAATCACGGAGGCGCAGAAATTCGGATTGCAATATGAGGCACATGCGGGGCAGGAGATATCCCAAGGAACTCCGTTTGTGAATAAAAAATAGTTGACATCTCCCGGCAGGCTGTGCTATAGTAGCAGATGCCGAAGACAGCAGGTGCCGTATTGTCGGCGTAAGAGTCCGCCTGCCGAGGAGAGACGAGCTATCAATGATATTTATTGCCCTCCCTGTCTTTACGGGGAGGGTTTTTGGTGTGTCCGGCGGACACAAGCTCCCAATCGGCGCTAAAATCTATAAGGAGGTAATGTAATGGCAAAAGTGGAATTGAAAAAACCTATCGTGGATGAGATCGCCGCTGCCGTGAAGGATGCGCAGTCAGTCGTTTTGGTTGACTATCGTGGGCTTACGGTTGAGCAGGACACACAGCTTCGTAAGCAGCTGCGTGAGGCCGGTATCACCTACAAGGTTTACAAGAACACAATGATGAATTTTGCATTCAAGGGCACAGATTATGAAGCGCTTATGCCTTATCTGGCAGGGCCCAGTGCAGTAGCCATCTCCACAGAGGATGCTACGGCTCCTGCAAGAGTGTTATGCAAATTCGCTAAGACAGCAGAGGCTCTTGAGGTTAAGGGCGGTATGGTGGAAGGCATCGCCTACGACGCGAAGGGAATTATGGAGATCGCGAAGATTCCTTCCAGAGAAGAATTGCTGTCCAAGCTGCTTGGCAGCATCCAGTCTCCGATTACGAACTTCGCCCGTGTGATGAACCAGTTGGCGGAGAAAGGCGGGGCATCCGGAGCTGAGGAGCCTGCAAAGGCAGAAGAAGCTCCTGCGGAGGCAGAAGCAGCGCCGGTAGAAGAGGCAGCGCTCGCAGAGGCGGAAGCAGCACCTGCGGAAGAAGCGCCCGCAGCAGAATAATTGGTTAAAACGGTTTAAATGCTTCGCATTAAAACCAAAACCCGAGCCTGCCACAGGCAGTCTCGAAACGTAATGGAAACATTGAATAAAAATTATGGAGGAAAACAATCATGGCAAAGTTATCTACTCAGGAACTGATCGACGCGATCAAAGAGTTGACAGTATTGGAATTGAATGATCTGGTAAAGGCTTGCGAGGAGGAGTTCGGCGTATCCGCAGCAGCAGGCGTAGTAGTTGCAGCAGCAGGCGGTGACGCAGGCGCGGCAGCAGGCGAGGAGAAGACCGAGTTCGACGTTGAGCTGACAGAGGTTGGCCCTAACAAGGTTAAGGTAATCAAGGTGGTTCGTGAGGCTACCGGCCTTGGCCTGAAGGAGGCAAAGGATCTCGTAGATTCCGCTCCGAAGGTACTCAAGGAGGCCGCTTCCAAGGAGGAGGCTGACGATATCAAGGCTAAACTTGAGGCTGAGGGCGCAAAGGTTACTCTGAAGTAATTCAGGGATCATGCAGACAGAGCCGTTCATGTGTGAAAGCACATGGACGGTTTTCCTATTTTTTCAAAAGTTTTCATTGACTCTAATGGGGACTTGTAGTAGAATGTATGGTGCACTATTGTGGTGTGCTATGCTTTTTTGATGTGCAAAAACCGAATAAGCATGGATCAATCATAAAGAACGGGGTGAAAGTGTCGATGGAAAAGAACAGAATCCGTAAGACTGCGGCCGGCAGAAATACGCGTATGACCTATGCACGACAGAAAGAGGTTCTGGAAATGCCAAACCTGATTGAAGTTCAAAAGAACTCCTATCAGTGGTTCCTGAAGGAAGGCTTGAAGGAAGTGTTTGACGATATTTCTCCGATCTCAGATTACAGTGGGCATCTGAGTCTGGAATTTGTTGATTTTGAGCTTTGCGAAGAAGATGTCAAGTATTCTATTGAGAAATGTAAAGAGAGAGACGCCACATATGCAGCCCCTCTCAAGGTGAAGGTCCGCCTGATCAATAAGGAGAAGGACGAGATTACCGAGCATGAGATCTTTATGGGCGATCTGCCCCTGATGACGCAGACGGGTACATTCGTGATCAATGGCGCGGAGCGTGTTATCGTAAGCCAACTTGTGCGTTCCCCCGGTATCTATTACGGGATCGGACACGACAAGATCGGTAAACGGCTTTTTTCCGCAACCGTGATTCCGAACCGCGGCGCGTGGTTGGAGTATGAGACGGACTCCAATGACGTTTTCTATGTGCGCGTGGACAGAACCAGAAAGGTTCCGATTACCGTGCTGATTCGTGCGCTTGGCGTGGGCACGAATGATGAAATCAGAGAGCTTTTCGGTGATGAGCCGAAGATCGAGGCGAGTTTTGCAAAGGACGCTTCTGAGAATTATCAGGAGGGTCTGCTTGAGTTATATAAAAAGATCCGGCCAGGTGAACCTCTGAGTGTGGAGAGCGCGGAAAGCCTGATTATGGCAATGTTTTTCGATCCCAGAAGGTATGATCTTGCAAAAGTCGGCAGATATAAATTTAATAAAAAACTGATGTTCCGCAACAGAATCAGACATCATATCCTTGCGGAGGATGTGGTGGATACCCAGACCGGCGAGATTCTGGCAAAGGCCGGTGACAAGGTGACGGCCCAGATGGCGGATGCGATTCAGAATGCCGCAGTTCCGGCTGTCTGGATTCAGACAGAGGAGAGAAACGTGAAGGTGCTCTCCAACATGATGGTGGACATTACGAATTTTGTTGACTGTAATCCCAGAGAGCTTGGCGTGACGGAGCTTGTTTACTATCCGGTGCTGCAGCAGATTTTGGATGAGTACAGCAGCGACCCGGCACAATTGGCGGAGGCGATTCGCAAAAATGTACATGAGTTGATTCCCAAGCATGTGACGAAGGAAGATATTCTTGCTTCCATTAACTATAACATTCATTTGGAGTACGGGATCGGAAACGACGATGATATCGACCATCTGGGCAACAGACGAATCCGTGCGGTGGGCGAGCTTTTGCAGAACCAGTACCGTATCGGCCTTTCCCGTCTGGAGAGAGTGGTTCGTGAGAGAATGACGACCCATGACGCTGAGGAAATTTCTCCGCAGGTGTTGATTAACATTAAGCCTGTGCAGGCGGCGGTGAAGGAGTTCTTTGGTTCTTCCCAGTTGTCCCAGTTCATGGATCAGAACAATCCGCTTGGTGAGCTGACCCACAAGAGACGTCTTTCCGCTCTGGGCCCCGGCGGTCTTTCCAGAGACCGTGCCGGATTCGAGGTTCGAGACGTGCACTATACACACTATGGCAGGATGTGCCCGATCGAGACACCTGAGGGACCCAATATCGGTCTGATTAACTCCCTTGCATCCTACGCAAGGATCAATGAATATGGATTTGTGGAGGCACCCTACCGTAAGATTGACAAGAGCGATCCGCAGAATCCCCGTGTTACGGACGAGACGGTCTACATGACGGCGGACGAAGAAGATAATTATCATGTAGCGCAGGCTTCTGCGCCCCTTGATGAGAACGGCTACTTTAGGAGAAACAGCATTTCCGGCCGTTATAAGACAGAGACACAGGAATACCCGAAGACCATGTTCGATTACATGGATGTGTCTCCGAAGATGGTATTTTCAGTGGCGACGGCGCTCATTCCGTTCTTGCAGAACGACGACGCGAACCGTGCGCTGATGGGTTCCAACATGCAGAGACAGGCAGTACCGCTTCTCTTTACGGAGACGCCTGTGGTGGGAACCGGTATGGAGCCGAAGGCGGCGGTGGACTCCGGCGTGTGCGTGGTGGCGAGAAAATCCGGCACCATTGATTATGTTTCGGCTGATTTGATCAAGATGACTTGCGACGATGGGGAAAAAGACGAGTACCGTCTGATGAAGTTTTCCCGCAGTAACCAGTCAAACTGCTATAATCAGAAGCCTATTGTACAAAAAGGAATGCACGTGGAGGAAGGCGAGGTGATCGCTGACGGTCCTTCCACGGACGGCGGCGAGTTGGCCCTCGGCAAGAATCCGCTGATCGGATTCATGACCTGGGAAGGCTATAACTACGAGGATGCCGTACTTTTGAGTGAGAGACTGGTGCAGGAGGATGTGTATACCTCCGTGCACATGGAAGAATATGAGGCGGAGGCGCGCGATACCAAGCTTGGGCCTGAGGAAATTACCAGAGATGTGCCCGGCGTGGGCGATGATGCGCTGAAGGATTTGGACGACAGAGGCATTATTCGTATCGGTGCGGAGGTGCGTGCCGGTGATATTCTGGTAGGCAAAGTAACGCCGAAGGGTGAGACGGAGCTCACGGCGGAGGAGCGGCTGCTTCGCGCAATTTTCGGTGAGAAGGCCAGAGAGGTGCGCGACACTTCCCTGAAAGTGCCTCACGGCGAATATGGTATTGTTGTGGATGCCAAGGTGTTTACGAGAGAGAACGGCGATGAGCTGTCTCCCGGCGTGAATCAGGCGGTACGCATTTACATTGCACAGAAGAGAAAAATTTCCGTTGGCGATAAGATGGCGGGCCGTCACGGTAACAAGGGTGTGGTTTCCCGCGTGCTTCCGGTGGAAGATATGCCTTATCTGCCAAACGGCCGCCCTCTTGATATTGTATTGAACCCTCTGGGCGTGCCTTCCCGTATGAATATCGGGCAGGTATTGGAAATCCATCTGTCACTGGCGGCGAAGGCCCTTGGATTTAATGTGGCTACGCCGGTGTTTGACGGTGCAAAAGAGGATGACATTATGGATACTCTGGATCTGGCAAACGACTATGTCAATCTGGAGTGGGAAGAGTTTGAGAAGAAGCATAAGGATGAGCTTCTGCCCGAGGTTATGGAATATCTTTCCGAGAACAGGGAACACAGAAAACTCTGGAAGGGCGTGCCGATCTCCAGAGACGGAAAGGTGAGACTGCGGGACGGCAGAACGGGTGAATATTTTGATTCTCCGGTTACGATAGGCCACATGCACTACCTGAAACTGCATCATCTGGTAGACGATAAGATTCATGCCCGCTCTACGGGTCCTTACTCTCTGGTAACGCAGCAGCCTCTGGGCGGTAAAGCGCAATTTGGCGGACAGCGTTTCGGTGAGATGGAGGTTTGGGCGTTGGAAGCATACGGCGCGGCTTACACGCTGCAGGAGATTTTGACTGTGAAATCCGACGATGTGGTAGGTCGTGTGAAGACTTACGAAGCCATCATCAAGGGTGACAATATTCCTGAGCCTGGCGTGCCGGAATCCTTCAAGGTGCTTTTAAAAGAGCTGCAGTCTCTGGGACTGGATGTCAGAGTGCTTCGTGACGACCAGACAGAGGTGGAGATCATGGAGACCATCGACTACGGCGAGAACGATTACAGATATGAGATCGAGGGTGATTCCCGCGGTTACGACTATGAGAGAGAGTCCTTTGGATCAATGGGCTATCAGCGTCAGGAATTTGACGAGGACAGCGGACAGCTTGTGAGCAGCGACGAGGAGGATGAAGCTGAGGACGTGATGGAAGCGGACGAAGCATTTGAGGAAGTATAATACTCTGTAGGATGGAGACAAAAATGGAGGTTAGTGCAGGATGTCAGATATGAAACAGGAAGCGTATCAACCCATGACATTTGACGCGATCAAGATCGGATTGGCGTCACCGGAAAAGATCAGGGAATGGTCCAGAGGTGAGGTGACAAAGCCGGAGACGATCAACTATAGAACTCTGAAACCTGAGAAAGAGGGTTTGTTCTGCGAGCGGATTTTCGGACCAAGCAAGGATTGGGAGTGTCACTGTGGTAAGTATAAAAAGATCAGATACAAGGGTGTTGTCTGCGACAGGTGCGGCGTTGAGGTGACAAAATCAAGCGTCCGCAGAGAGCGCATGGGGCGTATTGAACTGGCAGCACCGGTATCCCATATCTGGTATTTTAAGGGGATTCCGAGCCGTATGGGTCTGATCCTCGACCTCTCGCCGAGGGTGCTTGAGAAGGTGCTCTATTTTGCGTCCTACATTGTGTTGGACAGCGGTGAGACGGATCTTGAATACAAGCAGGTGCTCTCCGAGAAGGAATATCAGGATGCCAGAGAGACATGGGGAAATAGATTCCGGGTAGGCATGGGCGCGGAGGCGATCAAGGAACTTCTGCAGGCCATTGATCTGGAAGAAGAGGCGGCACAGTTGAAGGAAGGACTGAGAGAGTCTACAGGCCAGAAGCGTGCCCGTATTATCAAGAGACTGGAAGTCGTGGAGGCTTTCAGAGAGTCGGGAAACCAGCCTGAGTGGATGGTTATGGATGTGATTCCGGTCATTCCACCGGATCTGCGTCCGATGGTGCAGTTGGACGGCGGACGTTTCGCGACTTCCGACCTGAACGACTTATACAGAAGAATTATCAATAGAAACAATCGTCTAAAGAGGCTTCTGGAACTGGGCGCTCCCGATATCATTGTCCGCAATGAGAAGCGTATGCTGCAGGAGGCGGTGGATGCTCTGATTGATAACGGCAGAAGAGGCAGACCGGTGACAGGTCCTGGAAACAGGGCGCTGAAATCCCTTTCCGATATGCTTAAGGGTAAATCCGGACGTTTCCGTCAGAACCTGCTTGGTAAGCGTGTCGATTATTCCGGCCGTTCCGTTATCGTGGTCGGTCCTGAGTTAAAGATTTATCAGTGCGGTCTGCCCAAAGAGATGGCGATCGAGCTGTTTAAGCCTTTTGTGATGAAGGAGTTGGTGTTCCGTGGCATTTCCCAGAACATCAAGGCGGCAAAGAAACTGGTGGAGAGACTAGATACCCAGGTTTGGGATGTGTTGGAGGAGGTTATCAAGGAACATCCGGTGATGTTAAACCGTGCTCCTACCCTGCACAGACTTGGTATTCAGGCGTTTGAGCCCATTCTTGTCGAGGGTAAGGCGATTAAGCTCCATCCTCTTGTATGTACCGCGTTTAACGCCGACTTCGACGGCGACCAGATGGCAGTGCACCTTCCTCTTTCCGTGGAGGCGCAGGCAGAGTGCAGATTCCTTCTGCTCTCCCCGAACAACCTTCTGAAACCTTCGGACGGCGGTCCGGTGGCAGTTCCCTCCCAGGATATGGTGTTGGGTATCTACTATCTGACCCAGGAAAGACCGGGCGCGGTAGGAGAAGGAAAGTTCTTTAAGAATGTAAACGAGGCGATTCTTGCCTACGAGAATAAAGTATGTACGCTGCATTCCAGAATTACCGTCAGAGTGAGCAAGACGAACGCTGACGGTGAGGTGGTGACTGGCAATGTGGAGTCCACGTTGGGAAGATTCCTCTTCAATGAGATTCTACCCCAGGATCTGGGATACATCGACAGAAGCGACCCGGAGAATTTCCTGAAACTGGAAGTGGATTTCCATGTGGGCAAGAAGCAGTTAAAGCAGATTCTTGAGAAGGTTATCAATATTCACGGCGCTGTGCGGACAGCGGAAGTGCTTGACCTGATCAAGGCAACCGGCTATAAATATTCTACGCAGGCAGCTATGACTGTTTCCATTTCCGATATGACGGTGCCGGCCAAAAAGGAAGAAATGCTTGAGGCGGCGCAGGCGACGGTAGACAAGATCTCCATGAACTTCCGGAGAGGATTGATTACGGAGGAGGAGAGATACCGTGCGGTTGTAGAGACTTGGAATGACACGGATAAAGAGCTGACGGAAGTGCTGCTCTCCGGTTTGGATAAGTACAATAACATTTTCATGATGG
>CAMXPV010000052.1 GCA_947245585.1 uncultured Lachnospiraceae bacterium | reverse complement strand
GGGTTCGGCTAAGTGTGGCGAAAATTCATCGTCACGTTTTCGAGAATCCGGGATATAGAGGACCAATTTATTGACAACTTCCGGATAATCTAAGAGCAGTTCCCGTTTTCTTGCCTCCAATTTTTGATCCAGCTCCCGGCCGCTGCCCCAGTAGAGCGCCCCCGCCGCAATCAATACCAAAATCAAAAAGTACCCGCTGCTATCCTCTATGATCTCTTTCCAGACAAGCGGCTCCGTGCCCACCCGTTCCGGCAGTGTCATCACCTCCGTACTTTTTGTACTCTCCTCTCTCTCCCGAAGCAGCTTTTCGATTTCTGTGCGAATCGCCTCTTCCGGCGTATAAATCACAGGGTTGACCTGTACCAAAACCTCCTCTTCCCTCACCCAGTTTTCATAGCGAAACCGTGCGGTCAAAGTGACTATTTCTCCCTGAGCCAATTCCCCATTGTGGATTTTTCCGTCGGAATCAACGAGGGAATACGCACCGCTCTCCCATGTAATCCGGAAAGGATAGCCCTCCAGTTCCGTGACAAGTCTCAAATCCCTGCGCACATCCTCCAAACGGTCATTTTCGCCAAGGATAGCTTCCGGCAGCAGCGCCTGCGCTTCCACAAAGTATTTTTCCAGTTCTTCCTCCGTGAATTTTCTCTCCTCCACAAGGTAACGGAAAGATTCCTCCTGTATTCCCGGAATCTCCGCCAAAAGCCCCACTTCCACATCGCCTTCCCCATAGGCCTTCCTAAAAAGAAGACTGCCGTCAATCAACCTGGCATTGTTGTGTGCACTGACCCACACCGCAGCGCAGAGCAGATCGCCAACAAACACCACGATAAGCAGTGTTTCATAGAGCGATAAATAATGCTCCTTAATCTGCTGTTCCACCGGAATCTCCGGATGTAAGGTCTTTAGCTTATCCCCCAACCGCCTGATATAGAAGGCTCGTTTCCAATCTTTTCTCTTGTTTTTGCTCTTCCGCTGTGTCTCCTGTCTGCTTCTGTAAATCCGGGCGGCCATCTTCTGAAACGGATTTCCGGCCTCCCCCGCGGACAGAAGAAATAAAACCAAATAAAGCCCCAAAATTGCGCCATATACATAGATCATGCAAACTCCTTTCCTTCAAACCTCAATACTCACAATTCGTTTTGAAAATAAGTACGCCGCACCGTAAAAGAGCAAACACCCTGTCATAACCGCCGCGCCGATTACGTTGTGGTAAAGTACATCAAAAAATCCTTTTGAAGTGGTTCCGATATAGAAAATAATCATAAAGGGCACCAGATTCATGATTTTCTGCTCTGTCTTTTTTGCGCTGATCATCAGTTGTATCTCCTTGTCCGTCTCAATTTTCTGCTCAATCACCGCAGCCGTCTTCTCCAAAATTTCCGTCAGGTTGCCCCCGCTTCTTTTGGCAATCAAAAACACATCTGCAAACTGCATAATATCCGGCACATGACTTCTCACCCCAAGATCATACAAAAGCCTTTCCAAAACCACATTATTGTCCAATCCCCGAATCATCTGCTTTACCTCCATGCAGACGGGACTGTTTTCACTGTAGAGAAGCTCCATGTCGCGATAAGATTCCCGCAATGCATTTTCAATCGAATACCCCGCCTTCACGTTTGCCGAAAGTGCCAACACCAAATCCTTAAATTGGAGGCTCAATTCCTGTCTTCGCTTCTTTGCCTCCTCTCTTTTCTTTTCCCTTACAAAAAAGACAAACACCGGAATGAGAAATATACAGGCAAGCCACGATTGGTAGAAAAAATAACCAATCATCACTACCACCGCCGCTCCCTCCAGACAGGCTGCCATGCCCTGTTTGAAAGAAAACCGGTATTCAGCATAATCCGGCGGACTGTAACTTTTCGACATAGGTAAGCTCTCCTTTCTTTTTCAGATTTCCAAGTACTTTTCCTCCCACCGCTTCCCTCTCCTCCTCGAATCGGTAAAGCGTGCGCAGACGAATTTCTTCTTCCTCGTAACCCAAAACTTCTACAATCTCTAACACTTTCCTCGTCCGGTCCCGCAGTCGCCCCAAATGTATGATAATGTCAATTCCCGACGCGATCTGTTGTCTGATCGCCGGAAGGGGAATTTCCATTCCCATAAGAATCATATTTTCCAGACGGCTCAGCATATCCCTTGAGCTGTTGGCATGTCCCGTTGACATGGAACCGTCATGCCCCGTATTCAGGCACTGCATCATGTCAAAGGCCTCTCCGCCCCGGACTTCACCTACAATAATCCGGTCAGGGCGCATTCTCAGGGAGGTCTTAATCAGATCCCGTATGGTAATCTCACGACATCCTTCCACATTTTCATTTCGCGTCTCCATCCGCACAAGATTTCGCAGGCTCCTGATTTGCAGTTCAGCGCTGTCCTCGATGGTAATAATGCGCTCCTCCTTCGGAATATAATTGGAAAGGGCATTTAAGAAAGTGGTTTTTCCTGATCCTGTTCCACCGCTGATAAAAATGTTATATTTTGCCTTTACCAGACAACTCAGCCACTCGCAGACCTCCTCTGTCACAGAACCGAAACGCACCAGATCTTCCATGGTAATCGGCTGATCCGGGAATCGCCTGATCGTCACGATAGGTCCGTTTAGCGCCACCGGATTTAGGACCACGTTGACGCGGGCACCGTTATCCAGTCTGGCATCCACAATTGGCGATGCCTCATTTACCGTCCGATTACAGTCAGACACAATCTGCTGTATCACGTCCTGCAGCTTTTCCACGCTGTCAAAGCGCTGTCCGCTCTCCATAATTTTTCCATCCCGCTCAATGAAAATACGGTCCGGCCCATTAATCATAATCTCCGTAACTTGGGGATCATCCACCAGTTCCTGCAATACATCCAGTTTGCGAACCGCGTAGAAAAGTTCTTTTCTAAGCTGTTGACGCTGCGCCAGGGAAATCGGTCTCTCCCTGCTTTCCCTCACAAGTAAATGGTCTATCAGCTCCCGAATTTCCTCATCACTGCTCTCCCTGGAATAGTCAATACTTTCCGCAAGCTTTTCCTTTAAAAGCTTCCGCCTCTCCTCTCCTTTATCCATAGATATCCTCTTTTATGATTGATTTTACGTAACCGGCTAATTCCCCGTGGGTCATCATCTCCAGACTCTCCGGCAGGTGTTTAAAAACCGGAAAGCGGCATTTTACCGTCTTCTCCGTGATTTCCCCCAATTCCTGATACTCTAACACCTGCTCGTACTGTCGCAGCTTTGCCATGGCAAAGGGATCATCCCTTGTAATGGTATAGATTTTCTGGCAATTCTTTAACAGATCAAACAGTCCGTCTATGCCGTCATCCAAATCCAAAATCAAATACTCGTACTCTCCGATTGCAGCCATATCCCTGCAGAGCGCTAGCCACTGCTCGCCCGGCACCTCCTTGATTCCAAGCGCATACTGCATTGGCGGAATGTAATCCAGGCCCCCCGCGCTTTGAATTATGGAAGGCAGCCGCAGAGCCAGTTTTTCTCTCGCGCTTTGAAAATAGTACATAAGGTCGAGCATGTCCGTCTGATATTCTCTTCGCAGAAGCTCCCCCAGACCTGAATACATCTCGAAATTCAAGTACAATGTCCTATGTTCTTTTGCCAAAAGCTGCCCCAATGTCAACGCAAAAGATGTTTGCAGACATCGTTTTACCGGAGAATAAATGCCAATCATTTTGGCCGCCGTATCTGTCACTTCCTGATACTCCGTATACCCATTCCCGTCCGCCATAACATCCAGCATTTTCTGTACCACTTTTTCCGGACTCTGATACTTATCAATACGGCAGATTTCATCCTGCTGCTCTGCCTGCCCGCTCTCCTGCAAAACAAACATCTGTGCCACCTGACTTCTCACAAACTCCTCACGAATCATGCGCCACGCATTCTCCGCAATCAGCAGAATCTCGATCTCCTCCCGCCCTGCAAACTTCTCAAGCTCCTCCACTGCTGTGAACAGATGCAGCGTATAGGGAAGTTTTACCTTTTCCAGAATGTACTCCGCCATGCGAAAGGCATATCCCTCCTCCGTATCGCAAATTGCCATAATTTTATGTCTCAAAATAATCCTCCTATTCTGCACACCGCACTAAACAAAATTGGCACCGCAAAATGAATCTTGTTTTTACAGTAGGTGCGGTAGTCCTGTTTGAAATCCTGTCCGTAAATTTTCCAATGCCCTGTTCGCCAGATCTCCTGCAAATAGGACATAAAGTACCACAGTCTTTCCCTGCCGTTTCGTTCCACGGCCAGTTTCACAAGCGAAAACCCTGCACCGATCACAAAAGCTCCCGCAAGTATAGCCGCCACTTCCCCAGTGTTTTGAAAACTCCCGATCAGGACAAACAATTTCACATCACCCGCACCGAACGCACCAATTTTATAGAGTGGATACATAAACAGAAACGCCAAAAACATAGATGCCAGAATACCGGATAATTCCCGGCCGGATATGAGACTGCCTGCAATCCCGCACACAGTTCCTAAAAGAAGGAAACCGTTCGGAATGCGATCCGTCCTTAAATCCGCTAATGCAGAAAGCAAAAGCAGGAGCAGCAAAACAGAATGCCAAAAACTCAGTCCAATAACACCACCTCCAGATTTTTATTTTGACTCGTCGAAATAATTGGGAGATCTTCCCGATGCCATAAGGCTTGAATTGCAGAACATCCACAGAATAGTGTTCTACATAGAATTTCTTGAGTTGTGATTTGAATTATAACACAACAAAAAAACTTGTCTATAGTTCTTTTATAAAAAAACCATTTTTGTGAATACCTCACAAGATTTTAAAAAAATGAATACCATAAAGTACCGCAATGCCCGGAAATCCAAGAAATCCGGATGTCAAAACTGTAAACGGATTAATTCCTACCGCCACCTCCAGCTGTCTTGCCGCCAACAAGTAATTAACGGCATAAATGCCCACTGTTCCCATAACTGCCCGAAGGACAAAATTAACCAACCACTCCACCTTTCGTCCCATCGCCCCGATGGCCAGTACAATCAAACATACCGCCAAAATAACTACCGCCCCGCCTGCATTTTCCATTGTAGCGCCCCCTTCATCATGTCGGCTTCCTTTTCCTCTACTATCATCTTATGTATGGTCCGTCCGCAATATTACATGAATATTTCTGGAAAATCTTACCTAAACTGATAGCAGGAGGAATATTTTACCAGAGTTTTAAACAACAAAGAAAGGCGGAAATTGTAATATGAAAATGATCTTCAGACAAAGTCCCTGTATCCCTGCGGAAAGTGACCTGCTTGTGGACAGGCAGAATCTGACTCTGAAAGAGGAACTCTTGTTGGCCAGAAACGCACTGGAAAATGCCTATGCAGGGTTTGACAATGTGACAGACCCTGATCTGATAGACTGCTATATTTACGAGCTTAACGCTGTCATGAAACGGTATGAATATCTATTACAAAAGGCAGCGGAAAGTGATCCGCTGCCAGATGAAGAGCGCGTGGCGGCTTACCGCCCACTGACGCTTCTGTGAGAAACTAGACGCAAAAGCCCCGATTTGCGGCAGGATCTGCCGCGCTCTCCATGAGCGTGTCTTTGCCGTAGGTGAGTCCTGCGTACACAGTCTGCGCATTGCCCATAACGGGGCCGGTGGGATCCTGCGCCTCCACCTGCTTGTAAGCTTCCGCAAGTTTTTCCAGGATAGGGCGGACATGCTCCAGATTCTCCACATTATTGTACAGGGCCGCCTTGGCAACCTCTCTGTTAATGTAAAGATAGAGCTGTAACAAATTCTGCGCCACCTCATACTCCATATGCAGAGAATCCATAAGCTCGCACATACAGCCCTGAATCCGGCGGACAGCGTTCTTAAAATCCGTCCTGTTTCCTGCCGTCATAGCCTCTTTCGCCTCATTCACGTATAGCAGCGCCATCTCATATAAAATGGTAATCAACTGGGTTTTATTTGCCTGCGTAATCCGCAGGGTATACTCCTGTTTTAATTCCTTGGTCATTTTTTGCTCCCCCATATATCTATTTCATCATTGCAAAAGCTGCAATACCTGTGAAGGTCTCTCGTTGGCCTGCGCCAACATGGAAACTGCCGCCTGTGAAATTACCTGCTCCGTGGTGTAAGCTGTCATTTCCTCCGCCATATCCACATCCATGATCCGGGAATAGGAAGCTGTCATGTTTTCGTTGGACACCGCCAAGTTGTTGACCGTGTGTTCCAGGCGGTTCTGATACGCACCCAACCTGCTTCGCGCATCCGACACATAGAGGATCGCACCCTTGATCGCCTTATTGGCATCAGCACACGCCTCTATGGAGTCCGCCTCGCTCGTCTCCGAGATCATGGTTAAATCTTCCAACCCCATTCTATTTAAAGTCATTGAAGGAATACGGATGGCAAGCTGCTGTCCTTCATTGGCGCCGGTCTGGGTATCCATCGCGCCAATGCCGGTGATATCAATCGTTACATCCTCTATAGGGTTGAACATTCCCCCATACACAGTAATCTCCGCCTGCTTCGGCTTCTGTTTGTCATTAGGTATTTCTTCCGGTCTGCTGCACTCATATTCTAAGTGAAAACCGTTGCCGTCCTCAATAACAATGGTATCCGTATCGGCATTGTTAATAATCCCCGTAACCTTCGCATCCTCCGGAATCCCTGTCGTTCCCATTTTACGTACCGCGTTAAGGAAGTTCGTCTTAACGGCCTCTTCATCCAACTTCGGCACCCAGTTTGTTCCGTCATCCTCAAAATTATACGGCGCCTCAAATCCAGGGAAACGATTATTATCATCTTTAATCTCAAGCGTCATTTGAAAATTCAGAGGCCCTGTCAACGTAATTTTCGTCTTTGTCGCGTCGGATATCTTCACT
The DNA here is from genome assembly GCA_947245585.1 of uncultured Lachnospiraceae bacterium. Lineage (GTDB taxonomy): Bacteria > Bacillota > Clostridia > Lachnospirales > Lachnospiraceae > UBA3282. Next base: position 18,840 of record CAMXPV010000052.1, on the reverse strand, counting down.
CCCTGCGGAAACTCAGGCCCCAGTACGACTGTTGACAAATCCTTCGCAATGTTGCCTTTTCCATCATAAACAAGGCTCAGGCTGTCAATCGTATATTCTTTCGTTTTCACCTCGTCCGAATAATAGTCTACCTGTACTTTATTGTTATTCGTATAACCTCGAAGATCAAAACTGCCGTCCAAAAGTGTCTGCCCGTTGAACTGCGTATCCGTGGAAATTCTGGTGATCTCCGCCTTAAGCTGTTTTACCTCTGCTTCTAGCGTCATACGGTCGCCGGTGGTAAGCGTTCCCGTCTCTCCCTTTACTGCCAACTCGTTCATTCGCTGCAGCATCTCGTGCACTTCCGTCAGTGCGCCGTCCGCCGTCTCAATTACGGAAATACCATTGTTGGAACTCTGCGTCGCCGCGCCGATTCCTGTAATCTGTGTATTCATTCTTCTGCCTATGGCGTAACCGGACGGATTATCTTTCGATGCCGTCACCTTCAATCCAGAAGAAAGCCTTTCCAAAGATTTGGATACCTTGTTGTCCGATGCGTTCAAGGCGTTGCTAGCACGCATTGCCGGTGCATTATAACTGATTTTCATTCCCATTTCCTCCTTATTATGCCGTCAGGGCTGTGATAAACGCTTTCGCAATTCCATAAAGCTGTGCCGTCTGCTCTCCTGCCCCGTCCTTTGCCTCTTCCGATTGATAATTCTCGCCGCCGATTTCTCTGCCTTGCAGAATCACCAGACTACCGACCTCTCTGTCCTGTGTCGAACCTGTCAGCGCATTTTCCAAATTCTCCTGCCTGCCCTGCAGCCACCGTGTTCCCTCTGCACTCTCACAGGCAATGTAACCGGACACCTTTTGTCCTCTCAACGAAAATTTGGCTGCGATCTGCCCGTACTCCTCTGTCTGCACAGTGACATTTACCTTTCCGGTCTCTCCGCCATGCAGAACCTTTAAGTTAATCGCCGTCAACTCCCCGTTAATTTCCACGGGAATCTGATAGTTCTCCTCCCTGGCCAGACTGCCCGCAAGAGCTAACTGTTTTTTACAACTCTGCAACGTCCGCAGATCCAGATAATCGTCCGGCGCTTCCATAGCTTCATCCAAGAGAGAAGAAAAGGTTTCCTGCATCTTTCCGTAAGCTTCCTGCGCGTTTTCCTTGTCCGTCAGACTTTCTACCAACGTTTCCGCCTTTGCTTTGCCCTCGGGAACCTCCGCGCCATCCTCTAACTCCCGCAGTTTCCGGTACAGAGCGCCGGGCCTTTTGCGAAGAGCCGAAGCCGCCTCCAGATTGTTTGCCGTCACAGGCTGTTTATATGCCAACAGCTCCTGTACCACGGCTTCCTCCACGTTCTCCAACCCACGGTATGACTGCAGCTGCTCCTGCATGTAAGCCTGATCCAGAGAGGCATCTGCCGCCTGCTGCCGCATGGCATCCGCAAAAGCTTCCATGGTCGTTTCGCCTGAAAACTCTGTCGCTGCAAGCGTCTCCGGTTCCATGATATCTGCAATCTGTCCCGCAAGCATATGGTAATAATTTTCCGACTGCTCGGAGGGCCGCCTTCCCTGTCCATCCGTCTGATTTCTGTTTTCTGCACTTTCCTGTCCCAGATTCGGGAATCCGCTTAAAATCTGGTCTGTAATGGATTTGTTCTTCATGGTGCCGTCCACGCCTTCAAACCCATCGTCCACACGGTAATCCATCCCCTGTTTTTTGGTACTGCGCATAGCCGTCAGAAGATTGCTGAAAGAAATCTCCGCGCCTTCCTTTAAAAGACTGCCTACCGCCGCATCATCCGTCTTTTCCAACTGGCGGAACATCCGATAGATTCCGATAAAAGCCTCCCGCTCCTGCTCGGTGACCGCGTGGCTCTTTTCTAATTTATACAAATACTTACTAAATTTTTCTTCCCTGGCCGCATCATCTATGCCGTTCTCATCCAGATACTGATTCAGCTCGGCAATCGACATGGTAAGCGGATTTTTGCCGTCCCGGATAGCCTGCAGGGATGCCGCCGGTGTCATTCTGCGGATGGTCTGCTTCAGCTCCATATCATACTTTTTCACCGCATCCATATTGTCATCCGTGATATCCATACTGTTATAGCCCAGAATCCGTACCGCCCTGCGGTTTTCCTCATTGGTTTCAAGGCCCATATCTTTCAGAATGTCATCCACATTGCGAAAGGCCTTGCGGATGGAATCACCCATATCCGCTCTCGGTGCCGTCATCAGCGTCTCATAGGATTCTCTCGCCGATTCATAGGCATTTTTAAGCGCCGTACCGTTTTCATACACACTGTCGAGCGTAAAGGTTTCTTCTTCACCCACATAGCGGACAAGCACTGCCGCCGGCAGATAAGGGATCTCGGCAGTCTTAAACTGCACCTCTTCGTAAAGCGCGGCCTTCTCAGACGCTGCCGCCGCATCAGACTCCCCGAAAAGCTTCTGGTTCTGCTCCTGCTCCAATCTCTTTAGAGCATTCACAAGCGCCTCCAAATCCGTCGTATCTATGGAATATCCACTGGCCATCAGCCTGCGGTTCGCCTCGATGGTCATCATCAGCCGTACTTCTTCCAACTGACGTCTCTGCGTAACAGCCTGCGGCGTATTGGCCACATTACCTGCCTCTATCTTCTCCTGCGCCTTTTGCAGATTGCGCAGATTCAATTCCTTCTCCTCCGCTACGGCAAGATCCACAGCCTCGTCGCTGATCTGCCCGAAGCGATCCACATAATCGGCCGCACGTTCCAAGTCGCTTCTGCCGTCAGCCAGATTTGCATCCCCCGCCTTTTTTCCGTCACTAATGGCTGCCGCCACAGCGGACAAAATCTTTGCCTGATCCCACGGCTGTCCTGCCTGCTCAATCTTATGAAGCGCTTCCATGGTCTCCACGGTCAGCGGTACGCCCACTCCGATCAGCCACTGCGCACTCTCCACATTCTCTTCGGAGACAGCGAGTCCGGCTTCCTCCAACACCCGTTCAATCTGGGGCCGAAGCTGCTCCCAATTATAGTCTTCCGCCTTCTTCGCGTAGTAGCCCGTATTGTCCGTGGCATAATAGCCATGGCTCTGCCTGCTGCTGTCTGAAGCCGCGCTGTGATCCGCCATGTAGAGATTGTCAATGGTAGGTTCCATCCGGTTTTCCACCATATATTTTACGGTGCCCTCTCCGGGAGCCTTCGTCTGCATCGCTCTCTCAAAAGCGCTTTTCGCCGCCTGCACATTCTCCTGCGTTAGCGGAATGTCGTGCGCCCGAAACTGTTTCGCAAGCTCTGCGGCAAAGGCTTCGCTCCCTGTGATCTGCGCTAACGTATCCGCATCCAGATCGTCGGTATAGCCCGCCACTTCTGTGCCGCCTTTTACAAGTTCCGCCTTAATCTTATCGACAATGGTGACAACCTCTTCAATCTCCATATCGCCGGGATTATAACCCTCTTCCCGCAGTCTGTCAAAATCTTCCTCAGACATAGTATTAGACATCACCGTCATAAAGTCTGTCTGCGTAGCCACGTCAATAGCCGCCGCATCCTGCATAACCTCTTCTGCGGTCTTTCCATGACCCCCGTAAGCGTTGTTATCCATAACTTTGCCAGAAATGTCTAATGCGTAATCACCCGAACGCTCCGTCCTCGTCGTTTGGGTGTCCCGATATGTAGTTGTCGCCCTGTCTACATTTTGATTTACTGTACTGTGGTCAAACGTAATTTTCATAAAGTAATCGTCCTCATACAAAATGTAGTGTATTTTCTAAATTGGAATACAATAAAGGGCGAATGCTATTCACATTCACCCTTTATTTCGGCATAATTGCCCTGTTTCTTAACCTTTTTCGTTTTTTTCTGTGCAGCCAATCCATTTTCCCAGAATGTTCCGTCCCCGCTCTACCCGTTCTGCATCCTGATCTGCTCTTCCTGAATGGCCTGATAGCGCACCAGTTTATCCCCATCCAGATTCTCTCTTTGCATATCAATTCCCGTAATCTGATGATTGTCATAGGAAGTATAATAATAAATGCCCTTATCCGCATTACAGCAGGAAGTATAGATGGTATACTCACACTTGCCGTTCTCCAGTTCACAGCAGCCCCTCTGTTGATCTACGGCACTCAGAATATGAAAAAACTGGCTGACACTCTCCTTCTCGCCTTCACCGGAAACCGAATTCATTTTGGTAAAAGCCACCCGGACAAACCGGGATTGCGAAGACAAATCTCCCGGAAGCCCAATCGCACCCATACCGCGGCTGTAGGGCTCCAATGTAAGTCCCGGCGCAAAGGTATTTTTCGGTGGTTTGACCGACAGCGCCATGTAATTGCGCAAAGCCGCCATCTGCATGTTAAAGGGCGGGTTGTTTGTCAGAACGCCCACAGGATTGTCATATACCTCTACTCCCGCCTCCACCGATTCAATTACCACGGACTCTTCCCTGTCCGCAAGGATCCAGTGCAGTTGTGCAAGCGGCAGGTCATTGCTAAAAGGAATATTGGTGATATTGATCCGAGACAGAAGCTCCCTTGCCTCCTTCACCGAAACGCACTGGCAAAGTATCCATGGAATCAATTCAAACTGTGCGATGTTATCCTTTCCTTCTTCCCTCTTCCGATATACTGCATTTCCCACAAAGTTAAGCCCAGCCATCCCTAACCCTTTTTCATTTACAGCCTCGTAATACAGAGGATAATCCCCCGCCACGCAGGCCATACCGATCATGGCATAATGCCTATCCCATACTCCCTTTTCCAAAAAACGCAGCGGGTACTTTCTGGGCATCACTGTAATCTCGTCACCGTAAGAAAACTCATAGTCCATGGTTCGTCCGAAATAGAAATCCTTCGTCTTATAGGTTGCCGCCGTACACATAACTCCTCTCTCCCTTCCAAACATCTGCACATTATCCTATCTTTTTAACACAAAAACCACACACCCATACTCCTATGAATGTGTGGTTTTATTGTATGCAAAATATTTCAAAAATTGCAGATTAGAAAATAAATACCGCAGCCGTATAAGGCGCCAAATCAAAAGTAATACTGTAATCCTTGAAATTACAGGGTTCCTTCACCGCCATGATCTCAGCCGGAATCTCGCTCCCGTTTCCGCCAAAGCGCTTCTCATCGCTGTTCAAAAGGAGTTTATACTTTTTCTTCTTCGGCACGCCCACCTTGTAGTTCTCCCATTTCATGGGTGTCATATTCAGCACAAACATAATATTGTTTTTACCGGTTCCGTCTTTGCGGTAGAAGCTGTAAACACTGTGGTCTGCGTCATCCGCATTCAGCCACTCAAAGCCTGCCCAGTCGTTATCAATGGTATACATAGCCGGATATTTTCTATAAATAGCCAAAAGCTCCTTCACATACTCCTGCATACCCTTATTCTGGTCTTCACCCAACAGATACCAGTCAAGCTCCCTCGTCTCGCTCCACTCTCTCTCCTGCCCAAAGTCCTGTCCCATAAAGAGAAGTTTCTTGCCGGAGTGTCCGATCATATATCCATAGCCAACACGCAGATTGGCATATTTGTCCACAGGATAACCCGGCATCTTGTTTACCATGGAGCACTTCAAATGCACGACCTCATCGTGAGAGAGCGGCAGAATATAATTTTCGCTGTTATTATAGCTCATGGCAAAAGTCATGGCATAGTGATTGTTCTTACGGAAATAAGGATCCAACTTCATATACTCGCAGAAATCGTGCATCCATCCCATATTCCATTTGAAGCTGAAGCCAAGGCCGTCGTCCTCTACCTTGCCCGTAACTTTCGGCCACGCCGTAGATTCCTCCGCAATGGTAAGAAAACCGGGATACCCGCCGTGTACTACGGAATTTAAATGTTTAAAGAACTCGATCGCGTCCAGATTCTCTCTGCCGCCATATTTATTGGGCACCCACTGCCCCGCCTGCTTGCTGTAATCCAGATAAAGCATGGAAGCCACCGCATCAATACGGATGCCGTCAATATGAAACTCCCTGATCCAGTAAAGCACATTGGCAATCAGGAAATTCCTGACCTCATTTTTGGCGTAATTAAAAATCTTTGTGCCCCAGTCGGGGTGCTCGCCGATTCTCGGATCGGGATGTTCAAAAATACACTGCCCGTCAAAACGGCCAAGACCATGCGCGTCGGTCGCAAAGTGAGCCGGAACCCAGTCAAGAATTACGCCGATCTTATTTTTATGTAAGGTGTTGATCAGGTACATAAAATCGGAGGGATCGCCGTGTCTGGAAGTTGGCGCATAATAACCCGTCACCTGATATCCCCAGGAACCGTCGAAGGGATACTCTGCGATTCCCATAAGTTCTATGTGCGTATAGTGCATCTCTTTCAGATACTCTACCACCCGGTCCGCAAACTCCCGGTAATTGTAAAAACCTTCTTCCGTTCCGTCAGGATGTTTCATCCACGAACCGATATGGCACTCGTAAATTGCCATAGGCTCTTTATTATAATCTTTCTTCTCCCTCTCAGCCATCCATGCGCCGTCCGTCCATTTGAACTTGCTGATATCAAAGGTTTTGGAGGCATTCCCCGGACGCATCTCCGCATAGTTTGCAAAGGGATCAGCCTTATAGAGCTTCTCTCCTGCAGGTGTCCGGATCAAATATTTGTAAAGTTCATTCTCCCCCACACCCGGAATGAAAAGCTTATGAATGCCGCCGGAGCCAAGCTTTTCCATCTGATCCTTTTCCTCGTCCCAACCGTTAAAGGTCCCGATCACATGCACACTGGCCGCGTTGGGTGCCCACACTGCAAAGCACATACCTTTTACGCCGTTTTCCACAGAAGGATGCGCGCCCAGTTTTTTATAGATATCATAGTGCGTACCCTGCGCAAACACATATTGGTCGGCTTCGGAGATAAACACCTCCCCGGCTGCATTCTTTTCAACCTTCTTCACTGTTTTTGCCGCCGTCGACTTTCCCTGCTTTTTTGGCTTTTCCGATGTTTTAGCCGTCTTCTTTACCGCCATAAACAACCCCCCCGTTTATATAATATTAATTTTTCGCGAACATCTAGTAGTGCATGAAATCTTTCTCACGCAATATAATCATGTCCTCTTCATCATACCTCTTTGCGAGCAAAATATCCATAAAATGTTTTGGTGTTTTTTTATTTGCGTATTCAATCGCCTCGTCCACCAATTCCCTGACCTCGGCGAGCGTCACTTCATGGTCGTTCGTCTGTCTGTCCGCGATTCTCGTGTGGAGTGCAAGAATACCGAATTCATCAATGGAATATTCCTGTTCCTCCGCATATTGCTTTGCGTATGCCACCAGGGATTCGTTATCCAACGGTTCAACATCTACCCGCAGATTAAAATTATTGGCAAGCGCCTTATTCTTCTTAAGCAGGTTGTCAATCTCTGATTTCGTCCCGGCCAGCAAAACCAAAATACCCATCTTTTCTTTTTCCAGAACTTTAATGATGGATGCCACCGTAGCCTGTTTCAGTTTCGCAGCCTCCGCAATGATCAGCGCGCCGTTGTCAAGTTTTGAAAAAGTTGCCTCCACATCCTTCTTGTTAAGGACCGGCCCCTCCACTTTTGCCACTTTACCGGAAAAATTACTGTCGTTATACTGCATCTCGCGGATCAGGGCCTTCGCCAATGACAGCGTCGTAATTTCTTCCTCGCCGGTGATAATCACATTGCCCGTACAAGATGCCAGACTCATATTGTCCAGGGTATGAATCAACTGCCTTCTGGATTTGCGCTGATGAACAAACTTACCGAAAAGTTCCTGCTCCTCCACGCTCAACTCTCTATCCTTTACGGTCTCCTCCACGGCATCCGCTTCTTCCGTATGCGCCTTCGCTTCGGTCTCCTTCACCGCTTTTTCGGGTTCCGCGGGCGCTTCGGTCTCCTCTGCCGCTTCCGCAGTTTCCACCGGCTCTTCTTCGATCTCCTCCGTCTCCGGTTCTTCCTCTTTCTCCTGTGGCCTGGAAACCGATATCTCCTTCTTTGCGGAAGTTTTTCCATTCAAATCGTCATCCGGGAAAACCACCTTTTTCACCTGCGGATTTCTCCCGGATTCCTTCATGATGGCTGCCATAAAGGCCTTCTCCAACTCTTCCAGAAGACCATTTTTCGTGGCCTCATCAAAATTGGCAAACAGACTTCCCGTCTGGGCAAGGATATGCTGACGGACATCCTCCATCCGCTTCTCCTTGTTATCCTGCTTCATCTGTTCCCATTCAGCCATAATGTCGTCAATACTGAGCTGTCCCGTAATCTGCTTTTCTACCTTCACCGCGTCGGGCAGCACAATGCTGAGCTGTCCGTCGTACTCCTGGGAAAGAAATTTATCATACTCCGAGGGTTTCTGGGCCATCATCGCCTGTTGTTCACGAAGCGCCCTTGCCTGCAGTCGCTCGGCCTCCCTCGTCATTTCCTCAATAATTTTCTGCGCGTCAAATACCAGCGTATCGTCCCGCACAATCTCCTCGCTGGCTTTCTGCAGCTCCTCCTCATTCAGGACATTTGTATTCTTCACCTTGGGAAGCTCGGCCGTCTCTTCCAAAAGCGGCGCTATCAGCGTGTCCGTAATAGAAGGCGCTTCTTCCTCCAAAACGTCCACCTCTTCCGGCACATCGTCTTCCACCTCCGAAGCGCTCTCCGGCTCCTCCTCCAAAAAGACATCCGCGCCCGCTTCAATCTCCTCTATCTCCCGGGCACCGTCGTCCGGGCCGTCCGCGCCCTCGTCGTCGGCAAGCACTTCCTTCATGCTCTCCGCCAGAGCCATTTGCAGATTGATGGTGTTATACTGCCCTACATCAACCGTCTTGACCTCCGGCAGCTCTGTTGTCGGCGCAGAAAGAACATCCCGCATGTATACCGCATCTTCCTCCTCGCCGTGGTCAATCATTTCCTCCTCTGGCTCGTCCTCCGGAAACTCTTCCTCCATCTCGTCGGCAGGCTCTTCGTCATCCGCATCCTCCATCACAGGCGCATCGTCATCCACATCTTCACCGGCGCTTCTGCCTTCTATATAAGCGTCGTATTTATCCTGCTGTTCAGGGCTTAAGGGTTGATGCAGCGCTTTTAACTCCAATGCTTTTATGACATATCTTCCCTCTCCAAACCAGAGGAACATCTCGTCGCACTCTTCCACACACTTTGTCGTCAAACCAATGCGGTGATAGAGATATGCCAATTCATACACCCATTTCTCTCTGGGCTCCCGTTTCTTAAACTCCTCCAGAATCGCTATCCGTTCCTCTATGCTCACATCCAACGCTTCGTAAAGCCTGTATTGCAAAACATAGCGCCCCGTATCTCTCGGCGCGATCTGTACAAACTCCTTGTAGTATTCACTGGCCTGATCGTACTCTCCCATTTTAATACAAAGCTCACACAGAGAATATATGATCAGCCTGCCCGTCGGATGTTTCTCATATGCCATCAGAAGAATATCCTTACTCTCCTGATACCGTCTGTTGATCTTATACAGATCGCTTATCGTGCACAGCATCATAACGCTTCTGACCCTGCGCCAATCGATTTTATCCGCAATCTTTACCGCTTCCGCGAACTCTCCTTCTGCTATCAGCGCTTTGATCTCATCCGCACTGGCTTTGTACTCAAATTTATCCAAGGTACCCACCTCATCAACGTATTTTGCTTTTTTATCTGTCTGCACAATGACCCTATTATCTGTTTCAGTTTACCATAGTCACCAATCAATGTAAACAAATTCCGTTGAAAAAAAGTACCTCTTCTCCCAATATATGGAGTTTATTCTTAAGAAAATCCCTTTATCTTGTATTTTTTCCTCAACTGCCCCTCACTTTCCCACTCGTAAAAGTCGATTGGACAATTCTGAAAACCGCTCCAATGTGAGCGTTTCGCCGCGCACCGTCTTTGAGAGCCCCATCTCCTGAAGCGCCTCCTCCACCTGCCCTCTGGTAAGGCCAAGCCCTCCCGCATTAGCCAGACCATTGGCCAGGGTCTTTCGTCTCTGGTTAAACGAAGCTCTGATCACGGCAAAGAGAAAGGCTTCGTCCACTGCGTCAACCGGCGGCTTTTCGTACCGGAGCAGGCGTACTACCGCGCTGTCCACGTTCGGCCTCGGCAAAAAACAGGATGCCGGCACTCTGGCCACAATCTCCGGCTTCGCATAATACTGCACCGCCAACGACAGCGCCCCGTAATCTTTCGTGCCGGGCCCCGTCTGCATACGCGCCGCCACCTCATTCTGCACCATAACCGTAATACTGGCAAGCGGCACATGGCTCTCAAAAAGCGCCATAATAATAGGCGTTGTAATATAATACGGAAGATTCGCCACAACCTTCATCGGCCTGCCGCCGTTTTTCTCCGAAAGCGCCGCCAGGTCCACTTTCAAAATGTCCTCGCACAGGATCGTGACATTATGATAGGAAGACAGCGTATCCTCCAATATGGGAATCAGGCCCCCGTCAATCTCAACGGCAATAACCTGTCCTGCTGCCTCCGCAAGATACTGCGTCATCGTACCAATCCCCGGGCCAATCTCCAAAACACAATCCTCTTTCATGACCTGTGCTGCCTCTACGATTTTTTGAAGAATATTCGCATCGATCAAAAAATTCTGCCCATATTTCTTCTGCATACGAAACTGGTACTTCTTAAGTATCTCCGACGTATTTGTAAAGTTTCCCAAATCAGCCATAAAACATCTCTCTCACCTTTCCAGACCAAACAGCCTTTTCGCGTTGCGCTCCGTACACTCCACCACTTCCTCATAAGAAATTCCCTTAAGCTCTGCGATTTCCTTTGCCACATAAGGAAGATTCAAAGAAGAATTGCGCCCGCCCCGGTGAGGCTCCGGCGAAAGATACGGACTGTCCGTCTCTAAAAGAATCCTGTCCATGGGAATATACTGTACCGCTTCCTTTAGTTTTTTTGCATTCTTAAAGGTAATGACACCGCCTATGCCAAAATAATAGTCCATATTTAAATATTCTCTCGCCATCTCCTTTGCATAGGAAAAGCAGTGCACTACACCGCCGATCTCCCCCGCGCAGTGCACCTGCATAATATCTAAAGTATCTTTCGCCGCCTCCCTGGAGTGAATGATAACGGGGAGTTTCACCTCCCTTGCCAGTTCCAACTGCCGTTCAAACCACTCTTTCTGTACCGGCACAGACGGTTCCGGATAGTGGTAATCCAGCCCGATCTCACCGACCGCCACCACTTTTTCATGACTGCACAGGCCGCGCAGATGCGCTAGGCCTTCCTGTGTAAGCTCCTGTACCTCGCTGGGATGCACGCCCACAGCTCCGTATACAAAAGGATACTGCTCACAAAGTTTCACCGTAGCCTCACTGCCGGCGAGACTTGCTCCTATATTGATCACCGTACCAATTCCGTGTTCCGCCAGAGAAGCAAGCAGCTCCTCCCTGTCCGCATCAAACGCATCATCATCATAATGTGCATGGCTTTCAAAAATCATGTGATCCGCCTCTTTTCCTTCTTTCAGTCTCTGACTAATGTATCATTTTGATTCCGGAAATGCAATCTCTAAACAATTTTGAAATATTCTTAAATTTTCTTTAAAAAATGCTTGCATTACGGAAAACATTATACTATAATAACTTTTGCGTCGGTTAGACGTGCCATTTTAACACAAAGGACATGCACCGCTAGCTCAGTTGGTAGAGCACCTGACTCTTAATCAGGGTGTCCAGGGTTCGAGCCCCTGGCGGTGCACTATAAGGACTGTTTTTGGAGACGTAAGTGCTCTGGGGACGGTTCTTTTTTATTTCCCGGCTCAGCCTCAGCGGTATAAATCCAACCACGGCGCATTGATTGACACGGACCCAAACTCTTCCCTGTTCACCTCCTGCAAGATTCCCTCTTTTCCCACTCGGATAAGTCTGTCCGCCAGCGACATGGAATCCGCCAGATTGATGGTCAAAATTACCACCGCCATCCCCCTGTCAAGCAAAGTTTCCATCATCTGCCAGATGAACACACGATGAGGCAGATCCGCGCCTTTAAAAGGCTGTACACAGACCACCACCCTGGGTTTTTGCAGCAATACCCGCGTATAGACAAGTTGGCATTTCTGCCGCTCTCCGAGAGCTTCCACCGGCATGGAAAACACCTCTTTTCCAAGAATCTTTGCGTACTCCCTTTTCACACTGTTTTTCATATGCCCGTTTTGCCAAATACCCAACACTCTGCGGGATAATCCCATGCACAGGTTATCCAGATAGCTCATTCCCGGAAACACCATCGTCTTTGCAGGGTCCGCCAAAACCAGCGCAAACTCCTTGCATGCAGCCGGTGAAATCGCCTGTCCGTCCATACGAAATTCACCGCCTTTAGGCTTTTTTTCACCGCAGAGCATGTGCAGAATATCCCGCTGAACCTGCTCGTCCAAATTCTGAACCACCAGGCATTCTCCCTCATAAACTTCCATCGAAAAATCCACGAGCACATCTCCCGTAATATGCGAGAGAGACAGCGCTGTCTTTTTCTTCTGCTGCACAATATTGCGGGTGCCCAAATGATTTCGTATCATTTTATCAAATTCAAAGGAGTAGCTCTCCACTATCTCGCTCGTCATCTCCGCACGCTGCGCAACCTTTTGGATCCGGCCGTTGGAAAAAAGCGCGACCCTGTCGCACACCTCCATAATCTCTTCCAGATGCAGGCTGATATAGAGAAAAGAAAATCCCTGTCCGGCGTAATGGTGCATAATCTCATAAAGCTTGGCAATCTCATCCCCATTAATGACCGTGCTGATCTCATTTAAGACAATCAGCCGGTACCCTGCCACCACCGCGCGCAAAAGCTCCACCACCACGCGTTCAAGAGCAGGCAGCTTATCCACATAAGCATCCGCAGAAATTTCCATCTCGATATCCCGCATAAAAGGCGACAACTGTCTTTGCAGCAGTTTCCCTTTTATAATGCTCTGCCGAAATCCCTGCCGGAGCACAAAAATATTGTCGGAGACTGTCATATGCTCCACCAATCTGCTGTGTGCATCAATAATGCCAATTCTGTTCGCGGACCGCCTTGTACTCTTCCATGAATTAACACGCTCACCGCAATAGTAAATATACCCGTCGTAGAGCGGCATATTGGTCTGCATCAACTGTAAAAGCTCCTGCAGGCCATGCGCATTAATAGGCACCAGGCCCATGATTTCCCCCTGATAGATCTGCAGGTTGAGATCCTCCAACCGTTTACTCCCCTTATCCGGGTAAGTAACCCGCTCCATGCGGAATATTTCCTGTCTCATACGTCTTCATCCCTCTGAAAGGGAATTGTAATCTCCACATCCGTCCCCTTCTGCGGCACAGAATAGACATGAAGTCCATACTCTTCCCCGAAAATCAAATGTATTCTGCTATTTACATTGGCCAGAGCAATACCGCCCCTTCTCTCTTCCCCGCGAATCAATTCGTCACCGTCACGCCCTAGCTTGCGGTTCAGTTTCGTAAGCGTCTCCTCGTCCATACCCACGCCGTCGTCAGAAATCCGGATAAGCAGCCTGTCCTGCGTCCTCCCAAACTGGATCCGCAGGTTGCCGGTCTCCACCTTTAATTCCGTACCATGGATAATGCTGTTTTCCAGAATTGGCTGTAATGTCAATTTCGGAATTTTACAGCTCATGATATCCTCCCAATCCTCCACATCATAGTCAATATGAAGCTGCAGGCGATCGCCAAAACGGTACTTCTGAATCAGAAAGTACGTCTCGCAATTATCCAGTTCATCCTGCACTGTCACCAGATTTTCTATATTCGTAATCGTATAACGGAAAAACTTTGCAAGCGCCTCCGTCATATCTGCCACGCCGTCAAGCCCCGCAATCAGGGCTTCCCCGCGAATGCTTTCCAAGGTATTATAGAGGAAATGCGGATTGATTTGGTTTTGCAAAGCCAGATACTGCGCCTGTCTTTTATTTAAGTCCATCAGCTTTGGAGAGTGTAATATTTTCTCAATTTCTTCCACCTGCCTCTTCATGGACGGACTCTGGAACGCTTTCTCAAAATCCCTGCCCTCTATCAAATAGCCGTCCAGGAAGCGCTCCACCAAAAGTTCTGAACGTCTGTAGGGTAAAACCACACAGAACCAGACGACCAAAAAATACAGCAGGGCAACTACAACGTAAAAGCCTGCACGAAGTACGGTCTCCTCCCCGTGTATGCCCAAAAGCACATTGCGAACCGCCTCCTCCACAAAATAAGAAAAAGTGACGGCGCCGATCAAAAGAACTCTGTTTGATATATACTTTAAGCGGTATTCTTCCTTCATCCGAATTCTCCTATCCGTACATCTTCCGGTAAACCGTTGGTTTTACTCCTGTCGCCTTCTCAAAGGTGTGCGTAAAATGCTTCAAATCATTGTACCCCACCTGTTGGCAGATCTTAGATACCGGAATGTTCGTCTCCCGCAATAACGCCTTTGCCTTTTCCATGCGAAAAGATATCAGATACTTGGCAAATCCCTCTCCCTCCACCTTTTTAAAAAGCGCGCTAAAATAGGCCGCGCTCAATCCAACGGCGCCGCTTACCTCTTCCTGTGTAATCGGCTCGCTGTAGTGATTTTGGATATACTGTTTCGCCAGGCGAATGGGCCGTACCGTATCCGCCTCGTGCCGCAGGCTCATTTCCTCCACATAATCCTTCTGCAGGGAGCAAAGTCTGTTGAAAAGTTCATCCGCACTGCCGCAGAGGGAACAGCGTTCTTCAAAATCCTTAATCGCTTCCGCCCTGTTTTTCACTTCCACCTGGCTTAAAAAAAGACCTGCTGCCGAGTACACAAGCTCCCGTACTTCAAACCCTTTTACATCCCGCACTTCCAGTATGGTACTGCGCATCTGCTCGACCGCCTCCGCCGCCTCCTGCGCGCTCATCACCTCTATGGCATGCACGATCTGTCTCACATATCGCTCCAATATATTCTGTTCATGTATGGCAGACGGAGACGGCGCGCGTTCCAAAAGTTTCCCCGTCCCCCGCAAAAGCCTGTCTTCCATAGTAAGGGCCGCCTGCCTTACCGATTCCTGTAAGCCCTCCGCCCCTCTCTCAACGCCTCCAAGAGCGGCGGTAAACGTGACAGGTCCGAAAATACCCTTTTCGCCCTCCATTTGATTGAGACAGTCCCTGAATATCCTCCGT
This sequence comes from uncultured Lachnospiraceae bacterium, assembly GCA_947245585.1. Taxonomy (GTDB): domain Bacteria; phylum Bacillota; class Clostridia; order Lachnospirales; family Lachnospiraceae; genus UBA3282. The sequence continues at coordinate 3,724 of CAMXPV010000052.1, read as the reverse complement.
ATCTCCTCCGTCTTCTCGCCTCCATAGTTTAAAAAGCCGATACAGCCCGACCCCTTTGTCCTCAACACAAACTCCTCGCAGCGGTAATTCAGACTGTTTTCCAAAAGAGACTGTACTTTATCCAATATAATGTTAATTCCTGCCGGACTGATCGCCCCCTCTTTCTCACAGTCCACTTTCACCATAAATCCCTGAAAAACGCCCTCTTTCACACGCAGATAATATTTTTCCCGCAGCTCCTCCAGAGACGGTTTCCATGTACTCTCTTCCGTCAGCCGATTCATCACATTCGCCTGAAACAGCCGAATATCCGCTTCATTTTTCTGTTGTATCCGCCAGTGATCCTCTGCGCTCTGCCGCCTCTTCCATATCCGTTCCCCAAGCTTTTGCAATGTCCCCGTCAGTTCTTCCTTATTGATCGGTTTCAACAGATAATCCCCCACGCCGTATTTAATTGCCGTCTGGGCATATGCAAAATGGGCGTACCCGCTGATAATGATAATCTCCAAGTCCGCCTCGCTCGCCTTAATTTTCTCAATAAGCTCTAAGCCGCTGTAACCCGGCATTCTGATATCCGTTATCAAAATATCCGGTTTTCTCTTTTTCACCAGATCGCAGGCCTCCAGTCCGTTGTGCGCAACCCCCACAACTTCCATATGAAGCGCGTCACAGTCTATCAACGCTTCGATCAGTTGACAAATCCGTTCCTCATCATCCGCAATCATTACCTTTAATCTTTCATCCCCCATAACCGCCCTCGCCTTCATTTCTGATACTGCCAAGAAAACCGCCGGAAACTCCGACGGTTTTCTCTATGATTGTATTATACCACATTTAACCTACTTGGTCAGCACAGAAACTCCCGTATCCTGTACTGCACCGCCAAGGCTCTCTCCTTCCAGGGCCTTCACACAGGCTTCCACACCCATAGAACCCATCTGATCCGGATTCTGAGCCATGGTGCATAACAGATGGCCGTCGCTGATCAGGTTCATGATGGCATCGGACTTATCAAAGCCCACACCGACGATTGCTGCGTTGCCGCCTGCTTTGATGGCATTTCCTGCACCTGTGGTAGATCCTTCATTACAACCAAAGATTCCCACTACACCCTGCGTAATATAATTCTCTGCAATACTCTGGGACTTTGCCGCGTCGCCCTCACCGTACTGGGTCTCTAACAGATTAAAGCCGGTTCCCTCAAATGCGGAGCGGAAACCTTCCTCACGCATGACGCAGGAATCTGTAGCCGCATTTACATTGATGATACCAATATCACCGGAGGTTGTTCCGGCAGCCTCAAGAGCCTTAATCATCTCTTCGCCCGCCGTCTTACCGGCAGCCTTGTTGTCTGTGGAGAAGGTTGCCTCCGCATCCACGTTAGCCGGAGAGTCCACATATACAATCTTCACGCCTGCTGCCACCGCCTCATTCAGCGCGGAAGAAATGGCGTCAGGGCCGTTAGCCGCCACCATAATTGCATCATAGCCGCCCGCCACCGCATTGTTTACACATTCGATCTGCTGCGCATCATCCTTCGTATTGGGAGCCATAAAAGTCACACTCACGCCAAGCTCCTTGGCCTTAGACTGCGCGCCATCATTCAGGGTTACCCAATGCTGATCGATAGAGTCCATGGTAATCAGGGCAATCTTCCACTCCTTGCTCGCAGTCGTGCTGCCATTTAACGCTGGAGTTGCTGCACCGCCGCCGAGGCTTGCCGCGTTAATCACCGATACGCCCGTATCTGTCACCGCACCGCCAAGGCTCTCGCCGTTTACTGCCGCAACTGCTGCCTTCACGCCCTCATAACCCATTACATCAGGGTTCTGAGCCATGGTACAAAGCAGATGACCATCAGAAATCAAATTCTGGATCGCATCGGATTTATCAAAGCCTACGCCGACAATTCCGGAATTGCCTGCCGCTTTAATGGCATTACCGGTACCGGTTGTGGAACCCTCGTTACATCCAAAGATTCCCACCACGCCCTGCGTGATATAGTTCTCTGCAATGCTCTGGGATTTTGCCGCATCGCCCTCGCCGTACTGCGTCTCTAACAAATTGAATCCGGTTCCCTCAAATGCGGAACGGAAACCTTCCTCACGCATCACACAGGAGTCCGTAGCCGCGTTTACATTGACGATACCGATATCGCCGGAGGTCGTACCTGCCGCCTCAAGGGCTTTCTTCATCTCCTCGCCCGCCGTCTTACCGGCAGCCTTGTTGTCTGTGGAGAAAGTTGCCTCTGCATCCACATTTGCCGGGGAATCCACATAGACGATCTTCACACCCGCAGAGGAAGCCTCCTTCAAAGCGGAAGAGATTGCGTCGGGGCCGTTAGCCGCTACGATGATTGCATTGTAGCCGCCTGCCACCGCATTGTTCACGCACTCAATCTGTTGGGCATCGTCCTTTGTGTTGGGAGCCATAAAGTCTACCGTCACACCCAATTCTGCCGCTGCCGCCGGTGCCTGTGTCTCTTCTCCACCTGTCTCTGCTGTCGCCGCGCCCGTCTCTGTCGAACCGCCGCCGCATCCTGCCAGGGATGCCGCTGCCAACGTCAAGCAGCAGAACATAGCCAATAATTTCTTTTTCATGCTAAATCCTCCTTTTTCATCTATCGCTATCCGCTTATGCGGTTTTAGCCCTTTTTCTTTTTGGAAAATTGTCCGCTTCTGCGCACCAAATCCAGAAGCACTGCAAATACCACGATAATACCGATGACCAAACGCTGGTAACCTACCTGTGTGCCGATCATATTCAAGCCGTTTTCCAGTGTCTGCCATACCGCCGCACCGGCCAACGTGCCGAGAAGAATTCCAGTGCCGCCCAGAGGAGACACCCCGCCGATTACGCCTGCAGCCACGCCGTACATTTCGTACATGTTACCGGCTTCCATATTACCCATACCGGCCTGCGCACACAAAATCAAGCCCACTACCCAGGAGCAAATGGCGCTGACAAGATACGTCTTTGTGGTGGTCGCCACCACGTTGACACCGGAAAGTTTCGCCGCATCAATGTTGGAGCCGATTGCATATATGTGTCTTCCTGTCCTTGTCTTGGACAGCAGGAAGAAAAATATCACAAACATCACGATTGCAATCCAGAACGTATTGTAAATACCAAAAGTCGTTCCATAGTAGAAGAAATTCTGGAAGCTGTCGCCCGCCTCCTTACCGATGCCTGTCGCGATCGCGTCGGTATTGCGATTGTTGTTTACAATGTAGGCAATGCCGCGTCCCACAAACATCGTGCCAAGAGTCGCAATAAAGGGCGGAAGCTTAAATTTACCTACCAGGATACCATTGATCACACCAACCACCAGGCAACATGCTAGCGCAATCAAAATGGCCAAAACGGGATTGACTCCCATTGTCATAAGTGTAGCCGAAATCATGGCGCTCATCGCTACGATGGAACCGATGGAAAGATCAATGTTTCCCGTGATGAGTACGTAGCTTTGGGCGATACCGATAAGCAGATATTTTGACATGGACCGAAGCAGATTCAATATATTATTGCCGGAAAAGACCGCCGAATTGATCAGACCGAACGCTATGTATATAATGATCAGACCGACAAACGCGGTGAGTGCCGCTCCCATGCCCTTGACCGCCAAAAGCTTTTTTATAGGGCTCTGCTTTGTGTTGTTCATTTTATACTTCCTCCTATCTCAATATTTGAAATTTGTCAATATATCTCCCGGTATATTTTTAAA
>CAMXPV010000051.1 GCA_947245585.1 uncultured Lachnospiraceae bacterium | reverse complement strand
AAAAAAGAACCTCTGCTGTGCTGCTGCATAACAGGGGTTCTTTGACAGTCTGAACCGACAGCTCATTGGCTGTCGGTTTCTTATCTCTTTTTTATTCCTCTGATTCTTTTTCCTCAAAGGAAAGTCCGTTTTCGCCGGCATAAGTCTCCGCCAGGCTTCCCTTTTCTGACACGATCACAAGCTCCTTGGCCTCTTGCGCACCCGGAAAGGCATTGGCGCCGATGGAGGTCAATCCTTCTCCCGCTTTGACATATACCTTCTGCAGCTTGCTGTCCCCCTGAAAAGCGTTGTCTCCGATAGCTGTCACCGACTTTGGCAGGGCAATCTGCGTCATCGCCGTACAATCACGGAAAGCCCCCTTCCCTATCGTCTCAACCGTAGCGGGCAGATAGACGCTTTTTAATGCCGTACAGCCCCGGAAACTCTCCGCCGCAACCGCTGTCACCCCGGCAGGCAGTTTCACATAGGTAATGTGCGTATTCCTGCCAAACAGCTCCGCCGAGATGGAAGTGTATTTTTCCCCTTCCTCCGGCTGCTGCAATTCCACCGTTCCCTCAAAATGATTCTCTTCCAAAACCAAACTGCCTTCCGCGTCAGTCTTTTTCACTTTCACATCCGTCAGCACGCCGTCCACAACCTCGTAGACATATTGTCTGGAGGCGTTGGCATCATAAGTCACCCGCATACCGGTGCCATCCGTAAAACTGACGATCCGGCTCACATAATCTTCCGCCTTTCCGTCCTTTTCGGCTTCCTCCTGCACCTTCTGCTCCGCCGCCGATACAGTCATCGTATTCACTCCCGCAAGCAGACCGAGCATCCACAGCAATGCGAATATCTTTCTCTTGTTCATTTCAATTCCACCTTTTCTCTGCATGTGAGTTCCATAACATTTTATTATGTTACCCTCTAACAGTTTTGATTATAACACCCGTAATTGTATTATGCAAGAGAAAAAGTACAAGATGTTGTATTTTTTATAACAGTTCAGCCATGAAGTAATGTCAAATATGCGTGGATGCTTGCATACAACGCGATTTTGACATTATTTCATGAGCGGAGCGCCCTCAAATGAAATAAAAGATGAGCTGCGTAAGCAGCGACGGATGCGAAGCAGACGCTTTTATGAATGACGAGGGCTGAACTGTTACAGTTCCAACAAATATTCCTTCTTTGCCACCTCCGTCACGGTTCCATAGGTCTGGCCGCCGACCACCACCGGTTCCTCGGGAAGCGCCCCAAACCAGATGATGCAGTCTGGCACAAAAGTTTCATCCACATAGCCAACGGTCTCGTTTTCCACCAACACATGCTCCAGACGGCACCCGTCCAGCATCGCCCAGAAAGGATACTCAAAGTCATCCGCCTTGTGCAGATAAAGCCCCACATTCTCATATCCCTGCGACTTAATCTGATCGGTCAGGGCCGCATAGGGGGCCATTTCGTCCCAACGGGCCGCAAAATAACTGTAGGGCCTGGTGCGCGCATGCTCCTGAAAAATCTTATAGTGATAGCGGGTGAGATTCAGCATCTCCATCACGCACAGGAAACACACCGTGCCCATAATCCCCCACCGAAACGGCTCTCGTCTCTTCTCCTTCGTCGCAAGCTGTATAGCCAGGGAAATGACCGGACACAAAAGAGCCAGATAGGAAATCATATATCTGCCCACGAACGGCTCCCAGCGAAGCACCGTGCAGAAAGCCAAAAAAGAGAGCGACGCTGCAAGCGCATATCCCCTGCCGCATTTCTCCCACTGCATCTTCCCAAACCGAAGAAGAGCCCACAGCACGCAGAAAATGAAAAGCCAGAACACCAAAGACCCTCCCGCCGTGTCACAGTTATAGTTTCCTGCCTCGTGCAGAAAATACTCCCTGCCGTTCTCCGAGATCGCCTCCGCATCCAAATCGACATGAAGCATCTTGGCCGCCGACACGGCGATCCCGGCAAAAATCTCATGCCCGTCCCTCACAAGCACAGAAGGCATATGAAAAGATAAATTTTTTAACAGATTCACAAAAAGATAGGCAGGCTGTAAGGTCCCCACTAGTTGGGCCGCCCCCGCACTGGGACTGGCGTAAGCCCCGAAACTTTGAAAATTCCGCAGAATCTCAGGTGCCAGAGGAAGCGCCACACAGGGCAGGGCACAGAAAAAGATTTTAGCCAGATCGCCCGGCCTGTCCTTCCTTCTGATACAGACCAAAAGCAGCCACAGGGCAAACACCACCATCCCCACACAGACGGAAGGTTTTGTCAGATAGCCCCAGGCCACGCACAGCCCCATTGTGCCTACCCGGCAGACAGTCGTTCTGTCAAACTTCATTGCCGTCTCCCGGTCCGTGTAGTCCAACAGCCGGTACACAAAGAACAAAAGCCAGATTGCGGCAAAGTTATCCACCTGCGTGGTCAACGCCTCCGCAAAGGCAATCGGCATGGACATGTACAGAAGCGCCGCCAGAAACCGGAATTTTCTGTCACAGGAAAGCTTTCCGGCGATGGCCGCCGCCATAACCGCGCAGGTCAGATAGGAGATTCCCTGCAATAAATTAAAAAACAGGTCGTGTCCACGGCACAGAATAAAGACATGCAGATTCACAAACTCTCCTAACACCGGACTGGAAATCTGCCTGATGGAATTTGTCGCAAAGTGTGCCACCGAACGGTTCTGCGTCCAATGGGCAATCCGGGGCAGATGATAGGTCATGGAATCCCAGTTGTAGGGCGTGGTGATTAAAGACAACACCAAAACCACCGCTCCGAACAAAAGCAGAATGCCATAACCGGGTGTCTCCTTAAGCATCTGTCTCCCACCGCCAAACCCTGCCCTTATGGCAGACTTTACAGATACCCCCGACCGCCTCCACTGCACCAGTAACAGCGCCAAAAGCAGCACATCCAACAGCCCCCACGCCGCCAACAGATAGCGGAACCGCAGAGCCTGCAAAGCGGAAAGCCCCTCCGTCAACGCAAAAAGAAAAAGCATCCACAGACAACAGGCCTCAATATAGGAACCAAGGCCTGTGTCTTCTATGCTTTTTCGCTTTTTGTAAATATGAATATTGCCAGACAACGCCGCTATCGCAAACAGCATATTTTTCCTTTCTTCTACGCCCTGCACTCGCCGTCGTGGGAGATACAGTTGATCTGCGTCATGCATTTCACTTTGGAGAATGCCTCCAGAAGTTCTTCCTTCTTCGCCGTCTTAATCTCGATGATCAACTCCGATTCGCCGTTTTTGATGCTTCTGGATTTCTCTTTATGATACTTGCAGTTCTCCTTCAAAATCTTTTCCACTTCCCCGTAATCAACCTCCGCCGCCAACGCACGGAGCACCAAAAGGTCGGGAGCCTTGGCATTTGGCACCAAGTCAAGCACGAGCAGAAGCACCGTCATCACAATACACAGCACGAAAGCCAGTACATAGAGCCCTACGCCCACGATGATGCCTGCGCTGATGGACCAGAACAGATAGAGCAGATCGATCGGGTTCTTCACCGCATTACGGAAACGGACAATGGACAACGCGCCCACCATACCAAGCGACACCAAAAGATTCGACTGCATGGCAATCATGATCGCCGCCACGATAATCGGCATACCCGCCATCGTCACATTCAAATCCTTTGAGTAGAACGCCGACTTGGCAGACAGCTTGTACACCGCAAATATGTAAAGCCCCACCAACGCCGCAATGGCAATGAGCAGCAGAATGCTCTTGGCCGACAGATTGGTTCCGCCTCCCAGACTCTCGTATACACTGTTTTTGATTACATCCCTAATTGACATCTTTTCCTCCGTTCCGAAGCTCCCCGCTTCTTTCTGTATTTTCCGTAAGCAGCAAGCCCAAGTCATGCCTGCATGACCTTGGCAGCTGCCGCATGGCCGCCCTCATTAAAAATCCACGCACTCCCTGCACAACTGATACTTGGACCAGGCTGTCTGCCGCATGTTTCCCAGTTCTAAAAGCTGCAGGAGAAAATCCGGTATGAACTCATCATACTTCACCTCTAACACTTTATCATATTCCCGCAAAAATTCATAGCTGATATTTTTCTGTCCAAATTCTTCCACCCGGCCGCCGGCACGAATATTGCGGTCAAACGTAATTCTCACATTGCCCGGCTCATACACGTAAGCCTTGCGCTCGTAGGAGACAATCACCCTCGGCCGGAGCCCCTGCGTCTGAATCGCCAGATTAAAGAGCGTGGCCGGATCTTCCCTGGAAGCGCTGTCCTCAATACACTCCCCGTTCATCAGGCTCTTCATCTGCGCGATGGAAATGCTTTTGGACCGCTTCAAAATCCGGTTATGCTGCTTTGTCTTTACTTCCAGTTTAATGACATCGAGCGCATTGTTATAGATCCTGATACGGTATTTATTCCGCCGGTTCACCCCGTCCTCTGTGTCCCTGAGGCACGAGTCCCTGAAATCGTCAAAATAGAGACTGGTGATACTGTAGCCCTCGTCGCCTCCCTCATTTTCATCCGGGCGCAGCACCGCCCCAATCCGGGACTGAAGCGCAATCAGCTCTGTGGCCGTGCAGCTATATTTGTCTTCTACTCGATACATAAGCCTCTCCTTTGTCATGAATGCAAAAATTCTTCTATCTGTCCGCACATATGTGCATATAAGTCCTCTTTATCCCGATAAGCCATCGTCCACTCCACAATTTTTTCCATGGCGGTCTCCAAATTCCATACCGGCCTCCATCCAAAGACTGTTTTCAGCCTGGAACAATCCAGTTTCAAATAATTCGCCTCGTGGGGCCCGCCGTCCGACACATTCTTCCAACCCACATTCTCTCCTGAGGCCTGATTCCATTTTCCGCAAAACAACGTCACCAACTCTCCCGTCGTGTAACAGTCTGTCTCATCCGGCCCCACATTATAGTTTCCGGCATATTCCCGATTTTCATACTGCTTTTTTGCAATCATCAAATATACCATGACGGGCTCCAGAACATGTTGGAAAGGCCGTATGGACAAGGGATTTCGCACGATAATCTCCTGACCGGATAAAGCTGCGCGCACACAGTCAGGCACAATCCGGTCCACCGCAAAATCGCCGCCGCCGATCACGTTGCCCGCCCGCGCCGTGGAAACCGCCACGGGCCGTTCGGCGTTTTCCCCCAGAAAAGCGTTCAGATAGCAGCTTGTCACCAACTCGGAACAGGATTTGGAATTGGAATACGGGTCGTACCCGTTTAGCTCCTCGTTTTCCCGATAGCCCCATGCCCACTCCCGGTTCAGATATACCTTATCTGTGGTTACATTGACAAAGGAGCGCACGCTTTCGCACGTTCTTACGCACTCCAACACATGCACCGTGCCCATCACATTGGTCTCATAGGTGTATACGGGATCTTTATAGGATTCCCGCACAATCGGCTGCGCCGCCATATGAATGACGATCTCAGGACGTACCTGCTCAAAAACCTGACGCAGATGGGCCAGATCCCTCACATCCCCGATAACGGAGTGCATCCGCTTACCCATATCCGTCAAGGCAAAGACCGAAGGCTCTGTGGGCGGCTCAAGCGCATAGCCGGAAACCTCCGCGCCCGCCATAAGAAGCGCCGCGCACATCCATGTGCCTTTAAATCCGGTATGCCCGGTAATCAATACTTTTTTGCCTTTATAAAAATCTAATCCGAAATCTATCTGGGCCATACGTCTTCTCTTTCTTTTTTCATCCTTTTTACTGCGCCAACGCCTCGATCAGCGTCTTCGCCATATAGTCGATCATCTCATCCGTCATACCCGGATACAGGCCGATCCAGAACGTATTCTCCATAATGCGGTCCGTGTTCTCCAGGCTGCCCACAATCCGGTAACCCTCGCCTGCGGCGCGCATCTCATCAAAGCAGGGGTGCTTCGTCAGATTTCCCGCAAACAGCATCCTCGTCTGCACGCCGTGCTCCTCCATGTAGGGCACAACCTTACTGCGCGCTGCGCCGTTTTGACAGGTAACCGGAAACCCGAACCAACTCGGCTCAGAACCCTCGCAGGCCTCCGGGAGAATCAGCTTGTCCGTGATCTGCGCCGCTTTGTCAGACGCAAGCAGCGCTTCCTTCATTCTGTTAAAATTATACCGTCTGCGCTCCACAAAGGAGGGAAACTTTTCCAACTGCGCGCACCCGATAGCCGCCTGCAGATCCGTCGCCTTCAAATTATATCCAAAATGGGAATACACATACTTGTGATCATAGCCTTTCGGCAATTCCCCATACTGGCCGTCAAACCGGTGACCGCAGAGGTTGTCCCTGCCGGACGGACATACACAGTCACGACCCCAGTCCCGGAACGACCGGACACACTTGTGCAAAAGCGGATTGTCCGTATACACAGCGCCTCCCTCGCCCATGGTCATGTGATGGGGCGGATAGAAACTGGATGTTCCGATATCGCCCACCGTGCCTGTCAGTTTTTTCTCTCCATCTATTGTATACACGGAACCGAGCGCGTCGCAGTTATCCTCAATCAGCCAAAGATTATGCTTTTTGCAGAAGGCGCTGACCGCCTTCAGGTCAAAGGGATTGCCTAGCGTATGCGCAATCATGACAGCCTTTGTTTTCTCAGACAGCGCACGCTCCAACATGGACACATCCACATTGTACTGCGGGATGGTGACATCCACAAACACCGGCACCGCGCCATACTGTATGATGGGCGCCACCGTCGTGGGAAATCCCGCCGCCACGGTGATGACCTCGTCTCCCCTGTCAATTTTCCGTTCTCCCAAAAGCGGGGAGGTGAGCGCCATAAACGCAAGCAGATTGGCGGAGGAACCCGAATTTACGAGGGAACAATAACGAATACCCAGATACTCCGCCATCTGTTTTTCAAACTGATCCGTATATCTTCCCGATGTGAGCCAAAATTCCAGGGCGCTGTCCACCAGATTACACATCTCCGCGCTGTCGTATACGCGGGAGGCGTAGGGGATGCGGTCACCTTCCTGGAAGGGTTTCTTCACGTTGTGGTAGGTATTGCAGTATTCCTTAACCAGTGATAAGATTTCTTCTCTTGCCTGCTGCTCGGTTTTTTGAGTTGTCATGGTTTTTCTCCTGTTTTCCTGTTGTGCTAAAAACACTTCTATATCATAGCCTTATTTGTTGTCTTTTTCAAGTATTCGGACAATACTAAAATTCTTTCGCCGGTCAATAACAAAATAGACGTTCTTTCCCTGGCAGATACTAGTTTTTCCGCTGCTCTTCCAGCCAACGAATAAAGTCTCCTCCCGGGTTCCAAGCACAATACACCCTCTTCATATTCTTTAAGGCGGTGCATGTTTTGGGATGATCGGCTCCCACCATAGTCAAAAGAATACTATATGCTTTAAAATAACTCATTACTGCCTTTTGATACTCTCCCTGAGTTTCATTCACAAATGCAAGACCATTATAGCTCGCGGCCGTATCAGGATGTTCTTCCCCCAATATCTTTTTCCTAATCCGCAAACACTTTTCATACAATTCTTTTGCTTTCCCATACCCTTCTTGCGCCATATATATCTCCGCAAGATTATGATAAGTTGTGGCTGTATATAGGTGTTCTTCTCCCAGTACCTTTTCCAGTATCCGTAGGCACTTTTCATATAACGCTTTCGCTTCCGTATACTTTCCCTGCGTCATATACACAAATGCGAGATTATTATAACCTGTTGCCGTATTCGGATTCTCTTCGCCCAGTACCCTTTCTCTGATCCGAAGGCTCTTTTCACACAGCGCTTCCGCTTTTTCATACTCTCTCTGAGCCATATACACCCCTGCAAGATTATTATAGCTTACGGCTGTATCAGAATGCTCCTCTCCAAATACCTTTTCCCTGATCCGCAAGCTCTTCTCATATAACGTCTTCGCTTTCTCATATTCTCCCTGAACCTTATACAAAAATGCAAGATTATTATAGGTTTCCGCTGTATCCGGATGCTCTTCTCCCAATATCCTTTCCTGTATCCGAAGACTCTTTTCACACAGAGCCTCCGCTTTTTTGTATTCCGCTACATAATATAGTAAAAAAATAAGAGCAGATATGAATTTGGCCTGTACCACATTATTTTCCATATCCAATTTGATAATCATGCTTTCCGCAAAAGGAATATATTTTTGGCACTCTGACAGCGAACTGCTTTTCAATACATCCAATCTCTTTCTACAGGCCTCAATTAATTCGAGATGATTTCCCAACTGCGGCTTACATTTATCATAGATAAACCGAGCAAATACCGGATGCAGCGCATAGCTATCCTGCTCTTCGTCAAACTGCAGCCATCCCTTCTGATATAACCCCGTCAGGATATCTTCCTCCTCGCTTACGCCGGCATCGGCAAACAACCATTCACTACATGTTGCAGCTGACAACGGTATATACGGAAATATCGAAAATGCCTCAAGGATACTCCGCTCCGTCTCTGTCAGTGAAGACATATCGTATAAAATTTCATACGATCCCTGAATATTGACTAACTTATCCTCCTCATCCCGATATTCCAGACGAAATGACTTCTCCTCCAACTTGTCCCGCAGTTTTTGCACTGTCCAATGCTTCGTTTTTGCCAGATGAGCCAGAAATTCAACGGTAATGGTATGCCTCGCAGCCAAAGTGTCTATGATATATTCCAAAACCGGCACTTCCTTCTCCGTCACCGTTTTCCGACTAGTTTCAAAACGAATCTTCTCATATAGTTCCCTGCACTTTTCTGTACTGAGAAACCCGATCCGATACGGCTCAAATTCCTTGCTGAATTCTCTTCGCCTGGAAGTAAGGACAATCGCCCCTGGTATGCTCATCAGCCGTTTTAATCCTTCGTCCTCCCCGATCGACACATTCACATTATCGAAAAACAGCAGGAGCTCCCCATTCGATGCCAGATGCTCTAGTTCTCTCCATGCCGCTTCTGAATTGTATTCCGGATTTTCCTGCTGCTTAAACTTTAAGCAGTTCTGCAGACTGCTGTCCATATCTCTGTCATACTCAATATAGCCTATGTACCGAAAAGGACCGTTTTGCTCTTCCGTATGTTCCCTGAGATACTCCTCAAATAGTTTTCTACAGATATGCGTCTTTCCGATTCCGCCCATGCCGCTTACGAGGACAGATTTTCGCCCTTCCGCTATCCTCTGTCGCAAATCCTGTAGCTCTGTCTCCCGTCCGGTAAAATAAGCGACCGGCTTTATGTTGGCGTTATGCGTGACAACAAATTCCCGTTCGGACTCCTGAAACATTACAATATTTACAGTAATATTGTCACGTCCAACGTAATCTCCATAAAATGTACTGTCTTTATTCCTGTTCGCCACTTCCGGTCCCATTTATGCTGTCCCTCCCCGCATACGAACCATTATATGTATTCCCTTTTCCTTTATTGATTACTTTAGAATGGTCTTTCGTATAATCGCAGTGGTACACTTTTGAAATCCTGACCACCTTACCTGCCGTAAAAAGCGATACTAACAGGCCCAATACAGAACACACACCGCATATAATATTAAATAGATCCATTTTACTCCCTCTTTCTTTACTGCACTCTATCTATTCGTATTATAATATCAATCAAATTCAAACGCAATCTAAAAAGGATTTCACTTTTCATATCAGAAAAATCCGAAGAGCGCTTCTTAAATCTACAGGAAAAGTTTAAGACATAAACGGAAAAAAGTGCGGAATTTTTACATGCTCAAGAATAAGACAAAATATGATAATAGAAGCGCCTTAGAAAGCCCGTCGTCTGCTTTACCACACCCTCCACGGCGCCTGTCCGCTCTCCCACAACCCTTCCAGATAATCTCTGTCGTGCACCGTGTCCATAGGTGACCAGAAACCCGGATGCCTGTACGCCGCCATTTGCCGGTCTGCCGCCAGACGCTCAAAGGGTGTTCTCTCTAACATCTCGGAGCCATCTCCCAGATAATCGAATATCTCTCTATTCAACACCATAAAACCTGTATTCACCCACGACTGATCCCGGCGGGCCTTCTCCGCAAAGCTTTCGATCGTACCGTCCTCATCTATTTTAATAGCGCCGAACCGCCCAGCCGGCTGCGTGGTCGTAATCGTGGCAATCTTTCCATGCCGCTTATGGAACGCAAGCAGCGCCGGAACGTCCACATCGGCCACGCCGTCCCCATAAGTCAGCATAAAAGTCTCATCCTCGCCAATATAGTCTCTGATTTTCAGGATTCTTCCGGCAGTCAGCGTCTCCAGGCCGGTATTTGCAAGCGTAATCCGCCACGGTTCCGCCGTGGAGCGGTGATATTCCCCGCGTCTGTCCTGCAGATGAAAGGTCGTGTCCGTCTGATACATATAATAATGGACAAAATATTCCTTAATCATATGCCCCTTATAGCCACAGCATATGATAAAATCATGATACCCATATGCGGAATAAATCTTCATGATATGCCATAAAATCGGCTTGTCCCCGATCTCGATCATGGGCTTGGGCTTCAGCACGGATTCCTCGCTGATCCGGCTGCCCTTTCCTCCGGCTAAAATCACAACCTTCATACTATTGTCCTCTCGTAATGCGCCAATCAATAACGCTTTGTTTTTACATTATAGCATGATGTTGCCATTTTGTCAGTTTAAACCTTTCATTCAGCATTTTATACACCGGGATCAAATCTACTGCCTTATGCCCCATATTTCTTATTATATTGCTCCCTTATATACCAACCGCCAATACTGCTTTCCCATTGAAGTCAATGCACATGATTTGGATTTCATTGCTGCATAATACATATGTTCCTCTCCAATCGGCACCACCAATCCAACCGTAAATGCGGATTATCACGTCAAAAAGGGTGTCATATTTTCCGTTAACGCAACAGGCATTAGCAATCAGTCAATTTGCGGCCACATATCCATCGGCGTTAACATATTAATTTTAATCAAAAAGTACCAAATGACTACACTTGCATAAATGAAAATGGCCAAATAAGCATACGTCCCCGCTTAAGCGAAAAGTGTTTTGCGGAACAAATATTCGACATAGATTTTTCCTAATCACCAAGAGAAAGCATACCGTTTCCTAACTAAATATGTACAAAAAGCAAACATTCCGCTTATGGGATGTTTGCTTTTTTTATAATAATATGTACGTCATCATATATATTGATCATTGACGGATAGAATCACCAAATCCAAAACTAGCGACCGCCGCCGCCACCGCCGCCGCCACCGCCGCCGCCGCCACCGCCGCCGCATGCCATCAGCGTATTTTCATTCGTCTTAGGAGCAGTAAACCGTGTGGCGTGCTTTTGAGTCTTCTGGCAAAAGCTAAACACAGCAACACCTTCATTCTGTTTGCTTTGCTCATTCACCTGCAACATCACGCCATAATCCATCTTTACACTTACCCCTCCATAAAATATCGCTCTTAAAATTATATCATCAAATTATCTATTTTACAAGTATTCCTTTTGTGTTTCATTAGAGTGTTTCATTGGAACGAGCATTCTCCGCAACCAGAAGATCATGATAATAAATTTGTTTAACGATCTCCTCCGCCTCTTCCAGGGTATATCCGATCATATTATTCTTCAATCGTTCTGCCGCCTCTTCTAATGATATTGGTCCTTCAAAAATCTTTTCTATCCTCCCCATATCGATACTTGACAACATCTTCTGATGTTCCCTTATGTTGTAGCACAATCTGGAATGCGTAATCACATCCTGATTCCATTTCATACGTGTTTTCGGACCAATCGGCTGCTCCTTAAAACGATTCACGCCGCCCTTCATCGTCAATGTGTTTCTCACAGTTTCCATTAACCGGTAAAAAATATGCGGAGAAACCAATGCATCCTCAGGCATCCACGGGTACAGCTCCTCTCGCATGAAGTCATCACGTTCCTGTTTCAATCTCTCTTCCTGAAAAGGTATCTCCTCACAATCCCATGAGACTAAATTCCCCATAAAATAATGGGGGTTACACGGGAAACTGATCCTTGTTATTCCGAAATTCTGCCAGTTTTTAAACAAACTGCTGCTGACATCTAAGCCCAGAACATTTACATTAAACGTAACGTTGTCATACTTTCCTCTCAAATACCGGAGAAACTGATACGTTTCTTCCCGCTCCATATCACTTTCTCCTGGAAATCCTGTAATAACAGGGAAATGCACGAAAATGCCTTCCTCCTGAAACACTGCTACAATCTGTTCCACTAGCTCCAGAGAAAATCCATCGTCAAATTTATTCATCTGTCTGAGAACCCGGTAGGACGCAGACTCCAGACCAAATCTGATCTCCTTTAAACCTGCCCTTGCTAACAGGCGGCACAATTCCCCATCCGTAAAATCACCGGATATTCTGGCCCTAATCTGCCATTTTATCTCTATGTCAGCTTTTAACAGCTCCTGCGCAAGCTTCCGCATACGTTCAGCAGAAATCTCTTCATCAATAAACCAAAAGTACTTACAGCCTGCCTTATATAGCTCCTGTAATTCCCTTATTTTATCATCAAAGCTTCTTTCTTCTCCAAGCACTCTATATTTCTTATTTATTCCGCAGAACGCGCATTTATTCCAAGAACATATCTCCTGCGGAAATAATTTAACATTGACCACTTCCCATGGCGCTATGCGGTATTGATATTCCTGCCGTTTCTCTCTTTCTGAAATTTCAATCGCACCGCCATATTTTTCATGATATTTTTGATATGGGTTCCGTCGTATCTCCAACATGCCATCTGGGTTTCTCTGCGCATACATCAGATTATAGACCTCATCCAACCCTCTTTCCTGTTCCAGCGTCTGTATGATATGTATTCTGGTATTCTCAAAATCATCCAGAACAATGCCGTCTATCACTGAAAAAAGCGGCGTATTATACTGCAAATATTCTTCAATCTTATTTGTTGCATAATACTCGCTGCCCGGCAAAGCCCAAAATACTTTAATATCTGCATTTTTGTTTTTTAAAAATTTTGCCACCGCCATATTGCCAACTGTCATCCTTCCGTTAATCCAGACACAGTCAGGCCGTTCACTTAACAGTTCTTCCCATATATAACGTTTTAAAAACCGATAATACGGATTTTGGGCAGGAACGAGGCAATCCTTTATCATTTCAAGAGAAGAATAGGACTCTAGCAAAAACCCTTCATGCACAGTCAACTCAAAAGGATCAAAATACAACTTGCTGTATATTTTACAGACTATTTCCAATGTCTCCAAGCACCCAAAATACTCTCTCTCCGAAAGGCCCTGTTCACACACTTGTTCTTTCGCCCGCCGTACAGTATCCTTAAACCGTTCCGGATTATGAAATATGATCTGTTCATAGGGAATTGGGACCTCCGTTTCCTGATAGCAGTCCAGAAAATCATCAATCAGCTCTGTGATGGCATCCTCCGATAATAATTTTGACCAAAACAGGCCATTGAGATTCAGAAAATCCGGCTTTACTTCGTGTCTCTCCAGTGCCTGTTGAATATGCAGATTTCGCGGATCAGGCTCATACATTTCATAATGCAGTCCACCGATGCTCCCAATATTCATCTCTTTTATTTTCATACTCTTCCGCCTTCTCCTTATATGTCAAATATACCAAAATCTCTGTAAACCTCGTCCATGTCTATTGAAGCATTGTATTGTGCCAGAAAAGCAGAAGCGTAGCCTGCTCTGACATACTTCTCCACCATTGCAATAGGCACAAAATCATTAATACCGTTAGCCTCGTAATATATAAACACTTCTGACTGCCAAAGTGAAAACGCGGAATTGTTTAAAAAATTATATATAACTCGTCGTAAATTAACCCTAAACATTCGCTGAATAGATGATTTCATATTCCCTGTCTCACTATCCACTACGCCGTAAAAAAATATTTTTCCGGGGCAGCCTGTGATTATTTTGACTGCAAGATATCCTTTATATCTCGATTTTTCTAACAACTTGAAGGCTATACAGTCTTTATATTTAAATACTTCTTCACTCATATCGAGTTTAATATTTACAGCCTCCTGCATCAACACAGCTATCATTTTTAAAGCCATCTGCTCTGTCAATATGGGGTACGATATCTTATATGTCGTTCGAACAGTATCCGACAACATTTTAAAGATATGGGAATTTTCAAATATGTACGATTGGGCCAACAGATCATAATATTCCTCTCCTATATGAAAGACCGCTCCTATCTCCTCCAAACTTTTCATCAACGATTCCAAAGATTCCGCATCCTGGAAAAAATCCAAATAATCCATGTGTTCAATCTGCAAGTAAACACGGAGGTCATCTAACCTAAACGGATCCGGCAGTTGGCCCTTACGTAACACCTCTAACAACCCAAAAAGAGCGCTAATGACCCATTCCGTTTTAAAATAGTATTCTTCTACTCCGGAATACTGTATATGAAATAAGCTTTTACTTTCTTCCAAATAATTTGTAAAAGATTCTCTACCCTGCTCCTCCCTAAGCATTAATAACGATTCAAACCGATCCTTGTTGATAATCCTGCGTAAATCCAAGTAAGATACTATTTCCCCGCGAAGTCTCTTCCACTCCGGAGGTATCCTCATCTCGTAATTGCTCTTTTCCCTGATGCCCTCAACAAGCCATTCCGTCAACCCTATATATTCTTCTTCATTATTTATATCTACGTTATTCACCTTATCAAGGAAACGAAAATTTTTTCTTTCACATTCCTGCTTCACTTCTTTCAGGCTCAGTATAACGGCATCCTTCGCCCCATCTCCTACCACCGCAAAAGCGATGGTGGCATATTGAATACATCTTGCTATTTCATTCAACCAATATACAGCGCGCTCGTGGTAGTTGGCTTTCTCATCTTCCTTTAAGACTATGACAAAGAAATCATGTTCATTAAATAATATATGATGCATGAACTGCTCATCCATCCCATTTTCCATCGTCCAGATACTGAGATCCACATCAAAATCCAATTTTCCACGCATATAGTCAAGTTCTCCGGCCGCTGTATCAAGCACCTTTAATCCACCATACTCCATATAGTAAAGTTGTGGATGCTCCGGAACCAAACTTTGCAAGAACAGATCGCTAACTTTGCGTTCATCCCCGAGAACCATGATTTTAGTCTCATGTTTTGCACGCAATTTACCCTGTCCCTCCATCTTAATATAATAGCGCAAAAAAACATGGTTATTATCTAACAAATAGCGGACATCCATTTTTCTAAAAAAAGTCTCTTCTAAGTATACCCCCCTCATTCCTTTAGAAAGTCCTGACAGGACACCACCATCATAATTTAAATCCTTCAGATTTTTGACCCTTTCCTGTTTAAACAAAAGCTTCCGCTCAATACAATGCATCAACAGAGCTGACGGCAGTGCGTCAAAAAAATTCCCGCATACCGCCAATACTTCCAATTTGTCATAACCCGTTTCAGGCAACGACTGTAATTTCGTGCACTGACATACATCCAAAACCCGCAATCCATCTATTTTTATATCTGCAAGATTTTCTAAATTAGAATTATCCGAACAGCGAAATACTTCTAGATTCTTTGCTTCCTTAAAGTTCTCAAATGAATTTATGCGTGTACTGCTGCAATCCAACATTCGCAAAGCATCCGTAAAATAGCAGGATGGAATCCTCTCAATCTCGGTATTGGCTACACGAAGCTCCCGTAACTGTTCTAGTTTGGCCCCGAAATCAGGAAGTCTATCTATCGCAGTATAAGAAATATCCAATTTCCTCCAATTTCTATAACCAACATAGTCGCTGTAATCAGGGAACTGCTCAATCCTCGTGTTCGAAATATTTAAGCTCTCCAGATTTCTAATCATAAAAATCCAATTTGGCAATTCTGTATTGGTAGCGGATCCAATTCTCACATCCGTAAGATTATCCAATTTCTCCACATCCAATTCCATAATATAGTGTCCCACAGATTCTAAAACGAGTTTTCGCAGGTTAGTCAGTTGAGATATAATGGCATAAGACTCTTCCTTCAGTTCATTTTTGCGAATTACTAACTCTCTGATAGACTCCCTTTCCCGCAAAATCCTCTCATCTAGCTGCTTGTTAAAACATCGGCAGATTTCCAGTCTTCCCGTTTCCGGATAAAAGCCGCTCTCCTCTCCTAAATCACCAAGTTTATCAAAATCTTCCCAAAATTCCTTTATCCCCTCCGGCCAATGTTCTTCAATTTTCTTCATACTTCTTCCTTTCAGCCTGCTCAAAAAGCTTAAAACTCTGTTCTAGCCCCATGCATCTAATATGATCAATCCACCGGTAAATTTCCTCCCTCGAATATTGAGGCAGACCGTTGGCATCTCTGGCCTGCTGCAAAGCGCATGCCATCAACGCATATTCATTTTCCAGATCCGTTTCAAAAATCCCCAGATCATCCGTATTAATAGAGACAAACATCTCCGGCATTTCACGGTCATCCACAACATGCAAATAATAGTGGTTAAATCGTAAAATAGGATGGTCTATATACTTCTTTGTTGTTCCAATCAGAATATTTGACGAGGGGTTACATTCAATTCCAATGCCAAGCTGTGCCACATGTCTACAGACAATTTTTTGCACCTGCTCAACCGCTTCTATGTATTCCTCCGTAATGCAGCGCTCCACCGGCCTGCTCCCCTCATACTTAACTCTACTATCAAAATGATACTTATGAATCAAATGTATCGCCGTCAAATTGCCTGCCGCTTCCTGCGCCATCGGATGATTAAGTCTTTTCCACTCTCTTTCCAACACTTTCCCCGATCTGTTCTGGTCCCATTCCTGATAGATTTCTGGCTCATCGCCCCGCAGTCTCATAGATAAAATATAGTCGTTGATCGATACGTCTGGCATATCCGCATAGATCATCCTGAAATCTCTGACAAAATCAGCCTGTAACTCCTGCTGTAATATCGGGAAATTCAGCCTGCATCTCGTAATCATCTCATAAAGAAACGCTGTATTATCCAAGATATCCTGACGGTTCAGGTAAATCCTCATTCTTTTTCGATCATACCATTTTTTTACATTTACCCCCAGTACCAGTGCATGGCCAAGTCTGTCTCCGTTTCTCAATTCCAGAAAAGCAATCGCCTCTTCAACTGCTCGCAACCCGTCTAATATATCCAAAAAATCTTCACCCACATGATAGGTAAGTCTTAGTTTAGGCACTCTTCGCTCCCCAAACAAATCATTTTCCAAATAGGTATCCTGTTCTCTCGCATATCTGAAATAGGGCGCAAAGACCTCCGGTCTGCACCCTATTTCCCGATTGCATGCGTCCAGACCATATATATTGTCAAAAACTCTATCCTCCTTTCTCAATCTGCTAAATTTCCGTATAATGGGCCAGATATTTTTTCTCCTGAGTTCATAATGCCTGCACTTAATATCGCCTGCATTTATTTTTTCATCTGAATTTCCTTTCACTTGATCCGGCACTTTCACAAAATGATAAACAAAAAACAATCTGTCAAAAATTTTGCGGCATTGTTCTTCCCTGCACCGTTCTTCCAATTCATCATAAAATTTGCACCCCGTACACCGAGATTTTTCGCACACAAAAATTTGTTTGGTAAACAATTTTTGCTGCGAGACCAACTCTTTTTTCGTCAACTTAGGTGCAATTCTGGCTTCCAGACTGAGCAAATTTTCCTGCTCTAACGCTAATTCAAGCGCCATTTTCTTAACCTGATAGGAGTAGCGTGGGTAGGCATCCAGAAAAACTTCTTTCCGATCCTGATAACGCATAAAATTATAAAATCCCACCGTCTGATTACTTTGGATCATCTCGCCATAAAATCGGCAATAAATAAGCAGATACGCGTACATCCTGCCAATCCATTCCTCCCCACAGGCATTTACATCCCAAGCGTACAAAAATATCCGCGTCAAAAGTTCTCTTTCTCCTGCGATTGGGTAAAATAAGCGCTTTCGCAAAGCGGGAATGCGTATGTAATCCATAGCTTCCTTATCCATAAATGCACGCTCACTGTCAATCAAAAGCTGAAGCTCGTTGACACTCTCTATCCCTCTCTGATACATCTGCAGCCATTTTTGTATCTTTTGCGTCTCCGTCTGTGTCTCTTTTTGCTCCTCCTTCTCCGTTTGTATCCCCGCCTGCTTCTCCTTCTTTTTCTCTTTCTGCTCATCACTCAGGAAATAGTATAACATCATTCTAAGTGCAGCCGCAATGGCCACATGCTCCTGCAAGGATTTTCCCCTATCTTCCTCTACCGTAGGGAAAAAATTTCTCCGCTCGCCAAATTCGCGAAACTCTCTATCTCGTTTGGAAGGATGATTCATCAGACAAATCCATGATAAAATCGCCGTTGGAGCCGAGCCGTTTAAGTGAAAATGATTTTCTGCAATCCCGTTATCCAAAATATGCTTTAACCGCAAGTCATCCGATTTTACAATCAGCGTTTCATATACCAATGCCGCCTCTAATCCCAACCGCTTCTTTCTCGCCGCGCCAAACGCACTGATAAACAACTGCTGACCGATACCCATGGAAAGTTTGCGAAACTCTATTATTTTATCCTGATGGCAGCAGATATCAGTTCCATATGTATACAGATATTCTTCTGCAATCTCCCTGATGATGTTAAATACCGCTTGCGGCAGAGATTTACCATATTCCATGACCAGTTCATATATATAACTCGCCTCATCCTCCGAACACATGTGATTTTGCCTTAAATATTCCCGAATAAAGATATCTCTGCCAGTTTGTGCATCAACGTCCGTCCCCTGATAATCGAGCGCATAGGAAACAGGGATTCGTTTCAGCAAAATATATAAGCTATCCAGTATTGCACCTTTCATTTTTCATCCCTACTCATTCAACCATTTTAATTCTTCTTCCACATCCCCCGCCTGTCCATCCTGCGTCAAAAAGAGAATTGGACATTGATTCAAAGCATCCTGGATTTCATCTTTATCTTTATCTTTATCTTTCATATAAAACGCACACTTCATCGCTTCTTTTAAGGATGCTCTTAAGGAATCCATAAAATAGACATACCCATGAAGTCTCTTTTCCCTTGCAGTTCCATCGTCGTATTCGAAGCGTTTTTCGTGCATATCATTGATTAATTTATTTATAACATCAACACTGTATATAGGAACCGCACAGATATACTTTTTTCTCCATTTTTCAATCTTCGCCATTACATCCTTATACACTTTATATTTAAACAAACCGGACGATTCTAACCAATGAAGCATTGCCTTTGCCGTCCTCTCCGGCATTAGCGAAAGACTGACAAAAGCCATCCAGTGCAATGACATCAGTGCCGAATTAATATCTTCCCCTGCGCTTCTTCTGTATTTTAACAAGGGATAATCACCTGGCTCATACACATGCGGATCTATTTGCCTCAAATCCCGTATCCTCTTCATCCTATGATACCCCAGAACATAAAAGCTCATTTTAACCGCGGTTTCTATGGAAATTATATTCCATTCTTGGTTCTCCGCCTGCGATTTCTTATCCTCCTCCTGTGATTTCTCTTCCTCTGCCTTCTTTTTTGCTTCCTCCATCTGCTTTTTTACTTCCTCTGACACACGCTTTCCGTCCAACGTATAGAACTCTTCCCCCATCTTAATACAAATCCGTTCCCCCCGGATACGAGGCATCCACTCGTAAGAGTTGTTTCCTTTATCTCCGGGCAGAAGCTGAATGTTGGGATTGCATATTGTACTGCCCAGAAGTTGTCTTGCATCCGAATACTTCGGCTCCATTCCCTCTGTAAAAAGCAGGCGGATCATGGTAATCGAATAAATCGTCCTCACTGACATAACAAACTGCCGAATTCCGGGTTCCGAGCCGGCCCGCTCCACCTCATTGAGCAGATATAGCACATCGCCTAATGTAATCAGGTCAGGATGCACATTAAGCGATGTAAAACTCTCAATCACAGGATTGTTCCGAATATACTCTCTCGCATCAGCTGATTCCAATGCGCTGTACAAATTACGCACAAGAAAAGCATTCATCATATCGACCGACTGTTGACCGATTCTGCGCAAAATTTCCACTAACCCCGTGGACATATTTCCACTTGTTGAACTATCCAGTAAAAAATCATATATCTTTTCTAAATTTGACTCCAGTGTCCGCTGCTGTTTTGACAATTCTTCCTCTTTTGCATCTGCGCGGAAAATTTTAATTTCTTTCAGCGACACGGATTCCTGTACCTCTAAAATCTGCGAAAGCTGATGCAGCGTCCTGAGATTACAGGGAATAAACGCATGTACTCTCTGTTCGTTTGGCAAAAGAATAATTCCCGTCTTTTGATATAACCGGCTAAGAACATATTCAAGCACTGGCTTCTCTTCTGTCAGCTCTTCCGATGCCTCTTTTGTTGATTTTTCTATCGGCTTTTTGATTCTAACCATACACTCCCCAAGATTCTGAAATGTGAGAGACGGCATTGCAATCCTTCTGTCATACGCAATCAGCTTTTCCAGATATTTCGTTGCCATGGTTTCTGCGCTAGAATCCATTCTCTGCCCCTGCGTCGACATATTTTTGAAATCCTCGCAAAACTTTAACTGCAATGCATCATTCAACTGTTCCATTTTCACTGCCATCATGATAATCACTTTTGAAACCATGAAATAGCTTCTCAAATCTTCCACCAATGTGTACGCATTCCTGATATTGGTATCCAAATCATCAATGGGAATAATCAAAACACTGTTCTCACTGCCATTTTCATGATTTAAAATATCAAGATATATATCTACAAGTTCCTGAATCAGTTCTCTCAACCTTGTTGCTTTTGCAATATCGCTGAATGTCTCAACTGTATCCGGATTTTGTTCTATATTTTTATTAAACGAAGTATATTTCACGCAAACCACATTATATATTTCCTGGCATTTGCGCACCCCTGCTTTCAATTTTTCCAGATAACTGTCAACATTACTCCTGCCATACGCTGACTCGCTACGAGCAAGTTTCTTTATACTTTCATATATGTAAGCGACCACCAACGTGATAATGTTTTCATCCCTCGTCAATTTAGACGGATCAATCAAGGGTATACACTCAAAGCGATAGTTCTTAACGATAGATTTTTCCTTCCATTCTTTATCGTCACGAATATCGTTGCTTAGATAGTGGGCAAAGGAAAGCATAGCCGTTGTCTTACCTGTGCCACGTTCTCCCGTAAAAGCGATAATATTGTTGATCTCTCTCTTATCGTCTTTTTCATCGCCTTTAATATGACTAATAATTTCTTCCACACTGGCATAGGCGCTCTCAAACACATCCTTAAAAAGAGAGTTATTCAAATTCTTATAGGACTCAAGTTTCACTTCCTTAGTATCAAATGTTGTAAAATCAAGTACGTAATTTTTCCCCATCTCATCCTTCTCCATCCGTTTTTTATCTGCCTAACGATTCTACTGCATTGTCAATTTTCTATATTCATTAATCGCATAGCTGTCCGTCATGCCGGCAATCAGGTCAACAATATGCCTGATCAATATCTTACGTTTCCGATAATACTCCTTGTCCTCATCCGACCAGTTCTTCTCTTGTTTTCTCGGATATTGATAGGTAATTATCTTCTGAAATTCCTCTCTGACCAATTTCGGATCGCCCTTTGTAAAGTCTATCACATTATCAGTGAATTTTCGCATATCGATATAGATTCGACGCAATGTACCGGTATGAATCAATTTCGGATTATCATAGTATGCTTTAAACAGATATTTCACGATCTCGGCAGCATTCCGGTCAAATCGGGTAACCTCCAGACAATTAATGGCTCTCTTGGAAATCAGCTTTTCCAACAGCAGACATACTTCCTGCCCTTCTTCTGAAAAATCTATCAGCTTCTCGTCCAAACGGTGTCTCTCCCGGTAAAAATACGTCTGCTCATATGCGTCCATTTTTATTCTGGAATTATTCACCACATCATTGACTAAATACCCTATAATATCCGAAATAACCCTCGCCGTCAGCATTTCCTGATCATCTATCAAAACTCTCTCCGCCTGTTCCCGGACATTTCTGTAAGTTTCTTCTATGATACTGTCTAACGGCTTTAGCTTACTCAATTTCATATAATCCTGAAATTCATCAAACGTCAATAAACCGGAGGAAAATGCATCATCAATATCATGTCCACGCTGTGCAATCTCGTCTGCAAGCGCCACTACCTGGCCTTCTAATGTAGTCGCAAAATCATACTCTGTATATAATTGTTCTTTGACATACTCATCCACAAACTCGGCATAATCGCAGCATCTGCCACTACATTCTTTATCTTTTTTTCTGGGACAATTATCACAGTCTTTATTCTTATGTGAAGTATGTTTTAAAACTCCCTCCAACACCTGATATGACACATCCAGTCCCGGATGCTCCACATACTTCTCCTCTAACTGCGTCAACATTCTGAGACTTTGGAAATTATGTTTAAATCCCCCATATGGATTATTCTCTTCAAAATCAAGCTTTTGCAACACTTCTGTTCTTCCATTTATGATGTCATCTAAAGTTCTCTCCCCCTGATGTCCAAAAGGGGTGTGTCCCAAATCATGCCCTAACGCAATCGCTTCCGTCAAATCAATGTTCAATCTCAAACTATTGGCAATAGACCGGGCAATCTGTGCCACTTCCAATGTATGTGTCATCCGAGTACGATAATGATCCCCCTTCGCAGATGTAAATATCTGCGCCTTATCTACCATTCGCCTAAAAGCCTTAGAATTTACAATACGCTCCCTATCTCTTTGGAACTCGCTTCTTTCTCCCTCTATCTCTCTCATATACCAACTTCTTTGGCAATGCTCATTGTGTTGGGCATATTCACTTAAGTAAGATTCCTCATCTCTTTTGGAAAATTGATTTTCTATACAAGGTAGTTTTTGTTGTGGAACCACCAATAATTCCTTTATCTGGGCAATCAATGTTTTCGTATACTCCACATTGACATAGGAATGCTTTTCAAAATCATGCTTTAAATCCAATTCAGAATACGACAGAATGTTTCTAATAACCATGGGACTGCTTATGACCTTATCTATCATAAAATGAATCACTATACTCTTTTCCTTAATCACATTGCATGTCCCTAAATAAATACGTCTCGTCTCATAGTTATCTCCATCTTGTCCGAAAATAAATACGATCAGCAAATTATTCAGCACAGAAACATTTGTTTCTGCAACCGTAAATAATATCTGCTGATCTGCACTATACTTTACCTTATATTCCTCTTCTTTTTTCTGTTCCCAACTATCCTCAAATTTGCTGATTAACTTCTCATTGGTATCAATTATCTTTATCATAATCAGTTCTTCATTTATCATTTGAATCATCCTCATTCCCGTTATCTTTCTTCTGCAGTTTAACCTACGTCTTGTAGTCTCCATTATAATAACATAATGACAATCATAATTCAACTAATAGGCTGCAACTTCCTGCATAGCTGATTCAAATGTAAAAGATTCCAGAATTGATCCCCTGTTTCTGGCAGTACTGATAGCTAAATCATCATTGCTTTTTCGCCCAGGGCGCAATACCCGCATTCCATAAATTCTCCATGTCGGCCATATTTCGATAGGTCTCCACCGGTGTCCAAAATCCGTCATGCTTATAGGTAATCAACTCGCCCTTTTCCGACAAATGATCCGTCAGCAACTCCTCCAATGTATAATTTCCCTGCAAAACACCAAAAACTTTCCTGTCTAAAACATACAAGCCAGTATTCGCCCACGCTTCATTCGCTGCCGCATTCTGCTGTATCCTCTGAATCCGACCATCTGCGTCAATATCCAGTGCTTCGTTTCGGCCCGTCGGTCTGGCAGCCGCCATCGTCGCAATCCTGCCACGCTCCCTATGGTAAGCTATCATTTTTTTAATATCGATATTAAACAGACAGTCCCCATGCGCAACAATAAATTCCTCTCCGTCTATATATTCCTGTATACGGGCCACACGCTGTCCGGTTGCCGAATACAATCCGGTATCTACCACTGTGACCCTCCAATCTTCCGTTCGGTTCTTGTGAATTTCAATCTTATTTGTCTGCAAATCGACCGTAATATCTGACTGGTAAATATAATAGTCCATGAAGTATTCCTTAATCATATTCACCTTATATCCGCCACAGATAATAAAGTCGGTCAGCCCATAGGCAGAAAAGCTCTTCATAATATGCCAGAGAATCGGCTTACCGCCGATTTCCACCATCGGCTTGGGTATGCCTTCCTGCTCATTGCTGATTGTACTTCTCTGTCCGCCTGCCAAGATCACTACTTTCATACTGTTTTCCTCTCGTGATATGTATACACATAAGACTACGCTTTTTCACATTATAGCATGATATTTCCAATTCGTCAGTCTTTTCTCCCCGGTTTCTCATATAACCGGGGAAAATTTTTTTCTATACAGACAAAGGATCAAGCAACAACCAACACCCAAAATCATCAACCCCAGTCCCATACGTAAATAAGGTGTGCGATAGACAAACTCGATACTATGCCCTCCCTGATCCAGCGCAAGCCCCATGCCAAAATGGTTTGCCTTGAGTATGTTCTCCTCCTTGCCGTCCACATAAGCTTTCCAACCTTTACTGTAGGGAACGGAAACATATAAAAATCCACCCTTTTCTGCAGTTACATCAACTTGAATCCTGTCCTCATCAAAAGAATAGGCCGTCCCGGTTTCCTTTCTTTTCTCAATGCAGTTCTCCATATTCCCAAGAGGCAAGTCTATGATTTCTATCGAATCAAAAGTGTAAATTCCGGGTTCGTTGAATATAATCTTCCATGTATCACCATGATTCGACGCATAACCCAGATTACAAAGGAAATTGTGAATATTTGCATAGAACGGGCTTTTCACGCTTTTCACTTCCACCGTTTTGTTTCTGATTCCATCCGTTATCGTTAAAAACGCCTGTTCTCTCCCCTCATACCACAAATTGGCAAAAGAAAAATATCTCTCCATATTTTCAGCCGGATTCGTTTTCAACACCAAAAAGGCTCCGCTTTCCCCAACTTCAATGTAATTATCCTCCAGAATTAATCCCGAAGTCTCTTCCACCTCGTAACTAAGAGTCCTATCCTCAAATGTAAGAGCCTTGGCATCTGACATCTGTAAATCAGATCCGGCACTTGTCAAATCGCTTCCAGAAACAACCGCCGCCTGCAGAATCGCCTGCTGTTTTTGAAGAGGTGTCAAAGATACATAATCCTGTTCCTCTATCACCGCATCGTATAAATATGCCATGGGAAGAACCATATCCGTTTCAAAGAGAGTGTAACCGTTCTGTTCCTGCACTTTACGGTCAAACGTATGAGGCAGATAAAGCTCGTCGCCCGGTTTCACGATATTATATTCTACCCCCATCGCTGCCGACAGCATGGCACGGGAATCCAGATTTATGTATTGATGTTCGTAGGGCACAGGCAGCCACATTTCATGCAAAAATGTATTGGTATTTTCATTCACCACGCTGTAATAAAAGGACGTGCTGTTTACATCATACAGCATGGCAGAGTTAACTCTTACGTCGGCAAAACCGAGATTAGAGGTATCAATTCTTACACGATCAAGCCCGTCATCTTCCATCCCCTCCAACACACTAAGCGGCCCGTTTTGCATATTCTGCCATGCCGATGCAAAATTTCCGTAATGCTGCAGGTTATCACCTGAAAGCGGTGAATAAAATCCATAATTACTGAGAAATATTCCTGCCATAATTAACAGCAAGTAAACTGTCGTACCGTCCTTGAAATACTTTCCCGCAAAAATAATAGCAATAAGAACGATGGAAAATACTGCCAATATCCCTGCGGCATACAACAGTTTTTCTTTTGACCCGCCTGCCCGAAAATAGAAAGTAGGGACTGCAAACAGAACCGTTAATCCGGCAGCCGCCCATTTCCCGGCCGTCGGAAGCCTTTCTATATCAGGAAACATTTCAACCACAATCAGGGACACGACAAAACAATATCCCCATACCCAACGATTTGTTGCATAACTGAAACCGTTGAACACATGTCCAAAAACGGGAAACAGCAAAAAGACTGTCCCCAGTAAAAAGGCGATTTTATATCCGATTTTTTCCTTCCATTTTGATCTCAGAAATAGCAAGGCCACCGCCAGAAAGGCGACAGCGCCATATCCTAAATGAGCATAGTGGTCAGCACTTGCATTGAAAAAAGCAATCGGAAGTTTAATATAATAAATCAGATCGTATAAAAACGAGACATTTGCTCCTGTCCCTACTCTGCTGCTTCCCATCACTGCTGCTGCCGTTGGAATAAAAACCGGCGCTGCAATCATAATTGCGATAAAATAATATAGCACAAACCTTCCCACTTCCTTCAACAGCAGCCCACATTCAATTTCTTTCCAGTGATACTGTAAATACCGGAAAATGCAGTATATCACCGTGAGAATCGTCAGCATGTAAAAGAAATAAAAATTGCTGACGGCAGACAGCGCGCATGTCAAAATAAAAAGCAGCGGTTTACGCTCCTTCATGACCTTATCCGCTCCCAATAATACCAACGGAAAGTAAATCAAGGGATTTATAAAAAAGGGATGCAATATGGCACAAGCCAGAGAATAAAAAGAAAATGTATAGATAAGCGTTCCCGGTAAAATCCGGCCGCTTTCATAGCCATGGTATCTGCAGTACAGATAAAAGGCAATTCCTGACAGATAGAGTCTTATTATGATAAGGATAGTATACAAAAACTCAGTGAACCGAACCGGCACAAAAACCGCCAAAAGGTTTAAAGGATCGCCCAAAACATAATAATTTAGAGTGGTAGCAATATCTCCCCCCTAAACCGATACTCAGATCATATTCCGGGATAGAAAACGTATGTAACACAAAAATATTTTTTAAAATGTTTCTCAGCCATTCCCCATAATAGGCGAGGAAATTGAAGTGTTGAACCAGTCCGTCTCCACCCCCCCCCCGCCATATATACGAGTGATTTGCCATAAAAAATTTGAAGAAAATA
>CAMXPV010000050.1 GCA_947245585.1 uncultured Lachnospiraceae bacterium | reverse complement strand
GAAATATAAACGTTGGAATATGCAAATATTCGCTTAATCAGCAGACACTAATTAATTTAGACTTCATAGATGAAGTACAGGAATACGATCATATTGTTATTGGAAAGCAGGGCGTGTTTGTAATCGAAACGAAAAATTATGCAGGTAAATTGATCGTTGATACAAATGGCAACTGGATTAGGGTTCAAAAGGATGGTACTAACGAGGGAGAAAGAAATCCGGTACAACAGGTTGACAGGCATACAAAGCTGTTAAAATCTTTTTTGAAAGAAGGAATCCCGGTTATTGGATTAATTTGTATAGCGCATCCGCAAGCGATTATAGAAGGGGGAGATAATTCTCCAATTCCCCTGCTTAAAAGCGATTTATTAACCAGATTCATAGAAAGCTATCCTTCGGGAAACAGGGTGCTCTCGGACGATGAAATGAAAGAATGCTTATTGCGGATTGAAGAACATAGGTATTAATAAAGAGGTGGGTTTTATGAATAAAAGGAAAGAATGGAGGGAAAAGCTATGAGACGAAAAATGCGGGCAATCTATAAAAACGGAGTCACGAACACTTTTGCCCATGCAGAATAGCAGGCATATAACATTCTGTATGGGCGAATAACAGGATATGTTCTGCTGTTTCTGCACTTATTTATGGAATATATAAATAAGGAGTGGCAGATATGAAGTATAGAAACGCAGCGGAAATATTGCCAGACCAATTGCTAAAAGAGCTGCAGGCCTATATTGACGGGAGCCTTCTCTACATTCCGAAGGCATCAACCAAGAAGGAATGGGGAGCAAGGAGCGGTGCCCGCACATATTATCAGGAGCGAAATCGGGAAATACAAAAGCAGTTTCATGAAGGTTGTTCGATCGATGTATTAACCGAGCAATATGGACTGGCATATAGTACAATCAAAAAAATAATATATGGATAATGTTAAGGCGCTTGCGTAAATGGCAGGCGCCTTTTAGGTTCCATATTGATTATAGTCGTTCTTGCTACTTGCATGACAACGCTATGTTTCTTACAATCGTTTTAAAGGCGAAACTTCAAATGGAGGAAAAAATGAAACAGATTACAACAAGACAATTCAGCGTATTGGCGGACTGCGGAAAGATCTATCAGTTTATGTTGGATATTTATGAGCGCGACTGGAGAAACGGCGTGGCCGCCCCGTTTTTTGAATATGCGTATTCCTCTTTTGCCGATTGGATGGATATCACCTATTCTTACAAAAACCGTATTTGGGAGGATGACGGGAAGATTGTTGCATTTTGTTTTAACGAATCGCCTGTAACGGATATTTATTTCAGCTTAAGGCCCGGATACGAGGAACTGGCGCCGGAAATGATCGCCTATGCGGATGCCCATATGCCAATCAAAGGCGGCGAAATACAATTGATTCTTTTTGGCGGGCAGGATGCTTTGATGAACGCTGCCAAACAGGCAGGATATGATCAAAAAACAGAAAATTGGGATATGCAGTTTGATTTTAAGGATGTGTTGGATTATCCTTTGCCAGAAGGCTTTCATTTCGTGAATCCGGACGAATATGACATGGATAAGGGGAGTAAGTGTTGTTGGAAGGGATTCGATCATGAGCAAAATGAGGGTCCGTGGGATCACCAATACGAGCAGAGTGGTTATTTATTGCAGGTAGCGCCGCACGCGACATCGAAGCTGGCAGTTTTCATTGCCGATGAAAAGGAAGAGTATGCGTGCTATGCGGGAATGTGGTGGACTCCTGAAAATAAATTGGCTTATATGGAACCACTTTGCACGATTCCGGAATACCGCCGCAGGGGGCTTGCTTCCGCTGCCCTGTCCGAATTGTATCGAAAAATGAAACCCTTGGGCGCAACGCATATGACGGGAGGAGTTCATGATTTTTATAAGGCAATTGGCTATAAACCCGCAGTAAAATGGACGTACTGGAGGAAACAGTAAATCATGGGGGACTTCCCCCATGAAATGCCTGCAATTCAAAATCCTTCTCTTCTATTTTCCCATAGGTATTCCAAATTTGATGGATACGATTTTGGGGCATTTCGACAGGATGGCCATTTTCGTCTGTGGCTGCCCAAAAGATTCTCTCCGCTTCCACCCAGGTTGTGTGTTCCTTCATTTCCTTCAGATGTTCTCCGGTTTGGCTGCCCCAACTATCATCATCTAACCATATAATCAGATTATTTTCAAGAAGCAGGGTAACGCATCCGCCTAACCATTCAGAATCATATTTTAAGAATATTTCCACGCAGTCTTTTCCCGGAATATATTCAATTTTTTCGATTCGGAAATCGTGAAATCCCCAATTGCTATCCAAAAAGTTTTTAATTCCTTTTTCGGTTTTTTCCATTTCATACCAGACCGCCATAATATTCCTCCGATCCCTTTCTTATCTGTGTAATGGCAGGTTTACATCGGACTTACTCAAACTTGAAACGGTCTCCCAAATAAACAGCAAAAAACGGTTCCTTCATGGGCAGATATTCCACCCCGTGTTTGGATTCTTTTATGACTTTTCCGTCTCCAACCGTATAGGTGATGGGAAAAGTTTCCGTGCTTAAAGATTGATAGGAAGGATAAATCCATTTGACCTTTTTGGCTTTCTCGATCGTTAATTCTTGTTCTGTGCTGCATATTTTTTCAGGATGATAGACAAGCAGCCGTTCATACTGCTTGAATTTTATTTCAAGTATTTCCCCGTCGTAAACATTATGTGTGATTTTATAGTCATCAAAGGGTCTGCCAAACCAATCCCCATAAAAACAAATGGAGCCTTTTTTCGTCTGGATATTTATTGCTTCACGATGACGGGAAACGCCAGAATACTCTTCCATGATTTGTGTGGCTTCTTTCAGGGCGTTTAAATATGTTCCCCCGCATTTTCCTGTTTTCGTAATACGCAAATGTTGTTATAATCATATCATAATGTACAAAATATAAAAATAGGAATGCAGGAATTTGAAAGATGCTCAGGAAAGGAGAAAAAACATGTTATTCATTCATTACCCCAAATGCACCACCTGCCAAAAGGCAAAAAAATGGTTGGATGCACACAATATCATTTATACGGAACGCCATATCGCAGAAGACAACCCTTCCTGCGACGAGCTGAAAGACTGGTACGCAAAGAGCGGCTTACCGCTCAAAAGGTTTTTCAACACCAGTGGGATGTTATACAAAGAAATGCAGTTAAAAGACAAGCTGTCTGCCATGAGTGAGGAAGAGCAGCTGAAACTGTTGGCGACGAACGGAATGCTTGTGAAGCGGCCGCTTCTGATAGATGATCACACGGTTCTTGTGGGATTTAAGGAAGCGGAGTGGGAGGAAAAAATAAATAGGCGATAAATTTCTTTCGGAGTACCCCTGTTTTTAGAGATAATTTAGAGAAAACCTTGCTATTATGATATTTGTAAAAGTAGGTGACAAGCAGAACAATTTATAAGGCAGGGAGATAAGAATGAGGCAGGACAAATCGGGAAAACGAGTGGCAAGAGCAGTGGCGGCATATCTGCTTACGGCTGCCCTTGCGGTTGGGACTTTGACGGGATGCGGCGGGAGTGTAGGCGAAAACGGGACGGAAGGAACGACGAACTCCGGGCAGGAGCCGGGAGCCGAAGAGCAGAATAATGCCATGGGCCGCTATGTGGAAAAGGATGTGGAACTTAACGGCAGCGCCCTCACCGACTGGAACAGCCGGCTGTTCCGTCAGAAAGACGGCAGCCTGCTTCTGGCGGACAACAGCGGATTTGTTCTTCGCTCGACGGATAACGGTGCAAGCTGGGTTAAGGAGGATCTGGCATGGCTTGCAAAGATGAAGGAGGAAAATAAATATATTTTAACCATGGCCATCGGTGCTGATGGAATGGCAGCCGTGGTATGGACGGAGCCCGAGGAAGGCACCGAGGAAAGCGGCAGCGGAGTACAGCTCAAGATGGACATGCAGGTTACGCTTATTAAGACAGATGGTACGGAAGTTCCGGTGGATATGAAACTGGAAGAGGGTGAGTGGTGGATTAACGGCGTGTACATATCGGACGATGGGGAAATATTTGCAACCGCCGGAGGCCCCAATCTGTATGAGGTGAAGGAAGATGGCAGCAGTGAAAAATATCTGACAATAGACGGGTACAGTCTGGACCTGGTGCAGTTTCACGGCAATCTCATGCTGTTGGATGGGTATAACGTCGATGTGCCGCTCATCTATGATCGGGAAGCGCGGGAATATATCGAAGATGAAGTGCTTTCGGAGTTTGTGAGGGAAAATTTCCAAGACAGGGACGGTTATGCAGGCAAAAGCCATGATCTGTTTCTGGTTTCAGGGGGTGACGACACCATTTATTTGGCAGCAAACGCGGGTGTATACCGTCACGTGTTGGGCGGCAGCGCTATGGAGCAGGTGATTGACGGCAATCTGAATATTCTTGGAAACCCGGCTTACAAAATTATGGACATGCTTGTCGCCGATAACAATGAGTTTCTCATGGTGCTTACAGGAGAGCGGATGACCCGTTTCGTCTACGATCCGAATGTACCGTCGAGACCTGATGAAAAATTACAGGTGTGGAGTCTGGAAGACGAATCGGTGATCCGTCAGGCGATCAGCGAATATCAGAAGGAAAATCCGGCGGTTTATGTGGAGTATGAAATCGGCCTTGCGGGCAATTCCATGACAAGGGAGGATGCCATCAAAAACCTGAATACGCGCATCATGGCGGGAAAAGGGCCGGATGTGTTGGTTCTGGATAATATGCCGATGGATTCCTATATAGAGAAGGGTATTCTCATGGATATTGGGCCGCTGTTGGACGGCATGGAGGGAGAAGAGGCGGTTTTCCCGAATGTGGTGGAAGCACTCAAAAAAGACGGGCATGTCTATACTGTGCCTTGCAGAATCCAACTTCCGTATATTTTTGGCAAAAACAGCGATACCAATAAAATGACAGGGCTGTCAGAAATTGCAGATGTGATGGAATTGATGCGGGAAAATGATCCGGACGCTTATCTCATGGCCATTCCCTCTGCAAAAGGAATTATGCGGGTATTTTCTCCGGCCTGTGTCCCCGCATGGCGGACGGAGAACGGTTCTCTCGATACGGAGGCGGTGTCTGATTTCCTGACGCAGACAAAGCGGATGTACGATGCGCAGATGAATGGGCTTCCTGAGGAAGCGGTGCAGATGTGGGAAAGTGACGCGGGTTATTATCAGGAATTTGAAAGCCTTGCCGGAGAGGAACTGGTGGATTCAGATGAAATGCGGACGAGGTGCGAAGCGACTCATTTGTTGGGAAAAAGGAGGCAGTTTGTGGCAGGTGCCATAAAAGATGTGTGGGCATATAACAGTCAGCTTTCGGTTTCCGTGACGGAGGGTTTTGAGGATTGTGTCAGTGTCCCAATGAAAGGCCAGTGCAGTAACGTCTTCTGGGCAAGGACACTTTTGGGAATCAATGCGTCTTCAACGAATGCGCAGCAGGCGCAGGATTTTGTAAGGATGGCGTTGGGAAATAAAGTACAGGTTGAGGTTTTAAACGGTTTTCCTGTGACAAAGAAAGCGCTTTGGGACAATTATGAAGAGCAGTGGAGAGTCTATAAGGATAACGATTATGTTTCGGGGATGAGCGGTACGTCTGATCTGGAAGGCGAAGAGATTACGATGTCAATCCGGGTGTCGGATGAAAGAAGGGTGAACGAGCTGCTCCAATGGATTGCCTCTTTGGACACGGCTTACATAGAAGACAAGACCTTTGAAAATGTGGTTTATGAGGAAGGAATGCGGTATCTGAACGGGGATGAGAGCATGGAAGAGGTTATGAATTCCATTGAAACGAGGCTGGGGATTTACCTGACTGAGTAAAGAAAATGACTTTGTGATGATATAAAATTGCAAATTCCGTTTATTAAGCGAGGCGGATTTTGCAATTTTATTTTTGGTGGAATGCCGTTGTTTTGCAATAAAATAGTAGACTTTTTAGGGATGGCTTGATAAAATATACTATACTATATATGAAAAGAAAGCATGCCATTTTCTTCAATCATGATCATACCCCAGATTCCAATAAAAAGGATAAATGCGACGAATGTGACAAATGTGTCATATATGAATTAGAATGGTGGAAAGATTGGTAACAGATATGAGTGATTTGGATATCGATAAACGGCAGGAACTGCATTTTCCCATGAGAGAGAATGGGGAATACCAGAAAGCGCAGAATCAGGAAATTAAGCTCGGGAGAGAGGCGGGCGTTGACGTTTCCCTCTATTCTAATCCGGAATTTAACTGGCTGCAGATGGAGCAGATTCGCATGGGGCTCCAGGATGGATTGGATGCCTCCGTGTATGCGAATCCGGCGTATTCCTATGAGACTATGCGGCAAATACGGCTTGCCCTCTATTCGGCGATAGACCTGATTCCTTATCTGGAAAGAGGATTTGCGGACGACGATTTGGAGGAAATTCGGTTTGCGTTGATGAAACGACTGCCGATTGACGAATGGCTGAAAGATAATATGTGCGCGCCACAGATTCATGAGATCAGGATTGGTTTGTGTGAGGACATTGATATTACCACATATGCCGATATAAAATATAATTGGATGCAGATGCAGGAAATCCGTCTGGGATTGGAGAAAAAACTGGATGTGGCAATTTACGCCAACTATCTGTTGAATCATGCGCAGATGCGTGAAATCCGTCTGGGCCTGGAAGCAGGGTTGGATGTCTCAACATATAATAGTTTGGTGTATTCTGCAACAGATATGAAAGAGAAACGGCAGGCTGTTATCAAGCGGAAACGGTCGAGCGGCAGCACGGCGGACACAGGAAAACGAGAAGGGAATACGGCACAGGAGGAGAAACAGCAGGCGCTAGGGACGGAGGCAGCCGCAGACGCGGATAAAGGGAAGAGGAATGGAAAAGGCGCCGCTGCCGATTTCTTTCGGAAAAAAGAATTTTCTATTTCTATAGAAGAAAATGGAAATAAGGCGTATGCGTATATCCCGTGGATTCCCGGCAATCTGGTAACAAAAGAAGATATTTATCATGATTTGGAGAGAAGGGAGATTGTCTTCGGGATTAAGCATGACGCGATTGCCGATATGATCGACAGGAGGCGGCATAATGAAAGGATTCTGATCGCTGAGGGAATTCCGGCCCAGAAGGGAAGAGACGGTTGGTTTGAGTGGTTTGTCAGACTTGATCTGCCCCGTATTCCCGCGCCACTTCCGGACGGCGGTGTTGACTATGTGAATATAGAAGCGTTTGAGATGGTGGACGAGGGCGAGAGGATCGCGCTTTATCACAAGGCGGAAGCCGGAAGCAGCGGGACGAATATCTACGGGGAATCCATACACGCTGAAAACGGAATGGAGTTAAAGCCGCTGCGAGGGGTGGGATTTCGGATCGAATCGGACGGCGTGACCTATACATCCAAAATGAACGGGAAATTTGAGTTTACGGCGGGCCGCATTCTGATTACAAATATGCTGATTGTCCGGGAGGATGTGACGTCTGTGACAGGAAAACTGGAGGTGGACGGTTCCGTATATGTGGTCGGCAGCATTTATTCGGGCGGCTATATCAAGGCTACAGGCGATATCATCATTGAACATAATGTGGAGATGGGCAGTCTGATTGCCGGCGGAAACATTATGATTAAAACTGGAAGCACCTCAAAGAACGAGTGTTATATTGATGCCGGCGGTGAAGTGTCCGGAAGCTTTTTTGAAGCTGCCAATATCAATGCGAGGGGTAACGTCAAGGCCAATTATATCATGAACAGCACAATTAATACGATGGGCAGGGTGATTGTGTCGGGAAGTAAAGGCATGCTTCTGGGCGGACGTATCAACGCGGTGGGAGGTGTGGACACCTATAATCTGGGGAACCGTCTGCATTTGAAAACCATATTGAATATCGGGCGAAACGAACTGTATGAAAGCGAGATGCGGCAATATGAGAAACAACGGGAAAAGCTGCTGAGTGATCTGGACGCGTTGGAAAGGGAATGGGGCAAGGTCACCGCGATTATCGATGAAGGCAGGGAAGTGCCAGAGGAAATTCAACGTAAAATTCTTGCAGCGATTCAGGTTCAGAGCCAAAAGTTGGCAGAGTTGGACGGCGAGGCTTCCAAGCTGACGAACCTGACGGAGCAGGAGGGTAAACAGCCCGTCTGTGTCAGGGGAAGGGCCTATGAAGGCAGCGTTGTTATCCTGAACGGTATCGCATATACGCTGTCTGCGGAGGTGCGCAGAGTTCTGTTTAGACTTCGCGGTAAACAGGTAGTGATGATGTCTTTATAGCAGTCGGAAGCGAATATGTCGGCAGGAGCTTATGTGCATATCGGCCGGAAAATGAAAAGAAAGTATGGGAAGAGCATGAAACGTGACACAATTCTAATTTTTGAGGACAATGATATTGACCGCGCTATTTTGGTGGAATTATTTCAGTCGGATTATAAAATTCTGGAGGCAGCCAACGGCAAGGAGGGAATTGCGCTTTTAAACAGCCATTTTGCCTCGATTGCGATTGTTCTTCTGGACAATATTATGCCGATAATGGACGGGTTTACGGTATTGGAGCACTTAAAGGAAAAAAATGTGCTCAACAAAATTCCTTTTATTATGATTACAGGGGACAGTGCGCCGGAACTGGAGACAAAGGGGTATGAGTATGGGATTGTCAGCTATATCAAGAAGCCTTATCAGGTTGATGTCGTAAAACAGGTCGTTCACAATGCGGTTGGTTGGTTCCAGTACAAAATGCAGTTGGAGTTGATGGTCAAAAAGCAGAATATTAATATCCAGAAGCAGAACAGCGTGCTGCGTCAACAGACGAAAAAACTAAATCATGTAAATGAGATTTTGATTGACTCGCTGAGCAATATTGTGGAATTCAGAAATATGGAGTCAAAGCAGCATATTAAGAGAATTCGAGAATATGCCATGTGTCTGGGACAGAGTGTCATGAAGCTTTATCCGGAGTATGAGTTGACGGAGGAGAAGCTGACCCAGATCGGATGGGCATCTTCTCTGCACGATATTGGGAAGATTGCCATTCCGGACACCATTATCCTAAAGCCGGCGAAACTGACACCGGATGAATTTGAGCTGATTAAATCACATACGACGAAGGGGGCGGAGATCATTCAGCACAGAGTGCGTTTGAATGATCGGGCGATATATGAGTATGCCTACGACATTGCAAGGCACCATCATGAGAAGTATGACGGTAAGGGATATCCTGACGGCCTGAAGGGGGACGAGATCAGCATTGCAGCTCAGATTGTTTCACTGGTGGATGTATATGATGCCCTTACTACGAAACGTGTTTATAAGACAGCCTATGAACCGGATAAAGCCTATCAGATGATTCTGAATGGTCACAGCGGCGCTTTTTCGCCAAAGATACTCAAGGCTTTTGCGGAAGTTAAGCCAGGGTTTGAACATTTGCTTCACATGTATCCGGATGAAGGTTAAGTGCCACTTTCCTTTTCTTCCTGTATTTGGTATAATGTAATAACCGCAAAAGAAAAACAAGCGGCAGCGAAGTATGTTTTACGGTAGATAGGAAAAACTATGGGGAAAAGTCTCAGCTTTGACATTGCTGCAATTTTAATACTGACCCTGCTTCTGATATCATGTATCATGAGAAAGCTGATTAGCGGGACGCCGAACAAGCTGTTTTTATTGTTTATATTTACGACATGGCTTGCGACAGTGTTTGACATCTGGGCAGTGTGTCTGGACAATGCGAACAGTACGAATCTGCCCGCTCTGTATGCGGCGCATTCAGGTTATCTGTTCATACATAATTTTACGGTGCCGGTGTATGCGCTTTTTGTGATTAGTCTTACGGATACCTGGCATAAAATCAGGAAAAGCTTATGGATACAGGTTGTCCTTTGGGCTCCTTTTTTGATTGTCACGGCCGCATTGTTGGTAAATCCTATGACAAAAACCATGTTTCTGGTGGATGGGGGATATCAGAGGGGACCCTGGTTCTTCTTGATTTATGCTTCGGTCGCGGTTTATCTCGTTTTCATTGTAGGCTACATGATTCAGCACCGTGATTTGGTAGAGTGGTCGAAAACCATTGCGGTTATGTCATACATACCGATCGGCATTACAGCCTTGATCATTCAAATGCTGTCGCCCACGACGTTGGTGGAAATGTTCAGCGCGGCGATCAGTCTGCTCCTCATGAGCATCGGTGTTCAGCGGCCTGAGGAGATCATGGATTCCGATACGCAGTTTATGAAATACAGCGCTTATGCGACGGATATGACGAGAAATTACCGCAATCAAAAGCATGTGAATGTGGTTATGCTCAATTTGGGTAATTTTTCATCCATCAACGCTATGATGGGATATGATTTTGCGATGCTTGTGTTAAATGATGTGGTGGCAAGGATTCGTAAAACAAACCGGACGTTGGATAATAAAGGAGATCTGTACTATCTGGACCGGGGGCGTTTTCGCATGGTGTTTGCCGAAAATGACCGGGAACGGGCGGTGAAAGCGGCGGACATGTTGGTGAAGAGTTTATCGGAAAAGTCGGATTTTAACAATTTGGATGTAAGCCTCAACCCCTTTGTTATACTGGCGCGCTGTCCGGAAGAAATTCCGGATTTCAAAACGCTTATGACCTTTGGCATGGACTTTCATGAAAAGCTCAAATACGAAGCTCGGGTTATGAAAGTGAGTGAGGCCATCCATGAGGATATGTTTGAAATCCAGAATAATATTGACAATATCATAGAAAACGCGCTGAATTTCAGGCGTTTTCAGATATATTACCAACCGATCTACTCCACGGAAAAGGGGAAGTTTGTCTCAGCGGAGGCGCTTCTTCGATTGTTTGATCCGAATTATGGCTTTATCTCCCCGGAACTTCTGGTCACGGCGGCGGAGAAAAGCGGCGCCATTCATAGAATCGGTGACTATGTGTTGGAAGAGGTTTGCCGCTTTATTGCAAGCGAAGAATTTAAATCGCTAGGGTTGGAGTATATAGAAGTCAATCTCTCGGTGACACAGTGTATGCGGGGCACTTTGGCGGAAGACGTGCTTGCGATTATGGAGAGATATCATGTCCCGACTGAAAGTATTAATTTGGAGATCACGGAGACAGCGGCCAGCCATGCACAGGAGGTTATGTCGGCGAATTTGAGCAGATTGACGGAGGCGGGCGTAGCATTTTCTCTGGATGATTATGGGACAGGCTATTCCAATATCAAACGCGTCATTCAGCTGCCGCTCAAGATCATTAAGTTGGACAAGACATTTGTGGATGAGCAGGATAATCCCAAGATGCGTGTGGTTCTTAAAAATACAGTGGCAATGCTTAAGGATATGAATATGGAAATTGTGGTGGAAGGGATTGAAACACAGGAAATGCTTGAATTCTTCACGGAGCTAAACTGTGATTTTATCCAGGGATATTTCTTTTCCAAGCCGATACCCAAGCCTGAGTTTATCAGATTTATCAAATCGCAGAACTAGGGAGGCACATGTTTACATTTCCAAGGCTGTAAAGGGATTCCCTTTGCAGCTTTTTATGCGAAAGCCTGTATACTGGGAAAGGAGTTTAAGATGCAGATTATATT
This sequence comes from uncultured Lachnospiraceae bacterium, assembly GCA_947245585.1. Taxonomy (GTDB): domain Bacteria; phylum Bacillota; class Clostridia; order Lachnospirales; family Lachnospiraceae; genus UBA3282. The sequence continues at coordinate 15,842 of CAMXPV010000050.1, read as the reverse complement.
TGTAGGACTTCAAATCATAGGGATATGCACTATTTTCTTTGCGTTGGTGCTGCTGTTAAACGGTGATGGTTCCAGAGAGCAGAAATTGATGGAATATTTTCTGGTAGGGGCTCTCATACAGAACATCGGATATCTGTTGGAGGTGACGGCACCGACGATGGAAGCGGCTTTGGTGGCAGTGAAGATGCAGTATATGGGATCATTGGTAATGCCGGTTTGTTACTGCTACTTCATTTTTATGTACTGCTTTGCGGATGCGCCTCTTCGGTTATTGAAACTTTTGGCAGTGATAGACGCGGGTCTTTTCGCCATGGTTTTGACCTGTGAATATCACAGCGTATTTTACCGGCAGGTGGAGTGGCAGACGACGCCAGAGGGGCATTCTTATCTGTATCTGGTGTATGGACCGGGTTATGTGGTGTTTATGGTCTGTGCCATACTGCTTCCCTATCTCATGTCTCTGCTTACGCTGATCCGTGTCAACATCAGAAAGGGAGAGGATGTGGTAGAACGGAAGTACGGCTTGATTCAGGGTCTCTCGATTTTGCCGATCATTGCCCTTTATGCTTACGTTTCGAAATTGACGCGCGCCTATGATTTTACGCCTATGGTTACGGGGGCGGTGCTTTCCAGTGTGGTCATTCTCGTGTGGAGCAGAAGGGTTTATGATTTTGGCAGCCTTGCTTCGGGCGCGCTTCTAAACGGTATGAGCGACGGGGTAATTGCACTGGATGAAAAGAAGAGAGTTGTCAATTATAATCCGGCGGCGGCAGGCATTTTCCAGGAGCTGAACAGTCATGCCATTGGCAGAACAGCGTCTGAGATACCGAATTTTCCCAAAATTGTGGCGGGAGAAGAGGGACAGAACGAATTTTTCCTGAAAGACCGCTTTTATCAGAGCCATGTGGAACACATTTCAGACCGATTCGGCGTGTTGAAGGGCTATGTGGTTGTGGTTCTCGATATGACGGAAATGAAAAATCGTATTGAGGAGATCAAACAGGTCAGAATTCAGGCGGAACAGGCCAATGAGGCAAAAAGTGAATTTTTAGCCAATATGTCCCATGAGATCCGGACACCCATGAATGCGATTGTAGGTTTGAGCGACATTATCATGGAGGAGAGCAAGGGAAGAAAGGTGTACAGCTACGCCTGCGATATCAAATCTGCGTCGAAGAACCTGTTGGCGCTGATCAACGATATTTTAGATCTTTCCAAGGTGGAAGCTGGAAAGATGGAGTTGGTAAGCAATGAGTATCATATTAAGTCCGTTGTGGATGAAGTGATTAATATGATGGAAGGGGCTGCTTCCAAGAAGGGAATTTTGTTAAAGTGCGAGTATGATATGTCTATTCCCTGTCGCTATCGGGGCGATGATGGCAGAGTCAGGCAGATTTTGATTAATCTTTTGAACAATGGATTAAAGTTTACGAAGGAGGGCTATGTGAAGCTTTCCGTCAGCGGTATGCCGGGCGAGAAACCGGGTACGGAACGTCTGCACATGGAGGTGAGGGATACCGGCTGCGGCATTAAGGAGGAGGATTTACAAAAAATTTTTGAGAATTTCAGCCAGGTGGATGCGAAACAAAACCGAAGCGTGGAAGGTACTGGACTGGGACTTTCCATCAGCAGGCGTTTGGTGGAATTGATGGGAGGAAATATCCGCGTAGAGAGTGTGTACGGGGAAGGCACCACCTTTATTTTGGAAATCATACAGGAGATCGTGGACCGAAGAAGCCTTGCGGATGTGCCGGAGGAGATTGTAAGGACGGAGGAAGACCTCAAATTATTTGTGGCGGACGATTACCACGTGTTGGTGGTAGACGACAATTTGGTAAACAGAAAAGTGGCGAGAGGATTTTTGCGGCCCTATGGTTTTGCTATTGAGGAAGCGGCAAGCGGCCGGGAAGCGGTGGATAAGGTCAGGCAGACGAAGTATGATATCATTTTTATGGATCATATGATGCCGGAAATGGATGGAATAGAGGCGGTTCAGATCATACGGACAGACTGTGGGGAGAACGGAGCGCTGCCGGTGATCATTGCATTGACAGCCAACGCCATGGAAGGCGTCAGGGAGATGTTTTTGCAGAAGGGATTTCAGGATTTTGTCACAAAACCTCTTGATAAGAGAACGCTCAATGAGACGCTGCTTAGATGGATACCAAAGGAACGCAGAAAAGAGAGCGCAACGTGGGAGGAAAATGTGGAAAATCGGAGAAGAGTGACGGTGCCGGAGAAGTAAAAAATTAAAAAGGAAAAACAGAAAAAGGGAGCGTTTCCTTGGCAATATGACTAAAAAATGCCTTGTGAGACGCTCCTCTTTTTGTTACGAGTTACGCGTTTAACCTATTGCGTTTTCGGGAAATGCAGACTACACTGTTTTTAGGAAGAGCAAATACGGCATGGGAGAGGAGCGTCTATGGGGCAGCGAGTGAGGATTGCAGATATTGCGGAAGAATTGGGCGTGAGCACGGCTACGGTTTCCAATGTGATTCATGGGAAGACGAAAAAAATATCGGATGCGACGGTGAAGCGGGTGCAGGGTCTTTTGGAAGAGCGCGGTTATATTCCGAGTATGGCCGGAATACTGCTTGCGCAGAACAATTCCCGCATTATCGGCGTGGTGGTGAACAATCACGAGAAGTATGAAGGGAAGGTATTGGAGGACGGCTTTGTCTCAGCGTCCCTGAACGCGCTGATTTTCGCACTGGAAAAGGCGGGCTACTTTATGATGGTTAAGGCGACGCAGGATTGGGGCGAAGTGGCGAGGTTTGCCTCCATGTGGAATATGGACGGCATGGTGCTTCTGGGTTTTTGTGAGAGTGATTATGAGAATCTGCGGGCAAAAATGCACATTCCCTTTGTGGTCTATGACGGATATTTTGAGGAAAACAAGGCGATCTGCAATTTGACCATTGACAATGTGGACGGCGGGCGTCAGGTGGGAGCTTATCTGCACCGGATGGGACACAGACGGGCCCTTTTGATTGCGGATAATGAAATCTGTGTGGATAAGGAGCGGATGGAGGGATTTCGGGACGGGTTCCGTGACGGAGAGACGTTCTTTCTGCAGGTGCCCATGAACAGAGCCGGCCGATATCGGTTTTACCTTGCACATATGGATCTCATAAGAACGTGCACGGCGGCGTTTGCGGTTTCGGATGTCTATGCGGCGGAATTTATGCACGTTATACAGGAAAACGGAATACGGGTGCCAAAGGAGATGTCGGTGGTGGGTTTTGACGACAATGCTCTCTGTGAAAACTGCTATCCACGGCTGACTACGGTGGGCCAGGATGCAGGCAGGCGCGCCGATATGGCGGTGCAGGCTTTAAAACGGCTGTGGGAGAAGCGTGAGGGGGCCAGAACAGAGATGCTGCCGGTGCATTTGGTATTTCGTGACAGCGTAAAGGAGATTGAGAGGGGAGGAGGGGAAGATGAGTAACAACAATTTATTCCGAAAGGAATTGATCGGCATAGCGCTGCCGGTTACACTGCAATCCCTGCTGCAATCCTCCTTTGCCATGATTGATCAGCTCATGATTGGACAACTTGGAAGCGGGAGCATAGCGGGCATAGGACTGGGCGGAAAATTTGCGTCCCTCTACACGGTGGTGCTGGGTGCGGTTGCGGCAGCGGCAGGTATTATGATTGCGCAGTATGTGGGGGCAAAGGATGAGAAGGGGATAGGGAGAGGATTTTACCTGAACCTGTTTTTGGGACTGATACTGGCAGGTGGTTTTATGACAGTCTGTTTCCTGTTTCCCAATGCGGTGATGTCACTGTACACCAAAGACGAAGAGGTGAGGAATCTGGCGGCGGTCTATCTGAAAATATATGCGGTTTCCTTTTCTCTGGCGGCAATATCTACCATAATGGCAGTGTTTTTGCGCTGCATCGGGAAAGCAGCGCTGCCGCTTGCGGCAAGCTTTTTCTCGGTTATTTTGAACACCGGTTTGAATTATCTTTTTATTTTTGGAATGGGGGCGATCCCGGCTATGGGAGTGCGGGGCGCGGCCGCAGCCAGTGTGATTGCACAGGCATCCGGCTGTCTGGTGACCGTAGTATACTTTGGACGCATGGGAAAGGCCAAAAGACCATGTATGAGTGTGCGTATGCCGAGGGAAGCGTGGATGCAATATCTAGGAATATTGTCGCCGATTTTGATCTGCGAGTTTGTATGGAGCCTTGGCGAAAATGGGTATGCAGTTATTTACGGGCGCATGGGAACGGATTCCTGCGCGGCGATGACAATGACAGGGCCGGTGCAGGGGCTGACGATCGGTCTTTTGAGCGGCCTGTCCCAGGCGGCGGGCATAATGGTCGGCAGACATTTGGGAAAGGAAGCTTACGAGGAGGCATACCGGGAATCAAAAAGGCTGCTGCTTTGCGGCGCGGCGGGCTCTGTGGTCCTGTCGCTTTTCTTAGTCCTTTCGGGAAGATATTATATTTCCATCTATAATACGGAGCCGCAGGTTCAGTCTGCTGCATATGGGATTTTACTGGCTTTTGCGCTAATCTCTCCCATAAAGGTACAGAATATGATTCTGGGAGGCGGGATTATCAGGAGCGGCGGTATGACGCGTTATGTGATGTGGATTGATATGATCGGAACATGGGTATTCGGCATACCGTTGGGGCTTTTGGCGGCTTTTGTGTGGAGACTGCCGATTCCGTGGGTATATTTTATCCTGTCGTTGGAGGAGGTAATCCGGTTTTTCCTGTCTCTAGTTATTTTCCGAAGTAAAAAGTGGATGCGCCGATTGTGATTCCCTAAACATTTGCGGGGATTGGGTCGATATATTATATAACCGCGAAAGCGCGAGTTTGCGAGTCTATATAATACGGTAAACGGATTTACCACACAGACAGCATCATGGAGGATACGGTATGGGCATGGAAGTAGGGACTACAGTGGGTACGACCGGGACGGCTGACCCTTACAAGCAGAGGACTGCGCAGGATATCAAGAATGAATGTGCCGGCATCGCGGCAAAGAGAACCGCGGAAGCCATTCGGATACAGAAGAGGAAGTCGGCAGGCAAGAAGAAAAAGCTGAATTATAATTATAAGAAGATTTCCAGACAGATCACGATGAACAATACCTCCACGGGCGCGCGCCGGGTCATTACGAAGGCTCGCGAAGAGGTGGTTTCCCTTTTGCGCAAACAGATGAGTGGCAAGTATGACGAGACCGATCTTCGCCATGCGATTATCCATGCGAGAAAGATGGAGCGGATTGCCCGCCGAAAGAAGAAACATTTGGAGGAAGAGGAAAAGGCGGCGGCTACAGGCAAAGGTCTTGTCGAGGAGGGTGCGTCTTCAAACGAAGATGAGCAGGTAAAAAAGCTCGAAGAAGAAATGGAAAATGTGAGCGAAGAGGAGTTGGAGAGACTGGAAGAGCTGTTGGAGGAGTATGAGGAGCTCATGCAGGAGATGGAAGCTACCGGCGGCGCCAACGACTTGATGAAGGAGTACATGGGAGCATCGGAGCGGGAGATGAGCCCGGAAGAAGTGGATAATCTTCGCAAGAAACACCGTACCGACGAGATGAAGGATATCATTGAAGCGGATATGAAATACCTGAAAGCCATGTTTAATAAACTGGAGCGGGAAAAAGAGGCAGGTGTGCAGGCGGCCCTGCAGGAAATGACAAACCCGGCAGTTTCATTGGAGCTTCAGGGTGTGGATATTCCTGTTCCGGCGAATGTCGGGCAGTCGGGTGCAGAGTTGGTAGAGGGCGCCAATGTGGACGCAATGGCGTAGGAGACAATGGAAAAGAGTAAAAATAGAACAGGGATACTGACAGGCGCTGTGTTAAAAAACATCGCCTGTTTCACTATGTTTATCGATCATTTTTTTGCAGTTCTTGTTTATAATTACATGTCGCTTCATCCTGTAAACGGTGCGTGGGATCCACAGATCGAAAAAGTCTACCGTATAGGGAGAGATATCGGGAGGATTTCCTTTGTACTCTTTACTTATTTAATTGTGGAGGGATTTGTACATACCAGAAGCAGGGCCCGGTATTTATTGCGGCTGTTTCTGTTTGCCCTGCTTTCTGAGATTCCTTTTGATCTTGCCTTTTCAGGGACAGTGGCTGATTGGAGCGGTCAGAATGTTTACTGGACTTTGTTTCTTGGCGTGCTGACGCTTACGATGTGGGAATATTTGGGGCGGCATTGCGGTTTTTGCGCCCGGGCAGCTCAAGTTGCAATTCTGGTTTTGAGTTGTGCGGCGGCCTTTCTTTTTTCAGCGGATTACCGCTTCATGGGGATTTGGCTGATATTTGTGCTGTATCAGACCAGGGGCAGGTCTTTGGTGTTACAAGTGCTGGCAGCCGGTCTGGTGATGTTTTTTGGGACATGGGGAGCGAACTGCATCCGCTATGTGGGGACGTATACGATGGTTTATCTGCTGCGCTTTTCTCTGCGGGAACTGTATGGCTTGTTTGCCTTTGCGCTGATTGCGCTCTATAACGGGGAACGGGGACGGCAGATGCCCAAACCCTTTTATTATGGGTTTTACCCCGTACATTTATTGATTTTGTATGGTGTGGCACGGATGTTTAAACTTATGTAAACCATCTTCCGGACGCACCGCAGGGCAAAATAAGGCCGGATGCCGATACGGGCAGCCCGATCTCTGAGGATTCCACCTGTCCGCCGAACTTTGGCACAAGGGCTGTGTGGATCATGTAGGTAAGAACCGCCGGCTGTAATCCTGTGGTGTAAGAGTTGACAAGGAAAAACAGCGGGGCATCTGACAACAGTTTTGCGGCCAACTCAATGAAGGGAAAGATGCTGTCCTCCAGTTTCCAGATTTCCCCCTTGGGGCCGCGCCCGTAGGAGGGCGGGTCCATGATGATGCCGTCGTAGGTATTCCCGCGGCGGATTTCCCGCTCCACGAATTTCACACAGTCGTCCACCAACCAACGAACGGGGGCTGCGGACAGATTAGAGGCGGCGGCGTTTTCTTTTGCCCAGGCGACCATGCCTTTGGAGGCGTCCACGTGGGTGACAGCCGCGCCGGCACAGGCAGCGGCCAACGTGGCCCCGCCTGTGTAGGCAAAGAGGTTTAAGACTTTTAACGGTCTGTCAGGATTTTTGGATTTGGCGTTCTTTATTATAGAAGAAAACCAGTCCCAGTTCACTGCCTGCTCCGGGAAAAGCCCGGTGTGTTTGAAGCTGAATGGCTTTAAACGGAAGGTCAGTTCCCGGTAGCGGATGCTCCATTCTTCGGGCAGATTAAAAAACTCCCATTCCCCGCCGCCCTTGGAACTCCGGTGGTAGTGGCCGTTTTTTTGTTTCCAGCGCTTGTCTGTCTTCGGCGTGTTCCAGATCACCTGCGGGTCGGGTCGCACCAAAATATAATCGCTCCAACGCTCCAACTTTTCTCCACCAGAGCAGTCCAACACTTCATAGTCGTTCCATTGATTTGCTAACCACATAGTTGTTTTTTGATTCTCCCCATGATATATTTATGCTTACATAATATAATGAGGAAGCGGATTTTGCAAGTATGCGCAGGGCGAAAGGCAATTTGCAAAATCTGCGGCTGACATATTATTATATATTACATTGTACGAAAAAAAAAACAATCTTTATTCCCACTTTTTTCTTGCAATTCCCGAAAACATCCTATATACTAGTCATTGCTGTGACATGATAGCTGTGAAGCGTGAGGTTGCTGCCCACGTGGCAGGTTTTCCGTGGAGCGAATGTCAAGTTAGGAAACTGACGACAAGTCACTGTACAGACAAAATGTCCGGTCAGCCGGAAACGACGTGTTAGTGATTCTATGCGTAAGCAATTAGGACACACACGGGAGAGTGTACAGTCACCGCTTGTCGTACTTAAGCTTTAAAAGTGCGAAAAGGAGGCGACTTTTTTTATGGCAAGTCAAGTAATGAGAATCACCCTGAAAGCCTACGACCATCAGTTGGTGGATGCGTCGGCAAAGAAAATCATCGAAACTGTTAAGAAAAACGGATCCCAGGTGAGCGGCCCTGTGCCCCTTCCTACTAAGAAGGAAGTGGTTACGATTCTTCGTGCCGTTCATAAGTATAAGGATTCCAGAGAGCAGTTTGAGCAGAGGACTCATAAGAGACTCATCGATATCATTACGCCCACCCCTAAGACGGTGGATGCGCTCCAGAGACTGGAGATGCCTGCGGGCGTTTATATCGACATTAAGATGAAGAACAAATAAAACCCCTACTAGGACGACCCCCAATGGGGTCCGCTGTAGAACAACAGGAGGTAAAGGAAATGAAAAAGGCTATTTTGGCAACAAAGGTCGGAATGACCCAGATCTTCAACGAAGACGGCACATTGACGCCGGTTACCGTGCTTCAGGCAGGTCCCTGTGCAGTGACACAGATCAAGACTGTTGAAAACGACGGTTACAGCGCGGTACAGGTTGGATTCGTTGATAAGAAGGAAAAGATCATCAACAAGGACAAGGCCGGCAACAAGGAAGTGATCCACCGCCATGGCGTGAACAAGGCGCAGAAAGGTCACTTTGACAAGGCAGGCGTTTCCTGCAAGAGATTTATCAGAGAGTTTAAATTTGAAAACGCAGATGAGTATACACTCGGCGCAGAGATTAAGGCAGATATCTTTGAGGCCGGCGACAGAGTGGACGCGACAGCGATCTCCAAAGGTAAGGGATTCCAGGGCGCGATCAAGAGACATGGTCAGCACAGAGGACCTATGACACACGGCTCCAAATTCCATCGCCATCAGGGTTCTAACGGCGCCTGCTCCTCGCCCAGCAAGGTGTTTAAGGGCAAGGGTATGCCGGGACACATGGGCTGTGTGAAAGTCACGGTACAGAATCTTACGGTAGTGAGAGTCGACGCAGAAAAGAACCTGATTCTGGTAAAGGGCGCGGTGCCCGGCCCCAGAAAGGCCTTAGTAACTATCAAAGAGACAACTAAGGTTGATGCGGCGAAATAGTGGCGAAGCCACAGATGAAAGGAGGACCATTCAGATGGCAAACGTATCTGTTTATAATATGGAAGGAAAAGAAGTCGGCAAGATGGACCTGAATGATGCGGTGTTTGGTGTCGAGATCAACGAGCATCTTGTACACATGGCTGTTGTTCAGAACCTTGCCAACAAACGTCAGGGCACACAGAAAGCCAAGACCCGCTCCGAGGTGAGAGGCGGCGGCAGAAAGCCCTGGAGACAGAAAGGAACGGGTCATGCGAGACAGGGCTCGACCAGAGCGCCTCAGTGGAAGGGCGGCGGCGTTGTATTTGCGCCCACGCCGAGAGACTACTCCTTCAAGCTGAATAAGAAGGAAAAGAGAGCGGCGCTCAAGTCTGTTTTGACCAGCAGAGTGCAGGACAACAAGCTGATTGTGCTTGACGAGTTGAAGTTTGACGAGATCAAGACAAAAGAATTCAAGAAGGTAATGGACAACTTAAAGGTTGACAAGGCGATGGTAGTGATCGGCGGACAGGATGAGAACGTGATGCTCTCCGCGAGAAACCTTCCCAGAGTCAATACGGCGGTTGCGGAAAATATCAACGTATATGACATTCTGAAGGGCGATACACTGGTGCTCACCAAGGATGCGGTAGCAAAGATTGAGGAGGTGTTTGCATAATGGCAGCGATTCAGTATTATGACGTGATCCTCAAGCCTGTTATCACCGAGAAGAGTATGGCGGGTATGAGCGAGAAGAAGTACACTTTCCTGGTTCATCCGGAAGCAAATAAGACAATGATCAAAGAGGCTGTTGAGAAGATGTTTGAGGGCACTAAGGTGGCGAGAGTCAACACCATGAATCAGGTCGGCAAGACCAAGAGACGTGGTATGGTGTACGGCAAGACTGCCAAGACCAAGAAAGCGATCGTGCAGCTTACCGAGGACAGCAAGGATATCGAGATCTTTGCAGGATTATGATAAAAAAGGAGATAAGAGATCATGGCAATCAAGACATATAAACCATATACACCGTCGAGACGTAACATGACCGGCTCTGATTTCAGCGAGATTACGAAGAAGACTCCTGAGAAGTCCCTTTGCAGCTCCGTAAAGAAAAACGCCGGCCGCAACAACCAGGGTAAGATCACGGTGCGTCATCACGGCGGCGGCAACAGAAGGTTATACAGAAATGTTGATTTTAAGAGAAATAAGGACGGCATCAGCGCAACGGTGATCGGTATTGAGTACGATCCCAACAGAACGGCGAACATCGCACTGATCTGTTATGAGGACGGTGAAAAGGCATATATCCTCGCACCGGAAGGACTGAAGGACGGCATGAAGGTTATGAACGGGCCTACCGCAGAGGTTAGAGTGGGTAACTGCTTACCTTTTTCTGAGATTCCTGTAGGTACGTTGGTTCACAACATTGAGTTATACCCCGGCAAGGGCGGCCAGATGGTTCGTTCCGCGGGTAACAGCGCACAGTTGATGGCAAAGGAAGGCAAGTACGCAACGTTAAGACTTCCCTCCGGCGAAATGAGAATGGTGCCCATTGTCTGCAGGGCAACGATCGGCACAGTGGGCAACACAGACCATAACCTGATCAAGATTGGTAAGGCGGGACGTAAGCGCCACATGGGTATTCGTCCTACTGTCCGTGGTTCTGTTATGAACCCGAACGATCACCCGCACGGCGGTGGTGAGGGCCGCGCTCCGATTGGACGCCCGGGCCCGTGTACACCTTGGGGCAAACCTGCGCTCGGCCTGAAGACGCGTAAGAAGAAGAAAGCGTCCAACAAGCTGATCGTAAGAAGAAGAGACGGCAGAGCCATCAAATAATAGGAGGAGAGATCATGGCAAGATCATTGAAAAAAGGACCGTTTGCGGATGCGAGCTTACTGAAAAAAGTAGATGCGATGAATGCGTCGGGACAGAAGCAGGTTATCAAGACCTGGTCCCGCCGGTCTACGATTTTCCCTTCCTTCGTGGGGCACACCTTCGCGGTTCATGACGGAAGAAAGCACGTACCGGTATATGTTACAGAGGATATGGTTGGACACAAGCTCGGTGAGTTCGTGGCGACCAGAACTTATAGAGGACATGATAAGGACGAGAGAAAGTCCAAAGTTCGCTAATTTGAAAGGAGGCTTCAATCTATGGCTAAAGGACATAGATCCCAGATAAAGAGAGAGAGAAATGCGAACAAGGATGTCAGACCTTCAGCGAAGCTGTCTTACGCTCGTGTGTCTGTGCAGAAAGCTTGTTTCGTGTTAGATGCCATCAGGGGGAAGGATGTCGAGACAGCGCTCGGAATCCTTACGTACAATCCCAGATATGCGTCCAGCATCATCAAGAAGCTGCTGGAGTCGGCGATTGCAAATGCCGAGTACAAATACAGTCAGGACCCTACGAAGTACCCGAATCCGGAGAACCTTTACGTTGCTGAGTGTTATGCAAACAAAGGGCCTACCATGAAGCGGATTCAGCCCAGAGCACAGGGCAGGGCTTACAGAATTGAGAAGAGAATGAGCCATATCACGATCGTTCTCGATGCAAGATAGGATCAGATTAGGAAGGAGAACAACATGGGACAGAAAGTTAATCCACACGGATTGAGAGTCGGTATTATCAAGGATTGGGATTCCAAATGGTATGCTGATGGAGAGTTCGCTGACTTTTTAGTAGAAGATTACAATATCAGAGAGTATTTAAAGAAGAAGTTATACAGCGCAGGTATCTCTAAGATTGAGATCGAGAGAGCCTCCGACAGAGTGAAGGTTATTATCTACACGGCTAAGCCCGGCGTTGTGATCGGTAAGGGCGGCGCAGAGATCGAAGTGACAAAGAAGGAGCTTTCCAAGCTGACAGGCAAGAAAGTTCTCGTAGACATTAAGGAGATCAAGAGACCTGACAAGGATGCACAGCTTGTAGCGGAGAATATCGCACAGCAGCTTGAGAACCGTGTATCTTTCAGACGTGCAATGAAGTCCTGCATGGGCCGTACCATGAAGGCAGGCGCAGAGGGTATCAAGGCAGCCGTTTCCGGTCGTCTTGGCGGCGCGGACATTGCCCGTACCGAGTTTTACAGCGAGGGTACGATTCCGCTGCAGACTTTGAGAGCGGATATTGATTATGGATTCGCCGAGGCAGATACCACTTACGGCAAGCTTGGCGTAAAGGTATGGATTTACAAAGGCGAGGTACTTCCGACTAAATCTAACAAGGAAGGGAGCGATAAATAATGTTAATGCCAAAGAGAGTAAAACGTCGTAAACAGTTCCGTGGTTCCATGGCGGGTAAAGCGACCCGCGGCAACACGATTACCTACGGTGAGTACGGTATCGTGGCGATGGAGCCCTGTTGGATCAAGTCCAATCAGATAGAGGCAGCCCGTATCGCTATGACGAGATATATCAAGCGTGGCGGTAAAGTATGGATCAAAATTTTCCCGGATAAGCCTGTAACTGCAAAACCTGCAGAGACACGTATGGGTTCTGGTAAGGGAACGCTTGAGTACTGGGTAGCAGTAGTGAAGCCCGGCCGTGTGATGTTTGAGATCGCCGGTGTGTCTGAGGATGTGGCAAAGGAAGCGTTGCGCCTTGCAACTCATAAACTTCCCTGCAAATGTAAAATCGTTTCTAAGGCAGATTTGGAAGGCGGTGTAGCAAATGAAAACTAATAAATATGTGGAAGATTTAAATAAAAAATCAGATGCAGAATTAGCACAGGAGCTTGTGGATGCTAAGAAAGAACTTTTCAATTTGAGATTCCAGAACGCAACGAATCAGTTAGACAATACAGCCAGAATTAAAGATGTGCGGAGAAACATCGCCAGAATCCAGACGGTGATCACCCAGAAATCTAAGGCTGCGAATTAAGCGGAGAGGAGAGACAAATCGTGGAAAGAAATCTGAGAAAAACCCGTATCGGCAAGGTTACAAGTAATAAAATGGATAAGACCATCGTGGTAGCGATCGAGGATCACGTAAAGCATCCGCTTTACAAGAAGATCGTAAAGAAGACCTACAAGTTAAAGGCGCACGACGAGAACAACGAGTGCAGCATCGGTGATACCGTTAAGGTGATGGAGACCAGACCTTTATCAAAAGATAAGAGATGGAGACTTGTCGAGATCGTTGAGAAAGTTAAGTGATTATTAAAGAAGGAGATAGATAGCATGATTCAACAGGAAAGCAGATTGAAGGTCGCTGATAACACCGGTGCAAAAGAACTCCTGTGCATCAGAGTTATGGGCGGATCTACAAGAAGATATGCGCGTATAGGTGATACGATTGTTGCTACGGTCAAAGATGCAACACCAGGTGGCGTTGTAAAAAAAGGCGATGTCGTGAAAGCTGTCGTTGTGCGTACCGTGAAGGGCGCAAGACGTAAAGATGGATCTTACATCAGGTTTGACGAAAATGCTGCTGTTATCATTAAAGATGATAAGACTCCAAGAGGAACCCGTATTTTTGGACCAGTAGCGAGAGAGCTTCGTGATAAACAGTTTATGAAAATTGTTTCACTGGCTCCGGAAGTATTATAGGAGGTGCCGGTATGTCAATGGCTAAGATTAAGAAGGGCGATACCGTCAAGGTGATTGCCGGTAAGGATAAAGACAAAGAAGGCAAGGTAGTTTCCGTAGACAAAAAGAATAATAAGGTTGTCGTTGAGGGCATCAACAAGATTACCAAGCACGAGAAGCCTTCCGTAGCAAATCAGAACGGCGGTATTGTTCAGAAGGAGGCTCCCATCGATGCTTCCAACGTGATGTACGTACACAAGGGCAAGGCCACCAGAATCGGTTTTAAGGTCGAGAACGGCAAGAAAGTACGTTACGCTAAGTCTACAGGCGATATTGTAGATTAAATCTGAGAAAGGAGATCCAGAGCGTTGAGTAGTAGACTGAAAGAGATGTATAAAAACGAGATCGTAGATGCTATGGTCAAAAAGTTTGGATATAAAAATGTCATGGAAGTTCCGAAGCTTGACAAGATCGTGATCAACATGGGCGTCGGTGAAGCGAAGGAGAACGCGAAGGTGTTGGAGTCGGCGGTGAGCGATATGGAGACCATTACCGGTCAGAAAGCCATCATCACGAAGGCAAAGCATTCCATCGCGAACTTTAAGATCAGAGAGGGACAGTCAATCGGATGCAAGACCACATTGCGTGGCGACAAGATGTATGAGTTTTTAGACAGGCTTGTAAACCTTGCGCTTCCCCGTGTGCGTGACTTCCGGGGTGTGAGTGCAAATTCCTTTGACGGCAGAGGCAACTATGCGCTCGGTATCAAGGAACAGATCATTTTCCCTGAGATCGAGTACGATAAGGTAGACAAGGTGAGAGGTATGGACATCATCTTTGTTACCACAGCCAAGACAGATGAGGAAGCTCGTGAGTTGTTGAGATTATTTAATATGCCATTCGCCAAATAGAAGGAGGTAAGTTCATGGCTAAGACAGCAATGAAGATCAAACAGCAGCGCAAACCGAAGTTCTCCAGCAGGGCATATAACCGCTGCAAAATTTGTGGTCGTCCACACGCTTATTTAAGAAAATACGGAATTTGCAGAATCTGCTTCCGTGAATTAGCATATAAAGGACAGATTCCCGGCGTGAAGAAAGCAAGCTGGTAGAGTATAGTAAATAGGAGGAAAAATCATGACAATGAGCGATCCGATTGCAGATATGCTTACGAGAATTCGTAACGCGAACACTGCAAAGCATGATACAGTAGACGTACCCTCATCCAAGATGAAGTTAGCGATTGCGCAGATCCTTTTGGAGGAAGGGTATATCAGGAAATATGATTTGATCGATAACGGCAATTTCAAGGATATCCATATCACCTTAAAGTATGGTGAGGACAAGAACGACAAGATCATTTCCGGAATCAAGAGAATTTCCAAGCCGGGTCTTCGTGTATATGCCGGTAAGGAAGAGCTGCCCAGAGTGCTCGGCGGTTTAGGTGTGGCGATCATTTCCACAAACCAGGGCGTTGTAACCGACAAGAAAGCAAGAGAGCTTCAGGTGGGCGGCGAAGTGTTAGCATTTGTTTGGTAAATAATAAAAGGAGGTACGGGCATGTCACGTGTAGGAAGAATGCCAATCGCAATCCCCGCAGGAGTGACTGTGGCGGTTGCAGAAAATAATAAAGTGACTGTAAAGGGTCCTAAGGGAACGCTTGAGAGAACGCTTCCGGCAGAGATGGAAATTAAGGTGGAAGGCGATCAGGTGTTGGTTTCCAGACCGAATGATTTAAAGAAGATGAAATCTTTCCACGGTTTGACCAGAACACTGATTAACAACATGGTGATCGGCGTTACGGAAGGGTTTGAGAAGAAGTTGGAGGTAAACGGCGTTGGTTACAGAGCCGCAAAATCCGGCAAGAAGCTGACACTGAATTTAGGATACTCTCACCCCGTTGAGATGACAGACCCTGAGGGCATCGAAACAGTTGTAGAGGGACAGAATCTGATCATCGTTAAGGGAATCGACAATGAAAAGGTAGGCCAGTTTGCGGCTGAGATCAGAGACAAGAGACGTCCTGAGCCTTATAAGGGCAAGGGTATCAAGTATGCTGACGAGACGATCAGACGTAAAGTTGGTAAGACCGGTAAGAAATAACAGATAAGGAGAGTATGGAAATGGTTAAGAAAGAATCGAGACAAAAAGTTCGTGTAAAGAAACACAACAGAATGCGTAACCGTTTCAGCGGTACGCCCGAGAGGCCTCGTCTGGCTGTGTTTAGAAGTAATAATCATATGTATGCTCAAATTATTGACGATACAGTGGGAAATACTTTGGTTGCGGCATCCACTCTTGAAAAGAGCGTTGGGAGCGAACTTAAGAAGACCAATGACGTTGAGGCGGCAGCATATGTAGGAACAGTGATCGCTA
>CAMXPV010000049.1 GCA_947245585.1 uncultured Lachnospiraceae bacterium | reverse complement strand
GGAAAGCGCGATCTGCGACTGGCCTCTGCCCTCCTGCTTTTTAATCTTATTGGTTGCATCCACTGCCGCCTGCAGGTTACGGATATCGTTCAGGCAGTCAAAAATTCTGATCACGTCGATGCCGTTTGCAATGGATTTCTCCACAAACGCGTACACCACATCATCCGCATAAGGTCTGTAACCCAAAATATTCTGGCCTCTGAATAACATCTGCAATTTTGTATTCTTAAAGCCATCTCTCAACTTTCTCAGTCTGTCCCACGGATCCTCTTTCAGGAAACGAAGGGAAGCGTCAAAAGTTGCGCCGCCCCAACACTCCACCGCATGGTAGCCGACTTTATCCATTTTATCTACGATTGGAAGCATTTTCTCGGTAGGCATTCTGGTCGCAATCAGAGACTGATGTGCGTCACGAAGAACGGTTTCCATGATTCCAACCGGCTTTTTAATCTGTTCTGCCATTATTTTTTCATTCCTTTCTAATAATATTTAATCAGGCCGAGGTCGCGAAAGCGATCCTCGCAATCGAACAAAGTTCGATTTGTTAGAATACTCCGAACACTGCCATAAAGGTACCTGCCGCCACGGCCGTACCAATAACGCCTGCTACGTTAGGTCCCATCGCGTGCATCAGCAGGAAGTTCGTGGGATCATACTCCGCACCCACCTTCTGTGACACTCTGGCCGCCATAGGCACCGCGGAAACGCCTGCGGATCCGATTAACGGATTTACCTTGCCCTTGGTAGCCCAACACATCAGCTTGCCAAAAAGCACGCCCGCGATCGTACCGACAATGAACGCCGTCAGACCCAAAATAACGATCTTGATCGTATCCAAGTTCAGGAATGCCTCTGCACTGGTGGTCGCCCCCACGGACGTACCGAGGATGATAACCACGATATACATCAGCGCGTTGGAAGCCGTCTCTGTCAGCTGTCTCACCACGCCGGACTCCCGGAACAGATTACCCAACATCAGCATACCGATCAAAGGCGCTGTGGTGGGCAGAATCAGGGAAACCACAATGGTAACCACGATGGGGAACAGGATCTTCTCCAACTTGCTGACCGGACGAAGCTGTCCCATCTTGATCTTTCTCTCCTTCTCCGTGGTGAAAAGCTTCATAAAGGGCGGTTGGATAATCGGCACAAGGGCCATATAGGAATAAGCCGCCACCGCAATCGGGCCCATCAGCGTTGTCTGTCCCAACTTACCTGCCAGGAAGATGGAAGTCGGGCCGTCCGCGCCGCCGATGATGGAGATGGCCGCCGCCGCCTTGTCGTTAAAGTGCATCGCAATCGCACCAAAATAAGCCGTGAAAATACCGAACTGCGCCGCCGCGCCCAAGAGGAAACTCTTCGGGTTTGCAATCAGCGGGCCAAAGTCCGTCATCGCGCCCACGCCCATGAAAATCAGGGACGGCAGGATCGCCCACTCATCCAATTTGTAGAAATAGTAAAGCAGACCGCCGCCGGCGCCGCCTTCTCCGTAAGGAACCATGATATCCGGATAGATATTTACAAGCAGCATACCGAAAGCAATCGGCACAAGCAAGAGCGGCTCAAAACCAAACTTGATTGCCAAAAGTAGAAATACCAGAGCTACCGCAATCATGACATAGTTGCCGAGTTCCAGATTAAAGAACGCGGTCTGATGAATCAGATTGTCAAGCGTCTCAACTATATACATTGTTTTTAACCTCCTGTAGTTTTAGTTTCAGGGGAAACGTCTTTTTGCCCGCCTCTCCCGATGATTACTTCAATGTCGCAAGAAGTGCGCCTGCCTCTACGGCATCGCCCACTGCCACATTGATGCTGGCAACCGTACCGTCTTCGGGAGCCACCACAGGAATTTCCATCTTCATGGCCTCAACGATTACGACAGCGTCACCCTTCTTCACCGCCTGTCCCACATTGGCCTCAATCTTGAACACCTTTCCTGCCGCGCCGGCCTCAATCTTAATGCTGCCTGCTGCACCACCTGCCGCGGGCGCTGCTGCGGGTGCCGGAGCCGCCTTGGGAACCGCTCTGGGCGCTGCGGGCGCCGCTGCTGCGGGTGCGCCGCTTGTCGCTCCCTCTTCCACCACTACATCATATACGCTGCCATTTACGGTAATTGTATAATTTTTCATTTTTACATCCTCCTATGATCTTAGGCATTCTGCCATTTGCTCTTATTAGATTTTCTGATAGACCGCACCACGAATCCATCCGTGGAAGCTGCCCCCTCGTAAGCCGCGATAGCCGCTGCGATCACCGCCACAAGCTCCGTATCGTCGGAGAGCTCCTCCTTGGCCGCAATCTGCTCTACCACAGGAGCTGCCGCAGGTACCGGCTCTTCCTTCTTCTGCTTCTTCTCAAACTTGGAGATCAGGGTGAAGCAGGAAATGATCAGGCTGATCAGGATCAGCACCGCAAACACGGTTCCCATGCCGATTACGGTATTCATCAGAGCCTTAAACAGGATCTCCCCCGTAGAATACTGCACATTGGTTGTGATGGCGACGATCCTTGTATACGTCTCATCAAGCGCAATCTCCACCTCCGCGTTATGGGAGGAACCGAGCGTATTGACTGTGATCGTTGCCCCATCCTCCGTATAGGAAATGGAAGCGCCGTCCACGCCCTGATATTCGCCGATATCCTTAAGCGAGCTCTTCCAACCCTCGCAGCCGCTGTAGATCGCAGGGTCATTGGCGTACTGTTCCATCGCGTCATAAACCACCATCGTATTCATCATTTCAACGATGCTAGTGCCTTCGATCAACGCCTGTTCCTGGCTGATCGGGCCGTTTATCGACTCCTCCTGACCGCACGCTGCAAGAGTGGCCATACAGGTAATCATTCCTAATATTACCAATAGTTTTTTCATACTTACACACATGCCTTTCCGTACCCTGCGCATGAAATACGCAGGCACAATATTTGCAAAACGAATATACAAAGCCTTTTAAACCGTGCCGTGTTTTTTCTCCGGACGACCCTCCGTCTTGGAGGAGAGCATCTCAAAGGCGCCGATCACATACTTTCTCGTATCTGCGGGTTCCACGATCTGGTCTACATAGCCTCTTTTCGCCGCACTGGTCACATTGTTCTGTAAAGCCTCATACTCCTTCGCACAGGCATCAATCGCATCCGCGCCTTGTCCATCGCAGATAATCTTCGCCGCCAGCTTCGCATCCATCATACCGATCTGTGCCTCAGGCCATGCGATGGTGATGTCCGCGCCGATTGCCTTGGAGTTCATAGCCACATACGCGCTGCCGTATGCCTTACCGATAATCACATTTACCTTGGGAACGGTCGCATTGGCAAAGGCATAGGTAAGTCTGCCTGCCGCCTTGGCCATCCGCTTCTCGGAGCAGGTGGTCGCCGCAAAGCCCGTCACGTTTGTAAGGGTCAGCACCGGGATATCAAAAGCGTCACAAAAGTTTACAAACTCCGCCGCCTTCTCCGCTCCTCTGGGTGAAATCGCCGCGTCAAACTTCTCCACAACCTCGCCGTTTTCGTCACACACCTGTGTGCGGTTTGCCACCGCGCCGATGGTCGCGCCATTTAAGCGGATAAAGCCTGCCGCCATATCCTTGGCATAATCCTGTTTTACCTCAACAAAGAGACCGTCATCCGCAATCTGGGACAGAGCGATCGCCGTATCGCCCACACAGTTTGCAATCTGCGCGCAGGCACGGTTTAAATCATCTGTGCAGTCCGTCCATGCAAGGTCGGAATTGTTTGCAGGCAGAATGGAAACCAACTGTCTGATCTGAGAAAGAATGGATGCCTCGTCGGCAGCCATATCCACAAGGCCTGTCTCCTCGCTCTGGAATGCCGCTGCGGAAGTATCACAGCGGGAAATTTCATTCCCCTCCAAAGCATTCGGGGAATTGACAAACAGCTTTGCCTTCTCCTTCTCCATAAACGCGAAATCGGTCATGGCAGGAATCAGGGCAAGTCCACCGCCACAGCTGCCAAAAACAGCCGTAATCTGCGGAATCACACCGGAGGCCATCGCCTGGCTTCTGTAAATTTCACCGAAACCGTTCAAAGCGTCAGTCGCCTCCTGCAGACGCAGGCCCGCAGAGTCGATGAGCCCGATCACAGGCGCGCCCATTTTCATTGCCAGCTCATAGATGTTGACGATCTTCTTTGCGTGCATCTCACCAACCGATCCGTTCAGCACGGAAGCGTCCTGGCTGTAAACATACACGAGATTCCCGTCGATCACACCGTAGCCGGTCACGACACCGTCAGCCGGAGTCTCTGTCTGTTTCAAATTGAAATCCGTGGCTCTCGCTGTCACGAGACCGCCGATTTCAACGAAACTGTTTTCGTCGAGTAAAGCATTAATTCTTTGACTCGCTTGAGAAGTAGTACTCATTTTTCAGCCCTCCATTTATCATAATTATAAAAAATAAAAGATAATTTTTTATGTGCACAGCGCACGAAAGTAGTATAACACAGAATCCCTCTTCCGCCTAGCAAATTTTACAAAAAAATGTAAGTTTTATCAGATAAGCAAGAATCCACAGGAAGCTGCGTTCTTCCACACCGGAATCTGTACAGACGGCGTACTGTTTTACCAGTTTCCCGTTTAAGTAATAGGACACGGAACCCACCTCCATCCCTGCGGCAACAGGCGCGTCCAGTGAAGTCTCTACCTGCGTTTTTACTTCCACCTGATCCTCATCACACAAAAGATATCTGAGACCATCCTCCTCCTTTTGCAGCGAGACGGAAACCTGCGCCTCCTCAAAGGGCGTCCCATCCTTTCCCGCAATGCCGTTTTTCACCGGAATGTCCGCAAAAGTCTTCTCCTCATAAATATCCCGATACTGATACCGGTCCATCCCGTAAAGAGCAAGTTTTTTCATATCGCTCCATTTATAACTCCTGTTATTAGGCCAGCCACAGGCTAAAAGAGCCACGGTAAAGATGCGCCCCTCACTCTCCACCGCTCCCACATAACAATAACCGGCGTTATTTGTAAATCCCGTTTTCCCCGAAAGAGCCTCCTCCATCATGCCCAGAAAAGCATTATGATTATTGCAGTGAAAACTTCTCGTGCCCTCCGCGTTGGTAAAATCATAGCCCTGTGTGCGGGTGATCTCCAAAAACCGCTCCCTCTCCGGGGAGTCAGTCAGACAGTAGGCCATAATTCTGGCCAGATCCGCCGCCGTCGTGGAGTGCACCTTCCCCGTCTCGTTCACCTTCGCATCCAAGCCGTTTGGCGTGATAAAATATGTATCATAACACCCGATATCCCTTGCCTTCTGATTCATCATAGATGCAAAATTTTCCACACTGCCGCCCACCGCCTCCGCAATCACCACCGCAGAGTCATTGTGGGACTCCAGCATCAAAGAGTATAACAGATCGCCCAACCGGTATTTTTCCCCCGCCTTGACATTCAGCTTTACCTTCGGCATACCGGCCGCATAGGAGGAAGCCTCCACAACCGCCTCCGGATTCCCGTACTCCAAAGCAAGGATACAGGTCATGATCTTCGTCGTGCTAGCCATGGGCAGCTTCTCCTCCGGGTTTTTCCCGTAGAGAACCCGTCCTGAATCCGCATCCATGAGAACCGCCGCCTGGGCGTAAAGCTGCAGGTCCTCTTCCCCGCTGCTCTCCTGTCTGTGCGCAGCTGCCTGACAATCCTTTCCCATCTGTCCCTGCGCACACAACAACAGGGCAGCCGCCGCAAGCACGGCAGTCACCCTGTATCTTTTTTGTTCTCTGTTTTTATTATGATTAAAAATACGCATCTATCAGGCCCCGGCAATGCTCCATTGGTCTAATATATGCGTATCCCGCATTCCACTATGACAGGGGTTATGTTTCCCTGCAAATCATCTGCTTCCATTCAATCCCACTGCCCCTCGGTCTCAGCTTCCAGGGCTCTGCTTTTACACACCGGACAGGCTGTTCTTTTCCACTCGACAATGGGTTTTCTCGTCTTCTTCCCGCACGCCGGGCAGTCCCCTATATAGGTCTCGTCCTCCTCCACGGTAAGCGTCGGAACACTCACCACATTGTGACAATGGTTACAGACTGCAAGCCGAAATG
Source organism: uncultured Lachnospiraceae bacterium (assembly GCA_947245585.1). GTDB lineage: Bacteria > Bacillota > Clostridia > Lachnospirales > Lachnospiraceae > UBA3282. The sequence continues at coordinate 22,773 of CAMXPV010000049.1, read as the reverse complement.
TAAAATCATATGCCGGGATCTTACTTTTTCCCATCCATGCAGCTACTTCCGCTCTCTCCTGCTCAGAAAAAGCCCCGATGACGTTCTCCCTTTTTCCGTACAAAAGACCGATGCCTTCCATGCACCGCCATTCCTTTTTGCAGGCTTTACAGCACACCTTTATAATATCGCCCATCGCGTTCCGTCCCCTTCTGCCGCAGACTGTGCCCCGTGTTAGCCAAGCAGACTTAACAGTAACTGCGACTGTTGGTTCGCCTGTGAAAGAGTGGATGCGCCCGCCTGCATCAAAATCTGGTCATTGGAATAGCGCACCATCATCTCCGCCACATCCGTATCCCGGATCCGCGAATCCGCCTCCGTGGTATTCTCCGTGATATTGTTCAGGTTGTTGATGGTATGCTCCAAACGGTTCTGGATCGCGCCGTACTCGCTTCTCACGTTGCTCACAAACTGCAGCGCCCGCTTGATGCCCTCAATCGCCAAATCCGCATCCTCCGTGGTTTTGACGTTGGTATCTTCCAGGCCCAGGGCCTTTGCGTTCATCTGGTACAGGTTGACATCTATGTGAATGCCCGGTTCAGCGCCCACCTGCAGTCCCACAACCGCCGCGCCGCCGTAATCCACCTTGATCCGGAAGGGATCGATCTGGAACGGCTGATTCGGATCCCATCCCGTGCCTAACAGGGAAGAGCCGCCGTCATTCAAACCACTCGCAATAAAGGAACCTGCGCCATCCTTGGATTCATAGGCCAGTTTCCTGACAAACTCCGTGAGTCCGGCATTCCCGTTTTTAAAATACCCGTTCATGTCGGCGGTGGTAATACCCGAATGCTTCTTAAGGACGCTGTCCAGTTTCTGCCCATTAAGCAGGTCTGTAAATATCTTATTCATACCGTCTGTCACAGTATCCTTAAGACTCTTCCCCGAGGTCTTGCCTCCACCTGCCAGATAGCCAAAATAGGCAGTGCCCAGATAACCGTGGCCGTAGGGCCTGCCGCCCATGGTAAACTTTTTCAGATAGTTGGCCATATTGGTGTCCTGACTGGCATCGTTCTCACTGATCAGATAATTCGCATAATAAGAAAGGGTGTCATTCCATCCGGTGGAAAAGCCGCCGCCCGCAAGCTGCGCCGTCCCCTCCACAAACCAGGTGGGATATTTTTCTCCCTTACGTCCGCTCATGCCATCGGTCAGGGTATACTGCATCACCGAGTGCATCAGCTCGTGGGCCAACGTGGATTTCAAAACCTCCATCCGATCGCCGGTTCCATTTACGTCTGCCTCCTTAAAATCTGCAGAGTCCACACGGATTCCCATGGTAATGGGCTTGCCGCTGTTGCCGTACCGGAAAGAGGCGTAGGCCAGTGTCTGATTCTTTCCGTCGATATAGGCCACGTCCAGAGACATCTTAATGGTGTCATTTCCCACCGCTGTTTTCAGTGGATCAAAGGTATCCAGAATCTGCTTGACCGCATTGGGCACAATATCGTTGGCTATCATATCCGCAAGCTTGCTGCCGCTTGAAACTTCAACCGCAGAAGCGGCCTTTCCTGCCCCTGCCGCACCCGGCCCTGCCTGCGCTTCATTCACAGAAATGGAGCCGTCCCGCAGATCGTATGTAATATCGTAATTCTTCGTCTCCACATAGCCTGCGTTGGCAGGTGACCATCCGTTCTCCGGGAAAAGCAAAATATCATTGAAACTGGTATTTCGGCCGGTGCTGTCAATCTCCGCCTTCAGCTGTTGGATCTCCTCGTCGATCATCACGCGGTCCATATCCTGCAAAGTGCCCGTAGCCGCTTTGACCGCCAACTCGTTAGCCCGGTGCAGCATATCGTGCACCTCGTTTAAAGCACCCTCTCCGATCTGCACCATGGAAATACCATCCTGTGCATTCGCCGCAGCCTGTGTCAGGCCTCTGATTTGTCTGCGCATTTTTTCGGAAATAGAAAGACCCGCCGCATCATCTGCAGCGCGGTTGATCCGATAACCGGAAGATAATTTTTCTGACGTCTTGGCATTTGCCTTCGTGGTCATGCCAAGCTGTCTGTTGGCGTTCAACGCCGAAATGTTCGTCTGTACTGAGAGCATTTTTTACCCCGCCCCGACGAAATCCGCATCCTTGCAGTCATCCAAAAATCGGTTCATACAGGCATTTAATAATGTCAAAGGGAATATTTGATTTGTTTATATAAAGTTACATGGTATGTATCGGCACGTTTCGGTTTTTCCTTTAGGGATGATGGCAAATAATTCTAAATATCTAACTGCATTTCCACTTCGGATTCCGCCTGCTGCTTAAATTCCTCAATCTGCACCGCGGAAAGCTCCGGCAAATCCTCAATGGATTTCACGCCAAAGCTGCGTAAGAATTGCTCTGTCGTGCCAAAGAGCAGGGGTCTGCCCGGCGCATCCAATCTGCCCACCTCCGAGATCAGGTCAAACTCCAAAAGCCTGTTCACCGCATGGTCACAGCTCACGCCCCTCACTTTCTCAATCTCCAACCTCGTGATAGGCTGCTTGTAGGCGATGATGGAGAGCGTCTCCAACAGCGTATCCGTAAGTACAAACTTCTTGGGGGTTTTGGCAATCTTAATCAGATACTCGTAGAGTTCGCTCTTCGTACACATCTGCACCGCATTGTCCAGCGTTGTGAGTCCGATTCCCCGGTCCTCCTTCTGGTATTCTTCCGCCATCTCCTCCAGAAGCTTTCTTGTGGTATCCTTATCCTCTTCGATCACGGCCGCCAGTCTGTCAATTTCCACCGAATCTCCCATGGTGAAAAGAATCGCTTCAAGCACTGCCTTTGCCTTGTTTTTTTCCATCCCTATTTCCCCTTATCAGCTGACACTGGTCAACTGCAGCGGCCCATTGTCCGCCGTCTCTTTCGCCGTAATGATGATATCTGAGAAGGTGTCCTCCTGTTCAATGCCAATCCGCCCCGTCTTGATCAACTCCAGAATCACCAGAAAGGTTACGATGACCTCCATCTTACTGTGCTGCTTTTCCAGAAGCCTTCTGAAACTGAACGTTTTATGGCTTCGCACATAAGCTTCCACATAGGTTGTCTTTAAGTCAAGATCGATCTCGTCCTTCTCAATCCTGCCAAAGGTGCTTCTCACCGGATCAATCTTGTCCTCCTGCCGCTTCATCATCTGCTTGAAGATCTCGTGAAGCTTATTCAGGGTCATGTCACCGATCAGCTCCTCATAGTCCACAGGCTGTCTGTAGTCCGCCACCTCCGGCGGAAGAGTGGGCCGTTTGTAGAGATTTCTCTCTGCATCCACCATGCGGTCCCGCAGTTCGTAGGACATATATTTGCACATCTTGTATTCCAACAGTTTCTCCACAAGTTCCGCCCGGGGGTCTTCCTCCTCCCCCTCCTCGTTTACCTCTTTGGGCAGAAGCATTCTGCATTTGATATCAATGAGGGTAGCCGCCATCACCAGAAACTCGCTCATGACGTTCATGTCCTCAGTTTCCATCTGTCTGATATACTCCAGATACTGCTCCGTAATTTCCACAATAGGGATATCGTAGATATCCACCTTGTTCTTGTCTATCAGGTGCAAAAGCAGATCAAGCGGTCCCTCAAACACCTCTAACTTCACAGGAATTGCCATAACCTGTCCTCTCCATCCCCATTTTATCCCAGTCCGACAACTACTTGTCCGGTTTTAACTGAATCACGATCAGCTCCCCCGGATTAAATATTCTGATCGGGGGTGTGTGGCTGCTCAACCCCCTGCTCAATATCATCGTGCTTTCCTTCTCATGAAACATGCCGCCGTCATATTTGGGAAACAGGGTTAGTGTGGGGGATATCACTCCGCCCAAACCCGGCAGTCTCACAATGCCTCCGTGCACATGTCCCGCCACCACCAGATCTGCACCCCAGTCCGCATAGGCATCAAAATAGACCGGATTATGGGCGATCAGCAATTGAAACATGTCCTTTCTCGGCTTTCCCAAAATCTTCGGCAGATAGGACTCCTCCATGGGCTCTCTGCGAAAATGCTTAAAATACGCCTTGTCAATCTGCGCGCCGCAGACAGCAATATTCCACTCCGGCAGACAGGCCGTTTCATTGATTAGCGGCTCGATTCCCGCACGTCTCAGGCCTGAGACATACCCCTCATACATCCCCGGATAGTCCTCCGGATAAAGGCCTATGCGGTATTCATGATTGCCCATGCCATAGTATATCTTATATTTGGCCGCAAGGTTTTCCATCAGCGAGAGCGCATGGCTGAAATCTGCGCCGTTCCATGCTGTCAGCATATCTCCCGCCACCAGAATACCGTCCGGTGAAATCCCGTCAATTGCGGCAAGGAGTCTGTGATTGTTTTTCCCGAAGGATTTGTTGTGCAAGTCCGATAAGAGCGCCATTGTGCACGGCTTTGTAATCTTATCGGACTTGATCTCATATGTGACGGTCACAAACCGGTTACTGTCCCGGACAGCCGCAAGCAGGCATATCACAGCCGCCGCTGCCACAAATAGCAAAACACCTTCCCACATCCACTGTCTCCGTCCGCTGCCGCCCACACCAACCGCTCTTACTTTACCCAATCTGTTATGGGTGTAAATGACAGCGCGCCTTCAAACTTCCGCAACTCATAAAGTATATCACACACTCCCCATTCACCGCAATCGGCAAACTTTTGTTCTGATTTTCTCCATTCTTTCACCGCGCTATCGTCTCATCAGGTACAATCCCCAAAGCTTCTTATAATAATCCTTATACCCTGCTTTCTCCACGCTCTTGGCGGCCAGAATGGACACACTGCCGATCCGGGTGCCATTCAGCTTATAGACTGCCTCGCCGACGGCATCTCCCTCCGCAATCGGCGCTGTCACCACACCCGGCAGGCTGATCTCCTTCTCAATCTCATTCAGATTGTTTCCCGCCGTGTCGAGATAGGAAAACGGCGACGCATAAACGAGATTTACCATATCTTCAATACCACCTTCCACCTTCTGCGCCGGAAGCGGGTCTTTATTGTCATCATTGTACATCTGGCTGACGCTGTAGCCATAACTCAAAAGCGTCATCGCATCCTGAAATCTGGTCTTCGGATCGGGCGCAGCCATAACAACTGCTATTAATTCCATGCCGTCCTTGTCAGCTGTGGCCGACAAACAATAGAGCGCCTTTGAGGTGGAGCCGGTCTTTAAACCGGTGGTCCATTCGTACTGCTTGAGCAGTTTATTGGTACTGGCAAGGGTAAAGGTACTGGTTCCCTGCGCCGTCTTATGCTCAATATCCTCCATCCAGATGGTGGTATAGTCAAAGACCTCCGGATATTTTGTGATCAGTTCCCTGGACATAATTGCCACGTCCTTTGCCGAAGAATAGTGATCGTCGGAGTCCGTCAGGCCGCAGCAGTCCTCAAAATGGGTATTCTGCATACCGAGACTCTCCGCCTTGTCATTCATCAGCTTGACAAACTCCGTCTCGCTCCCCGCTATGTACTCCGCCACCGCCACACTCGCGTCGTTGCCGCTGGCCACCGCGATGCACTTAATCATGGTTTCCAGAGTCTGGGACTCTCCCTCCTCCAAAAATACCTGTGAACCGCCCATGGATTTTGCGTAGGCGCTGGTTGTCACCATGTCATCCAAATGGATTCTGCCGCTCTTTAAATGCTCGAAAATGATGAGCAATGTCATGATCTTCGTGATACTTGCCGGACTTCTCCTTGTGTCCGCATCCTGCTCGCAGATTACCTGCCCCGTAGTCGCCTCCATCACGATATAGGACGGCGTTCCCACTTCCGGCGCCGCATTCACGGTAATCGTCAGCGCAAAGAACAGCGTATCTGTCAATAGAACTCCCATCAGAAGCCATACAGCGATTTGTTTCTTCCTTTTTCGCAAATTTTGTCACCCCTGCTATTTCTTCTGTACTATACATATGGTAACGGGGCGGCGGATATTCCTTGGCTGCGCTGATACGCACAAAGAAACAGGCCTGAAGTGATTCCTTCAGGCCTGCCTTTTCTTTTCTTAGTTATATTTGCGTTTTCTTGCCGCTTCGGACTTTTTCTTGCGTCTTACGCTAGGCTTCTCGTAATGCTCGCGCTTACGAATCTCCTGCTGGATACCCGCTTTCGCGCAGCTTCTCTTAAAGCGACGAAGCGCACTGTCCAGAGTTTCGTTCTCTTTTACGATAACGTTTGACATTCCCGCACCTGACCTCCCTTCAGTCCCAGAGTGTTTCGACTGATTGGGTTATTTGCGTGTTCTCACACAACACAAATTATACCACATTTTAAACACGAGTCAATCAGAAAATGTAAATTTGTTCTAATTTTCTACCCGCTTCTTTCTCAACAACCCTGTCCGGTACAAAACAATGCCAATCACAGCCATAAGAGAAACCTCTTCGCTGACCCTCCAATACCAGGGCTCCCGGAAGCCGATCTGTATGGTTCCCGCAAATCCCGCCGGCACAGACACCGAAACGCGGGAGTAATATCCTGGTGAAACACTCAGCCGCTCCCCTTTTTCCGTGACGGCCTGATAGCCCTTATACAGAAGAAACGGCACTTCCACCTGTTGGGTTTCCTGGCTGTTATTTTGCAGGCGGACAACAATATCACCCTTTTCCCTGTGCCAGTCTTCCACCGCCACGCTCCCCGCGTCGTAAGTCAGCTCCTCCCGGTACTGTGCCTGATACGATCCGACGGAAAACTCGGTTCCATCCCCGGTTACCGGAATATACTCTCCAAACCCGATATTGTAAGTATCAACGCCGGCTTCCTGATAAATGCGGATGGCCGTCGCGTCGTTCATAAGCTTACTGATAAAGGTAATCCCCTGGCTGACCGCCAGAAACGCCAACAATCCCGCAAAGAAAACCTTCTTTTTCCGCTCAATCCACTCCTTTTTCATGAGCATACACAAAAGCCACAAAAGCAGCACCGCCGCAATCGCCAGAAACCGCCACTGGTACTGTAAGCTGTGCACCGGAAACTGCAAAAACGGTATCCTGCGCGCAAACCAGGTGTAAGGGAACGTATATCTCGTCATAAAAAGACAGAGCACGCTTAAAAAGACCACCAAATACTCTTCTTTTCTCTCCGCCTTATCTCTCTCCTTGTTCCACACACAAACAAGAAACCATCCGATCAGAATCAGCATCATCGCGTTTCCGACTGTTATGGGCATACTGCCGGCAACGCCACGGTTGCCGATGGCTCCCGACAACTCCATGGCCGCGTAATCCGTCATGAAAAACTGCACTAAGTAACCGCCCTTGTCCTCCAACAGATAGGGTTCGTACCGCTCCATGCTGTTAATGGCATAAGTGCCGCTCGCCATATAGTCAAGAAACGGAAGCAGAAACCATAAATTTACCAAAAGCGTCGCCGCCAACGCCTTCACCAGAACCAGAAACGTCTTTTTCCGTATGGTCTTCTTCCATAAAATAACAACCGTAATTATTACAAAGAGGGCCGTCATCTCCGTGGAGATCATGTGGGAAAGAAAAATGCCGCTGCAGCCGATGACAATCGTAATCCAGCTATTTTTATGCTCCTCGGATTCTTCCGGCAGTTTGTAGACCTTCCACAACCCGTACAGGACAAGGGGCATGAACGCGACCGCGGTGTATTCTCCTACCGCCGCTCTCGTATAGACACAGTGCAGCCGGTATAAATTCAGGGAATACAGGGCAGAACACAACACCCCCGTCCATCTGTCGCTCATCCTGGAAAAGCAATGGAAGGAGATCCCCACCGTCAGCACATGAATCATAAAAACATAAGTATAGTAGGATGTCAGAACGGAAATACCAAAAATGCGGAGAATCGCCGGTACGTACAAAAGCAGGTCCCCATAAAACACCGAGGAGGCATAACCGTACCCGTTCATCCAGTTTGTCGGCACTTTCACAGGGAACACCCCGTTTAACAATCCGTCCTTAATTCCCTCGATTCTGGTCAGATGAAAGCCCAGATCATAGGCATTGTCAAACAGATAGTTCACTGCCAGAGGCAGACTGCAAAAGCCGATCAGAAGAAGCAATAACTTCCACTGCATATTTTTCTCTGCGTCCGCAAAATAGCGTTCCCGCAAGACATAAAGCGCCAAAAGCAGGTCCGCCGCAAGAAGCAGAACCGCTAACTTAAATACAAAATTTCGCGTCCCTACCGCAGCCGACGTGATTCTGATGTTTCTGATCAACAGATAGTCCCCGTCCACTGCGTCTCCGGACAACCGGCCAAGCACATGCAGAGGCCTGTCGCCGTATTTCACCTGAAAATCACTGGTTACGCTTCCCGCTTCTCCGATTCGTATCACGCCGCCGGCATTGTCGTCAAACCGGCCCAGGGTATGATAGATCTCCAGTCTGACCTCTCCTTTATACTCAAACTGGGCCTCCATCGTATACATGCCTCTCGGCAGGACCACTTCTGGCGTTGCAACATAGGCGAAATCGCTCGATTTGTCAATATAAAATCCTGCCGCGCCGGTGTCGTCCACCAAGTCTTCCTGTGTGAACGTATAGTCCACCCGCTCTCTGTTATGGTACAGCAGTCCGCCGCCCACAAGAAGAAGCAGTTCTACGGCGATAAGGCAGCACCATATCTTCTTTTTTGATAACATTTTCCGCAGCATATTCAACCCGCCTTATCCCAGTTGTCCTTCCAGAATTTCCCTTGCCTTCGCGATCGCTTCCTCAATTCCCGCAGGATTCTTGCCGCCGGCCTGGGCCATATTCGGGCGTCCGCCGCCTCCGCCGCCCACAACAGCCGCAATGCCTTTGATGAGATTACCCGCATGCGCGCCCTTTGCCATCGCGCCGTCGGTAGCCATAGCAATCAGGTTTACCTTCCCCTCCTTCTCTGAGAGAAGAACCACCACACCGTCGCACAGTTTTTCTTTCAACTGGTCGCCAAGTTCTCTGAGCCCATTCATATCCACATCCGCTGCCCGGGCCGCCAAAAGCTTCACGCCCTTCACTTCCTGCACCTGATCCATCACATCGCCCAAAGCTTCCTTGGCCGCCTTGCTCTTCAAGGACTCGTTCTCGCTCTGGAGCGCTTTCATCTCCGCCATCAAATGCTCGCAGCGCTCCACCAGGTTAGACGGGTTGGTCTTCAACGCCTTAGCCGCTGCGGAAAGCTCCTCCTCCAGTTTCTGATAGTAGGCCGTCACATTGCTGCCCGTCACCGCCTCAATACGGCGCACGCCGGCAGCCACGCCGGACTCGGAAAGAATTTTGAAAGAACCGATCATTCCCGTGGATTTTACATGCGTGCCGCCGCACAGCTCACTGGAGAACTCTCCCATCTGTACCACCCGCACAGTATCACCGTACTTCTCTCCAAAAAGCGCCATTGCGCCGGTTTTTTTGGCCTCCTCTATGCTCATTTCCTTGGTCTCTACCGCCAGATTTTCCGCAATCTTCTCGTTGACGATCTGCTCCACCTTCTTAAGCTCCTCCGGTGTCATGGCCGCAGAGTGGGAAAAGTCAAACCGGGTTCTCTCGCCGTCCTGATAGGAACCGGCCTGCTCCACATGGTTGCCCAGAACCTCCCGCAGGGCTTTCTGCAAAAGATGCGTCGCGCTGTGGTTTTTACAGGTGCTGCCCCTTCTTGTACTATCTACGGACAACATCACGGTGTCTCCTGTCTTGAGCATTCCCCTCGTCATTTTTCCAATATGTCCCACCTTGCCGCCAAGCAGCTTGATCGTGTTCTCCACACGGAATTCGCCGTCCGCCGTGGCAATCACGCCGATATCGCCTTCCTGGCCGCCCATGGTGGCATAGAACGGGGTCTGTTCCACAATCACGGTGCCGATTTCACCGTCCGTCAGCGCGTCGACCAACTCTGTCTCCGTGGTAAGAACCGTGATTCTGGAATCACAGGCCAACTTGTCATACCCAACAAATTCGGTGGTAACGGAAGGATCTATGGATTCGTACACAGTCACGTCCGCGCCCATGTAATTGGTCACCTTGCGGGCCTTGCGGGCTTTATCCTTCTGCTCCTGCATACAGGACGAAAATCCCGCCTCATCCACGGTAAATCCCTTCTCCTCCAGAATTTCCTTTGTCAAATCAAGAGGGAAACCGAAGGTGTCGTATAACTTGAAAGCATCCGCACCGCCAAGCTGTTTACCGCCGTCCTTCTCCACTTTCTCTGTCATCTCATTTAAAATACTTAAGCCCTGGTCGATGGTTTTATTAAATTTCCCCTCTTCCTGCTTTAACACATTGAAGATAAATTCCTTCTTCTCCTCCAGTTCCGGATAGCCGTCTTTGGAGCCCTCAATCACTGTCCCCGCCAGATTAGCCAAAAACATGTCCTGAATGCCAAGCTTCCTTCCCTGACGGGCCGCCCGGCGGATAATACGGCGAAGCACATAGCCGCGTCCCTCATTGGAGGGCATAATGCCGTCAGAAATCATAAAGGTGGCCGACCGGATATGGTCTGTGATAATACGGATGGAAACATCCGTCTCGTAGTCTTTTTTGTATTCCACGCCGGCGATCTCACACACTCTCGTACGAAGCGCAAGTACCGTGTCCACGTCAAAAATGGAATCCACGTCCTGCACCACGGAGGCAAGCCGCTCAAGTCCCATGCCGGTATCAATGTTTTTCTGCACCAGCTCCGTGTAATTGCCCTTGCCGTCATTGTCAAACTGGGTGAACACATTGTTCCAGATTTCCATGTAGCGGTCACAGTCGCAGCCTACGGTACAGCCGGGCTTACCGCAGCCGTACTTCTCGCCGCGGTCATAATAAATCTCCGAACAGGGGCCGCAGGGGCCGGAACCGTGCTCCCAGAAATTATCCTCCTTGCCAAAACGGAAAATCCGCTCCGGCGCAATGCCGATCTCACTGTTCCAAATCTCAAAGGCCTCATCGTCGTTCTCGTAGATGGACGGATAGAGCCTGCTCTCGTCAAGCCCTACCACCCTTGTGAGAAACTCCCAACTCCACGCAATGGCCTCACGCTTAAAGTAATCCCCGAAAGAGAAGTTACCCAACATCTCAAAAAAGGTGCCGTGTCGCGCCGTCTTACCCACATTCTCCAGATCGCCCGTACGGATACACTTCTGGCAGGTGGTAACGCGGCGTCTTGGCGGAATTTCCTGTCCCGTAAAGTACGGCTTTAAAGGCGCCATGCCCGAATTGATCAACAACAGGCTGTTGTCATTGTGGGGCACCAGAGAAAAGCTTTTCATCTTCAGATGTTCCTTGCTCTCAAAAAAGTCAAGAAACATTCTCCGCAGTTCATTTACACCGTATGGTTTCATCGTATTATCTCCTCTTAAAATGTAAACTTATCCGCAAAATACGCATCCAACTGATCAATCGCAATACGCTCCTGCTCCATGGAATCCCGGAATCTTACGGTCACACAGCCATCCGTCTCGGAATCAAAGTCGTATGTAACGCAAAACGGCGTACCGATCTCGTCCTGTCTGCGATATCTCTTACCAATGTTACCTCTGTCGTCAAACTCACAGTTATACTTCTTGGAAAGCTGCGCAAAAATTTTCTCCGCACCCTCGTTCAGCTTCTTGGAAAGCGGAAGCACGCCGATCTTGACAGGCGCAAGAGCCGGATGGAAATGCAGCACGGTACGCATGTCTCCCTCTCCCAGATCCTCCTCGTCGTAGGCCCCGCAGAGCACCGCAAGGAACAGCCGCTCCACACCAAGGGAGGGCTCGATCACATAGGGAATGTATTTCTCATTCTTCGTGTCGTCAAAATAGGTCAGATCCTCGCCGGAGGTGTTCTGATGCTGGGTCAGGTCATAGTCCGTCCTGTCGGCAATGCCCCACAGCTCGCCCCAACCAAAGGGGAACAGGAACTCAATATCCGTAGTCGCCTTGGAGTAGAAGGAAAGCTCCTCCGGGTCGTGGTCGCGAACCCGCATCTCCTCCTCCTTCATGCCAAGGCTCTTCAGGAAGTCAATGCAATACTTTTTCCAGTAGGCGAACCATTCCAGATCGGTGTCCGGCTCACAGAAAAACTCCATCTCCATCTGCTCAAACTCTCTCACGCGGAAAATAAAGTTGCCGGGCGTGATCTCGTTCCTAAAAGACTTACCCACCTGACAGATCCCGAAGGGTATCTTCTTGCGGGATGTCCGCTGTACATTTTTAAAGTTTACAAAAATACCCTGTGCGGTCTCAGGACGCAGATACACTGTATTTTTCGCATCCTCTGTAACGCCCTGAAAGGTCTTAAACATCAGATTAAACTGTCTGATATCCGTAAAGTTATGTTTGCCGCAGGTGGGACAGGGGATATTATTTTCCTCAATGAAATCCTTCATCTGCTGTTGGCTCCAACCGTCCACAGAGGACTCCAGAGTCATGCCTTTCTCCGCCACATAGTCCTCAATAATCTTGTCCGCGCGAAATCTCTCATGACACTCCTTACAGTCCATAAGGGGATCGGAAAAGCTGCCCAGATGGCCGCTGGCAACCCAGGTCTGTGGATTCATCAGGATCGCGCAGTCAACACCCACATTGTAGGGGCTTTCCATGACAAATTTCTGCCACCACGCCTTCTTAATATTGTTTTTCAGTTCCACACCCAGATTGCCGAAGTCCCATGTATTCGCAAGGCCGCCGTAAATCTCGGAACCGGGATATACGAACCCTCTCGCCTTCGATAATGCCACAATCTTCTCCATTGTCTTTTCCATCGCTTTTCCTCCTCGTCACTCATATATGATATAGGAGAGCGAGCTTGTTCCCGCCTCCTCCTGATTACTGATCTTTACCGCCTTTTTCCCCACCAGGGTAATCTCCTGCCCATTGTGCGCGCCCTGATTGATATAGAGTGTTTTTCCAGGCAGATTGATCAGCATCTCCTCACCGCTCTTCGTCTCCAAAACAATCAGCTGTTTTTTCTCCCACTCTTCTATATAACCGATCTCCGAAGCCTCTCCGTCTATTGATACAAAGGGCACGGCCTCCAGCTCATACCCGGCATCCGCCGCATCAGCGAGCGGGCCCACATACAGCTTTCTGTAATTAAAACCGCTGTAATCCTCGGGCGACGCGTAGCGGAAATTCAGCAGAATGCTTCCATTCTTTTCCTCCGCCGACTCAAGCGCCACCTTCTGTTCTCCGTTTTCCGCACAGTATTCCTCCACCCGTCCGGTCACAAATTCCTCCAGATCAGCCATCTGAATCTGATAATTGTTCTGGTCGGAAGCTCCCACAACCTGATGTATAATCTCCCCATTCTTGTCGAAAGTCAGTGATTTGATATCCGGCGTGTCTTGCTTTCCGCATCCGACAGCCCCAAGAACCAATCCTGTCAAAGCCAGTGCCATTCCTACTTTCCGCATATGCTTTCCCCTCTGTCAATTTCCTTCGGCTCTTTTCGCCGTGCCCATTCGCAATCCGCACGGCTCAATTAAATTCCATTATATTAGAGATGATCGACAATTTCAAGACTTTTAAACTGCCTGTCCGTATATCTGATTCGATAGTTGTCCGCGATGGTCTTAAGCTGTGCCAAAACCGGCGGCGTCACGGTAAAGGTATAAAGTTTTTCAATTCCTGAATTCATGATGTAAGAGACCGCGTATCTTGTGGACTCCTCCCACTCGCCTTCCCCTGGCATCCCCGGAAATTCTCCGTTAATCACCATAGCCTTCATCTCAAATATGTACCGCACCAACACATTGGAAAGTCCCTCGTGCATTAACGCACGAAGGGACTGGTAAAGAAGCTTTAACATTTCCTTCTCATCGCTGTTTTCCCGCGTATAGTAATCCATAACCTCCAAAAAATACATACCGTAACAGGCTGCCTCATAATCTTTCCGAAGTTCCTCAAAATAATTCGTAATCTCTGCCTCCATCACGTTGTAGGAAGTTCTCCCCTCGTACAGTTTAAACGTCCCGAAACAAAATGGATTGGTGGCCGCCAGGAACTTGCTGTTGGGTCTTCTTGCCCCTCTGGCAAAAGTTGAAATTTTTCCCTTCTCCTTCGTCAAAAGAACAACTCTTCTGTCATAGTCGTTCACCGGTTCAGCCTTTAACACCATCCCCGTAATCTCTGTAATCCCCTGCATGAAACTGCTCTCCCGCCTGTTCTTCCTTTTCCTCTTCCTCTTTTCTCACCGCATTTTTATAGGCTAAAAAATCTTCAATCTTTCCCGTCGCCATAAACTGCTCCCAGTAATTTATCTCCTTCATCTTACGCCCCCTGATACTTTATCACTCACACCACTTAGGGTTCGCAGATTTGTCTTTTTCTATTCCGTGCCGTCGGAATTATAGCCAAAATTTTTGAGCAGATAATCGCTGTCCCGCCAGTCCTTTTTCACCCTGACCCAGAGCTTTAAATTCACCTGTTTTTCCACCAGATTTTCAATATCCCGTCTGGCGAGGGACCCTATTTTTTTAAGCATTGCGCCCTGTTTTCCGATGATGATTCCTTTGTGGGAATCCTTCTCGCAGACGATGGTCGCCTCGATATCCACTATCTTTTTCTTAAATTTCATTCTTCCTCTCCGTCATGGATTCGATAGTCACCGCAATTCCATGATGAATCTCCTCCTCCAAAAGCCTCAGGGCCTTTTCCCGGATCAGCTCGGCCGCGATCTGCCGCATGGGCTGATCCGTCACCGTATCCTCGTCATAAAAGGGCTCCCCATACGGCAGATATTTCATAATACAGGAAAGCAGTATCTCCATACCGTCCTTTTTCAGCGCAGACACGGGAACGATCTCCGCAAAGTCAAGCTCCTTCCTGTAGGCGTCAATATAACCCAGAAGCAGTTCCTTCTTCACCGTGTCAATTTTGTTGATGACAAGTATAACGGGTGTTTTTATATTTTTCAGCACCTCTATGATATGCCGCTCCCCCGCGCCTATGTAATCCGAGGGTTCCACCAACCACAGAATCACGTCCACCTCGGAGAGGGTGCCCTCCGCCGTTTCCACCATATAATCACCCAGCTTGTTCTTCGCCTTGTGGATACCTGGCGTGTCCAAAAACACGATCTGTCCCTCCTCGCAGGTGTACACCGTGCGGATCCTGTTTCTGGTAGTCTGGGGCCTCTTGGAGGTAATCGCGATCTTCTGTCCGATCAGCGCGTTCATCAGCGTGGATTTTCCCACATTGGGACGGCCGATCAAAGTGGCAAAGCCGGATTTAAATTGTTGGCTCTCTTTTTGGTTGTTGTTTTGAATATCACCTGTCATTTTATTTATCCTGTTCTGTTTTTTCCGTTTCTCCTGCGGGCTGTACCGTATCCGGTTTCTTAGCCTCCGCCTTGTCGTCTCCGCCGCGTCCTACGGCCACCGGCCACCGAAGGTTTCTCTTCTCTGCGTCGGCCGCCTCACGCTTTGCCTCGTGTTTTTTCCATGCTTTCCTTACAATACGCCATAGGAACACCAAGGCGGCAATGATCACGATCCACAAAACGGTATGTGGAATGTGAATCACAAAACCGATGGCAAATTCCTGCATGCCGTACCCGATATCCTCCAGACTCTTCGCAAAGCCTCTGGAAATCCGCTGTCCCACGGACGCATTCTGAGGAGCGGAATACTTGCGCACCTCCTGAATGGAGAGATACACGGTACTGTAATCGATCTTATTGTCGTAGGTACGAAGTTGGGACTCCATGCTCTCCAACTGATAACGCACCTCGGAAAGCCGCCCCTCGATGGCAATGATATCCTCCACGCTCTCCGCCTGCGAAAGCAGCTCCAAAAGCCTTTCCTGTTCCGTGAGAAGGGCCTTTTTGTGGCTTTCCAGATCCACATACTGCAAGGTCACATCCTCCACGGTCTCGGAGTGGCTGGTCACATTGGACTGCTCGGCCACACTGGAAAGGAATCCGTCCAACTTCTCTTTCGGCACGCGGGCGGTCATATTCGCGCAGCGCTGTTTTTCCATGTGATCGTCCACATAGTAGCTGCCGATTTCATAAACCTGATTGCTCTCTATGTAACCGCCAAGGGCCTCCACCTGCTTTTGCAGGGCGGGCACCAACGTGTCAAAATCTTCCGTCTCCGCCGCAATATCCACGGTCTTAATCAGTTTCCGCTCTGTGACCGGCGTTTCCGTCACCGTATTCTGTCCGCCGCCCCCGCTTTCGGGTTCCTCGACAGCACCTTCCGCATAGTCATAGGACGCTTCCTCCGCTATCTCCTCCTCATACGCCGCGCCGTTTGATAAAACCAGACCGCCGTCATAGCCTGCCGTCGTGTCATAAGCATCCACCGCAGCGGCAGGGGCGGCCTCATTCTCGATGCTCAGCTTTCCCGCCGATCCGCCGCAGGCGGTGAGAAGCGCCGCCGCCAGTCCCATGGCCAACATGCTTTTCATAACAGATGTTCTTTTCATATTTTTCCTCCCTTTCCTAAAAGCCTCCCTTTTGCAGACGCTTTCCATACAGAATGTCTTCTTACAGGGAATACCTCTCAGGAATAAAAAAGGTTGCATTTTTCTCAATTCTTAGTGAATCAGATATTCCACCGATCCGAAAAGCGCTTCCTGCTTTTTGATCTTATCCTCATTTCCAACCACACAGAGGCAGTCGTCCTCCATGAAAGCGCTGATATATGCGGCCAATTCCTGAATTGTTTCCGCATCCGCAGCAAGCAGTTCGTCCCGCTCTCTCTGCACCCTCTCAAAGGAAAGTCCCGTCATATAACCGGCCAGGGAATAGGTTCCCCAGGCTGCCGGGGTCAGAGGCATATCCAGGGCGCTGACCGCGCCGATGATATACTGCGTCATGGTGCGCTCGTCGGCCTCGAAGCCCGCCACAAAATCCGCCGCTTTCTCGTAAACCTCCAGGGTTTTCTCCAGATTGGGGTCACGGTAAGATACAAAATAACTCTCCCCGGTCTTTCCGAACTGGCACATACAGCCGTAGGCGCCGCCCTTCACGCGCACCTGCATCCAGAGATATTCATAGCTCATAATCACTTTGAGCACCCGCAGAGCGCCTGTATAAGATAATCCCTTTTTCGCGTAATTTCCCGCCCGGCAGACATACTGAATCTGGGCGGAGCTCATAAGCCCCTCATTTTTCTTTACAGGCTTCGGATCATAAAACCTGCTTTCCACCGCATCCTGATACAGTTTATCCTTAAGAGCTTCTATCAGCGGCTCCACTCCTGCAAGCCCTTCTTTCTCGGCAGTATAATCCACCATCAGATTTTCCGGCCGGAAAATACAGCGCACCAGACGTTGCATATTTTGACAAAGCGCTTCCTTTCCGCCCTCAAAATCTTTCTCAAGCCCTTCCAACAGCCGATAGAAGGCAAGACCATTCACCTGGTCCATCAGATAAGCCTGTTTAGACAAATAGGAGAGCGCATGGCCCGCCGCCAACGTATGGCCTGCGGACATCATCTGCGCCTGCTTGTCGGAGCGGTTCTCCGCCACCAATTCTAACAGCCTTTTTTCGTCTGTGTAGACCGATTCCGTCAATATCTCTGCCGCCAGGTCAAAGGCTTTTGGAAGATTCTCATACAGCGTCTTCACCTTCAACTCAAAGGTCAGCTTATACTTCGACATATCGTCCGCATTGGTATAGACGTTCACCACAGGCGCGATACCGCCTGTCTGTAAATTGATCTCATTATACAGTTCGCTGTAGGAGCGCCTACTCGTGTCCACAAGCCCGATCATTGCCTGTAACAGCCCCACATAGGGAAACAGCTCCTCCGGCACCTGCTTTAAGTCAAAGAGAAAACGCAGATAGCCGATCCCGTTGGTATAAATATCATGGTAGAGCAGCGTCGTGTCGCCCGCTTTGCGCTCTTCATTGCAATAGGAACGCGCCTTTTTGCCGATATCCGCCCGGTCAAGAAGCGGTATCTTCATGAGATTTTCAAGACTGTCAGGCTCCTCCTGATAATCAATGAGAGCCTGCGTCCCGGCCACAACCGCCTCGATCTCCTCCTTCGACATGGCCGCCTTCTTCGCCGCAAGACGATCCGCCAAAGCCTTCTCCCGCTTTCCCGTAAGTCCCCTCACAGGCCGCACCACCACAATGCTCTTGTGATGATTCTCCAAAAGAACGGTTTGCAGCATCTCCTCATAGTAGGAAGTCTCAACCGCCTCCTTAAGCTCCCTGTATGTCTCATCCAGTTCCAGATAGTCAAAAGGCTTCTTATCATCATAAAGCCAGGTCTCAAACATCTGCAGACCATACATCAGCCCCTTCGGATAGGAGCCATAGTCCGCCTCCCGATACTTAAATTCATCGTGGTTTAAAGCCGCCCTGAGAGCTGTTTTCTCCACGCCGTCACGGGCAATTCCCGTAAGCGTCTCCTCAATAATGCTGATAAACGCATCCCTCTGGGACTCGTCCGCATTCTTCGCAATAATCGAATAATAGGGCTGCTTGATGTCCGCCTCATAGATTTCGCTGATATCTGTGCCGATCCCGGCATCCAGAAGAGCCTTTCGCACAGGTGCGCCGGGTGCGCCCACCAGAGCGTCCGCAAGGGCCTGAAATCCCACACTCATTTTACGGTCCAAATTCTCTCCCAGAGAAACGTTGTAGGAAAGATAGGTATTTCCCTCCTCCGGCTCGCTTTCCATAATCGGATATTCCTTCTCCACAAGCACGCTCTTTTCAAAGGACGGCTCTGTGGCCAGATCGGAATCCACCGCAAGAGCCTCGTATTTGCTCAGATACTCCCTGTCGATATAGGCAAGCTGCTCGGCCATATCCATATTCCCGTAGAGATAGATATAGCTGTTGGAGGGATGATAATATCTTTGGTGAAAAGCCAAAAAGTCCTCATAGGTAAGCTCCGGAATCACATCCGGATCCCCGCCCGACTCCACCGCATAGGACGTATGGGGATAGAGCGAATTCATGATCTCCCGGTAGAGCACATCATCAGGTGAGGAAAAGGCTCCCTTCATCTCGTTGTAGACCACGCCGTTGATGGTCAGCTCATCCTCCGCGCTCTCCAACTCATAATGCCACCCCTCCTGACGGAAAATCTTCTCCTCCCGGTAGATATTCGGATGAAACACCGCGTCCAGATACACGTCCATGAGATTGCGGAAATCCTTGTCGTTACAGCTCGCCACCGGATAGACTGTCTTGTCGGGATAGGTCATAGCGTTTAAAAACGTGTTTAAAGACCCCTTTGCCAGTTCGATAAAAGGGTCTTTAACGGGATATTTCTCGGAGCCGCACAGCACCGTGTGCTCGATAATGTGGGCCACCCCCGTGCTGTCCTTGGGCGGCGTGCGGAAGCCGATATAAAACACCTTGTTTTCGTCGTCGTTTTCAAGAAGCGCCACCCTGGCCCCCGTTTTGTTATGCTTTAAAAGATAACCGTCCGATTTCAATTCCTCAATCCGCTGTTTGGAAATGACGGTGTAAGCTTGTAAGTTTTCTAAGTTCATGAATTTTCCTCTCCTGAGCTTGTTTTTATTTTGCGCTCGTTATATTATACTCTAATTATAATTTTTTATCTACAATTTTCCAAAAACGCCGACCTCCACACGGTCTTTCCCTTTCCTGCTCTTGCCCGTCTGCCCGTAGTAGATAAACTTTCCGAAGCCGCGCACCGTCACGGCATCCTCCTCCTTTAACTGATAAGATAGGTTCTGCGTCTGAATGCCGTTGATAAAAATACGACCGTTATCAAATAATCCCCGGCTCTCCTCTCTGGAAAGGTTGTACACTTTGGAGATCACGCCGTCTGCCCGTGGGGAGGACACAGTCACCGAAATCCGCTGCGGCTGCGCGCTCTGCACCTCCATTTTTCCTTCCGCCCGCGCACAGACAACATTGGTATGCCTTACCCTGTCCAGATTTTCTAAAATATAGTCCGCGATGTTTTCATGGCAAAATAGCAGCGCGCTCTTCTCATCCGTCAAAAAGATATCGCCCACCACATCTCTCTCAATCCCCAGATTCATGATCGAGCCAAGGAAATCCCGGTGCGTCAGGTTCTCCGCAAACTTGGGTGTCTTCGGCCGAATCTCCAACCGCACGATGGGAAACTCCTCCTCGTAGCCCGGATCGCCGAAACGGATGATTTTCCGCTCACATAAGGGTGCGCCGCCCTCCATCCGGACGCCCGCATAGGACACCTCCCGCTCCACCGCGTAGAAGGCCTGCTGTTCGGCCAGTCCCAGAAAGGGTGTGTATGTGTATCTATTTTGGCTGTAAGCCTTGTCCGCCAACTCAAGCAGCCTGTTTTTCAATTGCTGTAGGTCTTTTTCGTCTGTGCCCGCCATAGTTTCCCTCCGAATATCCATATTACCATGCCTCAAAAATCCCGGCAAGGAATTCAAAAAACTATTTGACAATCTGTAACAAAAGTATTATTGTGTAATAAATTAATTGCAGAAACACATATCACAAACCTTTGAGAAAGAGTAGTACGTATGGGTTACCCATGACAGAGAGCCGTCGGTTGGTGGAAGACGGTATGGCGCTTGTACCGAATGGACTTTCGAGGCCGGGCCGAAATGTAAGTATCACTGGCAGAGTAATCCCCGGCGGGAACCGCACCCGTTACCAAGGCGGCATATATGTTCGTATATGGAAAAAGCGGATCGGGAATGATATTCCCGTATCAATTTGAGTGGTACCGCGATAATAACCTACGTTTATTACCGTCTCAGACATGATTATGTTTGAGGCGGTTTTTTATTTCATCAAAGGAGGACAAAATTATGAAAAAGAAATCTATTACACTATTACTGGCAGGCGCGGTTCTGACCGCCGCTCTCACAGGCTGCGGCGCGGGCGGCGGAAGCTCGGCGGGCGCGGGCGCGTCCGACAGCGGCTCCGAAAGCACACCCGCAGATACCGCCGGCAGGACCGACAAAACCTACAAGGTCGGCATCGTTCAGTATGTGGACGACGCATCCTTAAACCAGATCGTAGCCGCCGTGCAGGCGGAACTTGACAGAAAGACCGAGGAAACGGGCATTTTCTTCGACTACAAAAACTACACCTACAACGGGCAGGCGGATGCCACAACCATGAACCAGATCGCCACAGACCTGATTGCCTCCGATGTGGACCTCATCATCCCCGTAGCCACGCCGGTTGCCATGGTGATGCAAAACGCCACAGCAGAAAATGCGAGGGATGACGGCAGTCTGATTCCCGTTGTCTTCTCCGCTGTGTCCGATCCCGTGGGGGCAGGGCTCGTTTCCTCCATGGATGCGCCCGGCTCCAACATTACAGGCACCTCGGATGCCCTGAACACGGAAGCGATTTTTGATCTGATGCTTTCCGCCGACCCGGATCTTTCTACCGTCGGCCTTCTCTACGACAAGAGCCAGGACTCTTCCACCGCCGCCATCGCTGCGGCAAAGGCATACTGTGAAGAAAAAGGCATCTCTGTAGTGGAAAAGACCGGTACCAATAACGGGGAAATCTCCCTCGCGGCGGATGCCCTGCTCTCCTCCGGCGCAGAAGCAGTATTTACCCCCACCGACAACAACGTGATGACGGCGGAGCTCGCCATCTACGAGAAGTTTATCGATGCCAAAGTGCCCCATTACGGCGGCGCGGACTCCTTTGCCTTAAACGGTGCTTTCATGGGTTACGGGGTCAACTATGTGGAGCTTGGCACCGCCACCGCCGACATGGCCGTAGAGATTCTGGCAAACGGCAAAGCCCCCGCATCCATGGCCGTACAGACCATGGACAACGGCATCGCCACAGTGAACACTGAAACCGCCGAAGCCATCGGAATTGACTACAGCATGTTCGCCGACAAATGCTCCAGCCTGGTGGAAATCCAGACTGCGGAAGAATTTAATTAAAAACATGTGCTATTTTATATGAGAGGTATCCTATGAGTGCAATCTTTACACTTTCCATTTTACAGAGCGCACTGGAGCTGGGATGTATCTATGCTCTGGTGGCGTTGGCGCTGTTTATTTCATTCAGCATCTTAAATATCGCGGATCTGTCCACCGACGGCTGCTTTACCTTAGGCTGCGCGGTGGGTGCCATGGTGACGCTTTCCGGCCACCCGTTTTTGGCCCTCTTTGCCGCCATGGCCGCCGGTATCTGCTCCGGCTTTATCACCGCCTTTCTGCAGACCAGAATGGGGGTTCCCTCCATTCTGGCCGGCATCATCGTAAACACCGGCCTCTACACGGTCAACATTGCGGTAATGGGATTCTCCTCCAATGTAAATCTCTTTGCCTGCGACACCGTTTTTAGTCTCGCAAAAGATAAGATCGCCTCCCCCTGGTATGATTCCTGGTATAAGCTTCTGATCGTACTTGCCATTGTACTGGTGATCGGCGTACTCTTATCCCTGTTTCTGAACACCAGACTGGGGCTCTCCATCCGCGCCACCGGCGACAATGAGCATATGGTCCGGGCTTCCAGCATCAACCCACTGTTTATGATCACAGTAGGTCTTTGCGTGGCCAATGCCCTCACCGCCCTCTCCGGTGCGATTCTGGGACAATATCAGAAATCCTGTGACATCAATCTGGGCACCGGCATGGTAACCATTGCTCTGGCAAGCCTGATCATCGGAGAAACGCTGATCGGGAAAGGAAGCATGTTTAAAAAGGTGATCGGCGTGGTTTTGGGAAGCTGTCTCTACCGCTTCATCGTGGCCTTGGCGCTTCGCCTGAACGTGCCCGCAGAAGCGCTCAAACTGGTTTCCGCCATCATCGTGGCGATAGCCATCTCCTTCCCTTATTTGAAAGAAAAATACCGGTTTTACAAGGCGCGCAGCAATAACCTCAGTGTATACAGAAAGACCAACTATTAAAAGTCAAGTAGATAAATGAAAAAATCAAAAGAAAATT
>CAMXPV010000048.1 GCA_947245585.1 uncultured Lachnospiraceae bacterium | reverse complement strand
CTCCCGGCTGTCCCGCTTATCTGGTCCCATATGCTGCCAGCAGCCTCATTGTACACACAATTCAAGCCGGAAGATTTCGATTTGACTGCACAGTTTCGTTGACAGTAGTGTGCGGTCAGCGAAAAGAGGGTGCCATAATGGTGTTTATACTGTCGAAAATAAAATGCTTTTTTCGTCTGCTATAAAGTGCCGCGTTACATCATACAACTCGTTACCACTTATACCAGAAAGATAATCTGGATTGGGTAATAAATCATCTAAATTATTAATAGAATTTAAACCGTTCCCATTAACCGCCTGATTCCCCGGCGTATCATCCCCGAAAAACTCAGCAACCTTTTTGCACAAGTTCTCAAACCAACTCTTAATGCTATGCCCGCTCGGATCATAGTACATCACCGGGTTATTTGCACAGTACGCATACAGGTTCAGCCCGTCTCCTCGGTAGGTATCTTCCTACGAAAACCGTCCGACTTAGAGTTATATAATAAAACAATATTCTATTTTAATTTTTATAACCTTAAATGGAGATATAATTAAAGCGATATGTTCATCTAATATCTTTGCTCTGAAAATTTTTCAATCCAACCATCCGATGTATACAATTCACCAGATAACCCATCACTTATATCTGTAATGTTCTCTCCGCCAACAATAATCTGAAATTCATCATGTTCTTCAAATAGGCATAACATATTATGAATACTCAAATCAACAATTTGAGGAATAATATCACTAATTAATGACTTTTGCTCATCATTCAATTTAGTCACTCTCTCAAATAATAACTGGGACTCTTTGCTTTTCATCAAACCTTGCGTTTTTCTATCAAATATATCAATAGTTCTATCCCTCACTTCCTTAATAAAAATCTCACCAAATTCTTCTAAATATTTGTCCATTCATATATTCCTCCTATCTCGTCTAATATTTATTTTGAATACCAAGGTATTCTTGTAGGTGCTGTCACACCTTGTTCACTCAAATTTTTTAATGATGCATTAATTAAATCATCTATCATAGAATCACTAGCTCCACTAGCTTTTAAGGCTTCTCTTGCAATTCGTGTATGTTCTTCTAAAGTATTTGGTCTTCCACTATCATATAACTCTTTAAATAGTTCTCTCTGTTTTGAAGTCATAATATTGTGTTCTAACCCATTGTCCTTCATAAAATCCTGACTTATTGAAAAACCTTTTTTAGGGTCATAATTTACATCACCTTTAAAACCAGCTTTAGCATGAACATGATGACCACCTACATCTCCATACTCTCCTGTACCTGAATAAGTACCACCCTCATTAACAACCTCTCCCGCCGGCGTCTCATCCCCGGAAGTCTCGGCTAAATTTTTGCACCACTCCTCAAACCAACTCTTAATGCTATGCCCGCTCGGATCATAGTACATCACCGGGTTATTCGCACAGTACGCATACAGGTTCAGCCCGTCTCCTCTGTAGGTATCTTCCTGTAAGAATCTTCCCACGACAGGATTATAATACCTTGCTCTGAGATAGTACTGTCCTGTCTCCTGATCGTACTGCTGGCCTGTATAGAGGATGCGGTTTGTTATGGCTTCTTTCCACTCTATGAGGTTGCCGAAAGCATCGTACTGATAGATATTTTCGGTTTCTCTGCCCTGTCCTGTGATATAGGCTGTGCTCCCCTGCTCGTCCTGATGATAAGAATGATAGATATTATCCTGTATTGTCTGTACATAGGACAGTCCTATCCCCCGGATATGCCTCTTAATGGGCGCACTTTCCCCGTCACATTCCGCAAGGATTTCGCCGTTATGGTACAGGAAGGTGGTCTTCCTGCCATTTTCAGTCATTCCCGCCCGCAGGCCTTCCCCGTCGTAGAAGTTCTCCTGTTCTCTCCCGTCCAGTGTTCTCACATAGGTCTGGCGGTTTAACAGGTCGTAGCGGTATTCACGCTTCCTCCCTTCCTGCTCTTCTGAAATGATACTGCCGTTTCTGTCATAGCGGTAGGTGGTAAGAATTCCCGCTGTGATACGCTCGGTCAGTTCGTTTCTTTCATTATAGCGGCAGCCCTCGGTCACGTCAACGGAACTGCCGCGGTACTGCTCTTTGAGCAGGCGGTTCCCGCACAGGTCATAGGCATACCGCTCCCCTGCGCCGCCTCGGTCTTCGTTGGTCAGGCGGTTCATGGAATCGTAGCGGTAGGTAACAGCCATCTCCTCTCTGGTTCCGGCCGCGCTGAACCTCAACCCGCTCTTCCCTGTCCGGTTCCCGTTCAGGTCGTAGAGCAGGAAGGCGTCGTAAAGCAGGCCTTCTTCTGTGCCGTCGCCGATGGTGAGGCGGCTGACGTTGCCGTCCTCATCATAATCGTAACTGGTTCTGATGCCGTTTTGGGTTATCATCTCCTTGATGCGGCCCGCATTGGTGTAGCGGTATTTTGTCAGGACGGTATCTGTATCTTCTTTCAGATATTTGAGCCTGCCATTCCCGTCATACTCATAGTACAGGGTCTTCCCGCTTAGATCGGTCCGGCTCTTTAAGCTGCCGTCCCGGTAGTAGGTGCAGGAGAGGACTTTCCTGCCGCTGTTCCACTTATTCAGCAGTTTCCCGTCAGGCCGGTACTCATAGGTATAGCAGAAGCCTCCCGCCACGGACTTGGTGAGCTGTCCGAAGGAGTCATACTCCCAGGCGCCCATGATCTGTCTGTTGCCGTTCTGATCGGTACATACTTTCATGACAGGCTTGCCGTACACGTTATATTTGGTCTGGGTCACGGTGCCGTTTCTGTCGGTATGTGCTATCTCCCGGCCTTCTTTATCGTAGCGGAAGGTCTCGGTGTTGCCGCTCTGGTCGGTGATGGCGCAGACTTTTCCCATGCTGTTATAGGCATAGCGGGTGGTATTGCCGTTCGCGTCGGTGCTTGCGGTTACGTTTCCTGCGCAGTCGTAGGCATACGCCTCCCGTCCCCCTTCTGCGGTCTCTACGGTCAGGATGCGCCCCCATCCATCCACGGTGTAGGCGGTCTTATGGCCGCAGCCGTCCTCTGCCGCTGTGACCATGCCTCTTGTGTCATAGGAAAGGGTCTGGGCGGCCCTGCCCTGTTTCCTGCCTGCGGAGGTAAACAGCTGTCTCTGTTCGTCCTGTACGCCGTAGCAGCAGTGTATGGTGATGCCGTCTGCGTCGGTATTCGATATGCGGCGGTTCTTGCTGTCATATGCGTTCCACTCTGTGATCTTCCCGTTTTCACAGCGCTGGGTCAGGCTGCCATGGATGTCGTAGCTGTATAGAGTGCTGCTGTACTGTTTGCCTTCCTGCGGCAGAAGGGTCTTTCTGGCCTCCATGCGGTCATCCTGATCGTAGGATGCCATGACCACGGGGCCGTCCAGTTCCTCCGCCCTTGTCAGGCGGTCTTTCAGGTCGCGGGTATAGGTGATCTCCCGGGTCTTTCCTTCCGCGCCCTGCTGTCTGACAGCGGTCACGTTTCCTGCCTTGTCATAGGTGAAGGCGGTCGTCAGGGCGGCGCCGTTTTCTTTGTCCTCCACGCTTTCTGTGGTGAGTCTGTCGCGGCTGTCGTACTCTCTGGTGATGTGGTACCCTTCGGGGGTCACGATGCCTGTGCGGTTCCCGTTTGCATCGTAGGCGTAGCGGGTAATTGCGGTCTCCGGGCTGTTTTTCCCTTCCTCTGCAAGTCCGCTGTCGAGGATTTCCCGCTTCTCCACTAGTCTCCCCGCCTTGTCATAACGGTACCGGATCTTGCGCATGACGCGCCGGCCGCCCTCTTCCCCGTCAGAAATAAGCTGCTCTTCGCTGATGCGGTTTCCCCTTGTGTCATAGCGGTAGGCGGCTCTTGCCCCGAGGCTGTCCTCCACCCGCACGAGGCGGTTTCTGGCATCATAAGCAAAGGTCAGGGTGAGGTCGTTCCCTGCCTCTTTCCGGATGCCGTCTTCGGTATAGCTGCCGCCGAAGCGGGTCTCCTTTATGCGGTTCCCGTTTGCATCGTAGGCGTACTCTGTCATGCGGTAGGCGGGATCGGCTGCACCGTCCCCTGTGGGTATGAGCTCCCGTACCAGCCTGCCTGCCAGATCGTAGGTATAGTGGGTGGTATAACCCTCTGCATCGGTCTTTGTGACAAGGTTCCCCCACAGGTCGTAGGCGCGGGTCTCTTCCACGGTGCCGTCCGGTGCTGTTATGGTTAAGAGGCGGCCCTCTTTATCATAGGTGTAGGCATAGCCTGCGCCGTCATCGGTGTTTCTGTCATACTGTCCGGGCAGCACGTGCTTGAGAAGGTTCCCTGCCCCGTCATAGAAGAAGCGTTCCACGCCGCCGTCAGGGTGATGGGTGCGCAGCATCCGGTTCTCCCCGTCGTAGTCATAGCGGGTGCCCTCCCCGTCCCCTGTTTTGGGATCGTAGGCGTTGGGATGCACTCTTTTGATGATGTTGCCTTCGCCGTCCCGGAACTGTTTCTCGTGGCTGCCATCGCTGTGGATGGTCTCGGTCAGGCGGTCTAAGAAGTCATAGCGGTACTCGGTTCTTATGCCCTTCCCCGCCGCCCACTGTTTCGGGCGGTAGAGGGCGGTCAGCCTGCCGCTGCCGTCATAGAGGCTGTGGCTCTCGTTCCCTTCCCCGTCCCGCTCCATGGTCTGCCAGCCGTTCCTGTTATAGGCGTACTCGGTGCGCCCGGTATCGTCTTCCTCCCACAGCTTTCTCCCCAGCTCGTCATAGCCGCACAGAAGCTCCGTGCCGTCCGCATAGACGGTGCGGTATGGGTAGGCGGACGTCTTTTCATAGCAGTAGCGGGTCAGGTGACCTTCCCCGTCCTCCTGTCCGGTCAGTCTTCCCATGGCATCCCATGTGAAGTCCTCTTCCTTCCACTCCCCCTCTGCGGTTTTCTCGCTGCGCCGGATCAGGTTGTGGAGGCCGTCATAGGCAAGGATTTTCTCCCCGCCGCCATTGTCGCGGGCCGCCGCCAGATTTCCCCTGGCGTCATACAGGTACGCTCTCTCCAGTCCCTCCGGCAGAATCTCCTTTACGAGATGGCCCTCTGCATCGTACTCCATACGGGTGACCGCTCCCATCCTGTCGGTCTTTTCGAGCAGCTGGTTTCCGGCGTCGTAAACAAAGTTCTCCTGTGTCCCGTCAGGATAGGATATCTTCGTCACCGCCATCTTTTCATTGCAGGTATAGGTACGCGCGCCCGGATAGGCGCTGTACGTCATGGCAACCTGTCTTTTCCGGTCATCGTACTGCACCTGATAGACGCTGCCGTCGGCAAGGGTCTGTCTCGTCACACGCCCGTTTTCATCATACTCGTTCGTCAGATAGGTCAGCCCGGTCTGGTCTGTGGAGGTCTCCAGATATCCTTCGGCCGTGTAGGCATACCGGGAGATTCCCCCGTCCATGTGCACCACTTCGGTCAAAAGGCCCTTCTCATAGCGGTAGGACATAACCCGCCCTGCGCTGTCCTGCAGCCGCACAAGCCTCCCCTCCCGGAAGCCGAACCTGATTTCCTGCCCCAACGGTGTGGTCAGTGTTTCGGGATATGCGCCACGGTATGAAATATCAAGACTGCAGCCGTTCTGATCCAACACGGAAACCAACAGGCCTTCCCTGTCATAGCAGTAGGTCTTAAACTGATGAGTATCCGTCACATTCCAAAAGTCAGCCATGCTGTCATGAGAAAGAAGGTATCTGCCGTTGCCGATCACGTCACGGTATATCTCGTCGCCATTGTCCGTCTCCACGAGCTCCACCTTCTCATAGGCCCCGCAGTACCCGTCCGGGAGCTGCACGTGCACGACTCTCTGCTCCTCATCGCAAAACAGCCTGCCCTCATAGGAGAAATGCCATCCTTTTCCAAGCCACCCCTCTCTTTTGTCCGTAGACCGGTACTGTCTGGTCAGGTAAATGGGCTCTAACACATCCGGCAGGATGAATTCATGGGTCGTCATCAGGAATGCACCCGTGGCAGCGTCAATGGGCTCTCCGAAAGCCTGCCCTAATCCTGCCTGAAAAAGGTTTTGCGCCGCGCTCTGTTTCCAGTCGTAGGGTTCCTCTCTCAGGTAGCTGTCCAACCGGTCAACCTGTGTGCCAAATAGTGCGCCGATTCCGGTATTGGTTAATTTGCGCCCGACGTTACTTTCAATGACTCCTTTTCCAATCTGCAGTTTATTCATCCCGAAGCCTTTCACGCTTCCCGTCAGCACACTGGACAGTAAATTCTCGGAATGAAGCTCCCCTGTTTCCACAAAGTCATCCATCGCGCCGAAGAACAGATCGCCTCCAATGTTGGACCCATAATTCGCCAGTTTCGACTTTTCGCACACTGTGCCCGCCTTGCTCAACACGCCTGCCAACTTATTGACTTCTTTATACTTACTGATATTTCCTTTCACCGTGCCTACCGATACAAAGTCAAAGGCAATATCAACAACTGCCGATGCACACTGATAGGCATCCTCATCTCCGCCAAAAATAGTATCCCTTATGTAATTATAGGAGGGTGTAAGATCTCCTCGATTCGCTTTCCCGACATCCGAGATTCCTTCTAAAAGATCCGCCCTGTCTTTTTCCAATTTTACGAGCGAGACCACCATAAAAGGTGCAGTCAAACCGCCGGTGGCTGCTGTCAATACAGACCAGAAAGTCACCTTCGCAATACCCCAACCGGCGCTTCTGATCTTTTTCCATCCTTCCGCTTTCTTTTGGGCTAGCGCTGTCAGTCTGTCCGTCGCCTGCTCATTGATGTCCTTCCGGTAATCGCCGTCCTGTTCCGTCAATGCCTCTATCACCTTGTCCGCTAAGGGCAGGGCATCTCTCTTAAGCTCCGCATCCAGCTTAATGAATTTCGCCATAATGTCCGCATCTTTGTTCAGTTTGATACTGCTTTCCCCGCCGCTTAAAGCGGTCTCAACCCCGGCTTTCGCAAAGAGCTCGATCTCGGGAATGGAGCCTTGCGCTCCACCGCCCAAAAAGAGTGACATAGCCGTGGACGCAGTAAGTCTGCTGCAGTTTATCGTCATCGAACCTGCCGCATCCAACATGATCGCTGCTGTTGTCCCCGCCGCCATGGTGATTCCGTAAGGCGCTAATTCCAGAAAAGAACCACTGGGATCGGAAAATCTTTTGACAGGTGGATCTTTTGGTGCCTGTGCTTTCTCCTTTTTCTTTTCCTCCTCCGCTTCCTCCTCTGCCTGCACTGCTGACTCTGCTGCAGGTGCGGTAACGCCTGCTGCCGATATGCCTCCTGCCCCCTGAGTGGAATCAGGACTGCCTCTGAAACTTCCACTGTTGTCGTTTCCGCCGCCGTTTTCTCCATGGGAAGACGATCCATGTTTTTTCCCAGAATCTGCCCGTTCCCCATTATTCTGACAAAAACCGCCTGCCGGCCCGCCCGGCACAGAGCCCGCACTGAGAGCGTGAACCGCCATGGCATCCTGTTCGTCGTGGCTTGGAAAATAGATATGTACACGGCTTTCCTCTTCCGGCATACAGTAAAAGTTACTGGTCTCTATCGCATAGGTAAAATATTTCAAGTCATCGGATGCCTCATAAACCGGGTCGATATCCAATTTTACCCGAATCTGGTTCCCCTTCCGCTCCTTCACGGTGGCCGGTATACTCATACCGTAAATTCTGTCATTTTTTTGTTTTCTGCACAGGATTCCCTCCCGTCTGGATAGTTCATACTCATAGACAAGCTCCCCGTGCTCCGTATGGATATCCACTGCCGTCACTACGGTTTCGATGTGGTTCATCATGACCTGCTCGCCAAAGCACAGCCGTTTTCTGGTCCTGACGCGCCATCCGGTCATCTCCTGGGGCAGTATCCCTTCCGCCTCCTCCATGCCGTCATAGCGTTCTTTTCCCCGCAGCATCGTATACTCCTCATCTTTCAGGACAGTCCCCCTGTCCATATGGGGAATCCCGAAATAAATGCGGCCGTACCGCATCGTGTCATCCGTCATGAGAAAGGTCGAAAAATGACTGGCGAGACGTTTCAGGAAAGCCCAGTCCGTCTCCTCATACTGCAAGAGCATTCCCGGTATCTTTGCCCCCTCGGTCACCTCATCCTGAACTTCCTTTTGAGAATATTCTGACAATACCTGCTCCAACACTTTTGCATAGGTATCATTTCCTTTACAGAAGCTCTGACTTTTTTCTGTCAGATCCCATTCCCGTGTGTAGCCATAAAATTCACCATACAGATAGAATAAGCCGCCGTCCCTGCGGACACTGATGCGCTTCGCTTTTCCCCGAAACACTATGTAGCCGTCATTCGCAGCGATGGATATGTCCATGCCTTCATCTGCCTGCTCCACCAGTGTAAGAGCGTACTCTTCCTCCACCATGAGACGTATCTTCACTTTCCCATGCTCATTCAGCCGTTGGGTAATCTTTATGGCATCTACCGCCTCGATTCCCTCCATCGGCAATTCTATCACCAGATCACGGTATGTCATTCTCATGGTCTTTTCCTCCTGTATTTCTTATGCACACACTCTCTGTGCTTTTCTGTGATACTGCTGCTTTTATGTCTACTCCGGTTGTCCCGCTCCTGTGATCTTGATAATACCGCCATACTTACAGGTCAGCGTGGCCTCTCCCAAAAGAGCGTTCTGTCCGGGTTCCACCGATACGTCTTCCTTTTCTTTGTCCCACTGTGCAGAAACAATGTCAGGTGTACATTCTCCCACACACTGCATCATCTTACCGCCGCCATTCCCCTCCACGGTAAAGATATCCTTTACCTGCCTCTCAAAACTTTGTCCCGTATCCTTCTTGACGTCTGCGGCAATCTTTTCCGCCTCTTTCGCTGTATTCGGATTTTCCGCACTGTAGCAGCCTCCGAAACAGATCACATTCGCTTCGCTCTGTTGATCCTTAACTGTCATCTGGGCCTGATTTTTCAAATATACGCCATGGGATTTGCGCAACACGATTTTGCTTGGCCGCATTCCCATGCTGCAGACCGTGTCCGCACAGTGTACCACATAAGTATCCTTCAAATCCGCTGCCATCACGCCACCTCTACTTCCCGAAACGTCACCCCTGTCACGCTCCGCCGTAACAGACTTTCCACTACCTCCAGACTCACCACCGGAAGTTTGATCTTACTGTCCGCCAGAAGAAAGGCTTTATGGCATCCTATCTTCTCTGCATCCAATACCAGACGCTTCTCCATGCCGTTCGGATAGTATTCCGTCAACTCATGAACCATCTCCATCTCTCTGAGAAGAAGGTGGTAATATACAAGCTGCCTGCTTTCTTCCTTGTGAATCATCACAATCTTTCTGCGAAGCAGATCGTCCTCATACATATCAATCACGTCGAATGCCATCTCTGATGCCATATAAACAGGACTTTTGATAAAGTCCGCAGCGCATTCCCCCGCTGACTCATCCAGATAAAGCGCCGTAATATCATTGATTTGTTCCACATCTTCCATAGTAAAAATATGCCGCCTCCCATAGATGTCAAAATCCCGCAGTCCTATGACATCCGGCAAAACGACATCCTGATCCATAAAGAAATATCTGTTTTTCATTCTTCCATCCCTCCGGAAAGTAACATCTCATCCTGCTGTTTCTCGTCAAACCATTCCGCTTCCAAACCCTCCCGTGAGAAAACCGCCTGTTGCAAGTCTGCCTCTGTAAAATCACAGTCTGTAAATTGACAGTTATCAAACTCCGCCTGTGTCAGGTTTGTCTGCCGAAAACTGCACCGTTCCAACCTACAGTTTAAAAATCTTGCCCCTGCCATGTGTGCATTCCCAAAATCGATATCTTGCAGACTGCACTTTTCAAATACAATATAATCCAATCGTTTCCCCATACAGCTTCCAGATGAAAGCGTTATCTCATGCCACCAACTAAACTGTAGTTTTCGGGAAGCCGCCTCATCATCCAACTTCTCCAACCACTCTTCTTTTCTGCGAGGCTCTCTGTTCATCCGCAGTATGATCTCGTTGTAATCCCGATACTCCCCAAAACGGATTTCCCATGCCTTGCCTTTGGGAATCCGCGCAAAATTCTCCTGCGCCTCTATACTGCGAAACAGAATACGGAGCAATTGTGTCAGCCTTCTCACTGCCGCCATAACTTCCCCCTGCACCATATGCTCCACATCATACTTATTGACCTTTCCCATATATTCCCGCATATCTTTCAACAATTCCGTCCGCCACCTGAAATAGGGGACAAATAAAAAAGTCAGATCGCATTCTGCATAAAGCGGTTCCCGATCCAGAAACCAACTTCCATCCATCACATCCAGTCTGACTCTGGCCTGATCCTGCGTCAGGTCATAACGAAGCAAAGAGAACAGGAAAAACACACACATCGGTTTATCGTTCTCCTGTGCCTGATCCGCAATCTCCCCAAAAGCACAGAGAATTTTTTCCATGAGCGTATCCACTCCCGTCTCCATTCCCTTGATAAATTCCTCTGTCAATGTTTCCGCCTCTTTGCTGTGTCTGTCCTGAAACAACTCCAGAGCCTCCGCACGTTTCATATCGTCCCTCCATTTAGTTCATATGCGTCTCTACGCCCATGATCGTGATATTTCCCTTCTTATCCAAATACAAACTGCCTCCTTTGGCGGACTTCATGTAGACTGTCTTTCCTCCAAGCATTTTTGCCATCCGTTTGGCTTCCATATTGATTTCGCCTTTTACCGCTATCTGGATTTCATTCTGCGCATACAGATTGATTTTTCCGTTTTTAAGCACCTCTATCCTGACCACTCCATCGCAGCACTGCACCACAATCCCTTTTGGAGACAGGTTTACCTCCTGTCCACTGATGACTTTCAGATATTTTGTAGCCGGATCCTTCATCCTTCAAACACCTCCTTATCGAAAAAATCTGCCGCCGTCTTCACTCGTTTACGGCACTGATCGCAATCACATCCCCTGTCCGTTTCGACGGAAAATACACTCTGACCCTGTCTCCGATTTCCGGCATACAGTACCAACCGCTTCCGTCGGGAGATGCCGACGGTGTGGAAAATGGGAACCAATAACAGTCATTTCCCGGGTAAGCGTCATCGATCTGCAAATGAATTTTCATATTCTCTCCCTGCACTTCTCTGACCGTTCCCTCAAACGCTGTTCCGACTAACTGCATTGGGTAGATCGGTTTTTGCAAAATCCCCGGTTTTCTTCGGAGCGTTACAAATTCATATAAAGTACTGCCGATCGTGAGATACGCAATCTTTTCCACCGTTAACTGCCCGTTTCGGAACGCAATATCCGAATAGAGTGGAATCGAGTTATCTAGCTTAATCTGATAACCAATGACATCCGTATCTGTCATTTTCTCCCCGATTTCTTCCCAGTAGGCAAGCTCCCCCAGATCCTTCCATGCACTCTCCACCGATATCACATCCATCTGGGCGGGAATCTGCGCTGCTCCCGCGTAAACACAGAGATTTTCCCTTACTTCACTGCACACAATGGGCACGTGTAGAGCGGAGAGCATTCTCTTTAAAAACTGCCAGTCGGTCTCTTGGTACTGCACGGCGATTTCCCCAAGCGGCACATCCGCAAACAAAGTCGCACATTCCGCGCCGGGATATTCCCCTACAATCTGTGACACGAGTGCTCCATACGTCATGGAGGTATCCTGAAAAGACCGGGCTTTTTTCTTAATATCCATCTGATAACTTAGCGACCTGGCTGTCAGCTTCACATGACAGCTTTTACCCATGCTCTTTGCTGTAAGATTCGTCATGACACCGCTGAAAATGACTGCCTTTTTCCCGTCTTTTTTGCCATACAAAACTACTTTCTCTCCATTCCCCGTCTCCTGAACAGGGATATCCAGTTTTTTTTCACCCATATCCGCCGTCAATTCCATGAGGCCATGTTCTCCCGGTTCATGGCTGATCTGCACAGACAATATTGTTTTGACCTGCAGCCCCGTAAGCTCCAGATCATGAATCCCATACGCCATGCTCTCTGCTCCTCTCTGTCCTTTTTCCCTGCTCAGTTTTCATAGATTTCCTGTCCATGCATCTTGATATGCTGTTTTCTGATGGCAACATCTGCCCCTGACTCATCCTTAATCTCTATAAAGGAACCGGCATTCACTGTAATCTTGCGCGCCGTCATGGTCAACTTTTTGCCCGCATAAATCGATATACCCGCGGGTGCATCCAACACGATCTCCCCTGTTTTCTTTAGCATTAACGCGGATTCCCCCGCAGTTAAAATCACCCCCGCAGGCACCATCTGAACAACACAGCCATCCTGCGTAAAAATATTTCGTTTACTCGGATCATCCATCGGATCTTCCTTCTCAGGTTCAGACTCTGGTTTCTTCTCCTTATTCCGCGTCGATGCAGCTGCACTTCCTGCTGCGGCGCTGACTCCTGCAGCCGATGCCACTCCGCCAAAACCGCCGCCCGATTCGCTGCCGCCGCCAAAGCCACCGCCCGATTCGCCACCGGAACTACTGCCCTTTTCACCTCCGCCTGATCTACCACCACCGTTGCCCGAACCACCACCTGATTTACCGTCATTACTGCTGCCGCCGGGCGTCGCTTC
Source organism: uncultured Lachnospiraceae bacterium (assembly GCA_947245585.1). Taxonomy (GTDB): domain Bacteria; phylum Bacillota; class Clostridia; order Lachnospirales; family Lachnospiraceae; genus UBA3282. The sequence continues at coordinate 16,689 of CAMXPV010000048.1, read as the reverse complement.
CGATGCCGGCATGTGGCTGTCATGCTTTGTTACCACATACCCTTCCTTCTCATCACAGGTAGGGAAATACACGCGGATGCTGTCGCCTACTTCCGGCATACTGTACCAACCGCTTCCGTCCGCCGAAGACGCAACCGTGGAATACGGAAACCAATAAGTGCCCTGCTCCGTCGTCATATCGCCATTCATCGCCACCCGCACAGTATCCCCCTGCACCTGTACGGTTTTCCCATCCAGGGAAACGCCTGTGATCCGTCGGTTATACTCCTGCGGTTTTAACAGACCTTCCCGCTGCTGTAATCTGTATGTAGATGTCAGGAGTCCGTCCGTAAGTCTCCTCTCCAGTTCCCCTACATACCATCTGCGTCCTTTATAGAGCAATCTGCTGCCGAGCGTATACACACCATAGCTGTCCACAAAATATTCTATGAATTGCTCAGTTCCAATCCCATCGAAGCCGTTCTGAGACAAAAAATCATACCGTTCCAGATTCTTTCCCACGCAGTAAGGACAGTCATCCCACTCCACCTCTATGTCTTCCGGTGACAGCCCTGCCTGAAAACGCGCCGTGTGATAAGTCGCATCCGCATACAGACTGTCGGAATAGCTGCTCAAAAACCGCTGCAAAAACTCCCAATCCGTCTCCTCATACTGAAACCAGATCCGCCCGATGGGTTTTTCCGGCAGGTTTTTCATACAAATGCACTCCGGATATTCTTTCATAACTTCCGCGATCACGGAGTGATTGGTTCTTGCCGTGTCCTGAAAAGATCTCGTTTTTCTCTTTGTGTCTAGCAGATAAGTCGCATCATATGCCTGCAATTCCAGTTTCCTGTAATTTCCGACCCGTCTCATACTGCTATCTGTCACCATGCCCTTAAACAGGACTTTTTCTTCCCCGCCCTCCCGATAGAATACAGAGACATCCCCCGGCAATTCGTCGAACACCTCCCCCTCGCCCTCTCCGTTGAGGACAGCGGACAGGCTCAGCCTGCCATGCCGGTTCGGACTTTGAACGATCTCAAGCCGATCCATGGAGATCACTTCGCCGAAAGACAGATACAAATCTTTATAGGTAATTGCATTTTCCACTTTTCATGCTCCTTTCGGCATAGATTATTGCGCACCTGCATCATCTGTTATCATTTCATTTAACCGCATAACCAATGCTTCCAACATAGTCCCATAGGTTTTCTTATCCTCCTCAAAACAGTTATAGTCCCCTACTATCCTGTTATTTCCCTTCCTAATCCGGAAACAGATATTATATATCCACCCCTTGCCCGTCGGTGTACGTAAGGTAAGATAGTCAAGGTTTTCCAGTACCTTTTCTTCTATCACCTCAGCATAAGAGTTCAATTCCTCCATACCACTCTCCAACCGCTTTTTCCATTTTCCTATACTCTCTTCTACCATGGGACGATCCGTCAGCACCATAACCTGACTGATCTTATGAGCATAGTCCACAAGTACGGTCTTATTTTCATCTTCTTCTACATCCGTATAGATATTTTTGACAAACGGCATAGGAATCTGCTCTGAAAGAGCCGTTCTGACCGCAAACTCATACGTTTCCTGATTCGGAAATGTTACGGTTCCTTCCCGCACTGCTTCCAACATTTCTTCTAATGTGAGATAGCGCGTGTTATCTGGCTCTGCCTCTTGTCTTTTTCTCTCCTCCGCCTCTTTTTCCTGCCGTCTGGCCTCCCGCTCCAAAAACGCTATTTTCTCATCCACATATGCCATCTTTGCCACCTCTTTTTCTCTACAGCAAAATCATCTGCCCTCTGCCGCCCTCCGGCCCTTTCCACCCTTTCCCGCCGCTCTTTCGGATTTTCAAAAGATGCAGCAGTTTCCTGTAACGCTCCCCGTTGGACATTCCTTCCCGCACCTCATCTCCTGACCGCATGAAATACCATCTGACGCACTCGTTTGACACCTGCCCTTCGGCAGCCAGCACAGCCATCGCAAAACTCACGTCATGAATATCCGTCGTCCCTGTCTCCAGAAGCTCCTGTGCGTATACTTTGAGAAGCTGTGGCCACAGTCCCGTGCCTCCCGGCCCGGCGTAAGGGACATAAATGCGGTTGACCGTATCGTACTCCGTCTGATAATCCTCAAAATTTTCATATACCGTCCGCAGTCTGGCTCCCTCCTGCAGGCGAAACCGCCCCAGCTCCATCTCCCCGTTTTCCGCAGGAACCGTATGTAACAGGATTTCTCCCATACCGCCGCGCTTTCCGCGCTCGTAATCCATGGTTGCAAACCGCACCTTCAGATAAGTCAACTGGTCCGTGGCGGTGCATGTCAGTGGGCAGGGTTCCTCCATACGGTAAATCTCTCCCTGATAGTGGAGCAGTCCCGGCTCCAGATACAGCACATCCTGTTCCCATCTCAGGCTACAGCCCTCCAGAATGCCGTCGCCGTATCCCGAAAAGAGCCTGCGGCTCAGGGCTAAGGGATAATCCCGCAGCTCATCCAACATACTCTTCTTTAACAGGTTCTTATGTTCAAATACCGGATAATCATATCGAAACACGTTCTTTCCTCCCGCTAACAGATCGCGATTTCTCCGATCTGCATGGTTTCCTCCATCCCGATAATCCCAAAATGATACTCGTAGTATAGCTCCGGTCGGTATCGGATGTTTAAAAACTGCCCTATGACAAAGTTCACCTTTTTTTCCAACTCTTCACGCTGTCTTGCACCCACATAAATCAGAACCTCATAGGGATTGTCGTTGTTCTCATATACAATGCACCGGGAAATCAGGGCTGTCATCACACGGCGGAACAGCGCTATGCTGTCCCCCTCCCGGTACAGGGTCAGCAGACCTTCCAACAAAATCTCCCGTTCGCTTCCCTGAAACAGCAGATACGCCTCCTTTTTCTCTTCCCCGTAATCCCCGTCCGCAAAAGCCCTGCCCAGAATCTTCTTATAGTATTCTTCCCTTGTCATACCGGCGCGGATATCATTCTCTCCGATCTGGTGGATCAGAAGCTGAAACAATCCCTGCCGCAGATCGGGATAATCTGTCACATCCGGGTGAAACAGTTCCTGAAATACTTTCTGAAACCTGTAGTTTGGGTTGAGTTCCACCAGACAGGGTTCCTCCAGTTTTGTGATATTTAAAAATTCTTCCGCCAGTTCTATGTAGGGGCTGTAGGAACGGGCCTGTCTGAAACGAATATCCTCCTTCTCGATTCCCTGGGCCTTTGCCTGCAGCAGAATCTCCCACAGATAATTCATAAAAGTCTCCCCTCGCACCTGTATTCGCCGTACATAAGCTGCACCTCCGAAACGAGAAAGCTCATAATGTCTCTGAGTAAAAAGGTCAGCGCGCTCTTCTTACGAAACCGAAGCACCAACCGCTTCCCATATTCGCTTTCCCGTATCTCATCCTGAATAAAGCTGTTCATATCATAGGACTCCGTTTCCTCCCCGCTGTTTTCGCGGTCTAGAATCTCGAACCCTTCGTAAACCACATAGTCCTCCAATCCGAAACTGCCTATGAATCTTGAAAGCTCTCCCTCCGTCCTGACTCTTCTCCCCTGCCTGCGCCCGAATCTCTCCAGAAATTCATCCCTGCGCTGATTGGTCATCAGCGGATAGGTAAAACGGTCAAACCGTCTGGTAGCGCCGTTCCTTATTATGTAAACCTGCCATTTGCGTGCCTCCGCTTCCTCCCCCATGATCATCAGCTTGTTTTCCGTCTGGCGCACACTGTAGATATGGGCCGTGTCATCGATCAGATACACATGCTCGCTGCCGTACTCCCGAATGGAAATCGTATGTTCATAGCCCTTGTGATCTTCACAGGGAACAGGAAACCCCACGCTGTCCATCCTGCGTTTTCCGATATTCCAGATGGGGACGAAATCGTCCCTGGCCCACTGCGCATATTCTCCCAGATCCGGCTCGATCTTTCTTATTTTCTGCGGCGGCTTAATCTCCTCCGGCAGTTTTTCCAGATACACATCGACAAACTTATACAGATACGGGGCATTCACCGTCTGCCACGGAACCCCATTGCTGACAAACACCTCATACAGGCGGCTGATCTCCCGCAGATAGGCTTCGTTTCTTTCAACGGAAAATTCCGCCGGATACTCCCCCGCATCTGTGACAATCCTCCCGCCTATCCGTCCCTTTTCTAAGAGCTTTTGTATCCCCAGATAGTCATATTCCATGAAGTAGGTTCCCACAAGGCTTCGCCCATCCTCCTCAAGCCGCCTTAAAAGCTCCGGCAGGTCAACTTTTTGGGGCATCATGTCTTCTTCCCTTATGGGCGTAAGCAGATGATGCGAGGGGTCCAAATAGGCTCTCTCCACGATTCCCATGGTGATCTGATACCGGTTTAAGTCAAACACGAGATCATCCATAATCCGACTTTCCAGTTCCCGGTACATCTCCTGATTAGTCTCGTACAGCGACAAAAAAAGGCGCTCTACGATATCCTTAAACACAACCCGCTCCTGCAGACCGCCAATCCGGCTGATCTCTTCCTTGATCATCTCTTCCATGTCCGCCATACTCTATTTCCTTCCGTCAAAGAAATTCTCCTCCCAGGTATCGTCCTCAAAGGCAAAAAAGGTCTCCTCCCCGCATTTTAGCAGCTCATTTTCACGCAGGACCGGCAGCACGACAAATCCCCACCTGTCCTTGGCCGGCCAGACGAAAAACTTAATCTCCCCCTCCACAATGATATCCGTCTCTTCCTGGATGACCGTCCCTGTATACTGCTCGTTAAAGTTTTCCTGCGTCACATGGACAAACGCCGCCACATCATAGCCGAAATGATAGGAGGTCAGCCTGCATCCTGTCTCGTCCCTGAGATAGAGGTCAAGCTGTTCTCCGATCTTGAAACGGGAAATGCAGCCGATATCCTGTTCTTTGCGCAGACTGTGAATCAGCACCTTCTCCTGATTTTCATGGGTATAGGCCGTCACCTCGTAGGGAAGCGCGTTTACCCTGTAATTCTGGTTGATTTTCATGTAACCAAGTTTCAGATTTTTAAAATAGCTGATCGCTCCCTCCAGGCAGCACATCTTGAGCTCGCTCCCGTGCTCCAAATCCCGCTCGTTCCTGATCAGCCGTCCCGGCACAAACTCCTTGAGAGCCTCCGTAAACAGACTGGATTTACAGGACTGTCCTGTCAGTTTGAGCATCCCGTACTCCGCCAGTTCCCCGTTTAGAAAAGGTTTTTCGAGGAACCGGCTCATCAGCTCATAGATATCAAGCCGCAGCAGATTTTCTATCTCATACAGATAAAAGAGTACGGAGAAATCTCTTTTACAGGAAACCAACCGTCCCCTCTCCCGAACGGAAATTCTCCATTTGTCTAAGGGAACCTCCTCCCCGCATCCTGTTTTCAGCTCATAGCGCAGTGCCTTCTGGAAGAAGCTCTCCTTAATGGTCTCCGCAATGCCAAACAGATAATAATAGTTGTTTTTCACCCGGAAATACTCTTCCCTGCTCCGCCGCTCATATTCCGCAAAACGGGTCGGCAAAAAAGCTTCCGCCTCCTCATACAATCGGTCCAGACGTCCGGTGGCTTCCTGGTCTTTGAAAGAAAAACCGGCTTCAAACCGAAACCTGCTTTCTCCCAAAGCTTCCAACAGTTTCAATTTTAAAAGCTGCAAAATACGAAAGGTCAGGTTGTTCCCGCCAAAATTCGTATTTCCGTTCTCATAGCCGGTCTCCAAATCTATTTCATAGGAAACCCTGTTATTCCGAATCCGGAATTTCCCGGCCGTCAGATCTGTGGTTCCGCCGCCGCAGTCCATGATCAGCGCCTGATACCACACATTTTCGGTATATCTCCCCGACAGGATCAGTTCGTTGATACTGTGAAACAGCACCGCCATCCCCTCATCCAACACGCACTCCACCCGGTAATCCGGAAGCACCTCCCGAAGCAGCTCCTCAAAACGGGCCTTCTGTCTGACTGGCGTCAGAAACTGAATACAGCTAAAACGGCATTTAAACTGCTGCTGCGCCGTGTGAATCAGATAGGACAAAAAGGCCGAAAGCATCTCCTTACGCGGTATCCGTATCTTAATGCCGTCCCCTGTGATGACTTCCTGCTCCCTCTCCGGCGCGCTGACCCAACGCTTGATATCGTAAAATACCGGGCAGTCCTCATCGTGGTATGCAAGCGCCGCCAGGTGTCTTGCCTCAAATCCAAAACGGTAGACCGGCTTGTCATCCGCCACACCGGCTACGCCGATCACACTGGGAATCATCTCGCTTTCCCGGTACTGTTCCCCCTCCGTGTCCGCCACACGCACAATTCTTACCGTGCCATCGTCATCGTAGCGTCCCATGGTCGTGTTTGAACTTCCAAAATCGATAATAAGCGGCAGGGCGGTCTCCTCTGTCGGACAAAGGTCCACTGCCAGAAGCGGTGTCCTGATGCAGAGCATCTGGTTGGGAATAGTAGTTGTCTTCCCATAATACAGTTCATATAAAAACTCCGATGCCTCTTCCCGCTGAAAATATAACAGCGAGAACTTATGATTCTCTGTTTTTTGTACTGCGACCGTTTTCCCTTTTAATAAGTAGAAATTTCCGCCTTCCCCCTGTCTTAGATACATGCAGGTATAAATGCGGTTCTGTTCGTCCACCAACAGCAGATTGCCCTCATACATTGGAAAGTTCCCGGACACCTCGTAATGGTCCGTCAGTTCGATTCCCTCATCCTCATAGAGAACCAGATGGGCCGGATACGCCATGTGAAGCTCCTCTTCCTCTAAAAGCGTCACTTTATCCAGACAGTCCTGAAGCCGTTCGATCCCCTCTTGTGCATAGTCCGTGATATGCCGGTGTTCCCGGATGCCCCGATACCGCATGATAAAGCGGATCAGCTCCTCCCGCTCCATCCTGCTTCCCATGGGAACCACCAATCGTTCCTTCTGGCAGATCTCCCGAAGCTGATAGGTGGTCATTCCATTCAGACTGTCCAGACGATACGCCGCCATCTCTTCCTTTCTTTCTTCCGTATTCCCGGATAACCTGTAGGTATACCCCATCATTCTCCCTTCTGTCCTTCCCCTTCCGTATCTTCTTCCTGATCCTTGTCTTCTTCCTTGTCCTTGTCTTCCTCCGCCTTTTTGGCTTCCTCCAGGGCTTTTTGCGCTTCCTCCGCCGCCTTCTTGGCTTCCTCCGCCGCTTTCTTGTTTTCTTCCGCCGCCTTCTGCGCTTCCTTGGCCGCTTCCTTTGCCTCCTCCAGAGCCTTATCCTTCTCGGCGTCCTTCATCTCCTGCATGGCCTGTCTGGCCTCGTCTGCGGCGGCTTTTGCCTCCTGTGCCGCCTTCTCTTCCTGCGACTGCTGCTGCGCCTCCTCTTCCGCTTTGCGCTTCGCCTCTTTCGCCAGTTTTTCACTGGCCTCGATCTGTTCCTCCAACACCGCCGCCCTCTCCTCCATACCCAGGCCGGCATACATGCTTTTGGCTGTCTGGAAATAAGGGATGGCGCTGACATAATCCTCCTGATTCATCAGCTCGTTTCCCTTGCTCTCCAGTTCAAGCGCATTTTTCTTATCATTCATCTGGCTTTGCTCTTCCAACTCCTGCGCGACCTTCTCCTCTTCTATGGCCTGTTGGATCTGCTCCTCCATTGCCGCCATCTGCTCCTGCCGCAGCTGTTCCAGAGCTTCCTCCGCCGCCCGCTGTTTATCCAGCGCCTCTTTCCTCGCCTCCTGATCATACAGCCCGGAAGCCGCCGTCTTTGCCTTTCGGTACAGTTCGGCCGCGCCGGCATAATCCCCGTAAGATTCCTTCGTTTCCGCGCTTTCCAACAATTCATACAATTCCTGATACTTGCCGATCTTTTCACACTGCTCTTTGATATGCTCTGATGCCGTTCCTCCGCACTGTCCGGAAAGCTCTTTCGCCTGCTCATATAATGCGAGCGCTTTGTTAAAATCGCCATCCTCCATTGCCTGATCTGCCAGAAGGATCTGCTGCACCAACAGCTGCAGACTGTCTGTCTCCTTCTGCTGCCCGGTATCCTTTAATTTCTTTGCCAATTCACCGGCCTGTTTATACTCCTCCACCGCCGGTTCATAATTGTCATAGGCCACATATTGGTCTGCGCTTTCCCTGTGCTGCTGCATATCTTTTTTCCAACCGGACCGGATGCGGTAGCGCACAAACAGCGTAATGCCAAGAATAAGCGCCACAATCAGGACCGGAATGACGATTGCCAACACCTGCTTAAGCGACCAACGTTTCCTGGGATTCAGATAGACCTTGTCCACGAAAGTGACCGCAAGCGTATAGTTATCAATCTCTCCGTTCTGCCGTCCAAGGATCAACTCTTCCACGTTATCCGCCATATCCTGTGGCGTACTCGCATCTTTCGCCGCATCCTTCAGCTCCACATAATTGCAGTTTTCCCAGATCCCTCTTGTGTAAAGGAGCAGAATATCTCCGTTTGCCAGTTTTCGCTTGCGGGAAACCTGAATATCGATCCGGCCGCTGTTCTGTCCCAGATAGGAGTACAGATTGTTGCGCTCCTCGTGAATTGCGGCTTTATCCCGCGGAATGGCCTCCTGCTGCACCAGATTTTCTGTCAGGGACTGGTCTTTACTCTCATACAGAAAACGGTCGTTGCGCAGCAGCGCAAACCTGCTGTTGCCTACAGTAAGATATCTGCATTTTACATAGTTCGTCACTGCCACCGACACACAGGCCCGCAGCCGCAGCCCCTGACTGTTTCTGAGAAGTTCCCTGTGCGCCTTTCTGAGCATCCGCTTTAAGGAGCCTGCGCGCATGGTAGGATGTTCCGTAAATTCTCTTAAGATACATTCCACTACGACTTTTGCACTGTTTTCTTCCTTCTCATCGTCCAAACTGTCCGCCGCCACATAACAGGCATAGTCATCCATCTCCACATAAGCAAAATAATCCCGGTTGAGCAGCTTCGTTCCTTCCTCTGACACAAATCCCGTTCGGAATCCCGCGTTCTCTCTTCTCATCTCATTGCCCCATCCGTCAAAAGCACAGCAATGCTTCCGTTTTCTCTGTCCTGATCCATAGATTTATCTACACACTGCACAATCCTGTCCGCCTTCCCCTGTGCCGTAAGCATTTCGTTTCCCAGAATCTGTTCCATCTCTGCAAAAGGCAATTCCTCATATATGCCCTTTGTCATCATGACTACCAGATCGCCTTTTTTTAACTGTACGGGCACTTCACATGCTTCCATCTGGCAAAAACCGTCTTTTCCCACATAGTTCCACAACTTTTTATCCTGCAGGGACCACAATGTTTCCTGCCGGCTGATTCTGCCCTGCTGATAGGCCCGTTGTGCCAACACATCCACGGTCTGGCTCTCGCATAAAGGTATCAGATCCCCGCCGCGAAACAGTGCAATCTTAACCTGTCCGGCCATGGCATAATGCAGCCTTCCCTCAGCCAAAAGCGCAACGCCTATGCTTGCGCCGCCCTGCCGCTCCTCCAAAACCTTCTGCATACTTCTGTGAATCCCATACATGGTCCGTTCAAAGAAATACCGCGGGTTATTCAATGACCTGTAGAGTGAAAAAGCCTCCACAAACTCTTTTACCGCCAAAGCGGCACACACTTTTCCTGTATTTTCTTTGCCGATGCCGTCCGCAAGTACCGCCAGTTTCCCCGCTGCAGTAATCTTTATCTCAAAAACATCCGCCTGTATCTCTCTGTTTCCGGTAGTCTGCGATACGCCGTCTTTTGCGTCACAGGCGGGCCTGCTTTGCAAAAGCTGCAGGATTCCCCTGAGGATACAGCAAACAGCCAACATACCCAGAATGATCTGTACTGTCATTTTTTCACATCATCCCACTCAAAATGTTCGCCGCAGAAAGGCACAAATACAAATTTGCTCCTTCCCAGTTCTATCGTGTCATAGGGCACCAACTCCGTTGGAACATAAACCGCATCCTTGTTAAGGTAAGTGATTCCCGCAGAATCCCCGGGCAGAATGACCGTATTTTTCTTCTTAGCGTCATATACGATGATCGTATGGTTTTTTCGGGAAATCTCATTATCACCCAGAATCTGGATATCCATGTCATCCCCTCTTCCCACAAAGTTCTTGCCGTTTTTGATCTTGTAGTCCTTACCGACCCTTGCCCCTTCGATACATACCAGCCAACCGCAGACCGGCGGCACTTCCTCCTCCAAAAGTTCCATCGGCGCCTCAAACCCTTCCGGGGTTTTGACCTCCTCCATCGCATCGGCCTCCATATTGCAATAGGGGCATATGTTGCCATGTCTTCTCGTGTTAAACATGTGTCCGTTGGGACATCTCATCAGGCTCATCGCGTATTTTCTCCTTTCAGGTAATCAACAGTTTCGTGTTTGCAATAAACAGCATATCCCCGGATTCCAATCGACAGGGCCTGTTCTTAATCACCCGGTAACACAATCCGTCGTTGATCTTACGAACACGAATCCCGTTCATGGAATTTAAATCTTCTATATACCATGCGTCCATGCAATAGTTCAGTACCGCATGCTGCTCGTCGATCAGAGAGCTGAACTCGCATTCCTCCAAATCCACATCTACCGGCTCATCGGGATTATCCCTGCCGATCAAAAGCGATACTTTTCCCGCCAGATCCCATGCTTTCACCGGTTTTTCGTCCTCATCCAGTAAAATCAATTCTCTGACGCTAAAATCCGTTCCCTCTATACTGCTATACTTCCGCTCCTGCTCATGGGGCGTAAACTGATCTATCAAATTATTCAATGCAAAAATGGCTAATACCATCAGCATGGTAAACAACAACCATTTCCGTATATCCGTCATCTCCACCGCCACATATACGGCAAGCGCCGATGCACACAGCACAATTCCTGCATCTGTTATCTTCTTCCACATTCCGGATTCTCCTGTCACTTACATTTGAAGTAGGATTCAAATAAGGTATCAGTATTCATAGGTCTGGCACCGCTTTCCTTTCCTGTCTGTTTCTTCATGCCAGCCCCGAAAAAGTTTTCAAAACTACTTTTGTATGCCCCTGTATAAAATGCCGCCAGATCTTTGTAAACATCTTCCCTGCGATCCGGCTGCCCCGCGTTTTTGCCATGGGCCTCCTCTGCGCCCCGGTCTCCCGGTCCGCCCGCGCGCATTCTCTCGTCATAAACGGCGCGCTTCTCCTCATTCCCGAGTACGCCGTAAGCCTCCTGTACCCTGTCAAACTGTTCTCTGGCCTGTTCCCCCGCGTTATCGGGATGGTATTTCCTCGACAGTTTCCGGTAAGCCTTCTTGATTTGCTCCTGTGAAGCATTTTTATCCACATGCAATATCCGATAATAATCCATAAGATTTCCCAATGCTCCCTTTCCGCAGCACCGCCGAAATCTATGGCGCGGGAAATACCCGCGCCGCAGACTCCTTTTAAAGCTTATACGGCATACCCGCCTTCTACTGCAATGTTTGCCATCTTATCTTTCTTCTGCTTAATCATAAGCCGGAATGTTCCCACGCCTTCTATGTCCCCGTAATCCTCCCTGTAGTCCACCACGAAAGCGTTCGGGTAAGTATATTTCCTCACCTCCTGAGAAGCCGCAATCACTTCGATCGTGACCTTTCTGTAACAATCCGCCCGCTCTGCAGGCACCAAAGCCCACTTGCCGATCTCCTTGGTTGCGTCAAAGGGCTCTCCGTCCACCGCCGTCAGTATCTTTCCTGTGATTTCCACCGTAGAACCAAGGTCCGTGGAACGCGCGTTGGAATCCTGCGGGATATCCGTCCTGAACTTGACAGAGGTAATGCTCTGCTCCTTTAACTCGATTGCCGCGCCGCCTTCAATTTTTAATCTGAATCCCATAGCCGATCTCCTTTCTATTCGCCTGCAAACCCGCCTTCAAACGCGAGTCCCGCCATCTTGTCCTTCTTCTGTTTCACAAGCAGGGTAAACGTGCCCACGCCGCTCTCATCCGCAAAATCCTCTTCATAACCGATGACAAAGGCGTTTGGAAGCGTCACCTGTCTTACCACCTGCGATGCATTGACCACATCGATCTCCAGTTTCCTGTAGCAGTCCGCATTCTCCGCCGGCACCAAAGCCCACTTGGCCATCTTCATCGTGTCGTCGGCCGCCTCGCCACCAACCGCTGCGAGAATCTTACCGGTGATCTTGATGGTAGAACCAAGATCGGTCGAACGGGCGTTGGAATCCTTTGGAATGTCCGCACCGTATTTGACCCCGGTAACAATCGTCTCGTTCAGCTGAATGCTCTCATTTCCTTCAATTTTTAATCGTAATCCCATGTTTCATCCTCCTTTTTTTATCTGGAATTAGCTTGTTTTTCTACCCATTTCCACTTTCAGATTTTTTGTATTGTTATTAAATGTAATCAATATGTTACAGATCCCCGACTTATCGTCGATTTCGTAGGACAGCTCATCCCCCTCCTGTAAGATGGAATTCACATAGTCCCTGTCCGCGCCCCATTTGCTCTTCTGGCTGTCCGGGTTGTTGCTGAAAAAGCTCAAAATGTTGTCTTTCTTAAAATCATTGCTGTAAAACCGCAGGATCCGCTCAATATAGGTGCTTACCAATGTCTTGTAGATCGGTTCAAACTCATTCTCATTCATCAGCAGATTTCTGGCTTTATAAACCATAATGTTGCGGATATCCTTGCCCTTATGCTGCGCGTTTTCAGAGGAAAAGACAAAACCGAAGCCGCTGCTGTTGATGGAATTTTTGATCGTGTTGGTAAAGCCGGATATCTCCTTTGTCAGTGTGGTGGTTGCACACAGGGCATGATTCCCCGCCTCAATGTCAAACCGCACACCCGGATAACTTCTGTTCGTCTTCGGGAAGCGTTCTTTCAGGTACTCCGGGCACTGCCATGCCGCCACTAACCCGGCCGCCTCATATGCCGCCCCGATATAGACACCCTCAATCCAGAGTTTCATGATATCCTCTTTTTCTTTGGAGAGCGCCGCGCCGCCTTCCTCGCTGAGCACCATCTTCTTGTCCAGTATCAGACCCGATTTATCCTTTGGAATGACTGTCACATTGGGAATACAGGGCACCACATACTCGCTGTATTCCCGCTTCATCAGCATACCGCACTTTTCCTTGTATTTTTCCACGCCGGTCGAGGCCATGGCGTTGAAGGTCGTTTCCTCTCCCGCCTGAAAGCTGAAAAAGGTAGTTACCTTGTAGGGATAAATCGCATTCATCAGGTTCGCCAAATCTTCCATGGTATTCTGATCCGTTTTTTCCACTTTCTCATTTCCCGCAAAACGGATTCTCTGCAATTTCATCCCCTTGCTCTGCTCCAGCTCCAGATTGGGAACGATGGCAAACCAAATGGTGTTCTCAAATTCATTCTTATCGTTCACCGTATTAAGGTAAGTCACCAGGCGGGGCAGATTGTGCGCCTTGACCTGCTGTTCCAGTCTTGTATTGGTCACTAAAAGCGTGGGCCGCATCCCGTTTTCCTTCACTTTATATTGGTCGAAGAAAGTCTTTACACCCAACATCTTCTCAATTAACGGCTTTACCACCTTCACGAAATCATCTTTCGTCTGCTTATAGAAGTCCAGATAATTATTGTAGTTGGCTATCTCGCGCGGCAAGTCCACCTCGCTCTCCATGGTGGAGGTCAGCGGACAAAAAGTTCTTACCACAAGATCCCGCACATATTCGGAATGATCTTCATTCAGAGCGTCATAATCCTCCTGAAAAGCCGTAATCAGTCCCGCGTTAGCGCTGTCATCCACTACCGCAAGCTGCGTGTTTTCCTCCTTGCTGATCTCCAGAATCTTTAGCTCTCCGTCGTTTCCCATGCTGAGAAGGCCCGCTTTAAACTTCTCCCCGCCCTCTGCATTTTCCCGGTCTCCCATAAGCAGCCTTGTCTTGATATCCTCAATGGCAAGGGGCAGCATCGCCATCACATTGTTGTAATTCTGACTGGCCTGCTCAAACATATAATTGAGCTTATCGCCCACATCCAATTTCTTGGGATCACCGTCATCCAGCGCCTCATACTGTCCGTACACATACTGTATTTCTTTTCTCGACTGCCTGATGTCGTCCATGATCTTCTTCGGGGAAATCATGTCCAGAATCTTCTCAAATTTGAAATCCACGTTTGCAATCCCCAAAGCTCCCTTGGTGCTGATCAGGGTCAACAACATCTTCAGGAAATCATTCTCCATGTTCAAAGGGATCTCCGTAATACAGTTCTCCGGTATGTTTTCCGGTTTTTTCAGGCTGTACATCACTTTCTGGTTATTGGCATTGAAAAATGAGTATACCACCGGTGCAAACTTGTCCAGGAACTCATCGAAACTGCTGACAAGCAGCTCCTCGTTGATCTCTTTCACCTTGTCGTCATCCAGACTGCTCTTGCCTTTTACATCCCCGATCAGGGTGAGCAGATCATTTTTTTCCGGATTGATTTCCTCAAACAGAATGGTTCTGTTTGTCTGCGTGATTACATCCATTGCCTCGTCCTCTCTTTCTCTTTATAAATTTTTATATTGCGCCTTGTTACGGTTTTTCTCCTTCTACCCGCTAGTTGGTAGATACATAGTGCATCTCCATCTCACACGTGCCGTCCTGGGATGTCACATAAATCACATTTCCGTAAGACAGGGCATACTGCATTCTGCGGCATACAATCGAATTCCCTATCATGACGGCTGCTCTGGAATTATGATAAAAAATGATCTTCCTGTTGTCCGCAGGATACAGGAACATGTGGTCCAGCTCCAATAAAGCGGATAGCTCCGCATAGTTTTTCAGCATATCCCCGACCGTGATTTTTCCCTCTCTGATAGGATGCAAGGTGAAAGTTAACGGCGGGACTTCCTCTGCCCCGTTTGGAAGCAGCGTAAAATAGACGTTTATTTTACCGGTAAAATAACACTTGTTCTTTTCCTCTGTCATTTCCGGCACGGTGATAACCGTCTTCTTCCTGTAAACTATTTTGAAAACGGCAAATGCCAGAAGGAATACCACAAGAAACGGCACTGCGGGATAGACCTCCACCCATGATCTCGCCCGCACCGCAATGCGTCCGATCAGACTTCCCTCCCCGTCAGAGACGAGAAGTACGATGTCTCCCGTGCCCCTCCCCTTCGGGGTTATATGCAGGAAATGCCCCTCCACACTCACTGCCACCACATCCTGCGGCAGCTCCTGCAGTTCAAATTTGAGCGTGTCGCCATCATCGTCCGCAAAATAGTCTGTCAGATCGATCATCTGCTCTCCGGATCTTGTGAGCATCTCAATCTGCTCATTCCTGATGCTGACCGGAAGGGTATTCAACACATTGATCTGTGATACTTCATAGGTATTCTCCGCATTTGCACCTGCCGCCAGATATAGACTGTACTTTCCCGAATTGGCAAACGTTACCTTTCCCAAAAGTCCGTTTTCAGCGGTCTCCAATTCTACAGGCACTAAGGTATCATCTGTCATGCTTCGAAATTCCGCTGTCCATTGCAAACTCGCATAGGAATCCGGCTGCTGCCCGTTTTCGTCCGCAAAATGAATGGCAAACTGCGTCTCTTTGTTCTTATAGATATCACCGCCCCACTCCACCACGGGCGTGATATTTCTCCTGCCTACCAAAAAGACCGACATCTGCTGTTTCTGTTTCGTCTCAAACTCTATGGCAAGGTCATCCGGCGTTCCCGGAAGCTTTACCACCGCATAATTATCTTTTCTTTCCGATAATATCCTGTCGCCGCCGCTGATAACCCCTGCTTCCATAATTTCCTGATCCGAAAAAAACAGCACGGTCACTTCATCGTAGGTCATGCCATCCGTTCCACAGTTAATCCGTTGGCTGCCGCCATCATACACGCTGTCGGTGATCTGCCTGACACTGTAGCTGAAATCCGTGTGAAACAGATCATACAAAATGGAGATCAATTCCTCCGGTCGGTCAGCCTCGTAGCTCTCTCCCCCTGTGCGGTCTGACATTTTCCTAAGTACGGCTTCCTCGCCTTCATACTCCTCGCCAAAAGCCACTGTAACGATGGGCGTTCCCTCTGCCTGACACCACTGTACAACCTCTTCGATATCCTGCTCGGAGTCCTCCTCTGTTCTTCCTGTATCCGACTGCGCTAAATCTGTCTCGCCGTCAGACAACAGCACCACCATTTTTTTACCGCTGCACCCATCCATCAGGTGATAGGCTTCCCGCAGCCCAAGACCGATGTCCGTCTCGCCCCGGTTTTGTGCGTCTGCAATCGTCTGTTTCAATGCCAGACGCTGCTCTTCCTGCGCCACCGCTACAGGAGCCCTCTGTGCAACAATCGTGTCGTTATAGGCAAGATACCCGATCCTGATGTTTTCGCCGTGCATGGTATCCGTAAACACCTGTAATACCTTCGGTATCATCTGTCCCACATCCTGTTCATTCATGGAACCACTGTGATCTACCGCAAAGACAATATTCAGATTTTCCTTTGCCATCGCCGTTTCCTGTGCCTGACAGTTCATGGCGGCCGTATAGAGTATAAGCAGCGATACTGCCAACATACCTATTGTTCTTTTGCCCATCTTTCTCCCCATCTGCATTCCAAAATTGATCTTTTATGACATAATACACCAAAAAACGCCCTTTATTCGTAACTTGTAATTTTTACGTGTCTCCATGTAATTTTTACTTTTTGGGCATAAAAACCTGCTAACAAAAGTCAAGACTTTTTAGCAGGTTTTTTATAAATTTT
>CAMXPV010000047.1 GCA_947245585.1 uncultured Lachnospiraceae bacterium | reverse complement strand
ACTGATCGTCGCTTTGGTAGGCCATTACCCTGCCAACTGGCTAATCAGACGCGGGTCCATCTTACACCACCTCAGTTTTTCACACTGTCCCATGCGGGACTGTGCGCTTATGCGGTATTAGCACCTATTTCTAAGTGTTATCCCCCTGTGTAAGGCAGGTTACCCACGCGTTACTCACCCGTCCGCCACTAAGTTACCAACATTTCCACTCTTAGCAAGCTAATCGCTTCAAAAATGATAACCCCGTTCGACTTGCATGTGTTAAGCACGCCGCCAGCGTTCATCCTGAGCCAGGATCAAACTCTCTTAAATATTATTGATCCGGGTCAAAATAAGCTTGGCTTTCTTTTTACCCTAGAGGTTAATCCCGAAGGGATTTACCTCGAATACTGTGTTTGGTTGTATCGTTCTGATACTCTTTCTGAAAAGTTCAAATCCCCTTGGGGATTTGGAAGTTAATTTCGTATGAAATTTACTTCGTTTCTTTTTTGGAATCTTTTCAGGGTTGCATTACTGTTTATTTGTCAAGGTCCACGGAGTAAATTTCTTTCAGAAATTAACTCCTGAAGAACTCCTCTTCGAGTCGTTCTTCGACGCGCCTTTATGAGCGCTAACGGAGATGGAGGGATTTGAACCCTCGCGCCGCTATTAACGACCTGCACCCTTTCCAGGGGTGTCCCTTCAGCCATCTTGGGTACATCTCCAGACATAGCTAAATCAAAATTATCATCTTAAATTGTCGAGTCATAAGGCTCGGTCGGAGAGGTATCTCCAGCGGAGAGGGTGGGATTCGAACCCACGCGCCCTTGCGGACAAACGGTTTTCAAGACCGCCTCGTTATGACCACTTCGATACCTCTCCGTGTTCGCGCAGCACCCGATTTAAGTCGAGCGCAAAAATTATTCTAGCAAAAATAGATTTTCATGTCAACCTGTTTTTTGATTTTTTCACCAACTCTTTTTTAATTCCATATTCCAGTCTAATTCATAGGGATTATCATCCGATTTTTTTAACATTTCATAGTAACTGCGCCGCTCCCTTGTCGGGGAATCCTCCGTTATTTCCAAATCCCCCTGCCAGAATTGATACCCCATCAAATAGGCATCCATCATCTCGTCCCACGAGTCGTACATTTTCTGTAATCGCAGAGAGTTCTCAAGAGAAGCGTCCATCGCCTCCTCATAGTCCATAAAACCACACAAATAATAATCCGCATACAGTTGGTTCACCCTGCACAGGTTCCACGCCGCAATATACTCGGCCTCAATCCCCGAATGATACATATAATAGGCCACCACATACCGTCCGGGCACATTTCCCAGATCAATGTCTGTCCGCTCCCCGGTTACGATTTTAGTCATCTCTTCCGCAAAGCGCTGCTCACCCAAGTCCATGAGCCCCCATTCCTGCAAGTTGTCCATGCACTCCCTGCATTTCGCACGATGACCACCTCCAAGCAGATTGTTCACCGTCTCTAATCCTGAGTTGCGGTCTAACACATCCCAACTGGAATAGAGCAGATACCTCGCCCGATCCGCATTGTCTTCCGTGGGCTCTTGTCCTGCAATCCACCGCCAGTCCCAACCGTTGGTATAGGTCAGGCAGGCATAGGTGGCGTTAAACCACAACACCGTCTCCGGCAGTTCCGGCGGCTGAGCCGTATTTGCCACATTACCATTTTCCTGTAGCAGATCAGCCATTGTAACCGGACGGTTCACCCCTTCTTCTTCGGACGCTTCCTCTTCCCCGGCTGTTTCTGTCCCGTTTGCTTCGTTTTCTCCTGCGGTGCCTGCCATTTCCTCTGTCCCACCATTCCCGACTGCTTTCTCTACCCTTCCGCAGCCCGCAAGCAGGACGGCAAGCAAAACTCCCGCCACAGCCAGAATAACCCTGTTCTTCCCTCTACTCTTCATAATAATACCCCGATAAATCTATGCCATACGCGGTTTCCAGTTCCTGCAGCAGTGTGTTGGTGGATGTGTCAAACGCATTGTCGCGAAGTGTGATATCGCAAAGAAGAGCAAATTTCTCTGCAATGATAATGCGACAGTTCACACTCACGGTCTGGTAGTATTCTCCCGTCTGCGTATCAGGCGTTTCATAATCAACTATATAATAGTAAGCGTCCTGATAACCGGAGATTTTCATAACCTCGCTCTTATGGACGTTTCGGTTTTCCACACTCTCGTCGTTTATCTTCTGTTCATACAATCTGTTGACGGAATCCTTCATCCTGGGCACATACTGGTCCGTACCCGTGAAACCGCCGCTGATATATATGGAAACCCCATGCATGGAAGCAGTGACGGAATCTTCCCTGACCCTGGTCGTCGCCCCCATCGGAGCCATGACCGGGCATGGGATCTCCCCATCCTTCAAAGAAAGCGTAACCTGTCCCAGATATTGATAGCCGTCCACCTTCGTCAGCGCCGGCTCGCCCTCTTCCGGCTCATATACATCCTGCGCTTCCACCTTCCGCGCGGCATCACCCTTTTCCCAGTCTCCATGCGGCACAAGGTTCTCCAGACCGATTCCGTAGCACTGACCAATCTCCGCAAGAATCGGCTCCGTCATCTCATCCATCTGCATTTCATTCATCTCTATCTGCCAGAGCACGGCCACTCCCGTTTTGGGAATATCCAGATAAAAAAGCATCCTCTCCTGATAAGCCGTCCCGAAATAATCCTCTCCTATTGCGGAGACTGCCACATATCTGTCCGCACCGTTTTTCACAACTTTACCGAGCTGCACGTCGGAGTATCCATTACTCTCCAAATCCTTTTTCTCCGATTTCAGCGTCTCGTTCAGCATCATATACGGCAGGTCTTCCACCACTTCATCTCCACCGCTGTACACGGACGCAAAAAAACTGATGCCGTGATCGATATAGCTTAAAAAGCCTTCGGTATTATCGCTGCCGTCAGGCGCGTAGACTTCGTAGGATGCCCCATCGCCAAAGAAATCCTCAACCATATATTTCTTCATATAAGCTAACGCCGCCGCATCCTCGTCAGAAATCAGTTCTCCCCGACCGTCATTTGGCACTGATTCACTCAATTCCGGTTCCCCCGCAGTCTCCGTTTCCGCCGCTGCAGTTGTTTCGTTCTCCTGCCCCGCATTTCCTGCCGCGCCGCAGCCCACAAGCGCTTGTGCGGCCACTGCCATGGCAATCGTCAGTTTCGATAATTTTTTAATCAATTTTCCTCCCTCATTTGCGCAAGTTTCTCCATACCGATGCCGTAACACTGCCCCCACTGCGCCAAAATCGTTTCCGTCGTCTCATCCGTCAGCCACTCCATAACATCTATCTGCCAGAGCGCGCCGACTCCCGGCTGCTGTACGTCAAGGTAAATAAGCCTTCTCATCCGGGAAGGCTCTCCTGAAACATCGGTGCCCATTGCCGTAACGACCGCATATCTGTCCGCACCGTTTTCCATGATCCCGCTAACCCATACGTTAGAGTAATCGCCGTACTTCTCCGTGTCTTCCTGCTGCGTCTCCATGGTCTGCTCCAACATATAATAGGGCGTTTCTTCCTCCCCGCCGTCAAATACCAACACATACGAAAGAATCCCATGGTCGGGAATAATCTAAGTTGGTGCCGCTGCCCTCGCTTCCCTCAGGCGCATAAACCGGATAGGTTCCGCTCCCGGATATCCCCTCCACCATATATTTCTTCATATGCTGTAAAGCCGCCGCATCCGCATCGGAAATCAATTCTCCTGTTCCGTCAGCTGACAAACTGATTACTTCCGGCTGCTCCCATATCGCGGCAGTCTCCTCGTCCTCTTCTTCCGCATCAAGCTCCTCATCGTCCTGCTCCTCCTCAGCAAGCAATTTCTCCTTATGGAACTCCGCTTCTTTCACGGTTTCAACCACCCCATAGTTCTGATATGGCCTGTGATTACTTCTTGCCCTGTAGACGCCTCTGAAAGCGCCAAAGCACATCGAAATGATAAGGCATATGATCCACCGCCTTTTTCTTCTGGAGTCCATCTCCCTCTCCTCTCCCTTACCATGTGGGTTCTAAAACCCACCGCCTGCTTCCAAAAAGGTTTCCGCAACCCGGATATCCTCCGGCGTAGTAATCTTAATATTCTTATAGCTTCCCTCCACCAGTTTCACCCTGCACCCGGAAAAGCGCTCCACCGTCATGGCGTCATCTGTGACGGAAACGCCCTCCCGCACAAGCTTCGTCCTCTCCTGCATCAACTTCTCATAAGAAGAAATGATAAGCGGCGCATCAAAAACCTGCGGTGTCTGAATCTGCCACAGCAGGGAACGGTCCGGCGTGCTATCCGCAAATCCTTCCCCATCCGCAAACTTGATCGTATCTTTCACCGGCATTCCCGCCACGCAGGCATGATATTTCTCAACAGCTTCATAGCAGCGCCGCAAAATCTCTTCCGAAAGAAAAGGCCGCACGCCGTCATGAATAAAAATAAAGCCGTCCCTGTTGGGGACCGCCATATCTTCATCCGCAATCACCTGCAATGCATGATATACCGAATCATATCTTTCCCTGCCGCCCGCCACGATCGTATCCACTTTGCGGAATCCATAGCGCGCCACAATCTCATCTCTCATATACTCTATGTCGCTTACATTCGTCCCTGCCACCAGAATACAGTCATCTATGACTGCGGATTCTTCTATGGCATGCAGCGCATACCAGATCACGGGCTTATCCCGCAAAAGCATGTACTGCTTGGGCACATCGCTTTTCATACGGCTGCCGCGTCCCGCCGCCAACACGATCGCGGTGCACCTCTTTTTTTCCATGTTCGTTTTCCTTTCACCGACATGACTTAGTTCTGCTTAGACTGCGTATTTTGCAGTCTTAGCAGGACTTCATGTCTTGGCCTAGTTTCAAATTCGGCACTGCGTTCAGGTCATATCCATGCCGCACACCCTTTTTGTATTCATAGTAAGCCGCCGCGCCGATCATCGCCGCATTGTCCGTACAGAGAATGGGCGAGGGGTGGTAAAAGGCAATCTCTCGTTCCCCGCACGCACTCTCCAAAGCCTGTCTGAGCGCTGTGTTGGATGCCACACCGCCGGCTATGGCAAACTTCTTCATACCACAGACAGAAAGCGCGTGCATGGAATGCTCCACTAGCACATCCACCACCGCTTTTTGGAAAGACGCCGCCACATCCGCCTGATTGACCGCGATTCCCTTCATTTCACAGGAATTTAAATAGTTGAGCACCGCAGACTTTAATCCACTGAAACTAAAATCGTAATCCGAGTCGCCCACCTTCGCCCGCGGGAAAAAAACCGCCTCGGGGTTCCCCTCTCTGGAAACCTTGTCAATTTTCGGGCCGCCGGGATAGCCCAGACCGATGGCTCTTGCCACCTTGTCGAAGGCCTCCCCCGCCGCATCGTCCCTGGTGCGGCCCAGAATTTCGTATTCGCCGTAATCCTTCACCACCACCAAATGGGAATGACCACCCGACACGACCAGACAGACAAAAGGCGGTTCCAGTTCTCTGTTTTCTATGTAATTGGCGCTGATATGCCCCTCGATATGATGGACACCGATCAACGGAATCCCCGATGCAAAGCTCACGGCCTTCGCCGCGGACACCCCCACCAAAAGAGGCCCCACAAGACCCGGTCCGTAAGTCACTGCAATGGCATCCAGATCGGCAAGCTTCCTGTCCGCACTTCGCAGCGCTTCCTCCATCACCTGATTGATCTTCTCAATATGCTTGCGGGAAGCGATCTCCGGCACCACGCCGCCGTACAGCGCGTGCAGGTCAATCTGGGAAGAAATCACATTGGACAGCACTTCCCTGCCGTTTTTCACCACGGCCGCCGCCGTCTCGTCACAGGAGGATTCTATCGCCAAAATCGTCACGGTCTCGCCCATGCTCTCCATTTTCTAATCCTCCACCAGTTCCCAACCGAGTATCTTCCAGTGATCCTCTGAATCCTGTCTGAGTACAAAACGCTCCAGGGATGCCACCCGCGTACCGCTGCTTGGCTGTCTGATATAATAGGTACAATACAGCCGCGCACAGGAATATCCGTCCTGTGTAAAATACTCCACATCGGTACTGGCCGAAACCTCATAACTGGCAATGGTGTACTTGTTTTTCTTCATCTCGGCTATTTCATTTCGTAAATCCAACATGTACTGATCCTGCGTCTTATTTGCCACCAATTCTATGTCGTAGAGATGTTGGATCTTGCTGGCTAACTGGGTCAATTCCTCGTCGGAATACTCTTCATTATAAAAACATTCCGTGATTTCGCTGTAATATTTCACAACCTCCTTGGGCGTAGGCGGATAGTTATGATCCAGATCCCGCATCAGCACACTCTGCACCACCGTAGCCACCACCGCTTCCTCCGACTGTTTTCTGTCCCGATGGCCAAGATAGTAAAAATATCCCAAAACAATAGCTGCCAGAACTATCACGATTACCAAAATCTTAACACCGCCTGAACGTTTCATATTCCCCTCCTATCCCTTCTGCACATCCGTTACTCTTCCTCATACACCAGATCCACACTTCTGCCGTCTCTGGCCGCCACGGCGTTTGGAAAAATCTTCCTGACTTCCTGCATATAGTCATCCGGGCGAATCAACGACGGGCTGTAGTGTGTCAGCCAAAGCTCCCTCACATCAGCTCTCTTCGCCATCAAAGCCGCCTCATAAAACGTCATATGCTTATATTCCCTGGCCTTTTGCGCCTTCTCCGGCTCCCCATACATACCCTCACAGATAAAAAGATCGGCCCCCTGCGCATTTTTTACAATGCTCTCCGTGGGTCTCGTATCCGTACAGTATGTGACCTTAATTCCCTTTCTGGGCGCGCCAAGCACCATATCAGGCGTAAACTTACGTCCGTCTGCCTCTATTATCTCACCTTTTTGCAGGGGATTCCAGTAATTTCTCGGAATATTTAAGGCTTTCGCCCGTTCCACGTCAAATCTGCCGATACGGTCAACCACAATATTATAACCGTAGCAGACCACATTGTGATTGACACGATATGCCTCAATGCGAAAATTTTGAAAAGAAAAACTCTGCTCCGGCTCTGTGATTTCCACACAGACAATCTCAAACGGCAGCTCCGGCGCAATCACGCGAAGGGAATTGACCACTCTGGTCAAACCCTTCGGCCCAATCATCGTAAGCGGCTCCGTGCGCTCCGCATTCCCCATGGTGAGCAGCATTCCCGGAAGGCCGCTGATGTGATCCGCGTGAAAATGGGTAAAACAGATCACATCAATGGGTTTCGGACTCCACCCCTTCTCCTTCATGGCAATTTGAGTACCTTCCCCGCAATCAATCAGGATATCGGTCCCATTATATCTCGCCATCAGTGAGGTAAGCCATCTGTGCGGGAGAGGCATCATTCCCCCCGTGCCCAGTAAGCAGATATCTAACATGTTTCCCTCCATTGTCAGAGCAGTTTCCCAGTCTTTCCTGCTCCGTTCACAAAATGAGGGCAGCCTACAGCAGTTCTTTTCTCTCCCGCCTCTCAACCGGCACCGCAAATCCGGCAGCCAGCTTTTCATAGCAGGACTCACACAGGTCGAAACTTTCGCTCTCCCCATCTTTTCTTCCAAAGAACCCGAAATCGTGATCCACGTGGATGCACTCTTCCTTTAAAATGCCATTTTCTACCAATAAAATTTTACCACAGGCATTGCAGACTACCTTAGTCAATTCATTACCATTTTTATATTCGCGCATGACAATCCTCCCGTTCTCGATACTGCCTGTTCTCATTTTAGCAGACAAAAGGCATAACAACAGTGGTAATTGTTCCATACGCTGCCTATCTCTTCCACATAATCATAGCGTCTTCTCTGGGATTTTCATAAAAATTTGGGCGGATTCCCTCGGATACAAAACCGAACTTCTCATATAAGGCGATGGCCGCCGCGTTGCTGACCCGTACTTCCAAGGTATAGGCTGTTAGACCGGCCCGGTCACCCTCCTGTATCAGATAAGTCAAAAGTCCTGTGGCAATGCCCCGCCTTCTGGCCGTGGCAGCCACCGCCACATTGGTAATATTTCCCTCCCCCGCAATCAAAAGCAGGCCGCAGCCACCGAGAATCTGCCCGTCCTCTTCCGCCACAAAGTATGCGGTATCCTCCTTCTCAATCATCTGAAGAAAGGATTCGGCAGACCATGGCATGGAGAACGTCTCCTTCTCCAACCGACTGATCGCCGGAACATCCTCCTCCCGCAGCCGCCGATATTGAATCATATAGAACCCTCCCCAAGGTCTACTCTTTCTTTCCGGGCTTTTTCTAAACCCGCTCTTTCTCGGCCCGTTCCCGCTCTGCCTGGGAAAGACGCAGATACTCCGGCGTAAACACCGCTCCATCCACCGCTTTACCCTGTCTGTAATACAGACTTCCCAAAGCCGCAATAGCCGCAGCTGACTGTCTGGCCCGGTGCAGCGGTGCCGTCGCATAAGGCACGCGCAGCACCTGTGCCATCCGCTCCTGAAAGACCGGTACCCCGTCTCCTAAAAAAACGACATTTCTGTCATATTCATTCAAACTCTCCGCTATCTCGTCAAAAGGCACTGCGCACTGTTTCTTTATAACACGCATGTCATATGAAAATCGACCATCTTGGTCAGGGATAAATTCATAAATTCCCGTATACACCTGATTCCTTCTGGCATCCATAATCGGGCAGACCAGATCTCTCGCCCCGTACATTTGATAGGCCAGACCATCCACCGTGGGCACAGGCACAATCGGTTTCTTCATGGCAAAGGCAAGTCCTTTCGCCGTGGCGGAACCGATCCGCAGTCCTGTAAAAGACCCCGGCCCTGCCGCCACCGCAATGGCATCTACCGTGTCAAGATCAAGTGCAACCATTCTACATATCTCCTGAAGCATCGGGAGCAGAGTCTGGGAATGGGTTTTTCTATATTGCACGGTATATTCTGCAATTAAATTGTCATCCTCGGCAAGCGCCACAGAGGCCACCAACCCGGAGCTGTCAAGCGCCAATATCTTCACGTCGTTATCCCTGCCCTATCTGAATCCTGCGGTAATCAAATCCCTTCGTCAAATCCTTTTCTATGGTAACACGGATGCAGTCTTTTGGCAGAATCTCCTGAACCAGTTCCGCCCACTCCACAAGACAGACACCATCCCCGTAAAAACAGTCTTCATAGCCGATCTCATCCATTTCCTCCACATCCCCAATGCGGTATACGTCGAAATGATAGAGCGGCATTCTGCCTTCTTCATAGCTGTGTAAAATTGTAAAGGTGGGACTGCTCACCGGCTCTGTAATGCCAAGTCCCGCAGCAAACCCCTGCGTAAACACGGTCTTTCCCACGCCAAGATCCCCGTTCAGGGCGTACACATCGCCTGCGGCCGCCTTCTCGCCCAGAGCCTTTCCGTATGCAAATGTATCAGCCGCGCTGCGGCTCTCTAATATCCTAACCACGGATCTTCACCTTCTTCGGAGGCATATGGGTGGAAATGATCTCAATCACCTTATATTTGCCGTCACCCAGGTCGCTCTTCGGAAAAATGCAGGCATTCACCGCCGTAGTGTACACGATGATACTCTTTGGTGTGGAGATTGCCTTCACCATGCCGTCCCACGCCATCTGCTCCGTTGTCCCGTCCTGTGACACCTCGATTCCCTCATTCGACAGTCTGTAGTGAAGCGGTTTTTGGAAAGCCGGCGTACCCTTCGCCTGGGAAGCCGCCCTGAGAAAAAGCGTCCAAGGCAGATAAAGAAGAATCACCAACGCGATAATCAGAATAAGCGGCTGCCTGTTCGCCGCAAAGAGAAACAACAGAAGCACACCTACAAGGCTGCCCATCAGTCCGGGCAGACGCGAATAGGTGTGCTGCAGCATATAATCATATAAAGTGTTTGTTGTAATTTTAACGTCAAATTCGATTTCCATATGAAATCTATTATACTAAATTTCCCCGAAAGTGCAAGGAAAAATGTCTACTCGTGCCGCAGCGCTTCAATCGGGCTTAACTTCGCCGCCTTCTTCGCCGGATAAATGCCGAAGAAAATACCCACACCGGAAGAAAAAGCCGCCGCCACAATCACCGTAGATACGTTGATCTGCGCCGCAAAGCCCATGGCGCTGCAAACCGCAGACGCGCCAAGTGCGCCAAGCACAATCCCGATCAGACCGCCGATTAAAGTGATAATGCCTGCCTCCGCCAAAAACTGCAGGAGGATCGACTTGGTTCTGGCTCCCAGAGATTTGCGGATACCGATCTCTCTTGTGCGCTCCGTCACGGACACCAACATGATATTCATCACGCCGATGCCGCCCACCAGAAGGGAAATCGCCGCCACGAAGGAGATAAACAGCGTGAGCATCCCCAAAATCTGGTCATACTGAGCCGAATAATCCGCGAAGCTCTCCATCATAATCTTGTTTTCCCCGCGCACATTATAGCGGTTTTCCAGAAGGTTGATGGTATCCGTCGCCACCTGGGTCACATACTCGGAGCTCTCCGCAACCACGTAGACATAGTCGAAGTCGCCGATCCAAAAGCCATATCCGGAGGCCATCGCTAACAGCGGCATTTCCACCTGTATGTATCCGCTGCCGTTCATGGCGGAAATGATACCCGCCGGCGTATCCTGCCTGATGCCCACAATCCGCACATCCTGACTCACGTCCCAAAGGCTCAGTTCAAAACTCATGCCCACCACATCGGTGGTGCCAAACAGGGATCTGGCGCTGCTCTCATTGATGACACAGACCATACTGGCCGAGTCGCACTCGCTCTGAGAAAAATATCTGCCCCTGACAATGGGTTCGTTCCCTACCGCGTACTGCAGAGCCGTATTACCGCCCTCGAGTCTCGCTGTAAACTCTCCCTTGCGCCCCTTTGCCATCGCGCCCCAATAGCTGAACTGCGACGTCGCACCTTTTACATGCTCCACTTTTTCCGTTATCAGCGAAAAATCTTCCTCCGTAAATCTCACGTCATTGCCTTCTATATCACCGTTTGCGTAAATGGCGATCAGGCCGCCGCCCATGTTTTCCAACTCCGCATTGACCGAGCCGCGCACTCCGTTACCGATGGAAATAATCATGATGACGGAGGCGATACCGATAATAATACCCAACATAGTGAGTATGGAACGCCCCTTGTTGGTTTTTATGTTCATCAGGGCGATTTTTATGTATTCCCATATTTGTGCCATAATTACCTCTATTCCTGCATCTGCGGTATCGCCGTCACCGCCGTGCCTTCCTCAAATTCCATGCCGTTCGCCATGATTACATTTTCGCCCGCCGCAAGACCCTCCTTCACCTCACTGACACTGTCAGAGGAAATACCTGTGGTAATGCGCCTCTTCGCCACCACGCCGTTCTCCTCCACATACACGAAATCACCGTCCCGGTCACTGTTGATCACTTCAAGAGGAACAGTAACCACACCCTCTGCCTTTGCCATGTGGACATAGACCTTAGCCTCCACACCCAAGAATATGGCTTCATCGGGATTGTCAATATTAACGTTCACGCCGACCACCATAGCGCCGCTGTCGTTCTTGGTCGCCATGCCGTCGATCTTTGACACCGTGCCCTCGTAGGTCTTTCCTGCGATATCCACGTCTGCTTTCTGTCCCTCGGCAATCTTTTCCAGATCATATTTGGAAACGTTCAACCTTACATAGACCTTTTCCGTGCTCTCAACGGTCACCAGTTTCCCGCTCTCTGTGGGCGGTTGGCCGGAAACAGCCTCCAATTCCGTAACCACGCCTGCGAAATCCGCTTTTAACCCATTTTCCACACTGGTGATATCATCCAGCTTCTCCTGATTGGTCAATTTCTCCAGAGCCGTGTCCGCCTCCAGCTTTTCCCTGCTTCCCTGATCCAGCACATTGTTTTCAGAAGTCTCTTTCTGGGACTTCATCTCCGATTTATATTCTTTATAAGAAGCAATCAAATCCTCCACTTCCTGCGCCTGTCTCTGTAAATCCCGGACTTCCTTATTATTTTGCTCCTCGTAGGAATTGTACTGCGCCTGCTCCTGCAGGTTCAACAAAACCTCCTCGTCATAGGCAATCTGCGCCTTGGCCGCCTCGTCCTTCTCTTCCTTTTCCTCCTGCTGTTCTCTCAAAGACTTATCGTCGGAGGGAAGTCCCTGCTGCGCCTCCCATTCGTGCCGCTCTTCCATCCGCTGTTTCTCATCGGCGATTTTCTTTTCCTGCTCTAAAATGGTCGCCTGCAGGGCCGCTCCGTTGTAAGACCAACCGGCCTTCTTGTCCTCGATCTTTTTGTTAATCTCTTTTAACAGATTTTCATTGTCAGCAATCTGCTGGTCAAGCACTTCCAGATTGGTGGTCGCTTCCGACAGATCCGCTATGTACTCGTTATCCTTGTGGATCGAGCTCTCATAACCGCCCTCGTTGGACGCAAGCTTGTACTCTGCCTCCTGCTTTGCCTCCGAAAGCGCCTCCTCGTTGAAGGTGAGCATCACCTCGCCCTTTTTCACCGTATCGCCGGTGGATACCTTCACCTCACCCACCTCCACGGATATGGGCGCAAAATAAGTCTTTTTTTCGTCACTGGTCACCGTGCCGCCGGTGCTTAGAATCTGCTCCACATCCTCCACCGCAGCCGCCACAGTAGTTACCATCGGCGCCGCATTTTTCGCCATCAGCGAATTTCTCACAAAAAATGCCACCACCAGAACGGCCAGTACGCCCGCAATCGCCCGACGGCGAACTTTTTTCTTCTTTTCCTTGTCCCAGGGTTTTTTCTCTTTTTTCGTGTTCGGCATCATTTCCGCGATATCCGTCGTGCCTGTATTTTCCGCCTTATTCTTCGCTTTCCCAAACATTTTCATAATCCTCCTCTATTTTCCCATCCATAATCTTTATCACACGTTTCGCCCTAGCCGCGATCTCATTATCATGGGTAATCAGGATCACCGTCCTGCCCTCCTCGTGCAGTCCCCGCAAAATATCCATGATCTCCCTGGTGGAACCGGAATCCAGATTTCCGGTGGGCTCGTCTGCCAAAATGATCGGCGGCGCCTGAGCGATGGCTCTGGCAATGGCCACCCTCTGCTGTTGGCCGCCGGACATCTCCGAGGGCTTATGCGTCTTTCGCTTGGCAAGCCCCACCTTCTCAAGAGCCTTCTCCGAAAGTTCCAGTCGTTCTTTCTTTCCAACGCCCCGGTAAATCAATGGCAGTTCCACATTTTCCACAGCCGTCAGGCTGGGGATCAGATTGAATCCCTGAAAAATAAAACCGATCTCCTGATTGCGAATGTCCGAGAGTTCGTCATCTGTCATACTGCCCACATCGTGTCCATGCAAAAAATAATTTCCGCTGGTCGGTACATCCAGACAGCCGAGCATATTCATCAATGTGGACTTTCCCGAACCGGAATGCCCGATGATCGCCACAAATTCACCCTCCCCGATGGTCAGGCTCACATGGTCAAGCGCCTTCACTTCATTTTCCCCGGGATTGTAAACCTTGCAGATATCCCGGATTTCCACCAATGTCCCCATGGTACTGCTTTCCTTTCTGTCTTGTAATTATACGCCGCAGAAAAACAAATGCCGCCCTGCGGCGCTTGTTTTTCTTTTGCGGCTATATATATAACGAATCAGGAGGCCATTTGGATTCACCTGATTCAAATTATTTTCAGTGGATTGTTTTTAGCATAACAAGCCTTTCTTAAAAGAAACGCATCAAAACCTTAAAACAATCTTAATATAGCACAAGATTCTTACAGGAATCTTACAGCAATCTTACAAAAAGAAAAATACTACCTTCCCGCAGGAAAGTAGTATTTTCGTCATTTTCCTATATTTTCTTGTATCAGGCGTTTCCCGATTCGGATACGCTGCCTGCCCGTCTCTCCATAACGGGATTCGCATTCTTTAAGATGGGACTCAAAGGTTTATAGATCATCATGGTCACCGCCGAAGCCGCCACACCCTTGATCACATTGAAGGGCGCCACCGCAAAAACGGCAAAAGTCGCTACGCTGTGAATATTGCCGTTGATCTCAGCCCCCGCCGCTATAATCGCTTCCAACGGCATTCCGAACAGCTTGGAGAAAGCCGGAAGCAGATAGATGCCGTTAAACGCAGAGCCGAACACTGTCATGACAACCGTGCCGGCCACGCAGGCCGCAACAGCTCTCTTCTTCGTCTTTTTAAACAGATAGAGCATGGATGCGGGCAGTACCAGGCTGCATCCGATCACAAAATTCGCCAAATCTCCCACAAAGGCTGTGCTTGTACCTTTAATCACCAGTTTCAGCAGGATCTTGCAAAACTCAATCATCACGCCTGCCACCGGGCCGAAGGCAAAAGCCCCCACAAGCGCCGGAATCTCGGAGAAATCCAACTGATAAAATCCCGGCGCCAGAAACGGAACCGGAAAGTCCAACATGTGCAGGATCACCGCAAGCGCGGAAAAAAGACCGATCATGGTGATTTTTCTGGTGCTAAGAATCCGCTCCTGCACCCCGTTTTTCTTCTGTACCTGTTTTTCCGCCCCGTATGCGATCAAAAACAGGGCCGCCGCCACACCCACGCAGACAAGCACAAAAAGCACATTGTCCGCAATACTCTGTAATAATCCGTTACCCATTTTCTTTTCCTCCTTTTTCTTTTAGGGGAAAGTTCTTCTGACTCTGCACGACCTGCACAAAAAAACCCCGAAACTCTCGTTCCGGGGTCAATCATCGCTAAACAGGCTCAATACCGTACAAGCCTTTGCTCGATATACATGACACATATGTCATATTATATCATTTCTTCTCTCATCCAGACTATACTGTCGGTTCGGGAATTGCACCCGATCAGCCATCCGAGTATCGCGCGGGTAAACGCTTCAACTGCGAACGGGTCGCGGACTGTAACCGCCGGTAGGGAATTGCACCCTGCCCCGAAGAACTTTTCTCTTATATTGTTTTTCTCTTGCGCACATTATCATATCACACGCACTCCCGCATGTCAACTATTCTTCCTTCACGCATGACGGCGACTCGATCCGCGATCCGCCGCACCGCTGACAAATCATGGGAAATAAACAGGTAGGTCAGCCCGAACTTCTCCTGCAATTCCTGAAACAATTCCAAAATCTGCGCCTGTACCGACATATCTAAAGCGGAAACCGGCTCATCGCAGATCAGAAAATCCGGATGCAGGGAGAGCGCCCGCGCAATCCCCACACGCTGCCTCTGACCTCCTGAAAGCTCATGCGGATATAGGTTTACATAACTTTCATTTAATTTCACCAATTCCAACAAATGTATGATCTGCTCCCTGCGCTCCAACCTCCTTGCGCGGACATTGAGCCAAAGGTCTGATCCCCGCGGTTCTTTGCCGGGTGCTGCCAGTTTATGCACGTCAATGGCCTCCCCCACAATGTCGCCTACCGTCATACGCGGGTTTAAGCTTGCGTAGGGATCCTGAAAAATAAGCTGCATCCGTTTCCTGAGTGGAAACATATGTGCATACTGCCTTTTTTCCACATCAAAAACCAACTGCCCATCAAAGACAAACCGACCGCCTGTGGGTTCATAGAGCCGCAGCAGGGTTCTGGCGGTGGTGGTCTTTCCGCAGCCGGACTCTCCCACCAGGCCAAGGGCCTCTCCCCTGTCTATATGAAAGGAAACATCCTCCACAGCCCTGGCGCATTTCCTGCCGCCTCCAGGGCCGCCCACGGGAAAATACTGCCGCAGGTGATTTACTTCCACAAAATGTCCGTCCATAACTTCCCCTACTACATTTAGTGTCAAAGAGATTTACCACACCGCATCGTAAGGCCAATCCTCTTTTTCGGCACATCCACAGTGAGCACCTGCACATCCACCACATCGCCCACGCTGACCGCCTCCAACGGATGCTTGATATAGCGGTCGGTGATCTGGGAAATGTGCACCAAGCCGTCCTGGTGTACGCCGATATCCACAAAAACGCCAAAATCAATTACATTTCTGACCGTTCCCTTAAGGATCATGCCAGGCTTTAAATCCTTCATATCAAGCACATCACTTCTAAGAATCGGCGCAGGCATATCGTCTCTGGGGTCCCGGGCCGGCTTTTCCAATTCCGTCAGAATATCCACCAACGTGATCTCTCCGATGCCGAGTTCTTCCGCCAGTTTCTTTTTATCCTTTACACGCTTTGCCAAATTGCTCACCGCTGTCTTTCCTTCACCGTCCGCCGAAGCAGTTGTAGGAGTTCCGACATTCGTGTCATTTTCCATGGACATGTCCATACCACCCAGAGCCGCGGCCAAAGCTTTTCCCATGGCCGTGTCCGTATTACGAATCACAGGCTTTTTCGGGCGGGGCTGCTTTTTCTCCTTCACGGGAGCCGGCTTTTTGACCGCCGCTTTCTTCTGCGCCTCCTTCACATCCTCCATGGTCAGTCCCAACTTCTCCATCAGCTTCTTTGCAGCCTCATAAGATTCCGGATGGACGCTTGTGGCATCAAGCGGATTATCGCCGTCCGCAATCCGCATAAACCCTGCACACTGCTCGTAAGCCTTGGGCCCTAGCTTGGCCACTTTCAAAAGCTGTTTCCTGTCCGTAAACCGGCCGTTCTTTTCCCTGTAATCCACAATATTTCTGGCGATCACCTTGGTTACGCCGGACACATACTCAAGCAGGGAGGCGGAAGCCGTATTCAAATCAACACCCACTCTGTTTACGCTGTCTTCCACCACGCCGCCAAGGGCTTCGCTCAATTTTTTCTGGTTCATGTCGTGTTGGTACTGTCCCACGCCGATGGACTTGGGATCAATCTTCACAAGCTCCGCCAACGGATCCTGCAGCCGCCTTGCGATGGAAGCCGCGCTTCTTTGCCCCACGTCAAATTCGGGAAACTCCTCCGTAGCCAACTTGCTCGCCGAGTAGACGGAAGCCCCCGCCTCATTGACGATCACATACTGCACCGGCGTATCCAGCTCCTTGATCAACTCCACGATCACCTGTTCAGACTCTCTGGAAGCCGTGCCGTTTCCCACGGAAATCAAAGATACATGATACTTCTTAATCAACTTTTTCAGTTCCGCCTTGGCCTGCTCCACCTTGTTCTGTGGTGCCGTGGGATAGATCACCTTCGTGTCCAAAACCTTTCCCGTCTCATCCACCACAGCTAGCTTACAGCCCGTGCGGAAAGCAGGATCCCACCCTAGCACCACCTTGCCTTTGATGGGCGGCTGTAACAGAAGCTGCTCCAGGTTCTTGCCAAATACGGAAATCGCGCCGTCTTCTGCCTTCTCCGTGAGTTCGTTTCTGATCTCCCGCTCGATGGCCGGGGCGATCAGTCTGTCGTAACTGTCTGCAATCACCTCTTCCAGAATCGGGGATGTGACAGCATTGTCATTTTTAATGGTTTTCGTCCGCAGAAACTGTAAAATCCGCTCTGTGGGAGCCTCCACCTTGACCGTCAGAAACTTCTCGTTCTCTCCCCTGTTGATGGCCAACACCCGGTGCCCCGCCACTTTATTGATCGGCTCCTCATAAGCGTAGTACATCTCGTAAACGCTCTGGGCCTTCTCATCTTTGGCCGCACTGATTAATTTCCCTTCCTTCATGGTAACGTCGCGAATATAACTGCGGTAATCCGCCTCGTCGGAAATCTGCTCCGCAATGATATCCTTCGCCCCCTGCACGGCCTCCTGCGCCGTCGCCACGGATTTGGCAGCATCCTCGTCCTCGTGGATATAGTTTGCCGCCTCCTCCTCGATGGGCGTGGTCGTCTCCTGCGCCAAAATAATTTCCGCAAGGGGTTCTAACCCCTTCTCCTTGGCTACGCCTGCGCGGGTCTTTCTCTTCGGACGGTAGGGGCGGTAAAGATCCTCCACAACCACCATCGTCTCCGCGGCAAGAATCTTTTCTTTCAATTCGTCAGTGAGCTTCCCCTGCTCCTCAATACTGCCGAGCACCTGCTCCTTCTTCTCCTCCAGATTACGCAGATAGATGAGCCGCTCGTGCAGGTTTCTCAGCACTTCGTCGTTTAAGGATCCCGTCATCTCCTTCCGGTATCTGGCGATAAAGGGGATGGTATTTCCCTCGTCGATCAGGGAGACTGCCGCCTCCACCTGCCATTTTTCAACCTTTAGTTCCTCTTTCAACTTCAATATAATATCCATGATTTCCTCCGTGTTTGTAACATTCCCGCAGTGCCACTCGGTTCACGGGCTGTCTCCCCTCCTCGCTTATCCTCTGTCTGCGCACTGCTCATTGCCACCGCGTACATTATAACATCTAAACCGACAAATGAATAGACTTTACTCACCCGCTATGATATACTTATTCGTACAGGAGGTGCGACTCTATGGACTATCAACCCGGCGGTCCGCAAAGCGGTCCCGGTAACGGCTACAACCCATATAACAACAACCCTTACAGCAACAATCCAAATAACAACAATCCTTATAACCCCTACGGTGCACCCATGCAGCCGGTACCCGTAAGGCATAAAGGCGACGGCATGGCGACTGTCTCCATGGCGCTCGGCATCATATCACTTGTCAGCCTGCTGTTCCTGCAGTTTTGGATTCCCCTTCTTTTGGGCGGCGTCAGCATTATTATGGCGATTCTCTCAAGGGGCAGTTTAAAAAAACTGTTAAGTAAGGCAAAGGCCGGCATCATCTGCAGCAGCGTTGCCCTCGGATTAGATGTCACATTTTGTATTTTTGCTCTCTGGCTCTCTTTCGTTCTTCCCAACCAGTCTCCACAGTTTCGGGAAGAACTCAACAAGACATTTGAGCAGCAGTACGGCGTTTCCTACGACGAATTGATTGAAGAAATGGGCAACGTGTGGGAAGGCGATTCACCGAACGAAGATATTTGGGAAAAAATAGGTTACTGATCAAATAAGCAATTGATAAAGGAGTGATTGAAATGACAATCGGAAGCGCTACACAAGGCTATGGAAACGTCATCATAAAAAATCCGGGCGAATCCACCGAGAAACAGGCAGGCCGGAAATCTTCCCCCGCCGAGTGCGAGACTTGTAAAAACCGCAAATATCAGGACGGCTCCGACGAGGGGGATGTCTCCTTTAAAGCTGCGGCCCATATCGACCCCAAGTCTGCGGCGGCGAGAGTCAGAAGCCATGAGCAGGAGCATGTAAGCAACGCCTACCAGAAAGCTGCGGAAAAAAATGGCAAAGTGGTTGCCTGCAACGTTTCCATTCACACCGCAATCTGTCCGGAGTGCGGCCGTACCTATGTATCCGGCGGCACCACCGCCACACAGATTAAATACCGCAACGAGGAAAACCCTTACCAGAAGGAACTCAAATCCTCTGATGCTGCCAATAAATATCTTGGCATGAATTATGACGAAGCTGTCTAGCAGAAAGGTACCGCAATTCTACTATGAACCATTTTAAATCATCCGCGGAGTTAAAGGCCTCCGCCAGAGAGCATCTGCTCGGCCACTATGGCACAGCTATCGGCGCTCATCTGCTGATCGGTCTTCTTGTCGGTCTCGCATCCCTTATCGTGACCTTCCTTGTACCGCCGTACAGTGTGATAAACGCCGTCATTTATTATGCCATCAACTTTTTTATCTCCATCCTGACAGGACTGTTTACTTCCGGGCTTTGTTTTCTTTATCTGAAATTGATCTGCGAACGCCCGGTTTCCATCGGTGACCTCTTCTATGGATTTCAACTTTGTCCTGACAAAGCCATCGTCCTACAGGCATGGATTTCGCTCATTACCGTTCTGTCAAGCCTGCCGAAGTATGTGATCGATTATAAAATCAGAATGATTTCCCTGCGGGATGGCTCATTGCTGTTCCTTTCGGAAGAACAGCTTGTACAGATTACGAAATATATGCTGCCCTACTCTCTTGCTCTCATATTGTCGGGCGTAGTTTCCGTCTTCCTGTATCTGATTTATGGGCAGGCTTTTTATCTGCTTCACGATTTTCCGCAGTATTCAGCCAAAGAGCTCCTCAAAAAGAGCCGCCAGCTCATGGTACGCCACAAAGGAAGACTCTTTTATCTGGCTGTAAGTTTTATCCCACTCCTCCTGTTAGGTTTCTTGTCCGGCGGGTTAGGGCTTTTGTGGGTGCTGCCATATATGACCGCCACGGAAGCGGAATTTTTCTTAGACTTAATCCGAAACAACAACGAGGCCGCAACGTAAGCGGCCTCGTTTTCTTTTAGATCTGATTGTCAGTTGTTAATCCATTTCAAATAGGCGTTGATAAAGGGATCAATATCACCGTCCAACACAGCGTTCACATTGCCGGACTCTTCCTCCGTCCGATGATCCTTCACCATGGTGTAGGGCTGCAGCACATAAGAGCGGATCTGGTTGCCCCAACCGATCTCCTTCACATCGCCGCGGATGTCCGAAAGCTTCTCCGCATTCTCTTCCTGCTTTAACATAAAGAGCTTCGCCTTCAACATCTGCATCGCCTTATCCTTATTCTGGAACTGGCTGCGCTCGTTCTGGCAGGTCACCACAATTCCCGTTGGAAAGTGGGTAATGCGGATGGCCGACGAAGTTTTATTGATATGCTGGCCGCCTGCGCCGCTGCTTCGGTAGGTGTCAATGCGGATGTCTTCGTCCTTAATCTCTATATCCACATCTTCCTCGATATCAGGCATCACGTCCAGAGAGACGAAAGAAGTCTGCCGCTTGCCCTGCGCATTGAAAGGAGAAATACGCACCAGACGGTGCACACCCTTCTCCGATTTCAGATAGCCGTAGGCGTTCTCCCCGTTGATCTGGAAGGTCACGGATTTAATGCCTGCCTCGTCGCCGTCCAGATAGTCGATCACTTCCAGGGAATAGCCCTTTCGCTCCGCCCAGCGGGTGTACATGCGGTAAAGCATACTGCACCAGTCGCAGCTCTCCGTGCCGCCCGCGCCCGCGTTTAACTTCAAAATGGCATTATTTCGGTCATACTCTCCCGACAGCAGAGTGCTGATTCGGATGCTCTCAAAAGTTTCCTTGAAAGAGTTCAGTTCCTCCTCAATATCGGGAATGATTGCCGGATCGTTGTCCTCATAGCCAAGCTCAATCAGCGTCAGAATATCCTCGTATTGACCGGACAGGCCGTCCATCGTCTCCACAATATCCTTTAGCTGCTTCGCCTCCCGCACTTTCGCATTGGATTTCTCGGGATCGTCCCAGAAATCCGGGGCCTGCATCTCCATGTCCAGTTCTTCAATCCTCTTAGCCTTGTCTGCTAAGTTAAAGTGAATCCCTCACTTCCGCCAGTGGACTCTCGTATGCGAGGAGTTCTGTTTTCATATTGTCTAATTCTACCACTTAACGTCACCTTCTTTCTGTTATTTATGAAACATATAATTATAATTTCTTATTTCTTTTATTTATCACGATAATGAGACCCACACTGAACAATCTTTACCACATTATTTTCTATGCGATAAACGATACGGTTCTCATCATCAATTCGTCTGCTCCAATAATGCGCCAAATCACCACTTAAACGCTCCGGCTTGCCGATTCCTTCGTATCCATTTCTGTCAATATCCTTTAATAATTGAAGAATCCGCTTTAACGTCTTTTTATCCTGTTTTAACCAATATTCGAAATCTTCCCAAGCCGCATCTGTCCACGATTTAATCATCCAATACTACCTCGTGTACTGTACCGCCCGTCTCTTCCATTTGCGCTATCGACTGTCGCAATCTGGACATATTTTCTTCTGAATAAAAAGGATCAACCGCCACTTCAAATGGTATACGCCTTTCCCGCCCCAACTTTTTTAAATAAATATTAATGGCCGTCGACAAAGACATACCAATATCAGCGCAAGCCTGTTCCGCCTTTTTCTTTACTTCATCTTCTATACGCAAACTAATCTGGGCCATTATATCACCTCTTCCATCTTTAATCTATCCTTGAGTATAACCCGTTTGGTAGCATTTGTAAAGCTATTTGCTGTGCCATTTTCTAACATAATCATATTGCCGACTCAAGCCTGTTTCAAAAAATCTTTATAAATGACTCCATCGTCCGTACGCTTCCCAACAGTATGATAATACGCCAACAGGCAGAAGATCGCCGCCACCGCACAGCACTTCCTGAATGCACCGCCTTTCTTGCCCCATCTGATAAAGGCCGCCACGAACGCTTCCTTCTCCCGCTCAGTCATGCCGCGGCTCTCCTCCAACACATAGAGGAGCAGATATGTCAGGCCCGCAATCATGGCAAGGGTAGCGTAAACCTGCAAATAAGAGGTGTCGCCTGTTTTGGGTTCCTTGCCGTTTACGGCTGTTCCTGTGGCGCCTGCCGTTTCTCCGGATGCACCCGCTTTGGCTCCACCTGCCGCCGTTTTACCTTCAGAGTCTGCATTGCCGCCCGCAGAAGTTCCTGCCGCGGCACTTCCCGCATCGTTGCCGCCGCCATTATTGTTTCCACCACCATTATTTCCACCATCGGGATTCTGGTTATCTACGCCGCCAGAGTTTGTGTTTCCACCGTCGGAACCACCGTTGTCTCCGCCACCGCCGCCGGAATGATCGTCGTCATCATCGTCTCCGTCACCGCCATTTCCGCCACCAGGATTATCTCCGCCCGGATCGGGATTTGGGTTGGGATTAGGATTCGGGTTCGTATCGGGGTTATCCCCGCCACCGCCGCCATTTCCGTCTTTCTCAAATTCTGCATGGATGGTATGGTTTGTGGTTACATTCGTAAAGGTGTAGTATTTGGCTCCCGTCTGGGCTCTTGCCAGAGTGTCTTTGAGTTCTGCCGTCACGTCTTTATCGTCCACCGTAACAGCCTTGATCTTTTTTCCTTCGTCAGGCGTAATGGTAAAGGGACGATTCCCGTTCTTTGCTACAATGATTTCCCCCTGTGGGGAAATGGTTCCTCCCTCTGTGGCCGTGGCTGTGATCCTCAGTGACTCCACTGTATTCACCCAGCTTGCATAAATGTTTGTATCCCCGGTTACGGGCGTATCAAAATCATAGGCCTCCGCCTCGTTACCGCCGTCCGTGGTCTTCCATTCAACAAATGTCTTGCCTGCCTTTTGGGGATTCTCCGGTTTGGATGCCTTCTGACCGCTTGCAACGCGTTGGGGCTTTTGGGGTGTGTCCGCCCCATAGGGAATTGCCCCGTCATAGAAGGTAACGGTGTAATAAGTCGTCGGGACATCTTCCGTCCACTTGGCGTAAATCTTCGTGCCTATCGTTGTAATTGGTGTTGCCGCAAAATCAAAAGCATCGTCCCCGTCCGGCGCGGTTACCCACTTGTTAAAGGTATGGTCTGGCTTTGTGGGATCGGTCTCAGGCTTGGTCACACGCCCGACATCCTTTAAGACAATCTGGGGTTTCCAGTCCCCGTCCTTGTAATCCACCTCGTTGCCGCTAGCGTCAATGTCATAGAATGTGACGGTATAGTAATCCACGGGATCAGTAGAAATATCTGCATTACCGACCGTCACAGTAACACCTGTGTTTAATTTGTTCCCACTGTCGGTTGCATCATAAACCGTATAGGTTCCCGCTTCCACCGCGGTCAGATCGGTTACAAAGGTTGTGCCGTCCTTTGACAGGACAAAGGTGCGGTCGCAGTCTGTCGTCCAAGGCTGATTGTCCTTACGGGCGTTAATGGTCACAGTGTAAGTATCGACTACCCCTGAAGGCTCTTACAAGGACCAACCGTACCACTTGCCGTCGGCCGGGTTGTCGGCCGGATCATTGTCATTCTTTGCAGCTTCCTCAAATACCGCCTTCGCATTTTCATAACGTTTTCCTGTTAATTCTTT
Organism: uncultured Lachnospiraceae bacterium; assembly: GCA_947245585.1. Lineage (GTDB taxonomy): Bacteria > Bacillota > Clostridia > Lachnospirales > Lachnospiraceae > UBA3282. The sequence continues at coordinate 5,862 of CAMXPV010000047.1, read as the reverse complement.
CTTGTTCTTATCAACAAAGCAAATAGAACGTTCATTTGGAAGCCCTATAAATGAGTCTTTACCATATCCAAGTCCAGGAAACTGAATATTATCATCTGATAATACGACAAAGCATAACTCAACCAATTTTCCACATCCGGCGAAGGCAGTAGTATATATCATCGATATATTTTCCGATATAGTTACACTCTTTAAGCTACTACAACCAACAAATGTACTCGGTGCTATACTTGTCACGCCTTCTGGTATCTCTATACTGCTGAAATTACAACCACTAAATACATTGTCCATTATACTTGTCACACTTCCCGGTATGTCTACACTAGTCAAACTGCTACAACCGTAAAAAGTCCTATTCTCTATTCGTCTCACGCCTTCTGGTATCTTTACGTTGGTTAAGCTCCTACACAACTCAAATGCACCCGGCCCTATACTTGTCACGCTGTCTGGTATCGTTACACGAGTTAATCCACTGTATTCATAAAATGCTGTGCTTTCTATACCAACCACACTATAAGTAATCCCATCCTTCTCGACTGATTCTGGAATTGTTATAGCACCTTTTATTAGTTTTGAATCTTTATGACCAGTCACTTCAACCTGTCTGAGGCTGTCATCTATGACTCTGTATATAATGCCAGTGCTATCCAGAAACTCTTCCCCAACCGCCAACACGACCGTACTTTCTTCCACCATCATAGCAACGCCTTCATCCACCGTCAAAGCAGCCGCTTCCGCAGAAAGAATTTCCCCATCGCCTTCCAACGCATTATTGTCTGAATCATCCGCTTTTCCAACGCAGGCCGCATAATCTACCACGCAAACCGGGCATTCACCATTCACCGCATCTTCCACGCATTTTGTCTCACAGACACACTGTTCCTGTCCATCCAGATTGCCGTTTTCATTTTCCGTCCCGTCACCTTCCGTGGCATTATTTTCCGTATCATCCGCTTTTCCGGCGCAGGCCGTATAATCCACCGCACATACAGGACACTCACCATTCACCGCATCTTCTGTGCACGCTGTTCCACAGACACACTTTTTCTGTTCGTCCACACCGTCGTTAATATCGCCGCCTTGCTCAGTGCCATTGCCCGTATTCCCTGTATCGCCGTTTTCCACATTACTGCCGTCCACAGCATTTCCGTTATCTGGGGCATCGGTCTGGTTTCCCTCTGAGGAAATCTCCTTCTGCGGCACATCACCCGCACCCTCCTCCGCCAACACAAAAGCATGGCTCTGTCCCGCCAGTAATGCCACGGTCAACGCCACCGCTATCCTTCTGTAAATCCTGTTTTTCTCTTTTTCATCCTACCCTGTATCTCCCTCTGGTAAGTCATATCCCTTACTTTCCTTTTCCCATTATACAGTAATCCACAACTACTTATCAATCATTTCCTCTGCATGGGCTGTGCATAAAAAATGGGGAGATACGAAACGCTCTCCCCGAAATATTCCCGTTTTCCCCCTTTTCCGTGGCATACAGCTCCAGATCCTTCTGGCAACGGTAATAGTCCTCCCTTGCCTCGACCTCCATCCTTTCCGATGGCATGAGGAAAGTCCCCTTGCGCCTTACCCTTTAAAATTTCCATTAAGATATTTATTGCCGTTTACCTATAGGTACAATTTGTAAAGTATATCCCAGAGGAGTTAAAATTTTCAAAAGACTGTCGATCTGGGGAGAGTGGACAGACGATTCCATCCGTGCAATAACTGGCTGTTTAACATTGCACATTTCAGCCAATTGTGCCTGCGTAAGTCCTTTTTCTTCACGAATCGCTACCATTGTACGAATCAGGTCTTTTTCTAACGCAATCGCATTTTGATCCTCCTGATTGATAGAAAAACTATTTCTCAATTCTTTCCACGTTGTCATATCACTCATTCCTTTCCAAATAATCCTTCAGGTTTCTTTTCGCCTGTTCGATTTCATGCTTTGGCGTTTTTTGTGTTTTTTTGATAAAATGATGAAGTATAATAAACCTATTATCTTTATAATACGCATAAAGGAATCTATTTTTTAATGGCCGTAATTCCCATATTTCACCATCCAGATGTTTTGTCACTGGCTCTCCAACTCTTGTTCCCAATTCTTCAAGCATATCCATATATGCCACAATTTTATTGAAATTAATTCGGCACTCCTTACTTGTATCAGCTTTAGCATTTAATTCTTTAATATAGTCCGCTACTTCAGATTTTCCCTTTTTATCTTCATAAAATACAATTTCATACATAGTATTTTCCTTTTCAAAAATATTATAGCAAATTTGTTATAAAAATCCAATTACAAACTTGCTGCATTGCAACGTATTAATGGTTTCATTTTTGGAAATCCCGGAGCGAGACGCTCCTTACGATGCCCTTTGGGCAAAAGAATGTTACCAGATGTTCCAAGTGTATTCAGAATATCATATCTGGTTAAACTGCACAAGTAAAAAAGCCCTATCACCTAAATGATAAGGCTAAAATTTATGTTTTGCAAACCTCTTCCTGTCAAAAAGCCTGCCCCAGATACTTATCGCGGAGCGTGTTTCCTCCTACGTTTTTCCCAATGATATGATAATACGCCAACAGGCAGAAGATCGCCGCCACCGCGCAGCACTTCCTAAACGCGCCGCCTTTCTTGCCCCATCTGATAAAGGCCGCCACGAACGCTTTCTTCTCCCGCTCAGTCATGCCGCGGCTCTCCTCCAACACATAGAGAAGCAGATAGGTCAGACCCGCAATCATAGCCAAAGTGGCATAAACCTGCAAATAAGAGGCATCGCCTGTTTTGGGCTCCTTGCCGTTTGCGGCTGTTCCTGTGGCTCCTTCTGTTCCTCCGGATGCGCCCGACGCGGTTCCTTTTGCCGCTTTGCCGCCATCAGAAGCTACAGCACTACTGCCTGCCGATTTACTGCCATCCGCAGAAATTCCTGCCGCGCCGCCCACAGCCTGTGCAGAAACGTTTTCGGTCCCGGCCGTAGTCTGGCCGTTCCCCACGCCATCACCGCCGTCACCTGAGCCGCCACTTCCGCCGCCGTTGTCACCGCCGGGATTGTTGTTATCCCCGCCGCTGTCACCGGAACCGCCGCCGCTTCCGCCACCCGGCTTTTTATTGTCGTCGTCATCATCTCCGCCACCGCCGCCATTTCCACCGCCCGGATCGGGATTGGGATTTGGATTCGGGTTAGGATTCGGGTCGGGGTTATCCCCGCCGCCATTTCCGTCTTTCTCAAACTCCGCACGAATCGTGTGATCGCCAGTCACATTGATAAAAGTATAGGATTTGCCTCCTCCCGGCGCATCCGCAAGCTCCGCTGTTCTGTCTGTGCCATCCACCGTTACCGCCTTAATCCGATATCCTGCATTCGGCGTAATGGTAAAAGGCTTGTTGTCTCCTTTCTTGACACTTACCCTGCCCGGAGGATTGATGCTTCCGCCCTCTCCCGCCATTGCTATGATGGCAAAAGATGTCACCGGCGCATCCGCTTCTCTCCAACTCGCGTAAATCTCTTGCTTTCCGCCTACGGTTACTTCAAAATCGTAAGCCACGCCGTCCTCTGTCTTCCAACCGTCAAACACATAGCCCGCTTTACCTGGATCTTTCGGTTCTGCCGGGTTAGTAATGGGCATTGTCACCTTCTGGCCACCTAAAACAATCTGCTGCCGCTGATCCGTATCGTTTTCGTATGCCACCGCTTTATCATCAGCGTCACGGTCATAGAAGGTAGCAGTGTAATAGTTTACTGTCTCTTCCGCATTGTCGTCCTGCACTGTCACATCCACGCCCGTATCCATGCCCGCAGCCCTCGCCCCGGAAGAGAGGGTGTCCGGTGAAACGCCGGTGATATCGTAAATGCTGTAAGTGCCGTTTGACACCCCGCTGAACTTATATGTACCTGCCTCCGGCGTACCCGAAACTTCAAGGAAATCACCACCGCTTTCTGGCAGTAAAGCGAAGGTTTTACCGTGGGCATCCCAAGGACTGCCGTCTATCTTTACGTTGATGGTCACATCATATACAACCGGCCTGTCAATCGACCATCCATACCACAAATCATCCGTAGTATCTCCATCAGACGCGTTCAGATAAGTCAATTTCGCCTGATCTAACGCAGGGCCTGTTAATTTTGCCGTGCCGTCCGCATTCCAAAACACAATCTGACGCGGGGCGGGACAGCCTTCAAACACAGCCAAATCTTTTACCGGTATGGAGGTAGCAGAATTACTTACGGCAATGTTTAAGGTATGTAGATTACTGCACATTTTAAAGGCACTGTCTTCTATACCCGTAACGCTGTCGAAAATCATCATTTCTGTCAAACCGGTACAACCTTGGAACGTACTGACGCTGATTTTGTCAAGACTGCCATGAATAACTATGTTTTGGTTTCCGTTCTCATCACTCGTCCAACCTGTACAATCAGCAAAGGCAAACTCTCCCATGCTTTCAAGTTGGGCGGGAATCGTGATCGGATTCATGCTTTCACATCCTCTGAACGCATAGCTCCCTATCTGTTTCACGTTTTTCAAATTGACAGGATTCATTTTAGCGCATCCGATAAAAGCCTTATCGCCTATACTTGTAACGCTATCTGGCAGATTGACGTTTTCAAGGTTCTTACACCAGAAAAACGCCATCTGACCTATACTTGTTATATGGCTAGGCAATGTAACGCTTTTCAAGCTGTCGCAGTATTCAAATACAGACGCGCTAATCTGCGTAACGCCGTTCGGGATTTCTGCCTCCTGCAAGTTTTTGCAGCTGACAAACGCTCCCACCTCTATACTCGTAACCGTATCTGGTATGCTTACACTTACTAAATTTGTGCAACTGGAAAAAGCCCTTGATCCTATAGTTGTAATACCCTCAGATATCGTTACATTTGTCAAATTCGTACATCCTTGAAATCCCAATCCGCCTATCTCTTTAATTTTCCACTCAATGTTATTGACATCCGTCACCGTACCGGGAATTGTCATATCTGCGGGTAAACTGTCTCGATTTGAATCCAAAACTCTGATCGACGCTTCTTTTTTGTCTATATCCAGAACATAATAGGAAAAAACCGAATCGGTAACGTCAATGAGGCCACCATTCACATACTCTCTAGCCGCATCTTCCGCCAACGAAACAGCACCTTCATCCGCAGTCAAAACCTCCTCCAACGCAATTTCCTCTGGAAGTTTTACCCCCACCCCTGCATTTTTGGCGCAGGCCGCATAATCCGCCGCGCACACGGGACAGTCCGTATTCACGGCATCTTCCACACATTTTGTATCGCAGATGCACTCGCCTTTCTCTTCTTCGTTTTCCTGCTGTTCCTCTTTATTCTCGATATCCTCTGAATCCTGATTGTCCGCGCCGTCGTTATTGCCGCCGCCTGTTTCACTCCCGCTATCCAAAATATCTGTATCAGTCTTTTCAGCGGAAATCTCCGTCTGCGGCGCATCGCCTTCTTCCGCCAACACAAAAGCCTGGCTCTGTCCCGCTAATAAAGCCACGGTCAACGCCACCGCTATCCTTCTGTAAATCCTGTTTCTTCTCTTTTTCATACCGTCTCTCCCTCTGATAAGTCCACTCCTATGACTTTCCTTCCCCATTATACAGTAATGCTCAACAGCTTATCAATAGCTTTCTATCCTTCTGCCATTTTATAATCCGTTTCCCCTAATATAAAAAGCGGGGAGATGCCAAACAATCTCCCCGAAATATCCATTGCGAACGCAATTTCGTTAGTCATCCTACCGTTTTTTGCCTTCCTTCGCGGCCTGATAGTCTTCCACCGCCACACCAAGCCCTTCACAGGCCTGCTCGAGGTGTAACGCGGCGAAATAAAATACCCATCTACTGTAGCTTTCCTGCAGATTAAA
>CAMXPV010000046.1 GCA_947245585.1 uncultured Lachnospiraceae bacterium | reverse complement strand
AGAAGGCTAAAATACAGGCTTTTTTGTGCAAAATAAATAAGAAAGTATAGAGAGGTATTCCATGAAAGCAAAACGATCCTACAAAAAACTGTACTGCTCGCTCCTGGTCCCGGTACTTTGTGCCGCCGTCCTGTTTGCGGACCGAAACTATGGGGATGCGCTTGAAACCATATCCAGTGTGGGAAGCGCGTATGAAACCCTTTTGTTTGACACCTCCCTTGTTCACAGCATCGACATTGAGATGGATGACTGGCAGGGATTTCTCGACACCTGTACCGACGAAAGCTACACGGAATGCAAGGTAACCATAGACGGCGAAACCTACCAAAAAGTGGCGATCCGGGCCAAGGGCAACACCTCTCTCTCAAAGGTCGCCGATTACGGCAACGACCGCTACAGCTTTAAGATCGAATTTGACCACTACAGCGATGCCTGCCGCTACCACGGTCTGGATAAGCTGAGTCTCAACAACATCATTCAGGACAATACCTATATGAAAGACTACCTCACCTATGAGATGATGCGGTATGCCGGCGCGGCCGCTCCGCTGTGCAGTTTCACCTACATCACAGTAAACGGGGAGGACTGGGGCCTCTATCTGGCCGTGGAGGGAGTGGAGGATGCCTTCCTCTCCCGCAATTACGGAAAAAATCCCGGCAGCCTCTACAAGCCAGACAGCATGAAAATGGGCGGCGGCCGTGGCAATGGCGGGGGCTTCCACATGAGCGAATGGGACGGGGAGACTGCGCCGCTAGACGAAGACTTCACGCCGCCTGAGGACGGGAACTTCACGCCGCCGCAGGGCGGATTCGGAGAAATGCCAGAGGGAGTTACCCCACCGGAAGGCGGCCCGAATGGTGGTCATGGCAGCCCGGGCGGTATGGGCAGCGACGATGTCTCCCTGATTTACACAGATGACGACTACGAAAGCTATGAAAATATTTTTACCAATGCCAAAACTGAGCTTACCGACGCGGATAAAAGCCGCCTGATTTCGGCCCTGAAAGACCTGAACGCCAAAGAAAATATGGAAGAAACCGTGGATGTGGAGCAGGTGATCCGCTATTTTGTAGTGCACAATTTTGTCTGCAACTTTGACAGCTATACCGGCTCCATGATTCACAACTATTATCTCTATGAGGACGGCGGAACCCTTTCCATGATTCCGTGGGACTATAATCTTGCCTTCGGCGGTTTTGAGGGCATCATGGATGCCACGTCGGTTGTCAACTACCCGATCGACTCGCCTGTGCGCGGCGGCAGCACGAACTCCCGTCCTATGCTCGCGTGGATTTTTGCCGATGAGGCCTACACCGATTTGTACCACCAATACTTTTCGGAATTTATTGCCTCCTTCTTCGAGAGCGGCTATTTTGAGAAGAAACTTACCGAAACCTATGCCCTGATCGCCCCCTACGTGGAAAAAGACCCCACAAAGTTCTGCTCGTACAAAGAATTTGAAACCGGCATCGACGCCCTGAAATCCTTCTGCCTGCTCCGGGCCAAAAGCGTGCGGGGACAGCTTGACGGCAGCATTCCCGCCGACAGCAGCGGGCAGTCTGCGGACAAATCTGCCCTGATTGACGCTTCCTTCCTGAAAATCTCCGATATGGGAACGATGGAACTTGGCGGCAGATTCGGCGGCAGGCCGCCTTCCCGCTGATTTTCTACCGAAAATGCACCTGTCAATCTTGGCGATATTGCGTATAGTAACCCCTCTCGCTCCATGGTATACTGTTGATAATACAAACTAAGTTGGCCGGAGACATCATTCCGGCCAGCAAAAAAGAGAGGGATATGCTTATGGACAAAAGTAAGGAAATCAGAAAACTGTGTCAGGAGAAGGCGATCCGCATGATCGACTTCAAAATGACCGACATCGACGGGCGTTGGCGTCACATCACAATACCGGTGGAGCGGTTTGATGAGAATGTCTTCGTCTACGGAATCGGCTTCGACGGTTCCAACTACGGGTACGCGCCCATTGAAAAGAGCGACATGGTATTTTTGCCAGACCCTGACACCGCCTATGTAGACCCCTTCGCCGAGGTGCCTACCCTGACCATGTGCGGCAATGTCTGTGTCATCGGCAAGGGAGAAAACACCCCCTTTGACCAGTATCCGAAAAACGTCAGCCTGCGGGCCGTGGATTACATGAAAAAGACCGGCATTGCGGACGAAATGGTGATCGGGCCGGAATTTGAATTCTACCTCTTCGATTCCGCGCGCTACGAGGTTTCCCCCAGACGGTGCGCCTACCAGATCGATACCAAACAGGCAGACTGGAACTGCACATTGGACAATCCCGGCAACAACGGCTACGAGGTAACCCACGGCGGCTACCACATCGCCGCACCACAGGATGTGGGCTACGACCTCAGGAGTCGCATCTGCATGGAGATGGAAAACTGGGGCATCAAAGTGAAATACCATCACCACGAGGTGGGCGGCCCCGGCCAGATGGAGATCGAAGTTGAGTTGGCAGATATGCCTGCCATGGCGGACAATACCATGATCATCAAATATATTATCAAGAATATGGCGGCCCGGGAGGGCAAAACAGCCACTTTCCTTCCCAAACCGATCTATCAGGAAGCGGGAAGCGGCCTGCATGTACATATGCTGTTGAAAAAGGACGGGAAACCTCTTTTCTACGATGAGAACGGCTACTCGGGCTTAAGCCAGACCGCCCATTATTTCATCGGCGGCCTGCTCTCCCACATTGCGTCACTGTGCGCCTTCACCAACCCCTCCACCAACTCCTTTAAGCGTCTGGTGCCGGGATATGAGGCTCCCGTGACAGTCGGCTACGCCACCTCCAACCGCAGCGCGGTGATCCGTATTCCCGCCTACGCAAAATCCCCGGAGGCAAAGCGTTTTGAGCTTAGAAACCCCGATGCCACCGCCAACCCCTACTACGCTTACGCGGCCATTTTGATGGCGGGTCTGGACGGCATCGAAAAGAAGATCGATCCCGCGGCAAACGGTTGGGGGCCATACGATTTCAATCTCTACAAACTCTCCCCCGAGGAGCAGAAAAAGATCAAGGGCCTGCCCAAATCTCTGGATGAAGCCCTTGACGCGTTGGAGAAGGATCACGACTATCTGACCAAAGATGGTGTCTTCCCGGAAAGACTCATTGAAGTATGGATCGAGCGCAAACGCGCGGAGGCAAAACAGGCGGGGCAGATTCCCACGCCCGCAGAGTTTATGATGTATTACGATCTCTGATCCTGGCAGCATAAAGATCGGGAGGAAGTCTTTACAGGCTTCCTCCCGCTATTTTTTCTTCTCTTCTTGTGCGTTTTCAAAATTCCTGATGGAATGGTCAATATTACCGTAAAGCATGACGCTCATATTCTCCACAATTTCCTCGTAATCGTCCTTCATGCCATGGTCAATCCAGGCCAACATGATGCCCACAAAACCGTACTTATAAAAATCCGTTATAAAATTCTTCTGCTCTTCCGAAATCCCTCTTCCCTGGCATTTTCCTTCTATCACTTCCTTGATGATGTCATAGGTAAACTGATAGAGATAGCGCTCAACCCGCTCCCTGCCGATACTGCGGCACACATTTGTGATAAACTCCTTATTCTCCAAAACAGCGTCAAAAATCTGGCTGACCCCCTCCTGCCATGTGTCATAGGTCTTTTTGTCCTGCAGCGCCTTTTTGCTGTCCTCCACACAGACCCACTCCACCAGATCATAGATATCCTTAAAGTGATAGTAAAAAGCCATCCTGCTGATACCGCAATCCGCTGTGAGATCATTGATCGTGATCTTTTCCAGCCTTTTTGTCCGAATCAGTTTTTTCAGGGACTCACCCAGTGCAATCTTTGTCGCGTTCGTATTCGGCATCTTCTCACACCCCCGGTTCCTTTGTCTGTTTTCCTCCCAAAAAATCTATTACCTTGTCGTAATTCTCAGGCCTGTGAGGAAATGTGCAGCCAGAGCAGTCCTTGATCCGCCTCCCCTCACGTTCTATGTAGGAAGGGCTGCCGGGACAGTTTTCTTCCCGGTATAACGGACAGTAACAAAACATACAATTGAAAGCGGACAGTCCCTTATGGCAGGGAAAATACTGGCACGCTCTGTTTTCAAAAAAACGATATGAATTCTCCATGGATGTATTATATCATATCTTTCTCAGTTTCGGGGGCTCCTTTTCTGCGACAACAAACACACCATCTCAATCCCCTCGGTAAAAGGAAACATATCCACCGGAACCGCCTCCTCCATCCGATAGCCGCTGTTTGCCGTCAGATATTTTATGTCTCTGGCCAATGTCTCAGGCTCGCAGGAGATATACACCACCCGTTCGGGGCTGATACGGATCAGGGCATCGAGAAATGCCTCCGTGCTGCCGCTTCTGGGCGGGTCCATAAAGACCACATCGACCCTCTCCCCCGCCTCCGCCATTTGGGTCAAAAATCTTCCCGCATCATTTTGGTAAAAATCCACGTTCTTCATCCGGTTGATCTTCGCATTCGCAATGGCATCCCGCACCGCGTCCTTATTTAACTCCACCCCGATCACTTTTTTTGCCTGTCCGGCAGCCGCCAGAGCAATCGTACCGATCCCGCAATAAGCGTCTACCACCGTCTCCTTCCCTGTAAGGCCCGCATACTGTGTCGCCTTTGTGTATAGCACCTCCGTCTGCACAGAGTTCACCTGATAGAAGGATTTCGCGGATATCTTAAACCGTTTTCCGCAGAGCTCGTCCTCTATATACCCTTTGCCATAAATAACTTGTTCCTTCTCTCCCAACACCATACTCGTCCTTTTGTTATTGACATTAATCAGGATCGTCGTGATTTCGGGATGGAGTTTACATAACTCAGAAACAAAATTCTTTTTTGAGGGAAGAATTGGAGATCCCAGGACCAATACAACCATAATTTCACCGGTGGCATGTCCCACGCGGACAAGCACATGGCGTAACAGCCCGTAACCGCTGTCCTCGTCATAGGCCTTGATCTTAAAGGATTTTGCCAGTTCGCGTACAGACTGAATGATCTCTCCCGCTTTCTGATTCTCCAACAGGCATCCTTCCACCGGCACTACCTTATGGCTCTTCTCCTGATAGATACCGGCCACGATCCCCTTTCCCTTCTGGAAATCAAAGACGGCGTGCACCTTGTTGCGGTAATGGGCGGGATCGTCCATTCCAAGAATCGGCTTTACCTTTCCAAACGCCTTGATCAACTGTTCGACCCGCTTCTGTTTTATCTTCAACTGCTCCGCATAGGGAGTATCTGTGTAACGGCAGCCGCCGCACTTCTTTGCCACCGGGCAAAGATCCTGTTTTTGTCTGTTTGCCTGTTTGTCCATCTCTTCCTCTTTCTTTGCTCCCTTTCTTATGAACACATAGTAAGACCCTGAGAAAGTTCTCAGGGTCGCTTAATCCTATTTCTTTTTTCAGCCGCGCTTTCATTTCACCTACACAGAAGCGATCTGCACACTCTCTATCCCCTGTGCCAAGTCCGTGGCAAGCGTCGTATCCGCTTCATTGATGTGTATGGTAAACACCTCATTTTTTCCGCCCATGCTCCCCAAAAGGCGCTCCCAAAGCCGTTTCTCCGGCCATTCTACAAAAAAGGAAATGCGGTTGGAAACGAAAAGTTTTTCTAACTGGTCCTTACTCTCCGCGTTATACACCTTGCAAAAGGATATCTCGTGATTAAAAAATAATGCGTTCAGATTAAGCGCTGCCATACCGCCACCTCCAAGCCCCTCATTCTTCTACGTGCGATCAGCTTTATGTCAACTTCCTTTTCACATTATATAACGCTTATCTGCCAAAATGCAACTATTTTCTACATTTTCCACAATATAGACAAATATTTATGTAAATCTTGTGGAAATTCACTCCTCCGTCCACGGTTTTCGCTGATTTTCAAGCCAGTACGCCTTTCTCGTCTCATACTGCTCATTAATCCAGTCCGCCGCCCGCTCCACGCCCTCCGCTGTCATGGGCACCTCCGTGGCGGTCTGTTTTTCCTCGGGCGTGCGGTAAATACCGAGCGGTTCGGGCCAGACAGTCACCCTGATCACGTCCTCCTCGCCGCTCCCCACGCGCTTTAGCATATAGCGCATCCCGTCCATGCTGCCGGAGTATTCTTCCTTCTTAATGTAGTTGAGCGGATGAAAGGTTTCTTTATCCAACATTTTCCGTGCCCTCCTTCTTCTATCTTAACACGCTTCTTGCCCGCCCGCAAACATCTGCATCGGCTCTCTGCAAAGATTTTTCAGGATTCCCACGGCCGCAATCCCCGTTCCCGCCGACAAAATCAACAGCGTACAGACCGCCGCTTCCCGCATCGGCGCGGGAAAAACCACTGTTTCCCCAGGCGGAAACGTTTCCCTGTCGATCGCCGCGCTGTTGCCAAAGGTCGTATCATAGTAACTCTCCTCCCCAATCTGCGACGCTATTTTGCCGGCCAGACCGCTTCCCAACGTACAACCGCACACACTGCCGACCAGCAGAATCAGGAAAATGCCTGAAAACAGGGAGAGAAAACACTGTCTTTTTTGCAGCCCCAAAGCCCGCTCAATGGCCGTGCGCTCTCCCTGTTTACCGATAAACAGCCATGAGAAATAGAAAAGCACCATCAAAACCATCACCGTCCCCATCACAATCAGGAGCCCTGCGATGTACTTCATATTGTTGATATTTGCCTCCAGTTCCGAATACCCCCTGTCATAGAAGGTGATCTCCACATTGGAAATCCCCTGCTTATTCCACTGTTCCATATACTCGTCAATGGTCCCGTTGGCAATACGAAAAGACGTGGTGCTCCCGGTCATGGGGCCGCTCTCCAAAATGTTGTCCGCATCGCTGTTCTTCACGGAGCTGGATGGAATCAGGATTTCGTTATAGCCCATCCCGTACTCATCCTTCAGTCCTGCCTGCCCGCCGTAGGTGCCCACAATTTCATAGTCGGCCTCCTCAAAGACCGGATAGATTTCCCCTTCGGCGTTTAGCAGGGAAAATACCGCCATCGAATTGCTGCCAAAGGCATCTCCCGGCGTTCTCCTATGATTGGCATACTGCAGGGCAAGGTGGAGCTGATCCCCGATCTGTAAGCCGGTGTGTTGGGCAAACAGCTCCGACACCAGACATACCCTGTCGCCTCGTTCGTACTCTTCCTGCGTAAACTCCCTGCCGCCGCTGATATAAGCGTTTCCATTATAAAATGGCATGAGCAGGTTAATGTCATCGGTGCCGGTAACCGGAAAGATATGACGCGCATAATCCCAGGATTCCACCAGGTTCATCCACCGCTTTCCTCTTTTCGTCTCATAAAACCCTTCCGTCACCACATCACTGAAGTGATCGTCCGCCACCTCGTCCGGCACGCTGTTTCCCTCCAAATCCACCTGATCGGAAGTCAGAATCGGAAATGGCACATACTCCGACACATAATCCCCCTCAAATTCTTTCTCCGATTCATGCCCCGGCCTGTACTGCAGGGACATCACATAAGTTTTATCCGCATACAGCTTCTCCGGAGACGGATCGTAGTGATCGCAGAAGGTAATCACATTTCCCTCCCGCGTACCCATTCCCGCCAAAACACGACTTACCTGAAACTTAACCGGATGATCGGGCACCACATCCTCCAGGGGAGAACCCTCCACTACTTCGCCAAGGTTCATGCCGATTCCGTACATTTCATACTGGGGCATATAGGCACCGTAAAACCCTCTCTTCTTCGGTCCTGACAGATAATCCGCACCCTCAAAAGTAAGCGCCGACAAAGGAACAAAAGTATCATAAACCGAACTGTTGTAGATATGGTAGTTTTTCAGTTCCGCATCCCATATCATCCTCTCCCTCACCTTGTCCGCCTTCTGCTCCACGGTGCCGATGGTCAGAAAGGAATCCTCATAGGCCGCCATCTTTTCCCGGTTGATCACTAAAAATCCTCTTCCCAAGCTGCACAGTCCGGAGGCGGTTGCAAGCAGCAGAAAAAACAATAGGGCTCTGCCCCGCATACGGAAAAGCTGCCTGATACTGTTTCTAATAAGTAACATTCCCATACCCCTTTCTAGCGCGCCTGTTCCATCCTGCCATCCTTCATGCAAAAAACATGATCGGTCTCCTCTGCCACCCGTTGGTTGTGGGTAATGACAATCACCGTGTAACCGTCTTCATGGGCTAGCTCTTTTAACAGGGCCACCACATTCGCTTCGTTCTCGGAATCCAGATTCCCCGTAGGTTCATCGGCCAAAATGATCTCCCCGCCCGAAGCCACTGCCCGCGCAATCGCCACCCGCTGCTGTTCCCCGCCGCTCATCATTTTGGGAAACTGCCCGCCTATCCTGGGTTCCAGTCCCACGCGGCTTAAAAGCTTTTGGGCCTGTCTTGCGGCATCCTTTCGGGATATCTTTTTAAATTCCATGGGAAGCATGACATTTTCCCTGGCTGTGAGCAGCGGGAACAGGTGAAAGGACTGGTACACCACCGCAGCTCTGTTTAAACGGTAGGCATCCCTGTCCATCCCGTTTAAAGGCTCCCCCTGCACATAAATCACCCCTTCACTGGGGCTGTCAAGCCCGGCCAGAAGGGAGAGAAAGGTACTCTTGCCACTCCCCGATTCCCCCACAATGGCATAAAACTTCCCCTGCTCAAAGGAACAGCTCACATCCTTTACCGCTTCCACCTTCTGATATTTACTCTGATAGCTGTAAGACACATGCTCCGCACGCAATATCTCCATCTCAATCCCCACACCTTTCTTCCGTTTCCGGAACTAAGTCCAACCTGTCACTCCGCCACAAACAAGGCTTCCATCACGCTGACACCCAAAAGCTTCCACAGTGCCAGACTGTTGCCCGCCATGTAACACAATCCTACAAGAACCCCCGCAAGGACAGAGCCGCCCCCGTAATTTCCCTGTACAAGAACCGAAAGCACGCTGCCCGCCACAACGCCCGTAATGACTAACGTCAACTGATCCACAAAAAAGAGCCGGAAGCATTTTCGCCTGTTTATGCCGATCGAGCGAAGCAGCGCCATCTCGTTTTTTCTGCTTTGTAATAAAAGAAGGGTAGCCAGATATCCCACACAGACAATCAACACGAGGAGAAAAGGAAAGAAAGCCTGCACCGTATCAATCACCTGCCGCAGATGCTGCGCCGTTTGGATAAAAGCCGCATCGTTTACGTTCAGAGCAACACCGTTTAGCGAACTGTCCGGCACGGTGGGCGACACACTCTTAAACCCCAAACCTTTCATTTCCTGTTTAAATGCATTGATCTGCAATGCATCCGAAAGGGTGAAGGAAGCGGCGCTTGCAAAAAAGGGAATCCCTTCCTGTTCATAAGAGCGCCGGACCACATGAAAGGGTACGATAATGTCCGTCGGCGCCGTAAACTGGCCGTCCAGGCTTCCCGTCATATCCACGTATCCGGCGATCTCATACTCTGCCGTTTGAAGGGGGTTCATAAAAAGTTCCGAACGCCTCTCGTCCTCCCGATAGTAATAATACTGACAGAGCGTGACCCGGTCTCCCAGCTTCCATCCCTTTTTTTCAAAAAGTTCACGGGATACAATACACTTTTGCTCCGTGCCTTGCAAAACCGAGGCATCCTCCCCCGTGTTCCACACCACGTCCTCCTCCGTGATCCCTCCAAGCGCCTCGATACAATTGGCGCCCTCCAAAAACAGGTTCAGCGTCTGCCACTCTCCCGGTATAACCTGATCGACTCCGGCTTTCAACCTGACATCCATTTTCAGATCACTCACATATGCCGAATCCAACAACCCCTGTACCAACCCATCCCGGATAAAAATGCCGGACTGCCTGCTCCCGTCTGCCGTGGAAACATAGGCGTTGACGGGAATTGCCTCCGGAAGCATGGCAAGCTGCTGCCAATTGTTGGCGATATTGGCCAGATACGTGTGCAGGAGAAACACCACCAACATATCCATAAGGATCGTCAGAAAGCTCTTGCCCTTATGACGGCCGATTTTTACTTCCCGTATACTCTCGTTTCTCCATAACAGATAGACCGCGCCCGCTCCGCAAAGGATCACGAGAAGCCCCGCCCACACGTAGAAAAACACAGGATTTTTGTACCACGCACCGCCCTGCATGGCAAACAAATTCTCCGCCAGATAACCGATTCCCACACAGCCCAGATAAAGAATGCCACAGGCACAGGCGGACAACAAAATTCTCACCTTCCACATCCGCTGTTTTTTCTCCTGTGCCCTGTTTGACTGCGAAATGGCATCGGCCACAATCTGTTCCGCCTCGTCCCGGCCGATTCGCTCAGACTCGTTCCGGTCGCTCTGCATCAGTTCCAGAAGACTTACCCCCAGACACTGTGCCAACGGCTCCAACAGCTTAATATCGGGAAATCCGGCACCGTTTTCCCACTTGGACACCGCCTTGTCCGATACATGAAGGTGCTGCGCAAGCTGCTTTTGGGTCAGCCCCCTGCTTCGTCTGGTTTCCCGTATGAATTTTCCAAATTTGATGTTATCCATATCTGTATCTGTTCCCGCATTTTTTCTTTGATTGTAGCATGACAAAAGCAAAAAGGACAATCTACGCAAAGTAGAGTGCCCTTAAATCGTTATATTTAGCTTACATTTAACTGTCTTTTTAAAAAAACACAAAATTTTCAGCCCATCTGTTATAATGGAAACGTCCGAAATACAAATGCGAGGTGTCGTTATGGAAAATGAGTTATTTGAAGAAGCGCCAATCCCGAAAGCGTATTTTACCTTTGCGCTGCCGGTCGTTTTCAGCATGGTTATCTCTTTGGTTTATAATATGGTGGACACCTATTTTATTGCGCAGACCGGCAATACCAATCTGGTAGCAGGCGTCTCCCTTGGCGCGCCCATCTTTACCCTGATGATTGCCTTTGGGGACATCTGGGGGCTCGGCGGAAGTTCCATTATTTCCCGGCTGTTTGGTCAAAAACTTGATAATGACGGAAAGCGCATCAGTGTTTTCTGTTTCTACGCCGCCATTGTATGCGGTATTCTCGTGACCGCTGTCCTGCTTTTATTCCGGGGACCGATCCTGTATCTGTTGGGAGCCGATGGGGAAACGCTTCCCTATGCCTCCGGCTACTTTACTTACATCGCGTTGGGCGCTCCCTTTATCATCCTGTCCTTTACCCCTTCCAACCTGCTGCGGACAGAAGGCTTTTCGACCGCCTCCATGACCGGCAGTATATTGGGCGCCGTCATCAATATGATTCTCGACCCGCTCTTTATTTCCGTATTGGGCCTGGGTGCGGCAGGGGCGGCCATCGCCACCGTGATCGGAAATATCGGAAGCGATCTTTTCTTCGTATGGTTTTTGCTGAGAAAGAGCAGGCGGCTTTCCGTCAATCCTGCCGGGTTTCATATCACCCTGCCCGAAATCGGACAGATTCTGGCAATCGGCATACCCGCCTCAATCACAAACCTGATGCAGAGTCTCGGTATCGCCCTGACAAACCGCTGCCTTCTTCCCTACGGAAACGACAAGGTGGCCGCCATGGGCATTGTAATGAAGGTCAATCTGATTGCCGCACTGGTTTTAGTCGGCTTCGCCTTCGGCGCACAGCCGCTCATCGGATATAATTACGGTGCCAAAAACCACGCCCGCCTGAAATCCATTTTACGGTTCTGCTATACTTTTGAGTGCGGCGCAGCTGCCGTACTTGCGGTAATTTTATCAGTGGCAGCTCCCGCCATGATCCGACTGTTTATGCAAAACGATGCCATCATTTCCATCGGCGTTCCCATGCTCCGCATGCAGCAGGCCGGAATGGTGTTTATGGCCGTTGTATTAGTGACTACCTGTACTTTCCAGTCCGCCGGGAAAGCCATGGGCGCATTTCTGCTATCGGTTAGCAGACAGGGGGTTATCTTCGCTGTCGTTCTTCTGACCGCATCCGCCCTGTTCGGTTACTACGGGGTTCTGATGGCTCAGGCCGTTTCAGATGCCCTCACGGCGATACTTGCTGTCTTTCTGTATTACAGGATGGTTTATGGGGAAATCAGGAATGCGGCTTAAAATACTAACAATTTGTAAAATTAGTCCTTAGTCTCCTATAAAAATCATTTTCTATATAAAAATTCATAGTCTTCCCAAGTCCTTTTCTGCCTCCACCTGCATGAGCACAGTTTTAGGCCCCATATATTCCTTCGCCGTATTTAAAATCGCTCTATCATTTCCAAGAATCTCTAAGACAGTAACAGAAAAAATCTTGATTACATGCGGGTCATTCCTATCTATTATTTCTTCAAAATAACGGAATATTTTTTCTAGCAATTCAATATCTTCGTTTTTAGCCAATACTTCCAAAAGCTTTGGCATAAGTATGTCTTCTATCACAATCGTTTCCAATATCTCACCATATTTTTTTATACTCTCAAGATATTCTGTTCTTGTTGAGGGAAAAAACTCCTGCATTTTTTCAAAAAAATCTTTTGTATTTCCATTCAAAACTGATGTTCTCCCATGCTTTTTCGTCGTCTATCCCCTTTACATAGACTTAATTTCCACACCAACACCTACTTCCTTTGCAGTCTCCAGTGCATCCATAAACACAGATATAAAATCCTCACCGTCACTTGTCACATAATAATTAGACAAATCTGTAATTTCTTCACTGATATCGCTGCCCCAAGGAGGTTGTTTTGACAAGTCCTCTATATCCCATATCACTTGATCTGGCGTAAACGTCTGCAATTCCTTTCTTATTATTTCCAGTTCTTTTATCGCTTTATCTACGTCTTTCTTCTTTAGTTCTCCCAGATATAGTTTTTTCATAATAACGGGAAATCGCTTTCCCCATTTTCCGTTTTCTAAATGGTACGCTACCGTAGAAAAAAAGGAATACAAAAAATCTCCCGCTCCTATCTGATACCAATAAAAATCCACTTCAAATCCGACTGCCATATTATCCTCCCATTGTAGTTGTTCTTTGGTATGATATTAATCCTATAAACCAAGCTATAAAATACCCGCTATCTTGACACTCCTAGCTTTGACATTAGTTCTTCACCATATATAGTACACATTTTTACGCATTTGTCTCACTATATCATACTACTATAATATCAAACTGTATGGAAGATCAAGCCATCTTTTAAAATAAATATTTTTCCAATATTACAACGCTAGCTTATATAACACAAGCGTATTAAGACTTACTCCTTCCTTTTCAGCCTCTATTGATAATCTCTGATGAAGAGATTTCGGCAGTCTAACATTAAATTTCCCGCTGTATTCTTCCACATTATGCGGCTCCGGGATTGGCAGTCCGTTCTCAATCTTAACTTCCAGATACCCTTCCAATGCTTCATTTAAGCTCTCATACAACTCCTCTATTGTATCCCCGGTACTCTGACAGCCATCTAATTCTAAAATTCTCCCATAAAAATAATGGCCACTCTCATCATTCATCTCATATACCATTCTTGTATACGGTAATTTAATGTAGTCTTTTAATTCCATAAATAGCATGCCCCTTTCATGATATCGCGCGTGCTTCTGTATTTTATCGTACCCAAAATGTGGAAATTATTCCCCTATTCTGCTCAGTACGTCTTTAACATATGCTTTCTTTAACGGATTTTCCTGCTTAATAGTTATCAGGTCGCCTGTGGCTTTATTTAGATAATGCCTATGACTCCCTTTCTGTCTTACATACTCATATCCGTAGCTCTTTAGTACTTTCTCCACCTCCTCCGGTCTTATACCGTTGGGTTGGTTTTTCATCTTCTCGATGATTTTATCTACGTTTGGCACCTCATTGTCCACCCCCCCTTTTCTTTGATAGCATTATGGTACTATATTTAGTACTATCTGTCAACAACTTTTTTATATAAAAGAGACCATGTTCTAAAAATGACTATATAAGCTATGGACATTGGGATATCCTGTCGCTTATATAAAATCAATGGATAATTAAAAGTTATCCGTTGGTAAAGAAAAACAAAGGATAAAATATTTCATGGAAAACTTATATTGGGTTGGAATTAAAGAATCGGAAATTCGTTCCTGCAAGGAATTATTTGCAGGAAGTATAACATATAATGGTTCTGGGAAAAATGGAAATATTGCCTACACTCATACCTATGGCGAAATCCTAAATTATAATAATGATTCTCCTCGATTAGATATTTTTATAAAAAATACGTTATTAAGTTTAATTCAAACAATTCCCAACATTAAATTTATGTTTTATACTCCTTATTATGCGTACTTTCTAGGTGACGAAATTGTACAACATACCATTTGTCTAAATGAACAGTCTGTGCTTTCTCTTTTACGAGATAAGCTGAAAACCCGTTTATGGATGGCCAATACAATACCTGTACTGAAAACAATTGCTTTGCCTGGCTCTGAATGTTCAATGGAAAATTTAAAACGTTTAATTCCTGGTACTGATTCTTTTATATTACAGGGCTGTACTGGCGCCGGTGGAAATGATACATACATCGTCACACAAGACTCGTGGGAGAACGTTTCAAGTAAATTGAATCGTCAAGAAATGTACTTGTTGGCACCTGACCTTCAACAATCATATTCTGTAAATATCCATGTACTGATTGGGGAGAATATCGTATTTACAGCACCTTCCATACAAATTATTGAAAATGAGGATAACCGCAAGGTATATCATGGTGCCGACTTTGTAGAATATAAAAATATTCCCATGGTAACGCAAAACAAAGTCATGGCGTTAAGTGAGTTGATAGGTGAAAAGATAAAATGTATTGGCTACAAAGGCGTATTGGGCATTGACTATCTGATTGCCGATAATGAAGTTTATTTTTTGGAAATTAATCCACGCTTTCAAGCATCAACACCTCTAATTAACTTGGAAATGGCATCAAAACACTCCTTAACACTTCAAAATATTTTGATTCATATTTTTACAGAGCCAGAATATTTGATTCCTGAACTGGGCGTGGATATAAATTACAGTTCGTATATTATTGATGCAAAGGAAGACAATTCCTTTTATTCGGAGTATTTGCAAAACATAAGTAAGTCTATTGAAATAAAAGAAATCCTGTTAGATGGATTCAATAGCGGAATGCGAATTGAGGACAGAGCAAGTTTATTTAGCGTGGTTCTGTCTACAAATATTGCATCTATAAATCCAAATGGCGGACTGAATATCCATGAAAATATACGTCCTTATCAAAAGAACCTTCCGAATATCCAAAGTATGTATGGCTTTTTAAGGCTAAAAACACAGCTTTTGGTTCAGGGAGTCCATTTTTCTTCGGAAACATCTCGCTTCCTGAATGCAAAAGGTATGCGTAAAGGTACATACAGTTCTATTGATCTGTATTTTAACGAGTCTTTGATTGTTAATTGCCCGTTGAATTTAAAATTATGCAGTATTTCACCTTTTGAAATTATTTATGACCAAAAAAACTTGGCGCTATTCTATGCCGGTTGTAAAATAGCAAACATCCGCATTGATTTCGGGATTGAATACCAGAACCAAAGAACTCAGAACGGTGTTAGATATGGAGATATATCATTTCTTGCGACGGATCGACTTAGAATACATCATTCGTTGGGATGTGCCTATAAAGCCACTCAGGGAGGTTGCAAATTTTGTGATGTTCCGGCAAGCACAATTCCACTTCAAATGGAAGATATATTTGAGGTAATTGACTGGCATTTAAAGAAGTCTAACTTTCGACACATTTTGATTGGCGGTGGTTCTTCTGCTAGAAACCAAGAGCCTTCAAAGGTACTTTCCATTATCCGTCATATAAGAAAGCAGACAGATAAAAACATTTATTTAATGTCGCTTCCTCCCAAAGATACTGAAATACTATCCGAGTACTTTAACGCGGGATTAAATGAAATTGCCTTTAATATAGAAGTATTTGACCGAGAACGTGCATTAACCTTAATGCCGCATAAAGGCACTATTTCACTATGTGAATATCAGAATGCGCTCGTTAGCGCAGTAAAACTATGGGGTCAAACAGGTCACGTCAAATGTCTGTTAGTTTACGGCTTAGAATCCGATCAGAGTTTTTTGAAGGGTATTCAATGGCTTGCGTCACATGGCATTCAACCTGTTATTTCTATTTTTCGTCCCTTACAAAATACAGAAATGCAGAATAGGATTCCACCAGAAACTATTTCATTATATAACATTTATTTTAAGGCTCTTTCCATTTGCCAATCTTATAATTTATATCCCGGACCAGAGTGCTTACTTTGCCAAAACAATACACTAAGCATTCCTATTGATATGTTTTCGTTTTTGCATAATTAAAATGTGCGTTGCCAAGAGAAAACTCAATCTTTGTTTTCTTTTTAAGTAGTTTATGCTTGCTCATAGCATAAGCTACTTCTTTGTTTGAAATCAGATTTTGCTGAGAGTTGATGCTTTTTGATTCCCGCTTTTTATCTGCTAGACCAACAATGAAAGCAGTAATTCCCGTAATATTTGCACAGACATCTATTGCCTGATATACACTGCTCATATCTCCCGAAAAAATAGAGTGGAGCATACCCAGAATCATTACAAGAAGATTCGGATCTAAAGAACAGACAGCGAGCCAAAATGAATATGGAGGCGAATTATGCCTTAACTCTAAAGTAAAGTCCTCATTATTGATATGATAATAATTTAGGCAATCTTCAATAATGGAAATAACTTGAGTAAATTCTTCACTTTCCTCGATAGTAATATTAGTCTTTAATATAATTTCTATATGCGGCTTCTCAGTATACGAAATACCAAATAGAATATTTTTTATTTCATCAACATGAAGTCCAAATTGATAGCGTTCATTTTGATCCAATTCAATAGAATTAAAATAATTTAATATGTCAAAATAAAAATTTAATAAGTCGCTTTTCGCAAAATTACCGTTTTTAACAGCAAGTTTGCATAGAGACTTCAGTTTGCGAAATTCTCGTTGTCTGATATATTCTTTTAGACCAATGTTTATGTATTTTTTTGCGGCAGAATATTCTTTACGAAATAGAGCTATATTAGCCAAAGGAAAATATTCACATTCTTTTTCGTAATATTTGACAAATACAGGTAATAATTTTATGTAATCAGCTGCGGATAAAATCTCTGCTCTTTCCATAGAAGAAGAAACTTTAACACTGTTTTCAAGTGCAGATATACATTGAAGCCCACCATAGATATAAGGTATTTGGTGAAATGGTAGTATCGAATCCATAATTCTCACATTTATAAAATCAGTGTATTCCAGATTACAGCCGATAAATGAAGAGTGCAAAATATCGGCATCCCTAAATATATCATCCTGTAATGTCGTATGCCGAAAAAACGAATTTTCTATTCGTGTGGCTAAGAATTGTGATTGACAGACCGAAGTGTTTTCTATGCAAACATTTTCAAATGTACTATTGTAAAAACAGCTTTGATTAAAATTTGTATTCTGAATTAAATGTGTTTTTTCTGTATTATCGCAAAAAGTACTATTTGAAAAATCACAAAATTGCATATTAGAACCATTTATTTTACATGAAAGAAATTTGCATTTTCTAAAATGCGTCCCGGCAGCTCCGGTATATTGAAAATTGTTTCCATCAAATACACAATCTGTATACTCACCATTTTTTACACGTAGACCCGTGAAATCTGTAGTTATGGGACACCCACAACCTTTAAAAGTATCTTGAAAAAATTCTGTATTATCATACCTTCTCAAAATTTGAACCGCTTCGCGTTCGGTCAAATTTGCAACGGTTTGCAAAATATCCTTTTCCATAGTATCCTCCGTACATTATTTACAATTAAAAGCGATTCTTTTGACTGTAATTATTCCAACAAATAATCTGGAATTATCCTTTGTTTTTCTTTACCAACGGATAACTTTTAATTATCCATCCTTATTCTACAATAGTCAATTTCCCTGTTTCCAAGGCAGACTCGACTACGTCATTATTTCAATTATACCACACATTTCCAAAAAGTCACCCTATTCTACAAAAAATTCTCCCCCACTTTTACACCTAACCCCTTCCTTCTTCCACACTAAAAAACCCGGCCCGCCGCTCTGCCGGCCATCACAAAAGATTGACACAGCAAAGCGGCTTGCCGGGAAGATCATTACGCCACGTCCGACGCTTTATGCTTTTCTATATCGGTCGGCACATCAAGCAGTTTCTGCGAGTAGTTTTCCGCCTGCTCCCAGTAGCGTATGGATGTCCGCAGTTCAATCTGGATATCGTCGCGGTCAGAAGCAGCGCGTCCTTCGTCAATGGAGTGAATCAAGTTCTCCAACGATTTTCCAAAGGTAAGCCAGGATGCAGAAAAGTCCGTCATGTTCTTAATCGCGTTCTCCGCATTATCCACCGCCAGATCCATACTGGTAGATAAAGTGGTCAATGCCGCAAGCGTTTTCCCGTTGTTGCTGATTTTTGTGTTTAAAGTCTCAATGCGGGAGTTGGCAGCATTGATCTTTTTCTGGTAAACGCCCCATACCACGCTGCCGCCAATCACAGCCGCAATGCCCAATGCGAGAATAATGCCGCCCACTACCGGGAACACGAAGCACAAACCGCCGCCGATCGTCCCTATAAAAATGCCGCCGCCAACCAACCCGGCTCCGGCAGCCACTAGCTTCTGATAATATGCAATATCAACCTTTAAAGAACTGATTTCATTTTTAAACTCAGTAATTTCCTGTTGAAGGCTGCTTGCCGCCTTTTGAATGTTGTCGGTTCCAGACTTCAATTCCAATCCTGCCGCCGACATATTGCTGCGCCAGTCTATCAGTTTTCCCACTGCTTTTCCATTTTCCATCCGCGCATACTGCTTTGCATCATTGTAAATAGGTGTGGATTTATCTAGCATCTTCGTCAAAACATTGCGGGTCGTCGCCAACTCATCAGCCGTCAAATCTCCAGATCCGCTTGAAAGTATGCTAAGCAGATACTCCGCACGGGATGCAAAAATCGGGGAGTAAGTCATAACGCTGTTTGGAATCGTGGACGTCACAACAACGGAATAATCGTCCAACCACTGATCCGCATAGTGTTTTACCGAATTAAATTTACCGTTTAAGCCGTCATACCAATCCGGCTTCGGCGTGACCGGATTAAAAATCGTATTGCGTATGGCAAAGCAGGAATCCGTGATCTGCCGCACCGAGGCAAACGTCTGGCCCAACTGCAATTCTTCCGCCTTACCGGGATCAAGCGCCACGCCGACACCGCCCTGTAACGCCGTAAACTGCATGTCCAGGTTTTTTGTTCCCTCCCACAACTCCTGCGGGATAAATACCACATTTCCTTTGCTGCTCTCCGGCATTAGAAATAAACTCATGCTTCGTTCCTCCTTTTGTGATTGGCTTGAGATAAAACAGTTATATGGTAATCTGAATTTGTTTTCCGGAATCTGTCGCATTCTGAAAGCTGTCCATAATATCATCCGCATATCTTCCAAGGGAATGCCACACCGATTCTGCAATACCAAGCTGCTGTATCTCAGGGTTGTCTTTGCTGTAATTTTTATCTCTTATGAAGTTTTCCTTTACGGTCATAACCATCCGCGATTCATTTTGCCAAAATCCTTCCATCTCGCGGAGCGTCTGTTCCTGCTTCTCCAGATATACCTTCAATTCATATAAAAACATAAGCAGGGACTTTGTCTGTGCCAAAGAAATCTGTTCCAAATCCAAATCAACCCGGTATTCTCCCAACTTTTTTATTTCAGCCTCCATTTTAGCCGAATTGGAGAAAATGTCATAAAACATCTTTCCCAAAGAAAAAAAGCTGTTAAGTACACCCACAATAGGCACTGAGCCGCCCTCCACGGCAACCTTATAAATAATAGAAACCATCTGCGACAACACATCCTTCGCGCTGCCAAGCGTTCCCGAAGAAATGGAGTGCAGCGAAACCAGACCGTCCAAAGATTCCATCGTGTTTTGCACTTTCACGATCTGTTCGGACAGGTAAATGATCCGCTTCTCAGAGACGGCGATCTCTTGCCATGCTGCAGAAATACTTTCATCCATCAACTCCAGATATTGTTTTGCCTCCCTGATCCAATCGGCAAACTGCATCTTTGCCTGCGCCGTATTCTGCATACATTCCGAAATCTGATTGATCAGCCTGTCCAACACCTTTGCCGCATCCTGGCCGGATTCCGCCTGCCTCAGATACATACTGATGGTCCGGAAGCGGTTATCATACTCTGACACGGAATGCAGTATCTGTGGCAAAATCGTTATTTTATCCTGCTGCCACAGGTCGCCTACCCGGTATAATTCCGGCAGATACTGACGAATCTCCTGAACCCAGTCAGCCTCCCGCGGTGTCCGGTACACTTTCAGGCTCTTAAAACACCCGGACAACTTGTCCGCGGCAAGTACATTCGCGTGAAAACCGTTCAGCGCCCCGATTACAGGATCTAAATCGTCTGGTGCAAGCATAACATACCACCTCCTTATTCTAATAAACCGCTCATGCATAAATTGAGATACCGCAAGCCCTTAAGACTAATTTGCGTAGTCAATTATATGATATTATAATTTGACTGAAATATCAATCTCTCCATACCTCAATTACTAATCCTTGGGACGGAGCTGCCACCCTTCACAGGATGTTAAACATTCCTAATAAAATGAAACCTTTTGTCAACGATTACAAAATGCTTCTCGTGGGGGCATGATGTCATCATGGTCTAAATAGAAAACTCATTTCACTATTTTTGTAGTCTAGTTCGACATGAACAACAGAGTAATCCCTAAAACGTTTTGTGGAAAACGAATGGCAGAATTTCAACGAAAAAACCTTCCGGCCCACAAGCCGGATCAAGAGTTAGCCCTTTTTCACCTATAATAAGATCGCCGTTCTTTTTATGTTTAAGGATGTTCCATATCACTAAACAGCTCATCATATGTGATGCCTTTAACTGCATTGTCTTTCGCCTTGAAAAAATCATGCAGCATCTCATCCCAACTGTCTTTATCTAACTCCACTTCTAGGTGTTCAAACTCCCCTATTGAGTTTATAAAATATCGTTCCGGATACTCATATACTGGATGCACAAGTTGGAATGTCACTTCTTCAACCACATTCCCCTTCGAATCTATTTCCTGATATCCATATCTGATTGCTGACGCTCCTCCTCTATCTTCATAATAAAATTTACCTGCACATAAAGGCCTGTATTTCATAAAACGATATCCATCTACATATACTTTCTTGCTATTCCTATCATACTTTAATATACGCGGACCGCCAAAACGTACATATGCCCCACATGGATCTGCGATCAATTCCGGAAATCCATCCCCGTCAAAGTCAAAATAGCAATAAACAAAAAGCTCCTTTATTACGGTCATATAATCTGCATCAGACATTTCCTTAGGGTCGATATCTGCAAAATAGATTTCTTGTCCATCTTCATTTTGTATCAATGTCTGATTTAACAAGACCTGCAAAAAAACCTCTCTATATTCTCTATCCATCTCCTCAGTATATATCTCTTTGTCGATCGGATATTCTTTTATTGTGAAATCGACTGCCTGCAGTCTTTTACAGACAAACTCGGCAATTACCTCTTCCTTCATATTTTCCGATTCCATTTCCACATCTTCAGAACTATCCGTATTCTTGTCAGGCGCCCCATTTACGGCAAGTATGTCATCCTGTCCCGTATCCGAACTGGCACTGCTTCTCTCATACAAAAAAGTACCTGCCAATACACATATAAAAGCAAAAAACAAGCTAATATATAGCATTCTCTTACCAATTCGTATCTTCTTCATTTGGTTACAACTCCCGCTCATAATATTCCGTATATTACAAACATCAGGGAAAGTCAATGATGTCAGAGAACTCAAATGAAGTACTTAAAAGGCTGCCTCTACCCGGAGGAGCCCAAAAAATGAATCCGGTTCTCCCTTCATATAGATACCAACCATGCAAGGATGATCTTTCATCTTCCAACCATTCTTCCATAAACTCTTCTTTATTTTCCAACCATATATCTATACTGTTTTCCCTCGTATAAATTGTCCCCCTGTAGGCCGCAAGTCTGTGTGCGATCTCGTCCATTTCCATAAAATCAGCAAGGGACACCACACTCCCATCAGCAAGCGATACGGTAACCGCATACTCTATATTGTTGACACCTCCTCCGGCACCGTGCGTACTACAATAATAAATGCTGATATAATCATCATCCGCATTTGCTATATAATAGTAGCAAGCATATTCCGCATTGATTTTCTGCCCTAATTCCTCATCGTAATTGAGCATTGCCGTTTCATAGAATATCCGGTTGATTTTTTCGCCCAGTCTGTCATTTGTGGCATCATCAGAAAATTTTATAGTCGGATATCTTACAACAGAATACTCCGGCAGGAACTGGTCATGGTCGATCACAAACGTTTCTTTTGTGATTTCATAGCTTTCACCGTTACCCAACTGTACCGTTATTTCTTCTGGCGCATCGTTTAAAAGATTGCTAGTACCAATCGTCACTTTTTTATACGATATAGCAAAACAAATGGCAGGCACGCTCAGTAAGCAAAACAGGACAATAAATATTATGTATTTAGTTCGAAAAATCTTCTTCATTGACACCCCCATACCACCACCAAGCTGCTCAAACGTTTCTGCAATTTGAGATATATTAACGTTATCTATTTGCTCTGTAACTTCATATTTATTAAGAATCTTCCCACGACAGGGTTATAATACCTTGCCCTTTTTCTCCCGGCTCCTTTGTCGGAGCGCTGTACTTCGATTCAGTTTTGCTCCTGTGCTATCCCTTACTCACAATCTCCTTCGCCACCGCTTTACTGACTAGCACGATAACCGTTACACAGCATAACAAAACAAGCAAAGATGCCAGTCCCTTCGCGGCGCAAAATCCCATCACAGCTAACAACAGGATCAAAACCACCCATATCACAAAAGCGTATACTCTATTTCCTCCTTTTTTCAGCTCCCATGCCGCCTCTAACCCGATTCCCACCGAGGCTGCAACGATCAACCCGACGGACACACGCACATCGAGCAAAACAAATTTAGTAATTGTCAGCACCGCAACCAGAGTGAGGCACGACATAATGTAACACTGCCAGTATTTCTCCATATGAAATCCACCCAGATATGATCGCAATGGCACAAAAAACAGAAAAAAGATGACCCCTTCCCATAACATCCCCATGCCCAGGCATATCACAGCTCCCGTAACAACTGCCGCTCCTATTTCAAGCAGTCTTACGATGCCGTACTGATAGACCTCTACCATGGACTCACTTATCAGGTTTTCTCTGAGCAGTTTGTTTACCAGTCTTTCCGCTATCTTTTCCATAATTTGTCCGATATTCTCCCTTCGTACAAAATAAACGTTTTCATTATAGCATACTAAAACGCTTTCATACATCCATTTGTTGTATTTCCTTAACAGAACCGGTATCAGTCCCATCTTGCCCCTGTTTCTCTATAAAATATGGCTATGTTGGATTGTAAGGGATGCAGAGTTTTACACCTTGTCCAAGGTAAAAGGGGGATAAAATGAACGAACAGTTTCTTCTGGATGTGCTGTTGGTTCCTTTCGCGCTACACATCATACAAACCTATCTGACCGCCTTCCGAAGAGGAATCATATATCATAAAGCATACCGTTATACTGCGTGGACCTTATATATCCTTTTTCTATACATGGTCATTTTCTCCAACTCAAGATATCCTCTTATTACAATTCTTGGCAATACCCTCCTGATGGGAGTCGCCCTGCACGCCTCCGGCTATGGAGATATCAAAACAGCCATTTTCCGGTCTTGTATCTATCACGCATCACGAATGGTAGTTGAAGTAGCCACCCAAAGTATCCTTCTGGCAGTATTGTCCGAAGACTCTTTTGTTGTGGGAAATCTTATATCCACAATCGCTATGTACATCATCATTCAAATATACAAACGTTGGAAAAGGCCTGAGTTTGCCATTCCGCTCCCCTTCCGATACTGGATCAGACTCTTTTTTGTCCCCTTTTCCTCCATCCTTCTCACCCACTATGCACATAAGACCGCCCTGCACAGCGGCGAAATGCCTTTTTTCTACTTTCTTGCCATCTTCATTATCATGAATAACTACTTGATTTTTGATCTCTATGACAAAATGAGCGCACAAGCTCTCATGGAAAAGCAAAACCAAGTCTATGAACAGGAAATCATCCTCTGTATCAGACAGGCAAAGGAACGGGAGGAATCTTATCGACAAACCCGTATCCTACGCCATGATCTGAAAATCCGTTTGGTAGCTTTACATTCCCTACTGGAAACCGAAAAAACAGAAGCGGCCAAAAAAGAAATTGAAAAAATGCTTCAAGAAAACGCTCTAAACGGACATGGCATAGCAAATACCGGAAATCTGGCTCTGGATGCATTGATCAACTACAAAAACAATTCAGCCTCATCAGAAGGAATTCAAATAAAATGCTTTCTGAATGTACCTTCTGATATCTTTGTGGAAAGCACCGATCTATGCGTTATTTTAGGCAATCTCCTGGATAATGCGTTGGAAGCAGTACAAAGATTGCCACAAGAAGACAGATTAGTGAGCCTTACCGTTCATCTCACAAAAAACACCCTGATCATCACTGTAGAGAATCCCTTTAGGAACGAAATCCTAGTTGACCGCTACGGAAATATCCAAAGCCACAAAACCGGGGAGCATGGGATCGGCTTGCTGTCAGTGGAAAGAACCGCTGAAAAATACGCAGGCAACACAATTATCCATCATGAAAACGGAATCTTCCATGTAACCGTCGTGCTCTGCCAACAGTAATTTTTACATATAACCTCGTAATTTCAACATAATTCAGATTTTTTGGCATAAATGTTGTATAGTTTACATGTAACCTTTTAAAACATACAAAATAATATTACGAATGGAGGAAACATTTTGAAAACACAGAAATCCATCACCTCTGCAAAATTTGGCTTAAAGCTGTTGGAGCGTGCTGCTCTTATTTCTGCCCATGCAGGAGCCAACTCTTCGTGTTCCTATATCTATCACAACCCGAAGAAGCCCGATGCCCTGAATCAGCTGAAGAAGTTCTAAACCCAGAAAGCGGCATCATCATTTAACATCATAACCTTTTTCAAGACAAGGCAGGGAATGAAATTTAAACAAAAAATTTCATTCCCTGCCTTTTTTACCCCATTTTGTTGTATTCCCCCAAAAGGACCAGAATTAGTCCCATTGTTTTCCTATGCGTCCATAAAATAAAGCTATCTTGGACTGAAAATGGTTCAGAAGGGAGTGATGTTTTTGGTACAAAAGATGAAACATCCTGAAAACGGGAGCATTGGGAAAAATATTCGAGAAATCAGAATACAACAGGAGGATATCCCCGATGATTCACGTTGCCATATGCGATGATGACAAAGCGCTGACGAAAAGCCTAGCGCAGCTCCTGCGTACTACCGCCTCTGAACAGGGAGTTGACATTACATGCGAATTGTTCTTTGAAGGTTCCGAACTAATCCGCTTCGTCATAGAACAGCACATGTATTTCGACCTAATCTATCTGGATATCGAGATGAACGATATAGACGGCATTCATGCCGCACAAGCCCTGCGGGATGCAGAGTCCCCTGCCCTGATCGTATACATATCAGCCCATGAGGAATACTGGAAGGAACTATTTCGCACAAACCCATTTCGCTTCCTTTCCAAACCAATCGAGGAAAAGGCATTCTGCACCATCTTCAACGAAGCCTGTACGGAAATTGGAAAGCGGAACTATTATTTCAGCTTTCGCTATAAAAAAACCCACTACCAGATTCCCCTTAACAAAATTACCTATTTCGAAAGCAGCAACCGGCTCATCCTCATTCATCTCTCTGGCAAAAATGAGGAATCCCCCGGTACTTTACAGAGTCAGTTCTACGGGAAAATAAATGAAGTCGAAAAACAGATAACTTCCATGAATGGCCGCTTTCTACGGATACACCAATCCTTTCTCGTGAACTTCGACTACATACTCTCCATAGGCTCTTCCAGAGTCAAAATGTTGGACGGCACCGTGTTTAAGATCAGCGAAGAACGCAAAAAGAAAGCTATCGCACAATTTTGCGCCTTGTCTGAGGCAGCAGCAAGAAGAGAAGGGCGCTAGTCCCATTATGTTCCTCCAAAAATATATTGAACCCAAACGGTTCAGAAAGGGATAAGAATGATAGTTCAAAAGATAAAACAATCAAAAAACGAAAACATCGGCAAAAATATCCGAGAAATCAGATTAAAAATGGGCATCGGCCAGACCGAACTGGTCCGTCTGCTTGATCTGGACGGTGTTCCCATCACAAGGGAATGTCTTGTAAAGATTGAACGAGGCACCCAACACATACGGCTTGATCAACTCAGGGCAATCAAAGAACAGCTTCATACAACCTACGATAAGCTGCTAGACTAAAGCAGTTTCACAAAATACACTTCTCTGGTAAGTCATATTTGGATGTCCTATTTATACTATAAATATAGTTTAATTAGGTATCCTTATAAATATGATAAATATTATGCCAACACGGACTCCCTCTTCTCGATGACAGCCTCTACTTCTTCAATACTCTTTTCCACACATTCCGCTATCTGATCTAATGTATAGCCTTTCCTGTGCATATTCAAAATGATTTTTTCATCTCTCTCTGCCACAGTCCTTTCTCTGATCCCTTGTGAAAGATTACACATCTCGCTCACATCCTTTCTAATTTCATCATTTACTGAAATATCATATTCGCTTTTGATGATCCCGATTTTTTCGTCAACAGTCAGTTCCATCGAGAGTAGCACACTCAGCAGACTATATATTTTTCCACCTCGAATTGCTACCATACTAGCGGCTTGTACCTGAGGATTGCTACCGCCCACTAATATAGGATGTGGCATTCTCTGCCCTGCCCCGTGATATAGGCTGTGCTCCCCTGCTTATCCTGATAATGAGCGTGTCAACTTCATTATCCTGCTTTTTCCCGTCCAACATTCTCACACAGGCCTGGCTATTCTATATTACAAACATTATTATTCCACTTGTTCTATCCATATTGCTTTACTAGATAATTGCCCTCCGCATTTTGGACATTGGCAAAACGATAATTGATTCATTTTCTTTAATATTTCAAATCTATTATTCATTGTAATATACAAATCTGGATCCGTTGGGTTAGCAATATTTCCACACCAATCGCATTTTAAACAATGTGCATATTGAAATAATACTCTCCTCCATTCACCTTCATACTTGTAAAGCATACATGGGATCCACTGTTTATTATCATTTTTTCCCACAGGTCTAAATGCAATGGAAAATCCAACATGACTACAAATAAATTCCAAATCTTTACTTAACATTGAAAACATACAATTGTCTTTCTCTAATATCGTTTTTTTTCTTAAATTTTCTATTCCCTCCTTCATATCCCTGCCAAGAACATATACATCATCCCCGTCAACATTTTCAATCCAATTCGTTATTTCTAACACTTCTTCTATTGACATTTAAATCCTCCCGAGCCAAATTTAATGAGATATTCACTTTCTCCCGCATCGCTTAATGTCTGTTTTATTAATTGAGATTCCGGAATATATGCTTCATAAACTTGCCCCTTTGTTCCTGCAAATCTATTTGCCACTTCAGGATCTGTAGTCACAGACATAAATGTTCTATCTAACTCAAACGCTTGAGATAATTCTGTTCCAAAAGCACCATGGGCTTGAACATAATCATTTTCATTTCCCCATATTTCTAACCACTTCTCATGAATATGACTTGATTGATCATAAGCAACATTAAGGTCATTACTTTGCAAATATAAATTTCTTGTTGCATCACTCATCAACTGACCAGTTTCATAATATACAGATATCTCTGAATATTTATCAGTCCCTCTATAAACATGTATCAATTCATCTGGTTCATTCACAACCTCTCCCGCCGGCGTATCCTCCCCGAAAAACTCAGCAATCTTTTTGCACAAGTTCTCAAACCAACTCTTAATGCTATGCCCGTTCGGATCATAGTACATCACCGGGTTATTCGCACAGTACGCATACAGGTTCAGCCCGTCTCCTCTGTAGGTATCTTCCTGTAAGAATCTTCCCACGACAGGATTATAATACCTTGCTCTGAGATAGTACTGTCCTGTCTCCTGATCGTACTGCTGGCCTGTATAGAGGATGCGGTTTGTTATGGCTTCTTTCCACTCTATGAGGTTGCCGAAAGCATCGTACTGATAGATATTTTCGGTTTCTCTGCCCTGTCCTGTGATATAGGCTGTGCTCCCCTGCTCGTCCTGATGATAAGAATGATAGATATTATCCTGTATTGTCTGTACATAGGACAGTCCTATCCCCCGGATATGCCTCTTAATGGGCGCACTTTCCCCGTCACATTCCGCAAGGATTTCGCCGTTATGGTACAGGAAGGTGGTCTTCCTGCCATTTTCAGTCATTCCCGCCCGCAGGCCTTCCCCGTCGTAGAAGTTCTCCTGTTCTCTCCCGTCCAGTGTTCTCACATAGGTCTGGCGGTTTAACAGGTCGTAGCGGTATTCACGCTTCCTCCCTTCCTGCTCTTCTGAAATGATACTGCCGTTTCTGTCATAGCGGTAGGTGGTAAGAATTCCCGCTGTGATACGCTCGGTCAGTTCGTTTCTTTCATTATAGCGGCAGCCCTCGGTCACGTCAACGGAACTGCCGCGGTACTGCTCTTTGAGCAGGCGGTTCCCGCACAGGTCATAGGCATACCGCTCCCCTGCGCCGCCTCGGTCTCCGTTGGCCAGGCGGTTCATGGAATCGTAGCGGTAGGTGACAGCCATTTCTGCCTGTCTCCCGCCTGCATCCAGTCTGCGTCCTGTCTTCCCTGTCCGGTTCCCGTTCAGGTCATAGATCAGGAAGGCATCGTAGAGCAGGCCTTCTTCCGTGCCGTCCTCATCATAATCGTAACTGGTTCTGATGCCGTTTTGGGTTATAATCTCCTTGATGCGGCCCGCATTGGTGTAGCGGTATTTAGTAAGAATTGCCCCGCTGTCGTCTGGACTACCGATACTCCCCTCACTTTTTCCCTCTTTTAGATATTTGATCCTGCCGTTTTCATCATACTCATAAAATACAGTCTTCCCGCTCACATCGGTCTGGCTCTTTAAGCTCCCATCCCGGTAGTAGGTGCAGGAGAGGACTTTCCTGCCGTTATTCCACTTATGAAGGAGTCTGCCGTCAGGGCGGTACTCATAGGTATAGCAGAAGCCTCCCGCCACGGACTTGGTAAGCTGTCCGAAGGAGTCATACTCCCAGGTGCCCATGATCCGGCGGTTTCCGTTCTTGTCTGTGCATGTCTGTAATACGGGTTTGCCGTATACGTTATACTTAGTCTGTGTTACGGTGCCGTTGCGGTCGGTGTGCTGGATTTCTCTGCCTTCCTTGTCATAGCGGAAGGTCTCGGTGTTGCCGCTCTGGTCGGTGATGGCGCAGACTTTTCCCATGCTGTTATAGGCATAGCGGGTGGTGTTGCCGTTCGCGTCGGTGCTTGCGGTTACGTTTCCGGCGCAGTCGTAGGCATACGCCTCCTTCCCGCCTTCTGCTGTCTCCACGGTCAGGTGTAACGCGGCGAAATAAAGTGCCCATCTACTGCAGCTTTCCTGCAGATTAAATTCGCAGCATAAAAATTTCATCTGCACAAGTGTGCC
>CAMXPV010000045.1 GCA_947245585.1 uncultured Lachnospiraceae bacterium | reverse complement strand
TAGACTCCTCTGTCGTATCCGCAGAAAGCGCTGTCCAATCATCTTCCCCATGATGCTCACTATAATCCGCCAGCATAACCGCATTATTATCCGAAAGCGTTTCCGCAATCTCCATCCACGCCTCTAGTTTCGCCAATTCTTCCTCCGACATCTGCGCCTGCTGTTCCTCTGTCAGTGACTCATATTCTTCCCAAATGGCAAGGGTTTCCTCTGCATACTCATGCAGCTTTCCTTCCCATTCCGCATAGGCATCCTCATCTTCTTCATCCGGCTCTAAAACAAGATATTCTTCCGCATCCGGCAATGCCGCTATCCTGTCGCGCAATGTCTGTATGATAGCGTCTATGCCGTTTTCCACTGTTACCGTAATTTGGGGCAGGCTGACACCCTCCGCCAGTGTATAGCCATCGGGCAGAACGGCAGTAAAGATATAAATTCCCTCTGTATTTTCGTCATACTCCGGCTCAGACTGCCATGTCACGCCGTCTATCGTAACAGTTTCGTCCTGCTTTTCTGTCTGTGTGTTCTCTAAGGTCTGCACGGAAACCACATTCTCCGCCAAATATTCCGGCATGATGACGGTATGGGTTTCCTGTGCGGGCGCACTTTCCCCTTCGCTGTTTTCCTCCGTTTCGCTGTCGCCTTCGTCCCCGTTTTCTGTCTCGGTTGTCCCGTCTGTCTCCTCCGATTCCCCGTCCTCCGGCTGTTCGTCCTGTCCGTCCCCGGTCTCTACATCCTTATCCCCGATCTCACCGCCTGTTTCCGTATCTTCCTGCTCCGTGTCGTCCGGCTCGCCTTCTTCCGTCTCCCCGGTACCGCTGTCCTCATCCTCCGTGTCGTCCGGCTCTTCGCCGTCATTTTCTTCGGAATCCTCGTCGCTGCCATTTCCCCCGGCATCCTCTTTGCCACCATCGTCCATTTTATCTTCTGTATCTTCCGATGTCTGCCCTGTCACAACCACTTCTAGCGTGTCGGGGAGCGTCAGTTCCGAAAGCGCAGTTCCCACAGGGACAGTCTGCTCTCTGATCTCCTCAGACAGCACAGTAAAATCGGTGATAAGCCGCACTTCGGGCTATACCGATTCCACCGCCGCAAGGACGGAAAGAGTCGCCAGAATATCCGGGTAGGTGTGAAACAGCACGCAAAAACTGAGCATCACCGCCAGTATGCGCAGATGCTTTTTTCTTCTCGCTCTTAACCATGCACGTTGTTCATCCATAACTTTTTCCCCCTGCTCTGCTTATGCGCGCAAAAAGCCGCTATCTTCACGGGAACACGCGGTTCCGTAAAGATAACGGCTTTGTAATTGACAATAAACTTATGGAGCAGACAGCAAAAAAGGCGCAAAAAAGCGCAGATCAGCTAATGCTTGCTTGCTAAGGGTGTCCTTTCTGTACATTACCTGTCAACTCCTTTTTTCTTAAAATTATCTTGAAGTGAGTGTATTGTACATGAAAAGCTCTATTTTATGTATAGGATTGGAATAGATCGCTTTTTTCAAGGTATATTTTGCAAGGTTAGTTTACATAACTCGCTCTATGACTTACAGCTTATACTCCGCCTCCATCACAAAATTTTATATTGAGTATCTTTTGAAAAATGGTATACTATAAGTAACAGTAGGAGTGTTTGCTGCGAATCCAAACAAAGGAACCGGCATGAGCAATAAAGCAAAAATACGCGAAGAAGCAAAAAAACTCAATCCCATTGACGATCTGATGTTCCGCACGATGGCAGAGGATAAAGATTTCTGCGAAGAGATTTTACGGGTGATCCTATCAGATCCAGAACTTTCCGTATTGGAATCCACACCTCAGTATGCCGGAACGAATCCGCAGGGACGCTCCGTGATCCTTGACGCAAAATGTGTCCTTGGGGACGGGCGGAAAACCAACATCGAGGTGCAAAAAGCGAATGACACCGACCACCAACGCCGTGTCCGCTACAATGGCGCAATCCTCACGACCAACCTCACCGACCCAGGCGTGAAGTTTGAGAATGTCCCCGATGTCTGCGTTGTATTTATCTCCCGTTTTGATATCTTTAACGGGAACCGCTCCCTTTACCATGTAGACCGTGTCATAAGGGAAACAGGGAAAGTTGTCGATAATGGGTTTGAAGAGGTTTACGTCAACGCCAAGGTAAAGGACGGCTCCGAAGTATCGGAACTGATGGAAGTATTTGTTGAGGATGCTGCATACAACAGCAAATTCCCCGTCACCTCCGGCAGTAAGCGTCTGTATAAAGAAACAGAGAAAGGACAGCAGCGTATGTGTGAGATTATGGAAAAATTAGTGAATGAAAACACAGAACGTATTAACACCCTTAATTCTATCCTCATAGAACTGGACAGAATAGAGGACTTAAAACGTGCTACCAAAGACAAGGACTTTCAGTTGCAGCTTATGATCGAACTTTTGCCAGAAGATATGTAAAATAAAGTATTATGCCAAAGCCTGGTTTGCTAATGATATCCTCTTGGCCTTTTGATAAAAATGGGAAGATGTATTTATATTACGTTATGGACATAAAAAAAGAAACAGGCAACCCGCTTGAGCTATAATAGCTGTACACGACACAAAACCCGCTTCTCTTTAATTATAATCTTATGCTGACCAGGTACTTTTGTCAAAACACAAAATACTACGATATTCCCCAAAATGTCATCCAGAGATTTTTCATCCTCCGACATTCCTTTCCATGCTTCTTCTATGGTCTATACCCTGCCCATCACAAAATTTTACATTGAGTATCTTTTGAAGATCGCAAAGGAAGAACGTAACGCATACTATTTTTCCAGTCCCAACCACTCAGCCGGAGTCAGAACAGGCAAAAAAACATCTTTATAGTCTTTTCTATTTGCCGTTATAAGGTAATCCATCCGATTATTCCGCCCTGTCATATACTGCACACAGTCCTCAAAATCCTTCCATCTCTCTCCAAACGCATCTCGAATATCCTTTTCCGTTACAGAAAGAATTACTACCAAGCAGAAAATATTTTCCATGATAACATATGTCCGTTCCGTATTATGCGTTTCTTTACGGATGATATAAAACAGATCTGTTACAGAAGATGCCGTTATATATGCAGGGACTCCCTGCTCCCTGATCTTCCTAAACAGTTTCACGGAAATGTCATACCCGTTTTTTTAAAAACCATATCCAGAAGCACATTGGTATCAATTAACAGCTTCATACCGTTCCCCCATCCTTTCCTCCCTGTATTCCTCCAGTGTTTTCCCTGTATCCGGTATCGCACCTACGATATTCCCCAAAATGTCATCCAGAGATTTTTCATCCTCTGGCATTTCTTTCGTCTGCTGTGAACTGAGGAACTGCACAAAGCTATATATCATTTCGATCTGGTTTTCTGACAGGACGTTCAACAGATTTATTGTCTTCTCCAATGTTGACATACCATTCTCCTTTCCATGACCCATAATGCAATCTTTCGCACCTTTTTATGTATTATATCATTCTCTGTGCAAATTAACTATTACTTTTCTCAGCTATAACGGTATATTCCCGTGTTTCTTCTTCGGATTCTCCATCTGCTTGTTTTTCAGCCCGCGCAGCGCCTTCAAAAGCGCCTCTCTCGTCTCCTCGGGCTTAATCACCTCGTTGACATATCCTCTTGCCGCCGCCACATAGGGATTTAAAAATCTGTCCTCATACTCCTTCTTACACTGGGCGCGCATCGCCTCCGGATCGGCCGCCGCCTTGATTTTTCTCTTAAAGGCAATGTTCACCGCGCCGTCCGCTCCCATCACCGCGATCTCCGCAATGGGCCATGCGTATACGATATCCGCCCCCATCTCCTTGGAATTCATCGCAATGTACGCGCCGCCGTAAGCCTTTCTCATGATCAGGGAAATCTTCGGCACAGTAGCCTCCGAATAGGCATAGAGAATCTTCGCGCCGTGGCGGATAATCCCGTTGTGCTCCTGCGCCGTCCCGGGCAGGAAAGCAGGCACGTCGATCAGCGTGATTAACGGTATGTTAAAGCAATCACAGAAACGGATAAATCTTGCAATTTTATCGGAAGCGTGGTAATCCAGGGAACCGCCCATGGAGTTGGGCTGATTGGCCACAATGCCCACGACTTTGCCCGCCATGCGGCACCACCCCACCACCGCGTTGGTGGCAAACTCCTTCTGTACCTCAAAGAAACTTCCCT
This sequence comes from uncultured Lachnospiraceae bacterium, assembly GCA_947245585.1. Taxonomy (GTDB): domain Bacteria; phylum Bacillota; class Clostridia; order Lachnospirales; family Lachnospiraceae; genus UBA3282. Next base: position 27,196 of record CAMXPV010000045.1, on the reverse strand, counting down.
CGTCCACGATACAGTCAATGACTTCCTTCACATCATAGGCATGGCGGGAGTTGTCGGGCACGATATCCTTTAATTTGGCCGCCTTTGTCCGGATCACATTATCCTGTCTTGCGCCCTCTCCCCTGCCAAACACTTTGCCGACTCTGGTGGAAAGGCCCTGTCTCTCCGCGGTGTTGACCACAGGCGGTTTTTCCATCCAGTTGCTCGGCAGATAGGACAAAAGCTTCCTCACGCCCATCAGGCACTCATTTTCCGTATCGTAGGTAAAGTGGGAAACGCCGCTCTTCTTCGCATGCACCTCCGCGCCGCCAAGTTCCTCCACCGACACTTCCTCGTTGATCACAGTCTTTACCACATTGGGCCCGGTGATAAACATCTTGGAAATATCTTTTACCATAAAGATAAAGTCGCAGATCGCAGGCGCATAGCAGGCGCCGCCCGAACAAGGCCCCAAAATCACCGCGATCTGGGGAATCACGCCGGATGCCTTTGTGTGGCGCAGAAACATGCCGCTGTAGCCGCTCAGGGAAGAAATCCCCTCCTCAATTCTGGCCCCGCCGCTGTCGTTGATACAGATCAAAGGCGCTTTCATCTCCATCGCCATATCCTGAATCCTGCATATCTTAAAGGAATGATACTCGCCGAGCGTACCGCCGATCACCGTAAAGTCTTCACTGGCCACAAAGACCTGTCTGCCGTCAATCTCACCATAGCCGGTCACCACACCGTCACCGGGCACACGTCTCTTATCCAGATCAAAGTCATCGATACGGGACTCCAAAAAACCGTCCACCTCCACAAAGGTGCCCGGATCAAGCAGCATTTCAATCCGCTCTCTGGCCGTCAGTTTGCCGGACGCATGTTGTTTTTCGATTCTGTTTGGCCCGCCGCCAAGCAGGGCCTTTTCTCTTCTTCTATCCAGTTCCTTGTTTGCCTCATCCCAATTCATAGAGCGCCTCCATATTATTTGATAATCTAAAGGTTTGAATATCAAACTATCTAGGTGTAATTATAGGCAGAGCCCTGTTTCTTGTCAAGACTCTGCCTGTAAAATTTTATGAAACAGCTCAGCCAGAGCTATCCCTCACACTCTACCGCCAAAAGCGCCTGTGCAATCACCTTGTCCATGTCATAATACCGGTACTGCCCAAGCCGCCCGCCGAAAATCACATGGGGCTTTGCCTTGGCCATCTCCTGATATTTTTGAAACAGCGCATCGTTCTTCTCGTCATTGATGGGGTAATAGGGCTCCTCCCCCTCCCTCCAGACAGCCGGATATTCTCTGGTGATGACCGTGTCCTTCTGCGTCCCGAACTCGAAATGCTTGTGTTCAATCACTCTTGTGTAAGGAATTTCACGTTCCGTATAATTCACCACCGCATTCCCCTGATAATTTTCACAGTCTGTAAGGGTTTCCGTCTCAAACCGCAGGGAACGGTACTCCAGATGTCCAAGCGCGTAGTCGAAATATTCGTCGAGCATACCCGTATACACAATCTTTTCGTAAAGATTGCCCTCCCGGTCCACCGCGCACATGTGGCCGTCCCGCTCCTCTTCCGTCACAAAATCCTGATAAGAAACGCCGGTCTTTACCTCGATTCCCTCCAACATTTTCTCTACCATTATGGTATAGCCGCCGACAGGAATCCCCTGATAACGGTCATTAAAGTAATTATTATCATAGGTGAATCGAAGCGGCAGTCTCTTAATAATAAATGCCGGAAGTTCTCTGCAAGATCTTCCCCACTGCTTCTCCGTGTAGCCTTTCACCAACTTCTCATACACATCCCTTCCCACTAGGGAAAGCGCCTGTTCCTCCAGATTAGAAGGCTCCGTGATCGAAAGATCCGCAATCTGTTCCTCGATTCTTTCTTTCGCCTGCTTTGGCGTCACCACACCCCACATTCTGCTGAACGTATTCATATTAAAGGGAAGGTTGTAGATCTCCCCTTTATAGTTGGCCACCGGAGAATTGATGTAATGGTTGAACTTCGCAAATTGGTTTACATAATCCCATATCTTTTTGTCAGACGTATGAAATATGTGCGCCCCATACCGGTGCACCTGTATGCCCGCCACATTCTCCGTATAAATATTGCCGGCGATATGTCTCCGCTTGTCAATCAGAAGCACACGCCGGCCCTTTTTTTGCATCTCATGGGCAAACACAGAGCCAAACAGCCCTGCGCCCACGATCAAATAATCATACTTCATGCTACTCCTCTGTCGCCTTATACTTATCTAACTGGGAGTAGTCCTCCATCAATTCCAGAGCTTTTTTACGGCCAGTCTTGTTCAGCTTCACATAGTACTGCATCACGCGGTTTTCCATAATCTTTCCGCCAAGCAGGCTCTTCTGGTTGATCGGCGTAAAATCTACAGGGTTCAGATTCAGCTTATCGCACATCCGAATCACAGTCCCATAGGCCATTCCTTCAATGCCTCTATCCAATGCCGTGACCAACGTAGAGTACGGTATCTCCATCTCGATTGCAAACTGTCTGACACTCTTATGCTGTTTTAGGATCTCCGCTTTCAAAATTTCTGCCTTTGTCATAATAGACCTCCTTATCCTGTGCTTTTTTCTTTATAAGAAGAAGTCTTCTCCTCTCCGTTTGGGACAGTATAACATATTTTTTTAAAAAAAGGAACCACTAACCGCGATATTTTAACGAAATATCGTCATCTTTATCATCTTTACCATTCCACGATTCCATTTTTTGTACAAAAATTCCAATAAACCAGACTGCCAATCCGCAAAAAGCGTATTGTCCGCCGGGAAAGAAGGTGCTAAAATAGACATGGCAGTGCGGTATTATCACCATCGCCCCGCTAACAACGAATGACAAAAGAGGTGCTGTTATGCTTCCCGTTTCCGTATGTATGATTGCAAAAAATGAGGATAATCACATCGAAGAATGTCTGAAAAGGCTTCGTCCCTGCCGGTTTGAAATTATCGTAGTGGACACCGGTTCCGTGGATCGGACCGTGGAGATTGCCCACCGCTATGCGGACAAAGTCTTTCACTTTGCATGGTGCGACGATTTCAGCAGCGCGAGGAATTTTTCCATTCAACAGGCGGCCAACGACTGGGTACTGATCATTGACTGTGACGAGTACCTGGAAAATGTAAATTTGGCACAGCTTGAAGAAGCGCTCGCCGGACGCAGGGAATCCGTCGGAACCATTACCCGCAACAACCCCTACACAATACAGGGTTCCCGCTCCATCATGTCGGAGCGGATCGGCCGCCTCTTTAACAAGACCTACTGCCATTTTGAGGGCAGCATTCATGAGCAGGTGCGCACCCTGCAGGGAAAGGAGCCGGACACCTTCCCCATTCCCCTCACGTTCTACCACGAGGGTTATGTGGGCGAATCGGACAAGCGCATACGCGCCACCAGAAATCTGGAAATGCTGCTCCATGACCTTGCCGTAAAAGGCCCAAGTCCCTATATCTATTTTCAGCTAGGGCAAAACTACATATCCTTAAACGATATGGAAAAGGCCGCGCACTACTACAAGTTGGGGCTTGACTTAAACGCTGACCCCAATTCCGACTTTGTACAGAGCATGGCGGAAACCTACGGCTACTGTCTGATGGATCTTGCCAAATACGACACGGCCATGTCCCTTCGCGAGAAATACGACCTTTTCTCCCACAGAGCCGATTTTGTGTATCTGATGGGAATGCTCTACCTGAAAAAGGGAGAGCTGCAAAAGGCATTGGAAGAATTTAAGAAGGCGACCACTCTTTCTTCCTATTCCCGCAAGGGCGTCAACAGTTACCGCGCCAATTACCACATTGCCGATATCTATGAGAGTATGGGAGAACTCGATCAGGCCCGTGTCTATTATAAAAAATGCGGAGATTATGAACCTGCCGTGAGAAAACTGCGGGAGTTGTCCGCGGAAGCCGCCTACTGATGCCCCAGGCATTTGCGAAACTGATGCCTGGCTGAAAGGAGAAGCCTTGTTTCCACTATCCGTATGTATCATTGCCAAAAATGAGGAGGCGCATCTGGAAGAATGCCTGAAACGGCTTGTTCCTTACGGTTTTGAGATCGTGTTTACAGACACCGGCTCTACGGATCAAACCCTTTCCGTTGCCCAAAAGTATACGGACCGGATTTTTCATTTCGATTGGTGCGATGATTTTAGCGCCGCCCGAAATTTTTGTATGGAAAAAGCCTCCCACGATTGGATACTTTCTATAGACTGTGACGAATATATCGAAACAATTGACATATCTGCCCTTGGCCGTTGTATGGACAAACACCCGGACTGCGCAGGACGTATTCTCATCCGCAACCGCTTTTTGCGTAACGGACAGACCTCCTTTGAGCAGACGCGGGTGAGCCGTCTGGCCAACCGCAGATATTTTCATTTTACAGGAGCAGTACACGAACAGCTGGAACGCCGGGACAAACGCGCGAAAGCGGTTTATGACGCTCCTGTCACAATTTTGCATGTGGGGTACGACGAGACCGAGGCTGACATGCAGGAAAAATGTCACCGCAACATTGCCCTGCTCACGGCACAGCTTGACAGGGAAGGCCCCGATCCCTACCTCTATTTTCAGTTGGGACAATGCTGGCGCCGGCTTGGGGAAACCGAAAAGGCCTTCGCAAGTTTTGACGCAGGGCTTTCCATGGAGGTTGATCCCTCGTTGGACTATGTAAAAACCATGGTGGAATCCTACGGTTACACCCTTTTAGACTTGAAGCGGAATCAGGAAGCTTTAGGGCTTTCCGAGCTCTACGATGTCTTTGCCCTGCGGGCGGACTTTGTCTTCCTGATGGGGCTGATCTATATGAACAACTGTCTTTTTGACGACGCAATCGAACAGTTCAAAAAGGCTTCCACAATGGAAGAGTTTGCCGTGGATGGTGTAAACAGCTACCTTGCCAATTATAATATCGGCGTGATCTACGAGTGCACGGGACATATCCCGGAAGCCAGAATCTACTATAAAAAATGCGGGGGCTATGCCCCCGCATTGGAAAGATTAAAGGTATTATCTTAACCGCCAGATATCTCTGTTGTACTCCTCGATCGTTCTGTCAGAAGAGAAGAACCCTGCCTTGGCAATGTTCACAAGCATCATCTTCCGCCACTTGTTCTGATCCTCGTAATCCGCCATCATCTTATCCTTGGTGGCGATGTAATCCTCCAGATCCAGAAGCGTCATAAACCAATCCTTATTCAAAAGCTCCTTGTAAAGTCTCTCCAGATTCTCCTTGTGGCCCACCTTCAAGGCCTCTTTGCTGACAATAAAGTCCACAGCCTCCTTGATGACAGGAGATTTCTTATAATAATCCTTTGACACATAATCCGCTTTTTCGTAATGCTTGATTACCGCTTCGGACTTCTCACCGAAGATATAGATGTTGTCGTCTCCCACCAACTCGTGAATCTCCACATTCGCGCCGTCAGATGTTCCCAATGTCACCGCGCCGTTTAACATGAATTTCATGTTGCCAGTGCCGGAAGCTTCCTTGGATGCAAGCGAAATCTGTTCGGAAATGTCGCAGGCCGGGATCATCTTCTCGGCATAGGCCACGTTGTAGTTTTCCACCATGAGCACCGTCATGTAAGGACTCACGTCCGGATCTTTGTTGACGATCTCCTGCAGCACCAGAAGCAGATGGATGATATCCTGTGCGATCACATAAGCGGGAGCCGCCTTTGCGCCGAAAATAAAGGTCATGGGCCTTGCAGGCTTCTTGCCGGCCTTAATTTCCAAGTACTTATGGATGATGTAGAGGGCGTTCATCTGCTGCCTCTTATATTCATGCAGACGCTTACTCTGGATGTCAAAAATGGAATCCGGATTCAGGGTCACGCCTTCCGCCTTCTGCACATAAGCCGCCAGATCTTTCTTCCGGTTCATCTTGATGCCCGCAATGCGGTCAAGCACCGCCTCGTCGTCAATGTACTCTAGCAGCTTTTCCAGATTTCCCGCATCCTTCTTGTAGCCGTCCCCAATGGTCTCCGAGATGAAATTCGCCAACTCGTGATTGCAGGACAGAAGCCACCTTCTGAAGGTAATGCCGTTGGTCTTATTGTTAAACTTCTCCGGATAAATCTTATAAAATGCGTTTAATTCCGTATTCTTCAATATTTCCGTATGGATAGCCGCCACGCCGTTTACCGAGAACCCATAATGAATATCAATGTGCGCCATGTGGACTCTCTTGTCCTTGTCGATGATCTGCACCTCGGGATCCTTATACTTCGCAGCCACGCGCTTATCCAATTCTTTGATGATCGGTACAAGCTGCGGCACTACCTTTTCCAAATACTTAAGCGGCCATTTCTCCAACGCCTCAGCCAGAATGGTGTGGTTGGTATACGCGCAGGTTTTGCTCACGACCTCGATCGCCTCATCCATAGTAAACGCCTTCTCATCTACCAGAATGCGGATCAGTTCAGGAATTACCATGGTGGGATGGGTGTCATTGATCTGGATAACCGCATGGTCATACATGGTACGCAGATCGTACTGCTTTTCCTTCATCTCCTTTAAGATCAACTGGGCCGCATTGCTCACCATGAAATACTGCTGATAGATACGTAACAGGTTTCCAGCCTCGTCGGAATCGTCCGGATATAAGAAGAGGGTCAGGTTCTTCTCAATATCTTCCTTATCAAAATCAATGCCCTTCTTAACCAAACTCTCGTCAATCGTCTCGATATCAAAAAGCCGCAGCTTATTCACGCCGTTATCATAACCTATGACATCTATGTCATAAAGTCTGGAAGTCACTTTCTTCTCGCCGAACGCCACCTCAAAAGTGGTGTCTGTCTTCGTCAGCCAGGACTGCTCCTCAATCCAGTCATTCTTCTGAGCAGTCTGCAGTTTATCCTTAAACTCCTGCTTAAACAATCCAAAGTGATAATTTAAGCCGATACCCTCGCCGGGAAGCCCCAGAGAAGCAATGGAATCAAGGAAACATGCCGCCAAACGTCCCAGACCGCCGTTTCCAAGAGACGGCTCCGGCTCTACCTCCTCGATGGCGGATAGCTGCTTGCCGTTCTTTTCCAAGATCTTCTCCAGATTGTCATAGATCCCCAGATTGATCAAATTATTGGATAAAAGTTTACCGATCAGAAACTCTGCGGAAATGTAGTAAACCTTTTTCTCCCCCTCAATCCGCTCGGATGCGCTCATCAGCTTTTTGGAAAGCTGAAGGATGCTGTAATAGAGTTCCTCGTTGCTGCAGCCTGCAATGGACTTGCCATAACCGCTCTGTGTCTGGTTCTCAAGCTCCTGCTCCAGATTCATTACCAGTACGTCCCTTTTCAGGTTAGTTGCCTGTGCCATGTTGAAACCTCCCTTTTCTTTGTTATCGTGTTTTATTTTATGTTACTATGATTACTATGTTATCCACTTATGCCGGTCCGTAAACCCTAGACCAATATATCCTCGTACTTCATTCTCACCAGTTCATAATCCAGTACGATCTGCTGTCCCTCTCCGCCGTCCAAAAGCCGCTTTAGCTCGGTCACCGCTTCCGAGGCAATCCGCTCAAAATTCTGTTTCACCGTATTCATCTGCTTGCCCGCATATCCCATCAGCGTAATCCCGTCGAATCCGCACACCGGGCGGAAAATATCCATCTCCATCAGGGCCCGCATCGCGCCGATCGCCATCAGATCCGACGCGCATACCACGATATCTTTTTTCTTCGCATACCGGAATGTCAGATTTCTTGCCTGCAATTCCGAAAAATCTCCGTTTCTCACAAGCAGGGGAATCCCTTCCTCCTCGGCCAGACGCTGAACCCCTTTCAGACGTTCCTGGGTGACGTATCCGTTTTTCTTCCCCGTAAGATAAAGAATACTTTTTCCCTTATTCTCCACAAGCGTTTTCTTCGCCACATCGTACTGGGCAGCCTCCTGGTCGATCCAGACTGCGGAAGAAGATGCATTCACAATAGGGACATCCACCGTCACAATTTTAAAAATCTGTGTTTCAATCAACTTTTGCAGTACCCGGTCCTCCTTCGACATACCGAAGATCAAAAGTCCCGTAATGCTTTGCGACTGTAGATAACGTACCACCTCGTCCATGCTTTTATTCTTTAACATAGAACCAAATATCGTGATGACATCCAGGTTCAGCTCCATCGCCCGTCCTATGGTGCCCGCCATATACTGCATATTGATCTCATCCACTGAGGATGCATTTCCCATATTTAAAAGAAGGGCCACCCTGCCGGACTGCTTGGAAGAAAGCGCCGCCGCCACAGAGTTTGGCACGAAATTCAATTCCGCCACGGCCTGATTCACTTTTTTTTTGGTCGCTTCACTCACATTTGGGTAGTTGTTCAACACCTTAGATACAGTAGAGATCGCTACGCCCGCCTGTTTTGCGACATCTTTGATTGATACCATTTTGATTCCGTCCCGAAAGCGACTTCAGTTTGGAAAATGTTTTCCGGAAATCGTTTTCCAAGACCATCATATAACAAAAGAGTGGTTTTGTAAACCACTCTTTTAAAAAAAAATATTTTACTTTAAATGATACTGTCGGTACATTTCCTCTTTAAATACAGGATCAGCAATCGCCTTTGTCAAATCTTCCACACGTCCTGACTGTAGCAGCAATTCCGTCAGCTTCATAAAACGCGCTTCGCCTTCCGCCAGACCTTCCGCACGACCTTCCGTTTGCGCCTTTTCCCTTGCAACTCTGATAGCGCCGGCTAAATTGATATCATCTTTAAAATTCTCAAATAATACCGCCATATTACGCTCCTTTACCTGTTCCGTAAACTCCGTAACTTCATCCTCTGAAAGTTCTAGATGTCTCAGCATGGAGGCTGAAACCCTTGCTATGATATTGACTAACTCATCCGTAGAATTTTCCACTATCTTTTTAGGATAATCCTCCGGCAGATTCAAATCTCTGTATTCTGAAGAATTCTGTAACCGGTTAATAAGCATTAGCAATGACAATTCATCATTTTTCCCTATCAGCTCCTCCACACTGTAAGCATTGAGTTCTACCAACTTATAAGAAAACTTCGGCGTAAAAGGTTCAAACGCCTTGTCATAAAGAATTCTATCCTCTATGCTGCGTCCTGCTGTCCATATGCCTCTCCCTTCATAATAAACGATAGGGAGAATCGGCGGATAACGGAATCCTTTCGTCCTGCTGATGCCTCTCTTCTGCCGTTCCATCTCTTTCTCATAGTCCTCCCATATATAGACCATATAACGGAGCATCTGCATACTCACATTATAATCTACTTTTGTTTTATGTTCAATAAGAGAAACAAAATATAGGATGTTATTTTTTGATAATTTGATACGTTTTACCGTATCTGAATCGCGTTCCTCCGTAAACATAGGAACATAACGTTCCGTAACGTCTTCAATATCCTCAGCCCGAACGTTTTTCAAAAGCGGTATATTCATGTAATTGCGCAGAAACTGGGAACATAGCTCCGCATTCCCAAAGATTAGTTTGCTGCCGCTGTCGCGGACTTTACTGTTTGCGCTTCGTTTCTTGTTGTAGGGATTTTTTTCTTTTGCCATATAGATACTCCTCTCGATGTGTACGGCCGCCGAAAACTGATCCGGCACCGCTATTGACAGACAGACTCAAAAACTGCTGTTTTGATGTGTGAAGACCACTGATGATAAATCGGGAATCCAGACAGAAACTGTCCTTTGTGCGGAATGCGCACCTTTAGAAAATCCTGATAAATTGATCATAAAAGAAGTAAATGCATTTGTCAATAGTTGTATTTTGTTTCTTTTTTATGCATCCATAACTCATAAGAAAAGAACCGGAACCGCCGCACATATGCAGCAATTCCGGTTCCCTCTATTTTTATGATTTCCGTTTCTTACTTTCTTACCAAATGTCTCGGCAGACCATTTACGAAGAGCGGCTGCAGTTCGCCCATAATCAGAGGTCTCGCATATTTCTCGTACCCTTCTGTCAGGCCCTTGCCGTCCGCCGTAATCCACTCATCCGGCACGTTTCTCTCCACATTCGCGATTGCGTGGATATCGTAAGCGCTAGTGCCGCACTGGTAAGGATCGTCGCCGTTTCTGTCAAGGGTGATCATCATACCGGTCTTGCCCTCTTCCGCCGCCATCACCGCATCATGGCCAACCTGGAACGCCTCGTTGATATCTGTCAGGGATGCGAGGTGGGTCGCCGCTCTCTGTAAAGTAGAGAACTCGATCGCACGGGTCTTAAGTCCAGTCTCAGCCGCAATCTTGTCAGCCAACATCACCGCCGTACCGGACATCTGCTTGTGGCCAAATGCATCTACGGCAACTTCTCTGCCGATCTCGCATACATATCTGCCGTCTGCAACCTTAACGCCCTCAGACACTGCGATCACTACGGAAGACTTTCTTGCTGCCAGATCCTTCACATCCGCAACGAACTTGTCAATATCAAATACCTTCTCAGGCAGATAGATCGCATCGCAGCCTTCGCAGTCGTCGCCCTTTGCAAGAGCCGCCGCCGCCGTAAGCCAGCCTGCGTTACGTCCCATAATCTCCACGATACAAACGGTAGGTTTCTTCGCACCAAAAGATGCATTGTCGCGGATAACTTCCTTCAGGGAAGCCGCAATGTATTTCGCAGCAGAGCCATAGCCCGGACAGTGATCCGTCACAGGCAGATCGTTGTCGATGGTTTTGGGCACACCCATGAATCTCTGGGATTTGCCATGAGCCGCTGCATAGTCAGACAGCATCTTAACCGTATCCATGGAGTCATTACCGCCCGCATAAAACAGGCACTCAATGTCATGCTTCTCCATGATCTCAAAAACTTTCTCGTAAACATCCTCATGTCCCTCGATCTGGGGCATCTTAAAACGGCAGGAGCCAAGGAATGCGGAAGGGGTTCTCTTTAAGAGTTCGATCCCCGTCTCGTCGTCCAGATACTCGCCAAGATCGATCATGCGATCCTCCAGAAATCCCTCGATACCGTGAACCATACCGTAAATCTTCTTCACGCCCAGCTTCTTCGCAGCGGCATACACACCTGCTACAGAAGAGTTGATAACGGCTGTAGGGCCGCCGGACTGACCAACAACAATATTTCCTTTCATGTCTGCTCTCCTTTATTTTTCGTTTTTACGTCCTCTCGCAGTGCCGCTCGGTTCACGGGCAGTCTACGTTCCACTTCCGTCTGTGCACTGCTCATTGCTTTCGGTGAATAGTATACCAAATATTCCCTGCTAAAACAAGTACAAGCAGGGAAATATTAGAAAGCAAATATCAGAAACCGGGATCGGCACAATAGGCCAAAGTCTTCATTGTATTTACCGCTTAAACATGATACACTCTAACGTATAGCAATCCGAAAACAATGTTCATTCGCATCTTGCGGGAAAGGCACAGACATCCGAACTATGAAAAAATATATTTTAAGCTGTTGTTCTACGGCAGATCTCCCGGCAGACCATTTTGCCAAGCGCGGTATCTTCTACGCCTGTTTTCATTACGAACTGGACGGGCAGGAATATTTGGATGATCTTGGAAAGACCATGTCCTTTGAACACTTTTATAAAGCCATGGCTGACGGCGCTGAGACCAGGACTTCACAAGTGAATGTGGCGGAATTTACAGAATATTTTGAACCATTTTTAAAAGCCGGTAAAGATATCCTCCATCTGAGTCTGTCCTCCGGCATTTCCGGGGTCATCAACTCAGCTATGAATGCCAGAACAGCCCTTTTGGAAAAATATCCGGACCGCACCATCTACATTGTAGATTCTCTTGCCGCGTCTTCCGGTTTTGGCCTTCTGATGGATAAATTGGCGGATCTGCGCGACGAGGGCATGTCAATCGAAGAACTCTATCAATGGACGCTCGACAACAGACTCCGGCTAAACCATTGGTTTTTCTCCACCGACCTGACCTTTTATATCAAGGGCGGCCGCATATCAAAGACTTCCGGCATGGTGGGAAATATGCTGAATATCTGCCCGCTCTTAAATGTAGACAATATGGGACGGCTGATTCCACGCTATAAAATCCGTACCAAAAGGAAGGTAATCCACGCCATTGTGGACAAGATGGAAGAGTCCATCGAAGAGGGCCGCGATTACAGCGGAAAATGTTATATTTCACAATCCGCCTGCTATGCGGATGCCAGACTTGTCGCCGATCTGATCGAAGAGCGTTTCCCTCACCTGGACGGCAAGGTGATGATTACAAGCATCGGTACTACCATCGGCGCCCACACAGGCCCCGGTACGGTAGCTGTGTTCTTTTGGGGAAAAGAAAGGGTTGACTGAATGTCAACCCTTTTTCTATGTCTGTCACCGCATCAAATACACAAAATATCCCGCATATCCGGCTAACATCGCCGCACCGCCAAGCCTCCCAAGTTTCCTATGCCTAAAGACGCACAGCCACAAAAGAACCGCCGAGGCGATACACACGATGCTGTCCACCAGAAAGGCCGGCGCATAAGACACCGGCGTAATCAGCGCTGAAGTGCCCACCACAAAGAGAATGTTGAAAATATTACTGCCCACAATATTGCCAACGGCAATATCCGCTTTCCCCTTGATCGCCGCCGTGACGGAGGTCACAAGCTCCGGCAGGGATGTGCCAAAGGCAACGATAGTCAATCCGATCAGCCTCTCGCTCATATGGAATATTCTGGCAAGCTCTGTGGCCGCATCAACCGCCACATCGGAACCCACCACAATCATCACACCGCCAACCACAATCAGGCCGAGCATTTTCCAGACCGGCATCGGCTTGTTTTCTTCCGCCGTCTCCTCCGGCATGCCGCCGCCCTTTTTCGCGATCACAAGCAGGTAAATCAGATAGCAGACAAGCAGCGCCCACAAAATAATCCCGTCCACACGCCCAACGGTGTGATCCGTATAACCGATCCCCATGAGCAGGGCTGACACCAGAACCACAAAGGGAATTTCGTACCGCACTGTGGTTTTTTGCACGTCTACGGGGCGAATGAGCGAAGTGATACCGAGAATCAGCAGCACGTTCAGAATATTGCTGCCCACAATATTGCCGATGGTGATCTCCGCACTTCCCTTGAGCGCCGCTGACACACTGACCGCCGCCTCCGGCAGTGACGTACCGATGGCCACAATGGTAAGTCCGATTACAAGCTGCGGAATCCCAAACTTTTCCGCTACTTTGCTTGCGCCCTCCACGAACCAGTCCGCCCCTTTTACCAAGAGCGCAAACCCCAGTGCCAACAAGGCGATTTGAAGAATTATCATTTGGATCATTTCTAATACCTCTCCCTTTCCGAAAGCCCCATGCGTATAAAAAAATGGACGCGGCTCTCAACATTTTGTAATGCTAAAAGTCTCGTCCTTTCCATCCTCTCAAACAATCAAATTGGAAACAGAAAGCGTGTAAACATGACACATGTGTCAGGGTATGTTGCTTACACAGGATAACTACTCCCTTTTAACCGACGTTGATTTTGTAATCAACGTCTGCAGATTACACCATCTGCAAAATATAATTTAAGATATCATAAGTATTTCCGCTTGTCAATGAATTTTATTCAACGACTCCTGCGATAGAATTTTCTTTATGTTAAACAAGAACAACACACTCGCCGTAGTCGCCGAAATCACGTCGGAAACCGGCTCCGCATAGTATACGCCCATCACGCCGAAAAAATGCGGCAGAATAATCGCCAACGGAATCAGCAGAATGATCTTGCGGAGAACAGCTATAAAGAGAGACACCTTCGCCTGCCCCAATGCCAGAAAAGTGGGCTGAATCCCGTTTTGCAGCCCGAAAACCAACATACCCGCCATAAAGACCGGCATCACTTTGCCGACCAACTCCACAAGCGCTGCCTCTTCTGTGAAAAACCCCGCGTAAAAGGTAGGAAACAGCATGGTAGTGGCCGTGGAAATCAGCATAAACCCAAAACAAAGCCCGATCATCCAACGGTATAGCTGTCTTACCCTGCCAAAATTCCCCGCACCGTAATTGTAGCTGACAATCGGTGTCATCCCCTGTGTAAACCCGCCGATCGGCGCGGAAAAAAGCTGCATCACGCTCTGCATAATGGTGAGCGCCCCCACATGAAGGTCCCCGCCGTAAGCCTGCAGGCCGTGATTTAACACGATGCTGATAAAGCTTTCCGTGGCCCGCATTATAAAAGGAGAGATTCCCAGGGAAAAAATACTGACCAGAATTCCCGCCTCAAGCTTCAGATACCGTCTGCGAATCTTCAGAGACGATTTATTACTCAGCAAAAAACCCGTGACCCAAGCCGCGCTGAGAGCCTGTGAAATCACGGTAGCCACAGCCGCACCCTTCACGCCCATATGAAAGCCGAAGATGAAAATGGGGTCCAATATAATATTCGCCACCGCGCCGATCAGCACAGAGAGCATTGCCGTCCCCGGCCTGCTCTGGCAGATAATAAAGGCGTTCAACCCTAGCGCAAACTCCACAAACAACGTGCCCACAAGATAAATCGTCAGATAGTCCACCGCGTACTCTATGGTGGCGTCGCTTGCGCCAAACTGATAGAGCAGCGGCCTCTGGAAAGCGTAAAAAACAGCCATCAGCGCCACCGTGCAGATCACCAAAAAGCTCACGCTGTTTCCCAGAATTTTCTCCGCATGCTCCCTGTCCTGTTTTCCAAGCCAAATAGCGGCAAGAGGTGCAGCGCCGCTGTTGACAAATCCGGAGAAAGCGGAAATAAACACGGTGATACAGAAAGTAACGCCCACGCCTGTCAGCGCATTCGCTCCCACCCCTTCCATATGACCGATATAAATCCTGTCAATAATGCTGTATAATATATTGATAATCTGCGCCAGAATCGAAGGCAGCGTCATACTAGCCATCAGTTTTCCGACAGACTCCGTAGCCATGCGTTCTTCACGTGTCATATCGTTTCCCTTTTCTTCCTGTTCTTTCGTATGTAATCTTACCCGAATCGATTTGGAATTGCAACCATATTACCGCTTTCCTAAAATTTTCTCCACAGCACCACTTTGCTGTTTCCTTCCTGCCCCGGTTATGCTACCATAAATGCAGGCAGTTTTTCAACAGCTGCCGGAATGGAGATACTTATGAAAAACAGCATTTTCGGCCACCGCAACCAAATTCTGAAAATCGGTGTTACCTTGCTGCGGATTTTCCTGATATCCACCGTTGCAGTGTGTGCATCGCTTCTTCTTTTTCTTTTTTACTGTCTTATCACACACAAAAAAGTGTTTGGCAGTCTTGCACAGGGCGTTGGGTTTTTTGCCGCTGTGCTTCTTCTGATTCTGTTGGAAGCCGTCATTTTCTGGATCGGCATTATCCTTGTGTACACAACCTCCATCCAGTTGGGTATTAAATGGCGCATCATCGGCATTGCCTGTGGCTTTATTCCCCTTGTCCATATCTGGGCGCTCTGCCGGATCATCTCCATCACCTCCAGCGAGGCCGCCTTTGAAGACGAAAAATATCTGTTGGACCAGGTTCGCGCCCAAAGCCAAATCTGTCACACCAAATACCCTCTTCTTTTGGTGCACGGCGTATTTTTCCGGGATTTTCGCTTCTTTAATTATTGGGGCAGGATTCCCTATGCCCTGAAACAAAACGGCGCCATTGTCTACTACGGCAGCCAACAGTCCGCCGCATCCGTTGCCTCCTGTGGACAGGAACTGGCAGACCGCATCCGCTCCATTGTACAGGAAACCGGCTGTGAAAAGGTAAATATTATCGCCCACTCCAAGGGCGGTCTGGACAGCCGTTATGCCATAAGCGCCTGCGGCGCATCCCCTTATGTTGCCTCCCTGACCACCATCAACACGCCCCACTATGGCTGTATCTTTGCAGACTATCTGTTGGAAAAAATACCGGAAAAAGTGCAAAAAAGTGTGGCGCGTAAGTACAATGCCGCCCTAAAGAAATTCGGCGATGTCAATCCTGACTTTCTCGCCGCCGTGCAGGATCTCACCGCCTCCTCATGCAGCCTCAGAAATGAAAAACTGCCCGACTGCCCCGACGTGTATTATCAGAGCGTGGGCAGTCAGATGAACTGCGCTTCCAGCGGCAGATTCCCGCTTAATATGGCCTATCCTTTGGTCCGGCATTTCGACGGAGCAAACGACGGATTGGTGTCCATGGAAAGCGCCCGTTGGGGAGAAAGCTTCACCGCGCTTATGACTCCAAGTGGGAGGGGCATTTCACACGGTGATATGATTGACTTAAACAGGGAAAACGTTCCCGGATTTGATGTGCGAGAATTTTATGTAAACCTTGTTGCGAATTTGAAGAGCAGAGGACTTTGACTCCACTCTTACCTGGGGAGCTGATAGGGTGTGAATACCTCCGTTCCGAGCTTTGGACGGAAGGAGGCGTTTTTTATGAGTACATATGAGGAATTACAGATCATACTCACTTTTGCTTTACTGATTGTTGCGATTCTGAACATGAAAAATAAAAAATAGCACCCCCGCTCTGACAAAGTAAAGGTGCTATTTTCTAACTGATATTTTCGCCGGAAACGGATAGGTGTGATCTATCGTATCGGCTTCCTTGGTAAGTATATTATATTTCAAACATACAGATTTTTCAACTATAATTTAAAACCGCCGATGTTGGAACACCGAACGGCTTTAGATAGTTTCTATGATCTGCGGTACTACTGCGCGTCCATCCAACATGCTTTAGGCATTCCCGACGCTTACATCATGCAACACGGAATAAAAGAAGCGCCTGTTTTAAGCGCTTCTTTCCTGCGGATAACAGGATTTGAACCTGCACGGTCTCCCACTGGAACCTAAATCCAGCGCGTCTGCCAATTCCGCCATATCCGCCTGTCAGGCCGTTGCATTTTATGACATTCATGTCACTTCTGCTCTGCCCGCTCATGTATCATATCATTTTCCATTTGCCCTGTCAACGTCAACGCTCATCCCGCTCCACACTGACAAATCCGGAACCAAACCGGCACGCAGCGCTGCTTTCACGAGATCAGTTTTCTTCCCCGATATACCGGATCACCCTGCTGTTGACCCTGATCAGGAAGATGATCGTCATAGCCAAAGACATCACTTCCGCAATCGGAAACGCCCACCACACATTCGTCACTTCACCCGTCATGGATAACAAATATGCCGCCGGCAAAAGCACCACCAACTGTCTGGCAATGGAGACAAGCATACTGTAAACCGCATTGCCAAGCGCCTGAAACGCCGTACCACAGACAATCCCGAAACCTGCCGGCAGAAAACTGATGCAGATAATCCGCAGCGCCGGCACCCCAATCCGCAGCATTTCATCCGATGCCTCAAAAAAGCCCAACAAAACTGCCGGAATCGTCTGGAAAATGACCACTCCCACCGCCATGATACTCACTGCATAAAGAATGCCGCATTTTAACGCCTGAATAAAGCGGTCCCGCCGGCCCGCACCGTAATTGTACGCAAGTATCGGCACCAGACCGTTGTTTAACCCAAACACCGGCATAAAGATAAAACTCTGCAGCTTAAAGTACACGCCAAACACCGCCGTCGCCGTGGGTGTGAACGAAATCAGAATCAAATTCATGCCATAGGTCATCACCGAACCGATCGCCTGCATAATCATGGAAGGCACGCCGATCTTATAAATCTGTCCCACAATCTCCCGTTCCAAGTGAAAACCGTGAAAACGAATCGCAATATCCTCATTTTTTCTAAAATTAATGATCATTGCAATCGTGCCCGCAATGGTCTGTCCTGTCACCGTAGCCACCGCCGCGCCCGCAACGCCCATCTTCGGCATGCCAAACAGCCCGAAAATAAAAATCGGATCCAGAATGATATTGATAATAGCGCCCGTCCCCTGCGTAATCATAATATAGAAGGTTCTGCCCGTGGACTGCAACAGGCGCTCAAACACAAACTGAGCAAAAAGGCCAAACGAGCAGCTACATACAATGCTCAGATACTGCACGCCGAACGCAACGATCTGTGTGTCACTGGTCTGTGTCAGATAAAAGGCACGGGTCGCAAACAATCCCACCGCCAGAAACAGCAAATAGCTGACGGCCATCAGGATAATACCACTCACCGCCGTGTTATTGGCCCGCTCCTGCTCCTTTTCCCCAAGAGCCTTGGAGAGCACCGCATTAATGCCGACACAAGTACCGCCTGCCACTGCGATCATCAGGGTCTGAATCGGAAAAGCAAGTGACACAGCTGTCAGTGCGTTTTCATTGATGCGGGAAACGAAAATAGAGTCTACCACATTATAGAGAGCCTGCACCAACATAGATATCATCATGGGCAGGGACATGGTAATTAACAATTTGTTTACAGGCATAGTGCCCATCTTATTTTCCTTCGTCTGTTCCATCATATTCTCCTTAACAATTTCCTGCTTCTGTTGTTTTCAACCGCTTCTAATGAATAAAAAAAACATTTGAACTGCAGAAAATGCACTGCGATCAAACGTTTCGGCCAAGTAAAGCCATTAACTTTTAATGAATTCCTTTAATGAACCACGGGGGATGTCGCCCTGGGGGTTCGAATCCCCCAATTTACCCTGTGAATTCCTTTAATGAACCACGGGGGATTCGAACCCCCGACAACCTGATTAAAAGTCAGGTGCTCTACCGACTGAGCTAGTGGTCCTTAAACTGGGCTAGCTGGATTTGAACCAGCGAATGCAGGAGTCAAAGTCCTGTGCCTTACCCCTTGGCGATAGCCCATTATTGGTAATACAGGCAGTGCTTTGCACATTCCCGCGAAAGGTGGATAGAGGGACTCGAACCCTCGGCCTCCAGAGCCACAATCTGGCGCGCTAGCCGACTGCGCCATACCCACCATATTGAAAGAAAAAACGTGCTCGAAGGGATTCGAACCCCCGACCCACGGCTTAGAAGGCCGTTGCTCTATCCAGCTGAGCTACGAACACGTATCGCTATTGTACCACAAGGCACTTAATTAGCACAAGCTATATTCTAGCGTATCAAGATAGTATTGTCAATCAGAAATTTACTTATTTTTTCACTCACAAAGTTGCGGCTTAAAATCAGAATAGGCATTTTTAAATGCAACTTTCAAAGCTGTGCCTTTTTCACTAAATCACTGTCATTCATAGCTAATTCCAACAATCGGCTCAAAACCGTTCTATATTCTTCTCCAAATGAATGTGCTTTGACCATATTTTCCCTGGAAAGTTCCAAAGTAACAGCCGCCTTTTCTTTTTTATTAATTGCCGCCTTTCTATAACGCTGTAACTGTTCTACGGATAATTCCGGAGCATCTTCATCATAAACAGGCGTTTTCTTTGCGGCTTCTCTGATTTCCTCCCTCTGTTCCTCTGTCGGCTGCTGTCCTCTATATATTTGAACACTGGCTGTCATAATAAAATCTCCTTTCCTGCTCTGTTGCCAAACGTGCAGATATCATTCTCACGCTTTCACCCCGCATCGTATGTACAACAAAAAGAATGTCCTCCACCATTCCGATTGCGATATACCTATCCTCTTCAATACTATGTTCATCATCAAACAACTCAAGATAATGTTCATCTGCAAACACCAATGCTGCCGATTCAAAAGAAATTCCGTGTTTTCTTTTATTTATCTCATTTTTGCCAACATCCCATTCAACAATAAGCCCATTTATTTCCTTTACCACAAAAACCATGCTCCTATCTAAAGTCTTTCTCCATTCTATCATGTTGTTATGGTTTAAACAAGTTTTTCTCATTATTCCGCATCGCTGTTACTTACGATAAAAATATCACCCTCACAACTTATTAAAGTATGCAAGGGTGGTTTTTGTACTCTTTATTTTACTTCAAACATCTGAGGTAAAAGTTCTTCCAATCTGCCAGTATACTCTATGTCCAAAAGCCTGTCACCGCTTTTCTCCTCTTCCCATTCCCAGACATACCAGTCAAGGTTAGACAGTTCAACCTGAACAAAATAATCATTAATTTCTATCAGCATTCCTTCCCTGCGATACCAATAACGGGAAGATTCATCTATCTGTTCCCAATAGGCCCCCTCTTCATTCCATTCCTC
Organism: uncultured Lachnospiraceae bacterium; assembly: GCA_947245585.1. Lineage (GTDB taxonomy): Bacteria > Bacillota > Clostridia > Lachnospirales > Lachnospiraceae > UBA3282. Next base: position 7,194 of record CAMXPV010000045.1, on the reverse strand, counting down.
ATAACTGAAACACTCATAAACCGCAGAATACAGAGTTCCCTCTCCATAAGGCGTGTCTATCTTCCCCGCGGGCTTTCTGTCAATGCAATAACTCATGCCCATATGATACGGCTTCTCACATCTTTCCGGCTCTTCCCACTCGCCCGTTTCGCAGAATGCGCGGATTGCGTCATTATAGCGGCATTGATACTCGTAGGTATCCGCCTGCACCTCTACTTCATTGTCATTCTCATCAAAAACCGATATAATCTCCACCGGCTCGCTTTCAAAGCTCTCGATATGCAGTGTCTCATTTCCTTGACTTAATTGCTCACTCTCTTTTCCCTGCTCTCTGCCATCATACCCCGCTTCCAGTTCCCATCCGTCGTCCGGTTTATTATAGCCAAAATAGCACTCCAGATCGTAATTGCTCAGTACTTCATCATATTGCTGCACAATATTCTCCAATTCCACACTGGTTAATTTATCTTTGTCCTGAATTTCCTCAGTGGCAGTCTCCTCATCCACTTCTGTAACGGCCTCCGCCGTTTCATCCTCCGCTGTCTCCTGCTCCTGCACTTCTGCCGCGGCCTGCTCAACTACTCCTGTATTCTCTTTCTCAGCTTCTGCCTCCACCGGAGCGGCTGTCTCAGTGGGTTCGGCATTCGACGAGCCATTTCCACAGGCCGTAACGATCACCACCATCGTCAACGCCAATATTCCAGTTACTATTTTCCTCCTGTGCATAAATTTCTCCCTTCTTCATCATCCTGATTTTATAAATATGTCCGTTTTATTTTAGTAAAAATATTTACTAAAGTCAATAGTAAATATTTTTACTATGTTAGGATAATAAAATCATCAAAACTACTCACTCTCATGTTATAGGGATCATAAATGGATTATATAAATCGAATCCGAAATCTCCGAGAGGATTTCGACAAGTCACAACAGGAAATAGCAGACTATCTTGGCACATCGCAGACCATGTACGCGCGTTATGAACGTGGAGCCAACGAAATGCCCATTCGGCACTTGCTAAAGCTAGCCGAATACTATCGTGTCAGTCTGGATTATCTCTGCGGCCTCACAGACAGAAAGACGCCTTATCCCCCAAAATAAAACGGAAAGCCCTATAAAAATAGGACTTTCCAAACAAAAGAAAAGAGCGGGTGATGGGAATCGAACCCACATATCCAGCTTGGAAGGCTGGTGTTCTACCACTGAACTACACCCGCATAGTAAAAAACTGCTGCGTCGGGGTGACAGGATTCGAACCTGCGACCTCCTGGTCCCAAACCAGGCGCTCTAGCCAAGCTGAGCCACACCCCGCAAGGGAACATACGCCAGTTCTCACAACGCATGTTCCATTATATAATACGACTTTTTTTCTGTCAACATCTTTCTTTCATTTTTTGCTTTCTTTCATAACTCTTTCGTAACAGCCCGGCCATACCGTTCATAAACCGCGAGGTCATCCGTCTGCCGAATCCCGTTACTGTAAATTGTCATACACATATATGGTATAATCCGCCTCCCTGACTACCGTCGCCAGATGCTTCTCGTCATATCTATGGATTTCCGCCACATCATTCATACTCTTAAAAACGTTGGGAATGATAAAAACCACATAGTCGCTTTCCTCTTTATTCTCCACACAGTTTTCCCTCGTGCATAACTCGGTCCATCCATCATAATCCATGTAGTACAGCGGATCGATCAATTCCATATTTTCCGCCACAATATAAGGCTGCCCAACCGAAACCGGCCTGAGCCACAAAACCATCGGTGCATAGGGCCTGTACCGCTTCACGGCATTGTCAATCATATATTTCGATTCCCCAAATCCTTCCACCAGTTTTGTCACATGCTGAAAGATTTCCGTCTCGTTCTCCTCCAAAACCCTGATCGCTTCCTCAGTCCTCTCCTCCCATCCGGCCTGTTTTGGGATATAATATCCAAAATTCACAACACACTGCACAAGCAGCGTCACTGCCAACAGTATTCTAAAAATACAGTTGCGCAGCAGCTCCGGCTTTGTCTCCTTTACCAGAATCAGACAGTAGGTGATCACAAAAAAGCCATAACAGAAGCCGTGCCACGCGTATCCTCTGGAAAAATTGGAGATGAACAGCGCCAACGCCCCAAACATAAAAAGGGATATTCCCAGATAGCGAAACTTTCTAATGACAATGGGCCAAACGATTCCCACAAACAGCAAAAAAATCACGGAAAACACAGTCATGGAGAAGGGCAGGTCATTGACATGATCCCATAAAATTCTGTGTTTTCCGGACATAAACTTGGAAAACTCATAGGACGCAGGATACGCCTGTATACCCTCTATTGTCTCCCTCGGAAACCGCAAAAGATTAAAGTTGCCCGTGACATACCCCATAAGCAGCAAGATCACAGATGCGAAAACCTTTTTGACGCTGTTTATAGCCCCAAGCATTTCTTTTCTAAACTCATCATATGCCAACGTCAACAAGCCTACACCGCAGGCCAGAAAAACATTGTAGGGCTTCCATGACAGCATAAGCCCAAGAAGATAGGTAAGCAGATACCACCATAACTGCGCCTTTTTTCCGTCCTCCCGATCGACATGCATTTTCATAAATACAAGCAGGCAGACAGAATAATTGTACACGGAAAACGGTATGTCATAAAACAGCTTGCCGTAAAAATAATACCATGCCCCGCATGACAGACAGATCAACGTAACCAGGATAAATTTCCGTATATTTTCCCATAAAACCACATAGTAAAAAATGAGAATATTGAAAATAGAAAAACACAGCATACCCAGACTGAGATAGGTCATAAATTCCGGCATCATGCTGCACAGGGACGAAAACCAAATAAACAGGGAAGAAAAGCCGTCCGCCGCCTTTTTGTTCTCCTGCGCCATAGTGACATAAAGGCGAAGGTCAGGCGCATAATATTCAACACGATAGAACCGGAACAAGAGCAGGAAATACCCCACGCAGGCAATTCCCAACACAAGCAGCGCCGCCTTTTTTTCATCCAATATTATTTTCTTCATTTTGTCAGCGCCTCCCTGAGCTCTTCATAAGTATGCAATGACCCCGTCATCTTTCCGATCGGTTTCAAAATAGCTGTCATGACCTTAGATTTCCATGTGGGCGTATAATATCCATCCGTTCCCTCCACAATAAATCCCGTCTCCACCGCATCGTGTATTCTTTTATCAAAGATTGCCTCCGAAAACTCCTCTCTCATCTCATCAATGTCGATCTTTTCTTCATCTGCCGCATAAAAAGCTATGTGGTAGGAAATGCTTCTGTCTATAAAGGTAGGTCCATACGTGGTTAACACGATAAGACCCATGAAATAGACAAGACATATCATTGATAAAGTAAAGGAATCAAACAATCCTGATTTCCACAAAAGAATGCCGTTAACCAGAATCACAACTAACGCTATGACAAGAGAAGCGAAAAAAATAATCGGATCATCAGAACACCTTGTATAAATGCCAATCAATATAAAATATAGCAAAATCGATATCACGCCGCCCCTGATAAATATTAAAAATTTTTTCATAATTTTGATTTCCTGACTCCGCCTGACTATTTATCCAAATAATTCAGCGTATAATGAGCCTCCCCTTCCCTGTCCAGCTCCATAATGACGTAGCTGGGTTTTCGGTTTTCCTGTCTGGGATAACTGATGCTTCCGGGATTGATCAGCGTAACCTCTTTCCCGATATCAATCACAGGTCTGTGGGAATGCCCACACATGACGATATCCATTTCCCGGCTGATGGCCTCCTGCTTGATCGTCTCCGTATTCATGGCAATATTGTAATGATGCCCATGTGTCACCCACACCTTATAGCGTCCGATCATAACGTCCTGCTCTTTTGGAATACTGGAAAAGAAATCGTTATTCCCCTGCACCATTACCGCAGGACAACCCGCTGCCTCGCTGATCGTATATTCGCTTCCTTCCACGTCCCCGCAGTGTATCAACATATCATAGGGCCCTGTCCGCTCCAACACGGCCAGGAGATTTTCATTGCGACGGTGACTGTCGCTCACAATCAATACTCTCATAGTCAAGAAATCCTTTTCTTTAGTTCCCCCTTCATCAGCCCCAAAGCACGACTTCTGTGACTGATTCGGTTTTTCTCTTCGTCGGTAAGCTCCGCTGCCGTACAGCCATATTCCGGCAGATAAAAGATCGGGTCGTAGCCAAAGCCATTATCTCCCCGAAGCTCATAGCCAATTCTTCCCTCCACAATACCGCTCGTGGTAACCGCTTCGCCGTCCGGAAAAATTGCCGCGATGGCACAGACAAATCTGGCAGTTCTCTTTTCTTCCGGCACATCCGCCATCCGTCTGAGGAAATCCCTGCTCTTTACCTCAAAGGGCGTTTCCTCCCCGAGATACCTTGCGGAATAGACACCCGGCTCCCCGCCCAGACAGTCTATCTCCAATCCGGAATCGTCCGCCATCACCACATATTCCCCCGGCTTTTTCTGCGCCGCAAGCGCATCCGCAACCGCCCTGGCCTTAATCATGGCGTTTTCCGCAAACGTGGTTCCGTTCTCCTCTATCTCCAAGTCAATTCCCGCCTCCTTCATGGAGACGATATTGGCCTCGCAATCTTCAAGAATTGCCCGGATTTCCCTCATCTTACCTTGATTTCCTGTGGCAAATATTATCTGAAACATGTTTTTTCCCTTCATGTCCTTCAAATTACTGTTCATGTTGTTCGTAAGCCTTTATCACCGCATTATAAATTCCCTCGGCAATCCGCTTAATATAGTCTTCCCGCTGTAAAAGAATGGCCTCCTGGCTGTTCGTCAGATATCCCACCCGAATTGCCGCCGTCGGGACAGTGGCGCTGTTTAACACTTCGTCTGCCGCTGTCGACTCTATCAGGCCGCCGGCCTTACCGCTGATTGATGTGACCACTTCGCGCTCCAAAAGATCTGCCAGTTCCACATTGCCAAAACCGGGAATAAAATACTTGCTGTTGTAAACCGCCGACGTGCCGTAGAGTTTGCTGTTCTCATCTCCGCCCACCTCGATGCGGATCAACATATCAGCCTTCGTCTCCACCGCCAGGTCAACCCTCTGTGCAGATGCGGGATTGCTGTCGTCCATTCTGGTGTAATACACTTTGATATCGCTCTCGTCAAACATCGTTTTCAGAGCTTTCGCAATGTCAAGCGTGATATCCTTTGACATCACCCTGTCCACCGTCACGCCTCTATCGTCCCCGCCATAGGCCGGATCGATCACAACAATCTTCTCGTACACTTCCTTCGAGGGTACGAATTCCACATACAGCGTATGATCCTCAAAAATACTGCGGTATTCATAGACTCCCGTCAGGGCAAACCGCAGGCAAATCCTCTCCTTCTCCATCTCAAACCGGCCGTTTGTCACATTGTTACAATTACCATAAACGCCGTTTGCCTCATAGAAGGCCTCATATTCCTGCGCCTGCTCGGAACTGATGCCCACCCACAATTCCTTATCCATATAATGATTCTCTAAAACCACTTCCTCCGCCTTCACATTTTCAGGCATCGGCACGCAGAAATAATTCGTGTTTTTTTCGGCCCGGTTGATAACAATTTCATTCTCCTGCGCAGGCGTCACAGGTGCAGTCAACTCGCTCGGCAAAGTGGAAACCACCTCATCCTGCGCCAGATCCGTCACCCCCACCGTCTTTGTGGCCGCATAATACAGCATCATGCTCATAGCTGCCGCCACGAATAAAATACAATATACCAATGTACTTTTCATTAAACTGTTTTGCTGCATCGCTTACCTTCTGTTCCCGGTGGGCTTTGGCCCCATATATTGATAGAAATAAGTCTTTATCATACCGTTATATAATTTTCTGTTCTTATCGGCCTTTTTGCCGATCGCCTCCTGGGCCTGCTCATAAGATGTAATCACATACATCGACCAGGAATCCAAGGCACGATAACGCTCTCCCAACGTCCGGTAAAGGGCAAAGAGATTTTCCTTATCTTCCAACCGCTCCCCGTAGGGCGGATTCGTCAAAATAAATCCATATTTTTTTGCATGGGAAAGCTGCTCCACATCCCGTCTCTGAAAATGGACCAAATGTTCCACGCCTGCAAGCCTGGCGTTTGCCCGCGAAATCGACACCATCTCGTCGTCTATGTCATAGCCCTGAATCTGCGTCGGGGTATCCAAATTCTCGTTAGCCTGTGCCTCTTCCCTCGTCTGCTGCCATAGTCTTGCCGGAATCACATGTTCCCATGCCTGCGCCGTAAAATTCCTTGTCTTTCCAGGCGCAATGCCGGCCGCCATCATGGCCGCCTCAATGGGAATGGTCCCGCTGCCGCAGAAAGGGTCCACCAGAATGCGGTCCTTTTTCCATGGTGTCAACAAAAGCAGCGCCGCCGCCAAATTTTCCGCAATAGGCGCTTTCGCCGTCAGCTTTCTGTACCCTCGTTTATGTAACGACTCCCCTGAAGTATCCAGTCCCACTGTCACTTCGTCCTTTTTAATAAACACTCTGACCGGATAGTCCGCGCCAGTCTCTGAAAACCACTCCATATGATAGACGCCCTTCATGCGTTCCACCATAGCCTTTTTCATAATCGACTGTATGTCGGACGGGCTGAACAGCTTGCTCTTCACACTGGCCGCCTTGGCCACCCAAAATTTTCCATCCTTCGGAATATACGCCTCCCATGGCAGGGCCCTCGTCCCCTGAAATAACTCTTCAAAGGTCTCCGCGTGAAAACTTCCTATTTTAACAAGCACTCTCTGCGCACTGCGCAAAAAAATATTAGCCCGGCAAAGAGCTTGTCTGTCTCCGGCAAAGGTAACCCTGCCATCCTCCACTTCGACAATCTCCAACCCAAGATCCATGATTTCTCTTTTTAATACTGCCTCCAGTCCAAAATGACAGGGCACGATATACTCAAATTTTTCCATAGCTACATTTTATGCTGTATGCAAAAGCCTGTCAACAGAAACCGTCACGGCAAAGGGGGACGCCCCATGCGTCCCCCTCTCAGATCAGATCCTTCTTAGTAGTTGTCCTTGTTGTTGTTAGAGTTGCTGCCGGAACTGTTCTTGCTGCTGTTGTTCGCGTTGTTAGAACTGTTCTTGGAATTGTTCTGACTGTTCTTGTCCTGCTGCTTCTCATTCTGCTGGCTGTTCTGGTTAAAATCATTCTTAGACATCTTCCATACCT